>CAZDXQ010000012.1:0-28955 GCA_964509545.1 uncultured Burkholderiaceae bacterium | reverse complement strand
GCAGCGCCCGCGCGTGCGCGGAGCGTGCCGCATCGATGCGCAGTTCGAGGTCGACAGGGTCCATCTCGGCCAGCATCTGCCCGGCGCGCACGCGATCGCCCTGGTCGACGAGCACACGCAGCACCCGGCCGGCGGCGGTCGGGCCAAGGGCGTGCGAGCGACGCGCCTCGATCGTGCCGATGCCGAAGACCGTCGGCGCGAGCGTCGCCGCCTCGGCCCGGGCGATGGTCACGCGCACCGGCGCCATCGGCCCCTGAGTGGCGACGACCCAGGCAAAGCCCGCAAGCACAGCCAGCGCGGCCGCAACGATGATCCATTTGCGGGTCGCCAGATCCTTCATTTGCGCGCCCCGCAAAATCCGTAAAGCAGCAGCGGCAGGATGCGTCGCGCGTGCGCCTGCATGGAGCCGGCGCGTGCGAAAAGCGCCGTGTGCAGCACGATGCCCTGCACCGTGCCGATGAAAAGCACCGCGGCAGCCTCGGCGTCGAGCATCGGGTCGACCTGGCGCGCCTTCTTCGCCGCCTCGAACAGTCCGGCGAGCCGCCGCCGGTACTCCAGCACCAGTTCGCGCAGCCGCGCTCGTCCCGGCGAGTCGCCGGCGCGCTGCAGCTCGTGAAACAGGATGCGCGGCACGCCCGGGTGGGCCTCGACGAAGCCGACATGGGCGACGAATACGCGCTGCAGCGTCTCCAGCGGGTCACGGCCTTCGGCGAACGCCTGGCCGACGACCTCGCCCAGGGCACCGCTGACCCAGTCGAACACCGCCGCCCAGATCGCCTCCTTGTCGGCGAAATGGCGGAACAGCGCGCCGTGGGTGACGCCGACGTGCTCGGCAATGGCCACCGTAGTGATCGCGCCCGGATCGCGCTGCGCCGCCAGCGTCAACACCGCCTGCACAACGTCGAGCTGGCGGCGCGCTGCCGGCAGCCGCCGGCGCGCTGGCCGAGGCGTCGCCGCGACGGCTGACGCCCCGACAGCCGACCCAGCCGCGGTCCTGCGCCGATCTTTAGTAAGTAACATGTTACTGATTTATGGACTGGGTGGGCCTCTGTCAAGGCCGGCGTCGCCGCCCGTGACCGCGGCAGCTGCCTAATTCGTCCCGGCGACCTCGGCCAACCCGGGCCGCGCAACGTCATCGCTTGATGCGGCTCAAGGCTCGGGCGCATGTTGTTGATCACACTTCGTCGTTTCCCGGGCGCTGCCGGCGGCTGCGCCTCGCCCGTTCGCGCGACGACTGATGCCGGTGCCCGCCCCTGTACGTCAAGTGGCCATGGACCGTTCGCACGCCAAACCGCTCGTCTATTCCTGCTCCGGCTGCTCAAGTGCCGCGCAGCTGGCCAACGCGGTGGCGCTGAAGCTCGACCGCGCCGAGGTGGCCGAGATGTCGTGCATCGCCGGCGTCGGCGGCGACGTCCCTTCGCTGGTGCGCACGGCCAAGTCCGGACGGCCGATCGTGGCACTCGACGGCTGCGCGCTGGCCTGCGTCAGGAATTCGCTGGCCCGGCACGGCGTCACGCCGACGCTGTATTTCCTGCTGTCCGAGCAGGGCGTGCGCAAGCGCTACCACAGCGACTTCGATCCGGTGCAGGCGCAGCGGGTGTTCAACGACGTCAGCCGCAAGATCGCGCGGGCACTGCCCGAGTCCGTCGCGCAGGTGCCGGTGCTGGTACAGCCCAGGCTGGCCGAAGGCGTCTGCCCGTGATCCTGCCCCGGCTGCCCGACCTGAAACTCGCCGGCCGCAGGCTGCGGCCGATCGTGCAGGGCGGCATGGGCGTGGGGGTATCGGCGCATCGCCTCGCCGGCACCGTGGCGGCGAACAATGCCGTCGGCACGCTGGCCTCGGTGGACCTGCGCCGCCACCATCCGGACCTGATGGACAGGACGACGAATCTCGGTCCCGGCGTCGACGCCAAGGCGGCGATCAACGCCGCCAACCTCGAAGCGCTCGACCGCGAGATCGGCGCCGCGCGCAGGATCGCCGCCGGCGCCGGCCTGCTGGCGGTCAACGTGATGCGTGCAGTGGCCGAGTACGCGGCCTATGTCAGGCAGGCCTGCGCAAGCGGCATCGACGCGATCGTCGTCGGCGCCGGGCTGCCGCTGGACCTTCCGGAACTGACGGCCGATCACCCGAAAGTGGCGCTGGTGCCGATCCTGTCCGACGCGCGCGGCATCGCCCTGATCCTGAAGAAATGGGAGCGCAAGGGCAGGCTGCCCGACGCGATCGTGATCGAGCATCCGAAGCACGCCGGCGGCCATCTCGGCGCGGCGCGGATCGAGGACCTCGGCAACGCGCGCTTCGAGTTCGAGCAGGTTCTGCCTGAGGCGCGGGCGCTGCTGCGCTCGGTCGGCGCCGAGGACCAGGTGCCATTGATCCCGGCCGGCGGCATCAACACGCCGCAGCGCGTGCGCGAACTGTTCGCGCTCGGCGCCTCGGCGGTGCAGGTCGGCACCGCCTTCGCGGTGACCGAGGAAGGCGACGCGCATCCGCAGTTCAAGCGCGTGCTGGCGCAGGCCCGGCCCGAGGACATCGTCGAGTTCATCAGCGTCGCCGGCCTGCCGGCGCGCGCCGTTCGCACGCCATGGCTGGAGAACTACCTGCGCCTGGCGCCGAAGCTTCAGGCCAAGGCCGCCGCCCGCGCGGCAAAGAAGCGTTGCACGATGATCTTCGACTGCCTGGCGCAGTGCGGGCTGCGCGACGGCATCGCCAAGTTCGGCCAGTTTTGCATCGATCATCAGCTCGCCGCCGCGCTTCGCGGCGACGTGATGAGCGGGTTGTTCTTCCGCGGCGACGGCAAGCTGCCCTTCGGCGCCCAGGTTCGCCCGGTGCGCGAACTGATCGCTTTCCTGCTCGGCGAAACCGAGGCCGCCGAACAGACAGCGACGACGGCGCAGCCGGCGCTCGCCGCAGCCTGACGCCGTGCCCGTCCGGGAAAAGCCGCGCGAGCCGGAACTGGTCTGCCCCGCAGGTTCGCTGCGGGCGCTCGCCATCGCCATCGACGCCGGGGCGGATGCGGTCTACATGGGCCTGCGCGACGCCACCAATGCGCGCAACTTCGCCGGCCTGAACTTCGATCTCGCCGCCACGCGCGAAGGCATCGCCTACGCCCACTCGCGCGGCCGCAAGGTGCTGATGGCGCTGAACACCTTCGCCGACGCGCGCGACTTCGCGCCGTGGCAGCGCGCGGTGGACACCGCGGCAGCGCTGGGCATCGACGCGCTGATCCTCGCCGACATCGCCGTGATGGCTTACGCCGCGCGGACACACCCGAACCTGCGCCTGCACCTGTCGGTACAGGCCTCGGCCACAAACCACGAGGCGATCGAGTTCTATCGCGAGCGCTACGGCATTGCCCGCGCGGTGCTGCCGCGCGTGCTGACCGCCTCGCAGGTGGCGCATCTGGTGCGCAATTCGAAAGTCGAGATCGAGGTCTTCGGCTTCGGCAGCCTGTGCGTGATGGTCGAGGGCCGCTGCCACCTGTCGTCCTACGCCACCGGGCAGTCGCCGAACAACTTCGGCGCCTGCTCGCCGGCGGCCTTCGTCGACTGGCGCGAGCGGCCCGACCGGGGTGTCGATGCGCGGCTGAATGGAATCCTGATCAACCGCTACGCGCCGGAAGAGCCGCGCGCGTATCCGACGCTGTGCAAGGGTCGCTTCGAGGTCGAAGGCGAGACCGGCTACGCGATCGAGGCGCCGACCAGCCTGAACACGCTGCCGATCCTGCCAGAGCTGATCGCCGCCGGCGTGGCGGCGATCAAGATCGAGGGTCGCCAGCGCAGCCCCGCCTACGTCGGCGAGGTCACGCGCGTGTGGCGCGCGGCGATCGATGCCGCCGCTGCGGCGCCGTCGCGGTTCTCGCCGCAGCCGGCATGGACCGCCGCGCTCGGCCGGCTGGCCGAGGGCCAGCAGCACACGCTCGGCGCCTACAGCCGGCCATGGAAGTAGCCGCCCCCTTTGCGCTGAGCGTCGGCCCGGTGCTGACCTACTGGTCGCGGCGCACGCTGTTCGATTTCTATGCGCAGGTGGCGGAACTGCCGGTGGCCAGCGTCACGCTGGGCGAGGTGATCTGCTCGCGCCGGCATGAGATGAAGACCGACGACTGGCTGGCGCTGGCACGCGACCTGGCCGCCGCCGGCAAGGAGGTGGTGCTGGCCACGCAGGCGCTGATCGAATCCGAAGCCGAACTGCGCGCCATGCACCGCTTCGCCGACCAGGACGAATTCCTCGTCGAGACCAACGACGCGGCGGCGCTGCACCGGCGCGCCGGCCGGCCGTTCGTCATCGGGCCGCACGTCAACGTCTACAGCGCCGCGGCGCTCGACGAGATGGCCGCGCTCGGCGCGATGCGCTGGGTGCCGCCGATCGAGCTGCCGCTTCCGGCGATGGCTGCGGTCAATCCGCCGACACGGTCGCCGGCGATCGAAACCGAGGTCTTCGCCTTCGGCCGGATGCCGTTGGCGTTTTCGGCGCGCTGCTTCACCGCCCGCCACTACGGCGTCAACCGCGATGAGTGCGGCTTCCGCTGCATCGAGCATCCGGACGGGCTTGCTCTGCGCACGCAGGAGGGCGAGGCGTTCCTCGCCCTCAATGGCCTGCAGACGCTGTCTGCGCGCCTGATGTGCGCGCTGCCGCAACGCGATGCGCTCGCCGCGGCCGGCGTGCGCCGGCTGCGGCTGTCGCCGATCAGCACGGATTTCGCCGCCGTGGTCCGCGCCTACGACCGCGTGTTCAATGGTGACGCCGATGCGCAGGCCGAACTCGACGCGCTGACCTCGCTGGCGCTGCCCGGCGCGCTTGCCGACGGCTACCTGCGGCGTGAAGCCGGTATCCGATGGAGCCAAGCATGAATGCCTCGCCTGCTCGCGGTGGATTTCGCCTGCCAACCCCGCCCGCGCCGCCGGCCGCGCTGCGCCGCCTGATCGAGCGGCTGCCGATCGAGCCGCCGTCGCTGCTGCTGGCGCTGGCGCTGAACCGCGTGCTGCTGCCTCGCCTCGACGCCGAGGCGCGGGCCGAGCTTTCCGGGCAGACGGTCGAGGTGTGCGTGACCGATTTCGGCGTGCGCTGCCGCCTTCGCCTCGAATCCCGTGGCTTCGCGCTGGCGCCGGCCGGCAGCGCGCCGACACTGCGGGTGGCGGCGCCGGCCGAGGCGTTCTGGCGGCTGGCGGCGGGCGAAGAGGATGCCGACACGCTGTTCTTCGAGCGCGTGCTGGTGATGGAGGGCGACACCGAATACGGCCTGCGGCTGAAGAACACGCTCGATGCCATCGGCCCGCTGGTTCCCGCCTTCCTGCGGCGCAGCTGAAGGCCGCGACCGCCGCCGATGAGCGCACCGCCGACGAGAGCGCCTCCTGCCTCGCCTTCGCCTCCGTCCGCCAGGGGCAGCCCCGCGCCCGGCACCGCCGCCGCGCCAATCATTGCAGCCGCAGGCAAAGCAGTGCGACCCTCGTCGGCGCGGCGGCCGGCGATGACCGTGCACGCGTCGGGCGAGCAGCCGCTCCGGGGCGCGTCGTTGCGCTGGCTGCTGGCCGCGCCACACCGGCTCTTTTTCTTCCTCGGCATGGTCAACCTGGGGATGGTTTCGCTATGGTGGCTGGCTCAGTTGCTCGCCCGCGCCGCTGGCGCGCCCCTGCCGCTGGCGGTGCCGCCGCCGTGGCTGCATGGTTGGACGATGGCCAACGGCTTCCTGCCGCTGTTCATGTTCGGCTTTCTTTTCACCGCCGGGCCGAAATGGCTGAACGTGCAAGGCCCGCCGGCGAAACCGCTCTTGGTTCCTGGCGTGGCCGCCGCGGCCGGCGTGCCGCTGGCGCTCGTCGGCGCCCAGCTCGCAGAAGGCCTGGTCGCCACCGGCGCGCTCATCGTGGCCGCCGGGTGGGCCGTGCTGCTGCTTCGCTTCCTTCGCCTGTACCGCGCCAGCCGCATCGACGACCGTGTCCACGCCCGGCTGATCCTCGTCTTCTTCACCCTCGGCTGGCTGGCCCACTTCGCCTTCGCCATTGGCATTTCGCAGCTCGCGGTGGACTGGATCCACAGCGCCGAGATGCTGTCGGTATGGCTGTTCATCGCGCCCGTGTACGTGACGGTCGCGCACCGGCTGATCCCGTTCTTCACCGCCAGTGTCGTGCCTTTCCTCGATGCCTGGCGGCCGCTGTGGCTGCTGGCGGCCTTCAACTTCATCGTCATTGCCCACGGCCTGTTGCCGCTCGCTTCGGTTTTCGCCCCGGGGCCAGCCTTCGGGGTGCTGCGGCTTGCGGTCGATGCGATCGGCGCGGCGCTGCTGTTCTTCGTCGCCTGGCGCTGGGGCGTGGTGCAGAGCCTGCGCAACCGGCTGCTGGCCATGCTGCACCTTGGCTTCTTCTGGCTCGGCGTCGCCCTCGCCCTGTACGCGTGGAACCGGGCCGTTGCGCTGGCCGGTCTCGCGCCGGCCGGGCTTGGCCTGGCGCCGCTGCACGCGCTGACGATGGGCTTCTTCGGCGGCGTGGCCTATGCGATGGTCACGAGGGTGACCGCCGGCCACAGCGGCCGCCCGCTGACCGCCGACCCGCTGACCTGGTGGCTGTTCTGGACGCTGCAGGCCGGCGTCGCGGCGCGCCTGCTGGTCGATGCCTGGCCGGCGCAGGGCCATTGGCTGACGCCGCTGGCCATCGTGCTGTGGTGCGCGGCGCTGCTTCCCTGGCTGCTGCGCAACACGCTTATCTACCTGCGTCCGCGCGCCGACGGCCGGCCCGGCTAGGCGATGTACGAAACGCTGAAATGGCTGCACGTGACCGCGGTGATCGTCAGCGGCGCCGGTTTCGCAGCGCGGGCGGCGCTGATGCTGGCCGGCGCGCCGCTGTTGCAGGCGCGCTTCGTCCGGGCGGCGCCACACGTCGTCGATACCGTGCTGCTGGCCGCGGCGCTGGCCATGGCGATCATGGCGCGGCTGTCGCCGCTGGCGTATCCGTGGCTGGCGGCCAAGATCGGCGGCCTGCTCGTTTACATCGTGCTCGGCGCTGTTGCACTGCGCTACGGCCGCAGCCGCCGCAGCCGCGTGCTGGCGCTCATCGGTGCGGCGCTGACCTTCGCCTACATCGTCGGCACGGCGCTGACGCGCAATGCGCTGTGGCCACTGCGTAGTGGCTGAAACAGGACGGATCTCCGCCATCACCACTTGATCAGGGTCAAGGTAAACCCCAATTGGTATTGCGGATCGTTGCGCACTGGCCGAAACACTGGGCGGTCGCCGATTCGCAGCGGGGGATTGTTCGGTCCGCTGCAGGGAGCCTGAGTTGACTTTCATCGATTTCCGCACGCCCGCCGCCGGGTTCGACCAGCCCCTGGAGCTGTGGCTTGCCTGCCACGACCGGGTGCGCCGGATGACGGGTCTGCTCGAACGGTTGCACGAGCACCTGAAGGAGCACGGCGCCAACGATGCGGCCAAGGTGACGGCGACAACGATCCGCCGCTATTTCGAGGAGGCGGCGCCGCGCCATCACGAAGACGAAGAGGTCGATCTTTTCCCGCTGCTGCGCCGCCTGCTGCCGCAGAAGGCGCCGCAGGACGAACGCACCGTTATCGACGCCCTGCAACGGCTGGAATCCGACCACGTCGAACTCGGCAAGGTCTGGCAGCGCCTGCGGCCGGCGCTGCAGGCGATCGAATCCGGCGAGGCGGCCCCGCTCGAGCGCGACCTCGTGCAGCGCTTCGCCAGTGGCTACCGCCAGCACTGCGAGATCGAGGACACCGTGATCGCCGCCGCACTGCGGCGCTGCCTCGACGATTCGGATCTCGACGCCGTTGGCCAGGCGATGGCCGAACGGCGCGGCGTCGACTGGACCCACCTGCACAGCAGCCGGAGCGGCGGCTGATGGACACGGATCGCCCCGTGCCTCTGCGGCTGCAGGCGACGGCCGTACAGCACATCGACTTCGGCGTGCCGCCGGGCGGATTTTCCGGGCCGGTGCAGCTTTGGCTGGCGTGCCACCAGCGCCTCGTTGGCGTATGCACGCTGCTGCAGCAGTTGACCGAGCATCTGAGCGAGTTCGGCAACGACGACGCCTCGCGGTTGTCCGCCGCAGGCATCCGCCGCTATTTCAACGGCGCCGCCGCCCGCCATCAGGCCGACGAGGACATCGACCTTTTCCCCTGCCTGATCGACGGCCTGCGCGGGCGCAGGAAAGCCGTCGCGCGTTCGCTGGTCGAGCGCCTGGGCGACGAACACAACGCGGCCAAACGCCTTTGGCAGGGCCTCGACGGCCAGTTCGACGCCGTGCAACGCGGTGACAAGGAACGGCCCGATGCGGCGGCAGTCAGGGCATTCGTCGCCACGAACCTGTCGCATCGCGAGGCCGAGGAGACTTCGCTGCTGGATCTGCTCAATGCCGCCCTGCCCGTGCCACAACTGGCGCGCCTTGGCGAGTCGATGGCCGCGCGCCGCGGCCTGACCTGGCAGCAGCTGAACGTCGGCCTGCTGTAGCCGGCGCGCCGACGTTCGCCGCCGACGACGTTTCCGCGAATACAGCCGACGCCGGGCCTACGGCGCAGGCCGTACAACGCCCTGCCGCGTCCTAGCGTTTGCCGCCGAGCAGCGAGCCGAGTACGCCGCGCAGGACCTGACGCGCCACCGCCGAGCCGGCAGAGCGCGCGGCGCTCTTGGCCGCCGCCTCGACGATGCCCTCGCGGCGCCCGCCGCGCGGCCCGGTCGAGCCAAACAGGATGTCGCCGAGGCCGCCGAGCACCCCGCCCGGCGGTGCTGCGCCGGTCGCTGCGCCTGTCGCCGTGCCTGCACCGGCAGGCGCCGGCGCCGCTTCGGCCCTGGCCTTCAGTTTTTCGAAGGCCGATTCGCGATCGACGATCTTCTCGTACACACCGGCCACCAGCGAGCGGTTGATCAGCGCCCGACGCTCGGCGGGCTCGATCGGGCCGATCTGCGAGGCCGGCGGCAGCACGTAGGCGCGCTCGGTGATGCCGGGCGTGCCCTTGGCGTCGAGCAGCGAGATCAGCGCCTCGCCGACGCCGAGTTCGAGGATCGCCCGCTCGATGTCGAGCTTCGGATTCGGCCGCATCGTCTGCGCCACCGACTTGACTGCCTTCTGGTCGCGCGGCGTGAACGCGCGCAGCGCGTGCTGCACGCGGTTACCCAGTTGCCCGAGCACCTTCTCCGGGATGTCAAGCGGGTTCTGGGTGACGAAGTACACGCCCACGCCCTTCGAACGGATCAGCCTCACCACCAGTTCGACCTTCTCCAGCAGCGCCTGCGGCGCGTCGTTGAACAGCAGGTGCGCCTCGTCGAAGAAGAAGACCAGCTTGGGCTTGTCGCGATCGCCGACCTCGAGCAGGTTCTCGAACAGCTCCGACAGCAGCCACAGCAGGAAGCCGGCGTAAAGCCGCGGATTGTTCATCAGCTTGTCAGCGGCGAGGATGTTGACCACGCCCTTGCCGTCGGCCGTCTGCATCAGGTCCTCGATGTTGAGCATCGGCTCGCCGAAGAACTTCTCTGCGCCCTGCTCCTCGAGCTGCAGCAGGCCGCGCTGGATCGCACCGATCGACGCCGGCGAGACGTTGCCGTACTGGGTCTTGACCTGCGCCGCGTTGTCGCCGATCCACTGCACCATCGAGCGCAGGTCCTTGAGATCAAGCAGCAGCAGCCCGTTGTCGTCGGCGACCTTGAAGACGATCGACAGCACGCCTTCCTGAGTGTCGTTCAGTCCGAGCAGGCGCGAGATCAGCAGCGGCCCCATGTCGGAGATCGTCGCCCGCACCGGATGGCCCTGCTCGCCCCACACGTCCCACAGCGTGACCGGGAATCCCTGCCACTGCGGCTGCGGCAGCCCGAACTTGCCCAGCCGCTCCAACATCTTCGGGCTCGCTTGCCCCGGCTTGGCGATGCCGGTCAGATCGCCCTTGACATCGGCCATGAACACCGGCACGCCGATCGACGAGAAGCGCTCGGCCAGCACCTGCAGCGTGATCGTCTTGCCGGTGCCGGTGGCGCCGGTGATGCAGCCATGGCGGTTGGCCAGCGCGGGAAGCAGGGCGAGTTCGGTGTCACCCGCCTTGGCGATGATCTGTGGCTCGGCCATCTTCTTCCTCCCTGGGGATACGGACCCGATACAGCGAGCGTAGCAAGCCCGCGACCGCACACCTCCGCGCCGAGGTGGACAGGTGCGAATGCTAGACTCGCCGCCCTCCGAGAGGGCAGTCGCAAGAGCACCATGGCCGGCCATTCCAAGTGGGCCAACATCCAGCACCGGAAGAACCGCCAGGACGCCAAACGCGGTTCGCTGTGGACCAAGATCATCCGTGAAGTCACCGTCGCCGCGCGCGACGGCGGCGCCGATCCCGACATGAACCCGCGGCTGCGCCTGGCGCTGGACAAGGCGCGGCTGGGCAACGTGCCCAAGGACAAGCTGCAGGCGGCGATCGCCCGCGGCAGCGGCAGGCTCGAAGGCGTGAATTACGAGGAGATCCGCTACGAAGGCTATGGCATCGGCGGCGCGGCGGTGATGATCGACTGCATGACCGACAACCGCACGCGCACCGCCGCCGAGGTGCGGCACGCGCTGGTCAAACACGGCGGCAATCTCGGCACCGACGGCTCGGTGGCCTTCATGTTCAAGCATTGCGGCCAGTTCCTGTTCGCCCCAGGCACTTCGGAAGACAAGGTGATGGAAGCGGCGCTGGACGCCGGCGCCGAGGACGTGCTCGCCAACGACGACGGTTCGATCGAGGTGGTCTGCGCGCCCGGCGACTTCTCCGCGGTAAAGGACGCGCTGGAGAAGGCGGGACTGAAGCCCGAAGTGGCCGAGGTGACGATGAAAGCGACCGTCGAGACGTCGCTCGCCGGCGACGACGCGGCAAGGATGCAGAAGCTGCTCGACGCGCTCGATGACCTCGACGACGTGCAGCAGGTGTACACCACGGCGGCGTTGACCCAATGAAGATCCTTGTCATCGGCGCTGGCGGCCGCGAGCACGCGCTGGCCTGGAAACTGGCCCGTTCGCCGCGCGTGCAGACGGTGCTGGTGGCGCCGGGCAACGGCGGCACCGCGCGTGGCACGACCGGCGCCAGCGCGCAGATCAGGAACGTCGGCACCACCGACATCGAGGCGCTTGCCGAGCTGGCGGCGACGATGGACGTGGCGCTGACCGTCGTCGGTCCGGAGGCGCCGCTGTCGGCCGGAATCGTCGACGTGTTCCGCGGCCGGGGGCTGCGCATCTTCGGCCCGACGCGCGCCGCGGCGCAGCTGGAAAGCTCGAAGGACTTCGCCAAGCGCTTCATGAAGCGGCACGGCATCCCGACCGCCGAATACGAGACTTTCGCCGATGCGGCGGCGGCGCACGATTATGTCGACCACCGCGGCGCGCCGATCGTGGTCAAGGCCGACGGCCTGGCCGCAGGCAAGGGCGTCGTGGTGGCGCAGACGCTGGCCGAGGCGCACGCCGCGATCGACGCCATGCTGGTCGACAACCGCATGGGCGACGCCGGCGCGCGCGTGGTGATCGAAGAGTTCCTCGACGGCGAGGAGGCCAGCTTCATCGTGATGAGCGACGGCCAGCATGTGCTGGCGCTCGCCTCCAGCCAGGACCACAAGCGGCTTCGCGACGGCGACGAAGGACCGAACACCGGCGGCATGGGCGCGTACTCGCCTGCGCCGATCGTCACGCCGACGATCCATGCGCGGGTGCTGCGCGAGATCATCCTGCCGACGATCCAGGGCATGGCGGGCGACGGCCTCGAGTACACGGGTTTCCTCTACGCCGGCCTGATGATCGATGCGCAGGGCAATCCACGCACGCTCGAGTTCAACTGCAGGATGGGCGATCCGGAAACGCAGCCGATCATGCTGCGCCTGAAGTCCGACCTCGTCGACCTGCTCGAGCACGCCATCGACGGCACGCTCGACCGGATCGAGGCCGACTGGGACCGCCGCACGGCGCTCGGCGTGGTGCTGGCCGCGGCCGGCTACCCCGATGAGCCGCGCAAGGGCGACCCGATCATCGCGCTGCCGCCGGACACCGAGGACTGCGTTGTCTTCCACGCCGGCACGCAACTGGTCGACAACCAGCTCGTCACCGCCGGCGGCCGCGTGCTGACCGTCACCGCCCTGGGCGACAGCGTCCGCGCGGCACAGCGCCGTGCCTACGAGGCCGTGGCCCAGGTGCGCTTCGCCGGACAGCAGTACCGCACCGATATCGGTTTTCGCGCCATCAACCGGCGCCTGACGCCAACGCCGACGCGCGAATGATGGCGGGCCTGCCGCCCGCATCGTCGACACTGCCCGCCGGCGGCCGCGCCGCCTATGATCGCGCAACGGCGGTGCCGCGGCTGCGCGTGGACGCAGCACCACTGCCAATGGAAGACCCGTGACCTACACCGTTGAACAGCACATCGCCCTGCGGCGGGTCTCCGCCCTCGCCGCCTCTCCCGACGGCCGCTGGCTGGCCGTGGTCGTGCAGCGACTCGACCGCGAGGGGGCGAAGTATGTCTCCGACCTGTGGAAAGTGCCGACCGACGGCTCGGCGGCGACACAGCTGACGCGAGGCGACTCGAAGGACACGGCGCCATCGTTCCGCCACGACGGGGCACTGTGTTTCCTGTCGAACCGGCAGCCGAACGAGGTCAAGCCCGACGAGGAGGCCGAGAAGCGGATGCAGGTCTGGTGTCTGCCCGCCGAGGGCGGCGAACCGGTGATGCTGACCGACGAGCCGCTCGGTGTCGCAGGCTTTCGCTGCGCCAAGCGCGCCGACCGCATGGTGCTGTTCGCGCCGGTCCTGCCCGACGTGCCGCACGACAAGCAGCGCGAGACGGCGACCGAGCGTGGCAAGAAGGGGCCGAGCGCGCGCCGCTACCGCCGCCAGCCGGTGCGCCACTGGGACCACTGGCTGCACCAGAACGAGGACTTCGCCTTCACGCACGTGATCGCGTGCGATGGCCGCGGCGGCAACCGTGTCGATCTGACACCGGGCGCGCGCCACGAATTCGCCATCGAACCGGCGCTGGATGTCTGCGCCGACGGCAGGCGGGTCGCGGTGACCCGTCAGACTCCGGGCGCCGACCGCGAACTGGACGCGACGATCCTGCTGATCGACGTCGACACGCGCGCGCAGCGTGTGCTCGGCGAAGCGCCCTGCGTGAATTTTGATGCGCCCGTGTTCTCGCCCGACGGGCGATTCATCGCCAGCGTGCGCTCGTTCCGCAGCCCGAAGGAAGCCATGCGCCCGCGCGCGGTGGTGATCGACCCGGCCACGGGCCAGATCCGCGAACTGGCAACGCAGTGGGACCGATGGCCGAACGTCTGCGACTGGAGCGCCGACGGCCGCGCGCTGCTGGCCAGCGCCGACGACGGCGGCTTCGCTCCGGTGTTCACGATCGATGTGGACAGCGGCACGGTCACGCGCGTGACCGAGCCCGCCGCCGGCGGCGCGCACACCGACCTCGTGCCGCTTGCCGACGGCCGCCTCGCCGGAATCCGCTCGACGTTGCTCGAGGCGCCGGAATGCTTCGTCACCGAGGCGCGCGCCGAATCCGCGCCGCAGGTGCTGGCGAGGCTGTCCGGCCATGACCCGGCGACCTACGCCGCGGTGGAGAACCTGCAGGCGACGTCCACCGACGGCGCATCGATCCAGTACTTCCTGGTCAAGCCGAAGGCCGCGCGCGGGCCGGTGCCGCTCGCGCTGTGGATCCACGGCGGGCCGATCGGCATGGACGTCGACGGCTGGCACTGGCGCTGGAACCCGTTGCTGGCGGTGGCGCAGGGCTACGCGGTGGCGCTGCCGAATCCGCGCGGATCCACCGGCTTCGGCCAGGACTTCATCCAGGGCATCTGGGGCAACGTCTGGGGCGAGCAGTGCTACGAGGACCTGATGGCGGTCGCCGACGCCCTTGTGCAGCGGCCCGACATCGACGGCACGCGCACGATGGCGATGGGCGGCAGCTTCGGCGGCTACATGACCAACTGGATTGGCAGCCAGACCGACCGCTTCCGCTGCCTGATCACGCACGCCAGCATCGCCACGATGGCGCAGTTCACCGGCACGACCGACCATCCGGCCTGGTGGTACCTGGAAATGGGCGGCGAGGATCCCTATGCCGACATGGCCAGGTTCGACCGCTACGCGCCGATCCGCTACGTCAAGAACTGGAAGACGCCGACGCTGATCATTCACGGCGAACTCGACTACCGCTGCCCGGTCAACGAGGGGCTGAACCTGTTCGAGGCGCTGCAGTACCACGGCGTGGCCAGTGAGCTTCTGGTCTTTCCCGACGAGAACCACTGGATCCTGAAGCCGCGCAACATCGTCGCCTGGTACGAGGCGGTGCTCGAATTCATCGGCAGGCACTTGAAGAAACCTGATGAGCGATGAACCGCGGCAAGCATTGCGTTGCGTACTCTTCCCCTACCGCACTGAGTCATTCCCGCCCCCGATCGGAGTCGAGGGCAGGCTCCAGCGGGAATCCCGGCGGCGAAGCCCCTGGGTCCCCGCTTGCGCGGGGACGACACCGCGGCATGCAGGAACTGCTTCCCGCAGAGGCTGAGGTTGATCGGTAATCAAGTGAAGAAATGAGCGCCTTCGTCGACACCCAGTCGGTCCGCGAGTACCTGCTCGGACTGCAGCGGCGCATCGTCGAGCGCTTCGAGACGCTCGACGGCAAGGACTTCCTCAGTGACGCCTGGGAAAAACCTCCCGGCAGCCCGCTCGGCGGCGGCGGACTGACGCGGATCGTCGAGGACGGCAACCTGCTGGAGCGCGGCGGCGTCGGCTTCTCGCACGTCGTCGGCGAGCGAATGCCGCCATCGGCCACGGCGCAGCGGCCGGAACTGGCCGGCCGTGCCTTCGAGGCGATGGGGGTGTCGCTGGTGTTCCACCCGCGCAACCCGTACGTGCCGACAGTGCACATGAACGTGCGGCTGTTCCGCGCCCATGCCGAAGGCCAGCCGGATGTCTACTGGTTCGGCGGCGGCATGGATCTGACGCCCTATTACGGCTTCGAGCAGGATGCACGCCACTTCCACGCCGTATGCAAGCACGCGCTCGAACCCTTCGGGCCGGCGCATTACCCGCGCTTCAAGCGCTGGTGCGACGAGTACTTCTTCCTGAAGCACCGCAACGAGCCGCGCGGCATCGGCGGCATTTTCTTCGACGATTTCCACGAACTCGGTTTCGAGCGCAGCTTCGCCTTGCAGCGCGCGGTCGGCGACGCCTTCCTCGACGCCTACGTGCCGATCGTCGAGCGGCGGCGCAGCCTGCCCTACGGCGAGCGCGAGCGCGCCTTCCAGGCGTACCGGCGCGGCCGCTACGTCGAGTTCAATCTGGTGTTCGACCGCGGCACGCTGTTTGGCCTGCAGTCCGGCGGGCGCACCGAGTCGATCCTGATGTCGCTGCCGCCGAAGGTCGAGTGGAAATACGACTGGCGACCGCAACCGGACACGCCGGAAGCCGAGCTTTACACCGATTTCCTGCGTCCGCGCGACTGGGCGTGAAACGATGAGCGGCACGGGCTGCAGCCACGCCGACTGATGGGCGCTGCCCCCACGTCATCGTCAGCCGGGCAGGCATCGCCGGCCGCGCCGCACCCGACTGGCGCCGTCGGCCTGCTCGGCGGCAGCTTCGATCCGGTCCACGTCGGACATTTGCAGCTGGCGCGTGACGCGCTGGCGCAACTTCGCCTGGCCGAGGTGCGCTTCATCGTCGCCGGCCGGCCATGGCAGAAGGGCGACATCACCGACGCCGGCCGCCGCGCCGCGATGGTGCTGGCGGCGATCCGCGACGAGCCGCGCTTCGTGCTCGACATGCGCGAAGTCGAGCGCGCCGGCCCGACCTACACCGTCGAGACGCTGCGCGAACTGCGCGCCATGCTCGGCGACGACGTGCCGCTGGTGCTGATCATGGGCTCGGATCAGTTCGAGCGTCTCGACACCTGGCGCGACTGGACCCGGCTGCTCGATTTGGCGCACCTGGCGGTGGCACGACGCGCCGATGCGGTGCTCACGCCCAATTACACGTTGCAGGAGTTCTTCAATGCGCACTGGGCGCGGCCGCCCGCCATCGACCGTGCGCCGCACGGTTGCATCGTCGAGATCGCGATGACGCCGGTCGATGCCTCGGCCACCGAGATCCGCGCCCTGCTGGCGCAGCCGCCATCACCTGCACGCGATGCCCGTCTGGCCGAGGTCGTGCCGGCGGCGGTGCTGGACTATATTCGGCTGCATCGCCTCTATCGGTAGCCGGATGGACATCCGCAGACTGCAGCGCCTGGTGGTCGACGCCCTCGAGGACATCAAGGCGCAGGACATCAAGGTCTTCAACACGACCAAACTCACCGAGCTTTTCGATCGCGTGATCGTCGCCAGCGGCACGTCGAACCGGCAGACCCGGGCGCTGGCCTCCAGCGTGGTCGAGAAGGTCAAGGCCGCCGGCGGCGAGGTGATCAGCGTCGAAGGCACCGAAGCCGGCGAATGGGTGCTGGTCGATCTCGGCGACGCGGTCGTGCACATCATGCAACCGGCGGTGCGTGACTACTACGCGCTGGAGGAGATCTGGGGCGGCAAGCCGGTGCGGATGAAGCTCGCGCCGCCGGTGCGAAGCCGCGCCGCGGCGTGAGGCCGCCGGGGTCGTCGCCCGGACCGGTGTTTCGGCCGCGATTCGAACCCCGATGAAGATCTCGATCGTCGCCGTCGGCAAGCCGCTGCCGCGCTGGGCGGACGAGGCGATCGCGGAATTCCTCAGGCGCTTTCCGCCCGAATTCGCTGTCGCCATCCGCGACCTGAAGCCTGAATCCCGCGACGGCCGGCCCGTCGAACGCATCCGCGCCGCGGAAGGCGAGCGGCTGCGCGCGGCGATCCCGGCCGGCAGCATCAGCGTTGCGCTCGACGAGCGCGGCCGGGATCTGTCGAGCAGCGCCTTCGCCGAGCAGCTCGGCCGCTGGCGCGATTGCGGCGAGAACGTCTCCTTCGTGATCGGCGGCGCCGACGGCCTCGACGATGCCGTGCGGCGCGACGCGCGGCTGCTGCTGCGCCTGTCCAGCCTGACGCTGCCGCATGCGCTGGCGCGCGTCGTGCTGGTCGAGCAGTTGTACCGCGCCTGGTCGATCCTGAGCCGGCACCCTTACCATCGCGCCTGAACGGGGAGAATCCCCATGACCGACCTCTATCTCGCCTCACGCAGTTCCCGGCGCCGCGAGTTGCTGCGGCAGATCGGCGTGCGCTTCGAGCCGCTGCTGCTGCGCCTGTCGCCCGCGCGCGGCCCCGATGTCGACGAGACGCTGCAGCCCGGCGAGGACGCGGCCGCCTTCGTCGCCCGGGTGGCCACGGCCAAGGCCCGGCTCGGCCTCGAGGTGCTCGGCATGCGCCACATGCTGGCGCACCCGGTGCTTGCGGCCGACACCGAGGTGGTCGTCGACGGCGAAGTGCTCGGCAAGCCGGCTGATCGCGACCAGGCTGCGGCCTTCCTGCGCCGGCTGGCCGGGCGTACGCATCAGGTACGCACCTTCGTCGCGCTGGCCACCGGCCCGGCCGGACGGTCGCAGGTGCTGACCGCGGAGTCCGTGTCGCAAGTGCGCTTCGCGCCGCTCACTGACGAACAGATCGACCGCTACTGCGCCGGCGGCGAGCCCTACGACAAGGCCGGCGGCTACGCGATCCAGGGCCTGGCCGCCTGCTTCATCGAACACATCGACGGCAGCTACTCCGGCGTCGTCGGCCTGCCCCTGTACGAAACCGCGCAGCTTCTGCGCCAGGCCGGCATCGCCGACCTTCCCTGACGCTTTTCTCGTGATCCTGTCTCGCGCGCGGCGCCGGGCCGCCTCAGGTCGCGCGCGCCGGCTTCCTCCGCCGAAAGCGCACGTGCATCGGCGCAGCCGATGCGTACACTCGTGACCATTGGCTTCGCCGCTGCCGCCGGGCCGTTGCAGGGCGGTCGCGCTAACTTTTCCCGGACAAGGTGCACGTGCGACGCGAAGCGTCGCGTACACCTTGCCCGCTTCGACGCATGGACGACATCCTCATCAACATCACGCCGCAGGAAACGCGGGTCGCCGTCATGCTGGCCGGCGTCGTGCAGGAACTGCACGTCGAGCGCGCCGCCTCGCGCGGCATCGTCAGCAACATCTACCTCGGCCGGGTGGCGCGGGTGCTGCCGGGCATGCAGTCGGCGTTCGTCGACATCGGCCTTGAACGGGCCGCCTTCCTGCACGTCGCCGACATTCTCGAGCACCGCCAGCACGAGCGGCAGCCGCCGATCGAGCGGCTGATCCGCGAAGGTGACTCGATCCTGGTGCAGGTGGTCAAGGACCCGATCGGCACCAAGGGCGCGCGGCTGTCGACGCAAGTGAGCCTGGCCGGCCGGATGCTGGTGTATCTGCCGCAGGAGCCGCACATCGGCGTGTCGCAGCGGATCGAGGACGAGACCGAGCGCGCCCACCTTCGCGACACGCTCACGCGGCTGGTGCCGGCCGACGAAACCGGCGGCTACATCGTGCGCACCAGCGCCGAGGACGCCAGCGAGGAGGACCTCGTCGCCGACATCGCCTACCTCAGGCTGCGCTGGACGCAGATCCAGGAGGCGGCGCGCAAGGTGCCGGCGCCGTCGCTGCTCTATGAGGACCTGTCGCTGGCACAGCGCGTGCTGCGCGACGTGGCCACCGACGAGACGACGTCGATCCAGGTCGACTCGCGCGAGAACTTCGTCGCCCTGCAGGCCTTCGGCCGGCAGTACGTGCCGAAGGTCGTCGACAAGCTGGTCCACTACGGCGGCGAGCGGCCGCTGTTCGACCTGTACCAGATCGACGAGGAGATCGAACGCGCTCTGGCGCGCCGCGTCGACCTGAAAAGCGGCGGCTATCTGATCATTGACCAGACCGAGGCGATGACGACCATCGATGTCAACACCGGCGGCTACGTCGGCACGCGCAACTTCGACGACACGGTGTTCAAGACCAACCTCGAGTCGGCGCAGGCGATCGCCCGCCAGCTGCGCCTGCGCAACCTGGGCGGCATCATCGTCGTCGACTTCATCGACATGGCCAACGCCGAGCACCGCGACGCGGTGCTGGCCGAGTTCCGCAAGGCGCTGGCACGCGACCGCACGCGCATCACGGTGAACGGCTTCACCCAGCTTGGCCTGGTCGAGATGACGCGCAAGCGCACGCGCGAGTCGCTGGCGCACATCCTGTGCGAGCCCTGCCCGACCTGCCAGGGCCGCGGCGAGATCAAGACCGCGCGCACCGTGTGCTACGCCATCCTGCGCGAGATCCTGCGCGAGGCCCGCCAGTTCGCCGAGACCAAGGAGTTCCGCATCCTCGCCTCGCAGACCGTGGTCGACCTGTTCCTCGAGGAAGAGTCGCAGGCGCTGGCGATGCTGTCCGACTTCATCGGCAAGCCGATCTCGATGCAGGTCGAGACCGTCTACACGCAGGAGCAGTACGACATCGTGCTGATGTGAGCGCGCCGGCCGTCGGGCACGGCCGCGCGACCGGCCAGCGGCCGGCTCAGCCGGACTTCGGCACCCGGCCGAGCAGGTAGAACTCGTCGTTCGGCTTCATGGAGATCAGGTTCGCCATGCGGTTGGACAGCGCGAAGAAGGCGGCGATGGCGCCGATGTCCCAGATGTCCTCGTCGCTGAAGCCGGCGGCGCGCAGGGCCGCGAAGTCGGACTCGCCGATCGCGTGCGATTCGGTGGCGACCTTCATCGCGAAATCCAGCATCAGCCGCTGCCGCGGCGTGATCTCGGCCTTGTGGTGGTTGACCGCGATCTGGTCGGCGACGCGCGGATTCTTTGCCCGGATGCGCAGGATCGCGCCATGGGCCACCACGCAATACTGGCAGCGGTTGGCGCCGCTGGTGGCGACCACGATCATCTCGCGTTCGGCCTTGGAAAGGCCGCCTTCCTTTTCCATCAGCGCGTCGTGGTAGGCGAAGAAGGCGCGGAATTCGTCGGGCCGGTGCGCCAGCGTCAGGAAGACGTTGGGCACGAAGCCCGATTTTTCCTGCACGGCGAGGATGCGTTCGCGGATGTCCGCGGGCAGGTCCGAAAGGCTCGGAACCGGGTAGCGGCTGATCGGCAGCGGCGTGCTGGCGGGTGCGGCGGTACTCATGCGGCGGCCTCCGTGGGCGTTGCGGAAAACTGGATGCGATGCAGGTGCGAGTAAAGGCCGCCGCGCGCCAGCAGTTCGGCGTGGCGGCCGACCTCGACGATGCGGCCGGCTTCGAGCACAACGATGCGCGACGCCGCTTCGATCGTCGATAGCCGGTGCGCGACGACGAAGGTCGTGCGGCCCTTCATCAGCCGCTCGAGCGAGGCCTGGATGAAGCGCTCGGACTCGGAGTCGAGCGCCGAGGTGGCCTCGTCGAGCAGCAGGATCGGCGCGTCCTTCAGCAGCGCGCGGGCGATCGACAGCCGCTGCCGCTGGCCGCCGGACAGCTTGACCGCGTTCTCGCCGATGCGCGCGTCGAAGCCAGCCGGCAGCGATTCGATGAACGGCAGCAGGTTGGCGGCGTCCGCCGCGGCGCGGATCTGCTCCTGCGTGGCGCCGCGACAGCCGCCGTAGGCGATATTGGCGGCGATCGTGTCGTCGAACAGCACCACGTCCTGCGACACCAGCGCCATCTGCCGGCGCAGGCTGGAAAGCCGCAGCTCGCGCGTGTCGATACCGTCGAGCAGGATGCGGCCTCTGGTCGGACTGACGAAGCGCGGAATCAGGTTGATCAGCGTCGTCTTGCCGGCGCCGCTGGGTCCGACCAGCGCGATCATCTCGCCCGGGGCCACGGCCAGTTCGATGTCCTGCACCGCTGCCGACGCCGCGCCGGCGTAGGTGAAGCTCACGTCGTCGAACTCGATCCGACCGCGCGCCCGTTCGATCTGCCGCATGCCCTGGTCGGCTTCGGCGGCCGAATCGATCATCGCGAACACGCTTTCGCCGGCGGCGAGCATGCGTGCCAGCGGTCCGTTCAGCGCCGCCAGGTGGCGCAGCGGCGGCAGCAGCAGCAGCGCCGCCGCCAGGAAGGTGATGAAGTCGCCCGGCGACAGCTGCGCCGCGCGGGCCTGCCACAGCGCGGTGCCGATCACCAGCGAAAGGCCGACGGCGGCGATCAGCTGCGTCACCGGCGTGCCGGCCGACCACGCGACCTGCATCTTCATCGCGAAGCGGCGCAGCTTGTGGTTGATCTCGCCGAAGCGGCGCCGCTCGTAGTCGTAGCCGTCGTAGACCTTGATCACGCGGCTGCCTTCGTGCGCCTCCTGCACGGCGCGCGTCATCTCGCCGAGCATGGCCTGGTTGTCGAGGTTCAGCCGCCGCAGCCGCGCCGAGAACCGGCGCAGCACCAGCGCGATCAGCGGCGCGATGACCAGCGTGAGCAGCGTCAGCTGCCAGTTGTAGTACAGCAGCACCGCCAGCAGGGCGATCACGGTCAGCGTGTCGCGCACGGCGGTGGTCATCACCTCGGCGGCCAAGTTCAGCGCGTTGCTCGCCTCGTTGAGGAACTTCGATACGACCAGTCCCGACGGCGTGGCCTCGATCGTCGCCTGCGGCCAGCGCAGCAGCCGCTCGAACATCGACGCGCGCAGGCTCACCAGCACCGCCTGCGAGACCCGGTTCAGCAGCAGCGAACTGGCGAAGGTCGACAGGCCGCGCACGAGGAACAGGCCGATGAACGCCAGCGGCAGCCAAAGTGCTGCGCGCGTGTCGCGCTGATAGAAGCCCTGGTCGAGCAGCACGCCGGTCAGCCGCGCCATCAGCGGTTCGGTGCCGGCGGTGACCACCATGGCGAGGAAGGCCGCCAACAGCCACCGCCTGTGCACCAGAACCATGGCGAACAGTCGGCGGAAGACCGGATCGCGGTGGAAGCTCGGGCGGGCGTGGGCGGATTCGGTCATCGAACAGCGCGGCCCGCCCCTACAATGCGCGGCACTTCTCTCGTGCCGCCCGCGCGGACCTGCATCTAGTTTAGGCGAACGCAAGTCGGCCGCTGCCGCAATGTCGTCGGAACTGATCGTCCGCCTGCCGAACCACCTGGGCGACGCCTGCATGGCATTGCCGGCGCTCGACTTGCTGGCGGCGCGCGGCCACGCGCTGAAGCTCGCCGGACGCATCTGGGCATCGGAGCTGTTTGCCGCTTATCCGTGGCCGGTGCTGCAGCTACGGAAGGAGCGTCGGCAACGCCTGCGCGAGCTGCGCCGGCACTTCCCCGCCGGCACACCTGCGCTTCTGTTGACCAATTCCTTCGGCAGCGCGCTCGACTTCCGGCTCGCCCGCTTCCGCCTGACCGGCTACAGCACCGATCTTCGCCGGCTGCTGCTGTCGCGCCCGATCGCGGTGCCGGCGCGCTGGCGGGACGAAGATTCGCCGATGCACATGGTCGAGTATTACTACGCGCTGGCCGCCGCCGTCGTCGGCGGCGACGTGCCGCCGGTGCCACGCAGCCTGTCGTTGCGCCTGCCGCCGGCGGCAGGCGCGCGCGCGCGGCAGATGCTCGCCGACGCCGGCATCGGCGCCGAATATGTCACGCTGTGTCCGGTGGCGGTCGGCACACACAGGGGCAAGGTCAAGGCCTGGGACGGTTTCGGCGCCCTGTGCGACGACCTGCGGGCGAACGGCATCCACGTCGTTTCCTGCCCCGGTCCGGGCGAGCGCGATGCCGTGCGCCGCGCCGTTGCCGGCGCGACGCTGCTGCCGGAGACGGATCTGGCCACGTTCGCCGCGCTGCTGGCGGCGAGCCGGCTGGTGGTGGCCAACGACAGCGGCGCGGCGCATGTCGCGGCGGCGGTCGACGCGCGGCTGGTTGCGCTGTTCGGCGTTACCGATGCGCGCCGCACCGGGCCATGGTCGCCGCATGCGGTTCGCGTCGGCAGCGCCGAGGGCTGGCCGAGCTTCGCGCAGGTCGCCGCGGCCGTATACGAACAATTGCGCGCCTCGTGAGCCCGGTTGCCGACAGGCCGCGCAGCGCGCTGGTGATCGCCCTGCGCTATCTCGGCGACGTGCTGCTGGCCACGCCGATCGCGGCGA
The DNA here is from genome assembly GCA_964509545.1 of uncultured Burkholderiaceae bacterium. Lineage (GTDB taxonomy): Bacteria > Pseudomonadota > Gammaproteobacteria > Burkholderiales > Burkholderiaceae_F > JADJWR01. The sequence continues at coordinate 5,980 of CAZDXQ010000012.1, read as the reverse complement.
CGATCAGGCGGCTGCATCCGGACTGCACGATCGACATGCTGGTGTTCCGCGGCTCCGAGTCGATGCTCGAAGGCAACGCCGACCTGCGCGCCGTGATCACGACGCGCGAGGGCGCCTCGGTGCGCGAACGGCTGGCGCAGATGCGGAGCCTGTGGCGACGCTACGACCTCGCGGTGATCACTTCGCCGGGCGATCCGCCGGTGCTGTTCGGCGTCGCCGCGGCACGCACGCGCGTTGGCTTCGTGCCTGCCGCCTCATCCACCCGCTGGTGGAAGCAGGCGCTGCTGACGCGCAGCTGCGACTTCGACCCAAAGGCGCCGCGGGTGGCGCACAACGACGCGCTGGCCGCCCTTCTCGGCGCCACGCAGGCCGGTCCGATCAGGCCGCCATCGGCCGGCTGTACGGCCGCATCATGGCGCGAGCGACTCGGCTTCGATCCATCGCGCGAACGCTTCGCCGTCATTCATCCGTCGCCGCGCTGGCGCTACAAACGCTGGACCGACGACGGCTGGCGTGCGCTGGCCGACCACCTGCGCGCGCGCATGGCGCGCATCGTCGTCACCGGCGGACCCGATGCCGCCGAGCGTCGCTATCTCGACGGCCTGCAGCTTGCCGGCGAAGGTCTGCTGCGCCTCGATGGCCGGTTGCGTCTCGCCGAAGCGGCCGACCTGTTGCGCCTGGCGGCGCTTTACGTGGGCCCCGACACGGCGATGACGCATCTTGCCGCCGCCTGCGGCACGCCGACCGTGGCCCTGTTCGGTCCGACCGATCCGGTGATCTGGGGTCCGGTGGGCAGCGACGCTCGCCCCTACATCCGTGTGGCGCCGCTGCAGCGCCGCGGCAAGGTGCTGCTGCTGCAGAACCCGCAGCTCGCCTGCGTTCCCTGCCAGCAGGAGGGCTGCGAACGGCACCGCGACAGTCGCAGCGACTGCCTCGACCAGTTGCCGGCCACGCGCGTGCTCGAAGCGATCGATGCCTTGCTGGCCGAAGCAGGTGCTGGCGGCGACTGAGCCTCGTCCGAAGCATCAAGCGCCGGCGCCAGCATGGGCAGCGCGCGGCTCGACGGCGAGCAGGATCCCGAGCAACAGCATCAGCATGTGCGACTCGGCAAAGGTCGTGAAATGCGACGTGGCCAGGCTTGTCGCACACCAGCCGAGCAGCATTGCCACGGCCCAGGTCCGGCAAGGCTGCGCCGCCCTGTGGCGCAAGGCGGCGAGCAGGAATCCCAGAAAAGCCAGGCTGCCGGCGACGCCCGCCTGCAGCTGCACCTGCAGATACTGGTTATGCGGATCGAGCAGCGGTGTCGCCGCCCAACCGGTGTACGCGGACGCCTTGACCGCACGCGCGTAGGCGGCACCGATGCCGCCCATGCCGTAGCCGAGCAGCGGCCGCTCGCGCACCAGTTGCGCGCTCAGCTTCCACGCCACGGCGCGCATGCCCATCGCCGAGAACTGCTCCGTGGCCGCGGGTGTGCGCAGTTCCTGTACCAGCAGGCCGAAGCGGTTCTGCAGCATCGGCGAAGCGCTGAATGCCAGCGCGGCGGCAAGCGGCAGCGCGGCGATCGCCGCCAGGCGCGGCCAGCCGCGCAGGCCCCGCAGGGCGGTGACCGCGAGCAGGATCAGCAGCAGCAGGTGCGCTGACCGGCCGGAGCTGACGAACACCAGGTTGCCAAGCAAGAAGACGGCGGCGGCGATAAGCGCCATGCGCAGGCGCCGATCGAGGTCGTGCGCGGTAAGCGCAAGCATCGCGGCGAGGAAGCAGGCCAGTGCGAAGGCCATGCCCTGCGTGACCGGGTTGCGCAGCACGATGCCGCTCAGGCCATGGTTGTTGTCAAGCACGGTCGAATAGCCGTGCGCCCAGGTCCAGTAGGACCACGCGGCGCCGACCGTGGCCGCGGCAACGAAGGCGAGCAAGGCACGCCGGCGCGCCCACGGTTCGTCGAACACTGCCAGGCAGACAATCAGCAGCAGCAGCGGCCGCCAGTCCCACAATGAGCGCAGCCGCTGCGCAAGCGGCGCTTCCGACCAGACCGTAGCCGCGGCGAGAACCGCCAGCAGCAGCAATGCGGCGCGCGCCAGCGGCAGCGCCAGCACGACGCGCAGCCGCACGCGCGCCGAAGGCAGCAGAGCGAAGCTCGCGAGCAGCACCAGCGCGGCGGCGTTGGCCAGCGTCGGCAGGACGAAGGCGCCGATCAGCGCCGCGGCCGCCGCGCCCCGCGCCCAGGCCAGCGCCCGCGCTTCGCGTCCCGTCGCCATCGCCGGACCCTCGTTCGCCGTCGAAGCGCGGTACGACATCATCGCCGCGTGCCGCTGCGCTGCGGCGGCAGCGCGGTCGCGCCTGACGCCGCGGCGGCTGGGCTAGGATTGGCGGGGAATTCGGTCACGAACTCGCTCGGCACGCGTTGGCATCGGGGCCGGCTCGCAGTTGCGGCGGCGTCGCCGCGCGACGACCACGCCCCAGCAATCGCTGCGCAGTCTAATGGACCATCGACCCCGACTTTCAGTCGCGATCATCGCGCGCAACGAGGCGCGCAACATCGGGCCTTGCCTGCGCAGCGTGGACTTCGCCGACGAGGTCGTGCTCGTCGATCAGGCCAGCACCGACGATACGCGCGAGCTCGCCGCGCGCGCGGGCGCGAAGGTGATCGAAAGCGCCGACTGGCCGGGCTTCGGTGCGCAGAAGAACCGTGCCGTCGACGCCTGCGGCGGCGACTGGATCCTGTCCATCGATGCCGACGAGCGCGTCAGCCCGGCGCTGCGCAGCGAGATCGTGGCCGTGCTTGCCGCACCGCGCTTCGACGTGTACCAGATGCCGCGCCGCTCGACCTACTGCGGCCGCTTCATCCGCCATGGCGGCTGGTGGCCCGATTATTGCGCCCGGCTGTTCCGTCGCGGCAGTGCCCGGTTTTCCGAGGCACGCGTTCACGAACGTCTGCTCACCGATCGGCCCATCGGCCGACTGACTCAGCCGCTGGTCCATTACACCTTCCGCTCGATGGACGACGTGCTGGCCAAGATGAACCGCTATTCCAGCGATTCCGCGGCCGCGCTGGTCGAACTCGGCCGCGTGCCTGGCCTGGCAACGGCAGTTGCCCATGGGCTGGCCGCATTCCTGCGCACCTACGTGCTGCGCGCCGGCTTCCTCGACGGCCGCCATGGCTTCCTGCTCGCCGTCAGCAATGCCGAAGGCTCCTACTACCGCTACGTGAAGGCGATGCTGGCCGCCGAGCCGGCGGGCGACGACCGCGAATGACGATGCTGATTTCAGTCATCGTCACGACCTACAACCGTCCCGACGCGCTCGCCGCGGTGCTTGCCGGGCTGCTGGCGCAGGACGAGCACGGCTTCGAGGTGCTGGTCGCCGACGACGGCTCGCGCGACGATACGCGGGCGCTGGTCGAGCGCGCTGCACGCGACGCGCCGCTGCGGCGCGTAACCGGGCCGCCGCGCAGGCGCGCGGCGAATATCTGGTCTTTCTCGACGGCGACTGCGTGCCGCGCCCCGATTTCATCGCCCGCCATCGGCAACTGGCGGAGAAGGGCTACATGGTCGCCGGCAACCGCATCCTGCTGTCGGAGGCCTTCACGCGCGAGGTCGTTGCCGGCGGCCTGCCGATCCACGCCTGGACGCGCGAACAGTGGCACGCGGCACGTGCGCAGGGCGCGATCAACCGCGAGGCGCCGCTGCGCAGCCTGCCGCTCGGACCACTGCGCAAGCTCGGCGGCCGGCGCTGGCAGCGCGTGCGCACGTGCAACCTCGGCGTCTGGGCCGAGGACTTCCGTGCCGTCAACGGCTTCGACGAGAGCTTCGAAGGCTGGGGTTTCGAGGATTCGGACCTCGCCGTGCGCCTGCTCAATCTCGGCGTGCGCCGCAAGGAAGGCGCTTTCGCCACCGCGGTCCTGCACCTTTGGCACCGCGAAAACGATCGCGCGCGCGAGGGCGAGAACTGGCGGCGGCTGCAGCAGCGCCTCGCCGACGGCGTCACCCGCGCCAGCCGCGGGCTGGCCCAGTACGCCTGAATTCGGCGCGGCCGCCGCCTCGCGCTGCCTGTCAGCCGTAACGGATTTCCGCCACACGCACCTTCGGCTGCTGCTTCAGTTCGGCCAGCAGCGCCTCGTCCGGGCGCACGCGCCAGTCTTCCGACAGCAGCAGGTCGGCGCTGCCGATCCCATTGCAGTAGTGAACGACGACCCTGCAGCCGCTGCTGCCGTTGCCGATCTTGAACGGCGCCAGAGTGCTGCGAAAACGCGCCAGGTCCGGCGCGCCATCGACCTCGATGCGCAGCCGGGCCGCCGCCCGCGCACGCGCTTCCGCCAGATCCATCAGGTCGTCGGCGTTGACGGTCAGCCGCTCGCGGAATTCGTCATAGCGCGCCTTGCCGAGGACGAAGACCAGCGTGTCCTCGCGCAGCAGCGCGCGCTTGCGGTCGTACAGTTCCGCATACACCGTCAGTTCGAGCTGCGCAGTGGCGTCGTCGAGGACGATCACGCCCATGCGGCCGCGCCGCGTGTTCTGCGCGCGCGCCGACACAATGATGCCGGCCAGCCGCACCGTCTCGCTGCGCGCGCCCTGCGTGCCGCGCAGGTCGGCCAGCCGTGTCGGCGCCAGCCGCCGCGCCTCGGCCGCGAATTCGTGGAACAGATGCCCGCTAAAGTAGAAACCGAGGGCCGCCTTCTCGTTGGCCAGCCGCTCGCGTTCGCTCCACGGCTTGCAGGCGACATAGTGCACCGCTGCGGTGGCCACGTCGCCGCCGCCAAACAGGCTCGCCTGCCCGGCATGCGTCGCGGCATGCTCGGCCGCCTCGAGCGCGCGGCCGACAGCGGCAGCCAGTTTGGCACGGTCGGCGTCGAGCGCATCGAACGCCCCGGCGCGCACCAGCGCCTCGACGGTGCGCCGGTTGACGAACTGCTTGTCGAGCCTGGCGCAGAAGTCGAAGAGGCTGGCGAACGGCCCGCCAGCCGCACGCCGTTCGACCATGTGCTCGATGGCGCTGCGCCCCGTGCCCTTGATCGCGCCAAGGCCGTAGCGGATCGTGCGCGCGTCCACCGGTTCGAAGGCGAAGCCGCCGAGGTTGATGTCCGGGCCGAGGATCGTCAGCCCCATCGCCTGGCTGTCCTCGACCAGTTCCTTGACCTTGTCGGTGTCGTCCATCACCGCGGTCAGGTTGGCGGCCATGAACGCCGACGGAAAATGGGCCTTGAAGTACGCCGTCTGGTAGGCGAGCAGCGCGTAGGCGGCGCTGTGGCTCTTGTTGAAGCCGTAGCCGGCGAACTTCTCCATCAGGTCGAACAGCTGAGTGGCCGTGTCCTCGGCCACTCCCTTGGCGCGCGCGCCGTCGACGAAGACCGAGCGCTGCTTGGCCATCTCCTCCGGCTTCTTCTTGCCCATCGCACGGCGCAGCAGGTCGGCGCCGCCGAGCGAGTAGCCGCCGACGACCTGGGCGATGCGCATCACCTGCTCCTGGTAGACCATGACGCCATAGGTCTCGGACAGGATCGGCTCGATCGACGGGTGCAGGTATTCGACCCTCTTGCGCCCGTGCTTGCGTTCGATGAAGTCGGGGATCTGCTCCATCGGCCCGGGCCGGTACAGCGCGTTCAGGGCGATCAGGTCCTCGAGACGGTCGGGGCGTGCCCGCTTCAGTTGTTCGCGCATGCCGCGCGATTCAAACTGGAAAATTGCGGTCGTGTTGCCCTGCTTGAACACCTCGTAGGTGGCCGCGTCGTCGAGCGGCAGCGTCTCCAGGGTCAGCGCGAACGACGGATCGAGTCGCTTCACGTAGCGCAGCGCCAGGTCGAGGATCGTCAGCGTGGTCAGTCCGAGGAAGTCGAACTTCACCAGGCCGATGGCCTCGACGTCATCCTTGTCGAACTGGCTGATCACCGCCGCCTCGTCGCCGCCTGCCGAGTACAGCGGGCAGAAGTCAGTGAGCTTGCCCGGCGCGATCAGCACGCCGCCGGCGTGCATGCCGACGTTGCGCG
>CAZDXQ010000011.1:0-91682 GCA_964509545.1 uncultured Burkholderiaceae bacterium | reverse complement strand
GCCGTGGATAACGCTTGTGCCGGATCGTGGCGTCCATCAAACGGGTACCGCTTCACGGTCAATGCCTTCCTAGGCAACCTCAAGCGCTCGCTCAGTGGCACCTATCACGCCTTCGACTTCGCCAAGTACGCCCATCGCTACCTCGCCGAGGCCCAGTACCGCTTCAACCGTCGCTTCAATCTGCGCTCCATCCTGGCTTGCCTGCTGCGTGCGGCTTGTCTCTCAACCCCGGCTCCGGCGCACGCCATTCGTGTGGCTGAGGTTGGTCGCTAATCAACAAGATGAATGACGCGAACGGTCGTAATGCGGACGGCCTGTGTGCGGTCGCGCTGGACACCGACACGCCGGTCGGCAGGTCGCCGGTTCGAGCCCGGGTCGGGCAACCATGCGGATCCGGTTGCGTCGGCGACGCGCGCCCCCCATTTCGTTGCCGTCCGCGTGCGTGGCCACCGGCTTGCCGTCTTTCGTCACCGCGCCCGTGAAGCGCGCGTAGAGGAAACCGAACAGTTTGCTGCCGCGAATCCTCATCGCGAGTCCATGTGCCCAGGCGCCCCGGCGCGGGCAACTGCGTGCCGTTCGACCTCGCTGGTGGACATGCTTGTCATCCCCCCGGCCACGCTTCGGCGAGGTCTTTCGCTCGCGGCAGCCATGGGAATTGACCGGGCGCAAGCCACACCCGGCCAAACCCCGCTAGCTTTAGGCCGTGGGTGGTGATTGTTGAGGTTCATCCCTCCCGCAGCCGCACCGTCGGCCGCATCGCTTCCCCACGAGGCCCGCTTCCGGCGGGCCTTTTCATTCCGGACCGGTGCTCGTCGTGTCTTTGGCGAAGAACCCGCCGGGTCCGATCCGTCAACGATGAACAGCCTGGGCCCGATCTCGGCGGAGAACCGGGGCGAGTCGGCGTCCTCGGTAACCTACAGGCGCGAAGGCCGGGCGGCGATGCGCGTCCTTATCGCTGTCCGGCGCACCGCCATGGAGCGCAACCGAAACACGCAGACCCCGGATCACGAGTCCGCGGTCCGACGCGTGGCCGGCAACCTTGCGAGCGCCGTGCTCGATGCGCGGCCGCCCGCCAGTTACTTGACGAACGTGAACAGCGCGGCGTGCGCGACCACTGCGCCGCCAGCGCTGATCTCGAGGAATCCCTGCCGGCTGCCGGACGCGATGCCCTTGGCCGCGCTCATTGTCACCGTCACATCGGCGCTTTCGTTGGCGAGCAGCGTCAGCGACGACCGGTTCAAGCTGTAAGTGACGCCTGCGCCGCCACCGGTCGCCGCCAGAGACAGCGTCTGCGCTCCGCCGCTCAGGTTGCGCACCGTGACGTTGAGCGAACGCGACTGGCCGCTGCCTGAGGGCACTGCGCCGAAGCTGACGCTGACCGGATCGAGCGCCACCTTGGCGCCCACGGCGCTGAGCAGATTCCCGCGCCCCGAGCCGGCGATATTGACGTTTGTCTCGACACCGGCAGTCGAAAAATTCTTCAGCACACCGCGCTCGGCGGTGTTGACGATCGCCGAACGCACCTCCGCGGCCGACCAATCGGGGTGCTGACCGCGCACCACCGCCGCCGAGCCCGTCAGATGCGGCGTTGCCATGGACGTGCCCTGCATGAATGCGAAGCATGGCGGTGTCGCACAGGCGTTCGCGGGAACCGAACTGAGCACGTTCACTCCGGGAGCGACGACATCCGGCTTGACGCGGAAGTCGACGTCGGTCGGGCCCTGGCCGCTGGAGCCAGCCATGATGTCGGCGTTGGTCGTGACGAAATAAGACAGTGCGGCACCGATCGTGGTCGCGGCGCCGTTGACACTGAGCAGCGCGCCGCCGTCGGCGCGGGACACCATGTATGCGGGGACGGTCGGCTGGTTCGGCGTGCCGTCGCTCGCCATCGCGGCCGGGTCACCGGCGACGTTGTTGGCAACGAGCACCGCGACAGCGCCGGCATCCTGGGCATTGCGGATCTTCGTCGAAAAAGTGCATGTGCCGCGCGCGATCAGTGCGATCTTGCCGGTCAGGCTGGCTGCGGGCAGCGCGGTGCAGGCAGTACTGAGCGCAGAACCGCTGGTGACAGCGGCGAGCGCCGCTGTCAGGTCCGCGGCGACAACCGCGAAGTCGCCCGTCGCGGCACCTGCGTTAACCGCACCGGCAGTGACCGGTGCGCCAACGAAGTGCGGCACCGAGGCGGACCCTGCGGTCAGCGCGCGCGCCGCCGATCCGGGAGATTCGACCGTGCCGAAGCCGGGGCCCGAATTGCCTGCGGCGACAGCCACCACCATGTTCGCCTGATCGAGGTTGTCGACGGCAATCGTCAGCAGGTCCTGAAATCCGCTGGCGCTGCCGCCAAGGCTCATGTTCGCCACGTCGAAGCCATCCTGATAAGCGGCTTCGAGTGCATTGAGGATGTCTTCGGAGCGCGCACTTTCGACCGTGGCCGGAAAGACGTTGTAGTTGCCCAGCAGCGCCCGCGGCGCGACGCCGGAGACACCGTAGGGGATCGTCACGCCCTGCACCGTTGCCGGCGTCCCGTGGTTGCAGGCGACCGTGCCGGCGACGTGCGTGCCATGTGAGTCGATGGCCTCCGGCGTGTATCGGTTGACGCCGGCCTTGTTGTGGAACACCTTGGCCGAGATCACCTTGTTGTTGGTGAAACGCCTGTCGCCGAGTTGCGTCTGCGCGGCATAGCCGGCATCGCTGAAGCACGGGTGCTTGTCGTCGATGCCGCTGTCGACAACGGCAACCTTGACGCCGGCGCCCGCATTGGCCGCGCCACCGGCAACCGCCCACGCCTCGACGGCCTTGATGAGACTCAGGTCGGGGTCAACGGCGTTCCGGTAGTACAGCCCCTGGTATTGCGCGCTCCTGACCAGCGCAGCGGCGCTGATACCCTCGAGCGGCGCCCCGTTCAGTTGAACGCTGACTGCATTGAGCGAAATGTCGAACTCTCCACTGACCTTGGCCTGCGGATAGTTCGCCTGCAGCCATTTCCTGTAATCGTTGCGAATTGCATTGAGCTGTGCCCGGTAAGCCTTCACGACATTGCTGTCGAAGTCGATTTTCTTGCCACGTGCGGGCTTGGTCTTGGCGTACGTGCTCAGCGGCTCGCCGTCGAGAATGACGAGCGCCGAACTCTGATCCTGTGTCGGGCGTTGCGCCGAGGTGTCGGCCCGCTGGGCGGCAACCGGAGCAGCCGCCGTGATGCCGGCGGCGGCGAGCAGTGCAATGAGAAGGCGCGGCAAAGCGCCCGATCTTGCAGGCGCAGATGCACCTTCGGACTGTTGCTTGCGCATCGTGATCTCCTTCCGTGTTCGTTTGTGTTGTTTCGCCGCGGCTCAACGGCCGCCATGCGATATGCGGACCACTATAGACCCGACATGACGAGCTTGGGGCAATCGAAATGCCGCAGCCGAAGTTCGCGGCGTTTCGCGCAGTGCAGCAGCCTGGGCAGGACGCGATCGGACTTGTCCGCAATCTGGTCGCCACTGGGCAGCATTCGAAAGAGAGGGCTGGACAATGGCCGGGCGGCGACCACGGAGGTGTTTGTTGGCCTTTACTTCGCGGTCGACCGTGACGGAGGCGGCGAGGCGCGGTCGGTCGCCTCGAACTTTGCCGTTGCCGATGTCACCGCCAGGTTTTGCGCCGACAACTCCTGCGCCGCGCCGATGGCGGCGATGGACCGTCGATTGCAGTGAAGCTCAATATCGGTGACCGAGCGTCACCGCGCGTCCAATGCTACGGGTCGATGCGCACCGATCGCGTGCCAAAGCGGACACGCGGGCGTTTCGCGGCCTCCTGCAGCGCCCCCATCAGCAGTGCCTGCCACCTGTTCGACGGCGCGGCGTAAAGATCCGCGACGAACGAAGGCGGCACGTCCCGGTAGTGGCGCCGGTCGGGGCGGTGTGTGGCTTCGCGGAAGCCGGCCTGCACGAGGAACTTCCAGAGCGCCTCGCTCAGTCCCGCCTGAACAACGATCCGGAAGTCATCGAGGACGATCTTCGCGCCGACCTCGGGCTTGCGCCCCGCAGTTGGCCGGCGCCGTTGCTGGCGGATATTTAGCAAGGTTCGAAAGGCGTCGTACGTGCCCATCGGCGTGCTCCTGACTCCGACCCACCCGAGGCGATCCAGCGTTCGGCAGTCGGCATACGGTAAGTCCGCTGCGTCGCTGCAATCTCGTTTCGCCGCCGAACGGCGGACAGAGCCCTGCGCAGCGGCAAAGCCGCGCCGGCCGCATGCCTTTCGTTGCGGGTGTGCGCAGCCGTCGCGCGGCTTCCTCGCCGTTCGGGGGCCGTGCCAATGATCGTAGAAGACCCCCTTCGCACATGGCGTGCCTTGAACCGGAGTGGCCGAATCAGCAACCAAGACCCCGCCGCCGTCCCGTCGGCGGCGCAAGATTCCTGCGCAGGGGGCCACATGATCGAACGTCTGCACCCGGGTGTGTTCGTTAGTGAAGTTGCATTCGATGCGACTTCGATCGACGGCGTCTCGCCCTCTGAGCACTGGTACAACACCGCCCAGACACCGGATCGCCCTGCGCTGGCATCCGGCGCACCTGCGCCTGCCTGGACGCAGGGCAATCAAAGCGATCCCGGCATCCCGCTGCTGCAACTGTTCGCCTTCCTGTCCGACGCGCTGCTGTCGCGATCGAGCCTGATCCCCGAGCGGCATGGATGCCAGCACTGGGGCGTCGTCCACGGGCTTGGGGTCCGGACCGCGGAAACCTCCGTCGCCCCCGGCGCGAACGTTTCGTCGGGCCTGGCGGTTGGTCCCGATGGCCGACAGATTGCTCGCGATTGCGCGGTGGCCGCGCATTTTCCCAAGCCGTAGTCCATAGGCAAGGCGATCGGCCGCTGCCTTTGCCCGGATCGGATCCGGTCCGTTGCGGCCGGTTCGCGTCGCGGCCGCCTGAGTTGGTCCAAGGCGATCTCGCCTGCGCCGAATTTTCGCCAGCGGTCCAGCTGGTGAGTTGCATCGCCCGCCGCGGAAGCCCGTTCGCGGCGAGAAGTCACACGGCAGACGTCAGATCATCCCCGCCAGCGTCGATCAGGCGCGACGCCGGTGCCTTCACACCGCCGGACGGCGGCCGCCAAGGTCAATCGGTCGATCTACTTGGCCGCCTTGCTGCTCGTGATCCGGATATCCGTTCCCTTCTCGGACTTGGCGATGTGCACCTGGATCGAACTCTTGGATTTGTCGTCCATCAGCATCAGCATCGCTCCGTCGCCTGCCGCCATGTCCATCATCTGCTTGCCCTGCGACGCCGACTTCAGGTGATCGCGGTAGAAGCCCGCGACTTTCTCGGGCGCATCGGCGCTGTGCAAGATGATCGTGTAACTGGCCGCGTCCGGCCCAACGATCCTGGTCGATTCTCCTTCCTCGCTCCTGGCACCCGGGTAGAAGAGAACACCGACGTCGGCCTCGGTGACCTTTGCCGCCCCCATTTCCATCTGTCGGGTCTGGCCCGAAGCGTCCGTCGTCGTGATCTTCAGGGTGTTGTTCGACATGTCCACTTTGGCTTTGGCGCCATCCTTTTCCAGCGCCGACTCGATCATTCTTTCGGCCGCCTTCTCCGGCGCCTTGCTGCAGCCGATCAGCGCTGTCGCAAGCACGACACCAACGAACCATGCACCTGTGTTCATCGCAGCGTTCCTCCCTGGTCAGAATCCGCTCGTCGGACCTCTCCGACGCTGACGGTGTGCCGACGCGAGCCGGCGACTCGGTTCCCCGGGCCGATCAGGCTCGGGTCGGGCGCTTGAATGGTTCAGGAGCAGAAGGTCAGGCCGGACAGCGTACGGCTGCAGCGGCCAGATCTCAATGGCGCAGGCAGGTCGAGCGTTTCGTGCCAACACGGAGCACGCACGTCTTCGGCCGCAGAGACAGCACACAAGCGCCTCGTCCCGACAATGCGCGGGCGACGCGGCTGCTCTTTGCCGCGCTGCGATTGTGGTTCAGGTCGGCCCGCCGCCGCGACAGCGCTGCTCCATCATCCGCATGTGTCGCTCGATGTGCGCTGCGTCGGCGCTGCCGTGCATGCGACTGATGTGCGCCTCGGCCAGCTTCCTTTGTTCTTCGATCGGCGTTCCGGCCACGGCGCGCCGGTATTCGGCGCAGCCGTCATGGCCCTCGTGCATCGAAGCGCAGCCGGACATCAGCGCCGGCAAGATCAAGTAAAGGCTCCTCTTCACAGGTTCCTCCGGTCAGGTGCCGCCGAAGATAGCGCGGCATGCAGCAGTCGCTCGTCCTTTCCCGACGGCGACCGGCCGCGTTGCGGTCATCAGCGGCATCGATCGCTGCGCAGCGTGGGCGGCCGGGATGGCCGCGGACGGACTTTTTACGCAGTCCGGCCACGCACGAGGCGCACGGCCGGCCGGCAAAACGGCATTGACCCCGCCGAGTCCGGCCAGACGCATCGTAACCTATTGATTAATTGATGTTTAATGGCGAGTATCATGTGGTCTATTGCCTTTCCTGCGTTGCATCCATGAATTCGCCCTCCGGACAGCGTTCGAGCCGCTATGAGGCCATCGCGCCGTTCACCCTGCATTACGGCGCCTATCGGCTGCGGGTCGTGTTTGTCTCCCGCAAGCAGTTCACGCGCGACAGGCGTCGGCTCTCCGAAGTCGACCTGAACGGTCAACTGATCCGCCTTGATACGTCGCTGCTCGACCGGCCCGCCGTGCTGGCCGAGCATTTCATGCGGGTTTGCATCCGGCTGATTCATCACGTGAACGGCCTGTCCGACAACTCCATTCGAAGCGAGGAAAGCTTCACCCACAGCCTGGCCAACGGGCTGGTCAGCCTGGCGCACCGCAATCCCCATGCCTGGGTCTGGTTCAATGCGCTGTTGTCGGAGCATTTCACGGCCCAGGCGCGCCTGCACCGGGTGCTGATCAGCGACCAGGTTCACGTGCGCGGCATGCCGAAGCGCCTAAATTTCGGCCGTCACGTGGTCACACTGCACTGGTGGCCCAAGAGGCTTGCCGTCCGGCACCAGGAATGGGGTTACTTCGATTGCGCACGCAATCGCATTCATTTGTCCCGCGAACTGCATGGCCCCCACCTCGCGGTCATCGCGCTTCACGAAATCATGCACGCCATCCACCATCATGGTGGCTGCAAGACCGGCGATCGCAACCGCTTCATCCGGCAGCAGGCCGGCGCATTGACGGCATTCATCCGTCGCAACCCCAATGCCTGGCGCTGGCTGTTGCGGCTGATCCGTTCCACGGCGCACCAGCCGGCGACGCGGTCCGCAAGGCGCGCAGCGAACGATCAACTCATGGCTGGCGTCGTGCGCGCCGGCGCGACGGCGTTCACACCGTAAAGGCGCCGCGCATCGAAGGACGTTGAAGCCGGCACGACGCACCAATCGCGCCGCGAATGGCGCTGATGCCGTGCACCTCTCGTGGCACGTCACAGATCGGCGAGGCGGCGCGACCAGGCGCCTTTTCCTGGCGGGCGCCTGCCGGTCGAGTTCCTTCTATCAAGTGCCGTTCGCGCCGCTCAGCTCGCCTTCATCAGGGCTTCAATTTCTTCCTTCCCGCGAAAATCATCGGGGACGCGGCGCAGCGCCTCCAACTCCTTGCGCGCCTCGTCCTTGCGCCCGGCCTTCAGCAGCGCCTTGGCATAGTTCAGGCGCAGAACGGATGACTCCGGCGCCAGTGCGCGGGCCTGCTCGAGGTAGCCGAAGCCTTTCTGGACGTCGCCCTTGTTGACCAGCAGCATTCCGAGCGTATCGAGAACGAGCGGGCTGTTCGGCGCCAGTCTCAACGCCCGCTGCGCATAGTCCAGCGCGCGTGCGTCGCCGAGCTCGCCGGCCACGACGGCGAGGTTGTTCAGTCCCACGGCGTTGTTCGGCTCGGCGCCAACAGCCTCCTGATAAAGCGTCATCGCCGCCTTGAGGTTGCGCGCGGCGAGCGCGCCATCGGCCAGATAAAGCCGCAGCGCGACATCCTTCGGATTCTCGGCTAGCCACTTGCGCGCAAACGCCTGCGCGTCGCTGGCCTTGCCCGACGTCGTCAGCACCCGGTGCAGCTGAATCGCCAGCGCGCCTGCGCGCGGCTCGATCTTCAGTGCCTCGCGCACAGCCCGCTCGGCTTCTGCCCACTTCTTCTGCGCCGCGAAGACTTCGCCTTCCAGCGCATAGCCGCCGGCGTAATCGGGCTGTCGCGCCTGCAGTGCCTTCGCTTCCTTCAGTGCAGCGTCGAAGTTGCCAGCTCGCACGTAGGTCTGCACCAGACCGGCCAGTATGTTCCTGTCATCGGGCGCGGCGCCTTGCGCGCGCCTTAATGCGGCGATCGCCGGATCGAACTCGTTCCTGCGCAGGTGCAATCCGGCCAGCTGCTGCAGGGCCTGCGTCGACTGCGGCTGCAGCTGCGCCAGCCTGTTCAGCGTTTCGATCGACTGCAGGATATCCCCGGCCGCTTCCTGCGCCGACGCCAGCGCGCCGAGGATCCTCGGTTCGTTCGGCACTGCCGCCGCCGCCTCTTGCGCCACCTGCAGTGCGGCCTTGGCATTTCTTGTACGCAAGTGCAGATTCACCAGCCCCAGCCATGGATTGACCGCCTGCGGGTTGGCTTTTGCGGCGCGCCGCAGAGTCGCCGCCAGCTCTTCCGGCTTGCTGCCCGAGCGCGCCTGCAGATCCGCCAGGCCAAGGTAGGCTTGCTCGTTACTTGGCTCCCTGGCGATCACTGCCTCGAAACGCCGGCGAGCGTCTTCGCGCCGGTTATCGGCCAGATCGAGGTTAGCCAACGCCGAAACCGCCGGCAGGTAGGTGGGCTGCAGCTGCAGCGCCTTGTCGAAGTGCGCGCGTGCGGCGACCGAGTCTTTGCGCGCGAGGTTGGCGGTTCCCACCATGAAGTGCGACAGCGGACTGTCTGGCTGCCGCTTTTCCAGGGCACGCGCCGCGGCGAGCGCCTTGTCGGCCTCGTTTCGCCGCAGATGCGCCGCGATCAGCAGCAGGTCGGCGCGGAGGTTGCCTGCACCCTCGTCGGCGGCCGACTCCAGCTGCCGGAAACCCTCTTGCGTGTCGCCCCGCGCGAAAGCGAGTTGCCCAAGCCGCACCCGCGCTTCTCCCTTAACGGCATCGACGTCCGCCGCCGATGAAAAGTAGGCCGACGCCTGCTTGACATCGCCGTTGGCCAGAAAAGTCTCTCCGGCAAGCATCATGATCTGCGGGTTCTTGATTGCATCCGTCGTCAGCAGCGGTTGCAGGACTTCGAGCGCGCGCGCCGGCTGCCGGTTCTGCAGGTACGCCGCCACCAGCAGCCGGCGCGCGCCGACATGCGCCGGAGCATTGGCAAGCGCCTTGCGCAGGTGCGCCTCGCCGGCGGCGAACTGTTTCGAGCGCAGTTCCACCGCGCCGGCGAGAACCAGCGTCGGCACGTGATCGGGCGCGTACTTGAGCACCTGCGCCGTGCTGTCTCTCGCCTTCTGCAGATCGTCCATTTCGAACGCGAGCGCACCTTCCAGATAGACAAGCGACAGGTCGCGGGCGACGGACTTGCGCGCCGCCGCGATCTGCGCTGCGGCTTCGTCGAAGGCCCTGTCCCGGATCAGCATCTCCACCAGGACCTTGCGCGCCGGCAGGAACGTGCCGTCCGCCTTGACCGCGTCCTCCAGCGCCTTGCGCGCTTCCGCCGGCCTGCTCTCGGCGGAGAGCAGATCGGCCTTCAGGACAAAGGCCTCGGCCGCATTGGGCGACGTCGCGATCACCTCATCGGTGATTCGCATCGCCTCGAGCCGATTGCCTCCGACTGCCGCAAGCATGGCCTGGCCGAGGCGGGCCGGCGCATGGTCGGGCCGCGCCTCTCGAGATGCCGCGTAGGCGGCTTCAGCTTCCTTGATCTGACCGAGGCGGAGAAAAGCCTGCCCGACGAGCGCACTGAGCGCAGCCTGCGCATCGGCATCTTCGAGCTTGCGGTGGTAGCCGAAGTCCCTGACCAGCTTCTCGAACTTGCCCTGCTCCAGCATTGCCCGGGCCAGAGACGGCAGAACGGCCTCCGGGGGCTGCTTCAGTCTCAGCGCCCGCCACAAGTCCTCTTCCGCCGCGACGAAGTCCCGCTGGCCGAGCAACGCGCGGCCGAGCAGCAGGCGCGCCTCGCCGTTGTTTGGCGCCGCCTGCAGCGCGTTCTTCAGTTCGATGACGGCGCTGTTGTAGTCGTTTCTCGCCAGGTAGGTCTTCGCCGAGTCGATCAGCTTGGCCGGGTCCTTGCTCGTGCAACCTGCACCGCTCAGGCCCGCAAGCAGGATGAGCAGGACGAGCACGATCGGCATCCGTGCGCCAGGTTGCATTTTGTCGACGTTCTCCACAGTTCGTCGGTCGTCGATACGCCGTGCGCAATGCGCGCATCCCGGCCCGCGCCTGGCCGAGGCTCGAACAGGAACGATTCCCGTGACCCGGCGCGGCCCCGGATCACCGGGCGCAGCGGCATCGGGTCCTGCGCTTCGGCCGATGCAGTCTAGCGCCGGTCGCGCCGAAGCCGGTCGAAGCAGGGGCCGCGCCACCGACCATGGCGACCGGCGTATTGCCGATCGACGCAGGCCACTGCACGTCCCGACACCTGCGGCCAAGGGCAACGCGGCACCCTTGCCGGCATAAGGGGCCAAGCAGACTCGACTGCGCGGCGCCCCGCCGCCCGTCAGCGTATGGCGTCGAGCGTGAAGTTCACCGTCAGGTTCGTCGTGCGCAAATCGACCGGCTCGGTTCTGGGCGTGAACCCGGTCGCACGAGCCTGCAGGGTGTAGCGCCCCTCGCTCGCCGCCTGCGCCGTGAACGTCAGCGGTTGCGTCGTCGAGTACGCGGCCAGCCGCGGCGCATCGCGCGGCAGGGTCAGCGTGTAGACACCGGTCGACGAGTTGACGTTGCGGAATGCGATTTCGACGGCCGGCACACCGACGGCCTGCGTCGCCCGCACTTCGGCGATCTCGCGCGCTGCCACCGGGTTGAGCGTGCCGCTGGCCGTGCCGGTTGGCGCAGACAGCGTCGATGCCGGCATCGGGATCGTGCCGACCGAAGTGACGGCCGAGCGGGACGCAGGCACGCCGGCGATCACCGCAGTCGAACGGCCATTCGCGGTCACCACGACTTCGTAAGGTGACTGCGCCGAATCCAGGAAGGGGATGCGGAAGACGCCCGTGTTCGCGTCCGGCACCGTGCTGCGGATGACTGCGCCATTTTTCTGCACCGATACGACGGCGTCGGTGACCGTCTGCTCGACGACGCCCTCGATCGAAGCGTCGATCAGGTGACCGGTGACGACCGGCTCGAGCGAGTAGCTGCCGACGCCGCGCTCGATGATCGATCGGCAGGCGTCAAAATCCAGAACCACGTCGGCGCGCTCGTTGGCCTGCACGTTGAACGGCCGGATGATCCTGATGCCGGTTTCCACTGCGCTCGATGTCTGCAGCGACGTCTCCAGCCCGCCCGTCGGCACGACCGAGTTTGCATTGCGCCTGAGCACGAGTCGGATCTGCGCGTAGTCGCCGGGCGCGACGGGCGCCTGGCCGAGCTGTTCCAGAGCGCCATTGTTCAGGGCGAGCAATTCGATTCTCTTCGCCGGACTGACGACGATGTCGGCCCAGCCCGCGCTGAGTTCATTGGCGCTCGCCGACGCGTGCACGCGCACCTTCTCGACCGTGACGAAGACGCGATCGAATCCGCATGCCGCGGAATCGGTCAGATAGACGCGCACATTGGCCGACTTCGCGCCGGTCTCGGCGTCGCCGCTGCCGCAGGCCGCAAGCGAAGCAATCGCCGCCGCTGCAAGCAGCCGTCGTACGGTCGCATGCACGAATGGTCTCATCGCAATTTTCCCGGCTACGGCGTCGGACGATCACTCGCGCACCGGCCCCGGTCCGGCGCGCGGAATCGCTTCCTTTCCGCGCTAGGTTAGCCTGATTGCGCAAGCGGGTCCGCCGGGCCGCGCCCGGCCGAACACTCGCCCCCGTCAGCGGACCACGACGATGAGACCGCCCGCGGTCGGAGGCGGTCTGGCGGAAATCAGCCGCGCTGCGTCACCTGGTCGCCGGCGACGCGCACCTTGGCACCGACCGACAAGGGCACCGCCTGGGTGATCGTGCGCATGCTGCCGTCCTCCATCTTTACGTCGACGGAATAGACGGTCTTCGCCCGCACGTGTTTCTCGACCTGATGCCCGGCATACGCGCCACCAACCGCGCCGGCCACGGTGGCGAGATCCTTGCCGCGGCCGCCGCCGATCTGGTGGCCCACCACGCCACCAAGCACGCCACCGGCGACGGCGCCGATGCCCGAACCGTCGCCTTCCTTCTTCACCTCACGCACCGCGACGACCACACCGCAGTCAGCGCAGAGGACCGCAACGGCTTCCTTCGTCCTGTTCGTCTTTGCTGGCACGGTCCTGGGCGCGGCGAGTTTCGCCTCGGCAACCGGTTCCGGTGCCGGCCGCGACTGCGCGAACTTCGGCGCCAGCATCTGTGCGGCGGCAATCAGCGACACCGCGGCAACCGCCACGGCGGCAATCGCCATCAACGGATGCAGTCGCGCCCGTACCGCCGGCTGCACTGCGTTCGCACTGTGTTCGGTCGTCATCGGAGCCTCTTCAACGTGAATGGTGGATTGGCTGCGTGATTTAACGGCAGGCGACCGGCACATGCATCCCCTGACCCCGCTAAGACGATCCTGTAAGTCAAACGGGCGAACATGCGCTCACCCGATCGACATCACTCCTGCGCCATCGCAGCGCGCGCGTGCGACGGGACAGCAAGGCGCCCGGTCGTTGTCGGCCTGCAGCGCATTGCCGGAGCGCCGATCCGCGGCGTCCACAGCGAGGCCCGGAAGTTGTCCATCGTCGCGGCGGACGCGCATCCGGGAAGAGGAGCCGGCGAGCAGCGCAACCGCCTGCGCCGGTGGCAATGAGTGCGAAGATCCGCGCCGCCGCAGCGCACGTTCATCGTCGTGGCGCTGCCGCGACCCTTTCGTCTGGCGAGTTGCACAGACCTCGCCGGCGCCATGGGCCTGCGCGCGCCTTCGCCGCGCGCGGCCCTCGGCCAGCGCAGGGCCGGCGCGCTGATTTCATGCAGTGCCGGGAACCGAAACGCGAGTTGCCGCTGCAACCAGAAGGCGACCGAGAGTGACTCGGCGGTCGCCGCGCGTGCGATCAGCGCTGGATCGTCAGCGGGTCGATCGAACCGACCGCGCCCTTGTCACCGCTGGTCGTCTCCGGCCCGCTGGCGTCCGCGGCCGCGTTCTGTTCCGTGTTGCCTTCAAAAAGCAGGCTGCTGGCGGTGATCTTCACCCTGACCCGCAACCGGTGCGGCCGGCCGAGCATCAGTCGCACGGCAGGATCGTCGATTTCCACTTCGCGGTAGATATCGATCCGCCGGTCAAGTCCGGCACGGACGAGCGCCTGCGCCGCTTTCGCGCACAGTTCCTTCAGAGTGATGTTGTCGGGCACGTTCGCCATCAGAGAACACCCAGCTGCTGCGCCAGCCCGGCCGCAGTCGCCCCATGCAACTGCTGCCGCACCCGCTCGGCCTATGAACGGAACATTATCCTAAGGGTATCGAAAGGCAATGCAGCCAATGCGGTGTCTTACTGCAGCCAGCTTAGCGTCTGTAAGTAGCCGGCGCCAGCCGGTCGGTCCTGCCGTTCAGGCGGCCTGCGCCAGTGCCCGGGCGAGGTCCTCCTGCAGATCGACGACGGACTCGAGTCCGACGCTGATACGGACCATGCCTTCACCGATTCCCGCCTCCCGTCGCTGCTGTGCGCTCAGTCGGCCGTGTGTCGTGCTCGCCGGGTGAGTGATCGTCGTTCGTGTATCGCCGAGGTTGCCGGTGATCGACATCAGCCGGCTCGCGTCGATTACGCGCCAGGCGCGTTGTCGCAGCAGATCGTCCGGCCCATGCAGTTCGAAGGACAGGACGGCGCCCCCGGCCTGCTGCTGGTGCTGCGCCAGCGAGTATTGCGGATGGCTCGGCAGCGACGGATGATGGACGCGGCCGACGGCGGGATGCCGCTCGAGGAATCGCGCCAGCGCTGCGGCCGACTCGGACTGCGCCCGCAGGCGCAGATTCAGCGTCTCGAGCCCCTTGAGCAGCACCCAGGCATTAAAAGGCGACAGGCTCGGCCCGGCAGTTCGCAGCACCGGCAATAGCGCGTCGCGGATGAAATCGCGCCGGCCGACGACGGCGCCTCCGAGCACGCGCCCCTGCCCGTCGATGAACTTGGTTGCGGAATGAACCACCGCGTCGACGCCGAAGCGCAGTGGCTGTTGCAGCGCCGGTGTGCACAGGCAGTTGTCGACCACGGTCAATGCACCGGCGGCACGGCCGGTCGCGGCGAATGCCTCCAGGTCGACCAGTTCCATCAGCGGATTGCTCGGCGACTCGCAGTACATCAGCTTCGTGCCGGGCCGAACCGCGTCGCGCCAGGCCTGGGCGTCGCCGCCGCGCACGTAGGTCACCTCGATGCCGAAGCGCGCCAGCAGCGTGGAGAACAATTGCACCGTGGCACCGAAGACGTTGGCGCCGCACAGCACGTGATCGCCCGCGCGCAGCGTGGCCAGGCAGATGGAGAGGATCGCGGCCATGCCGGAGCCGGTCGCTACGCAATCCTCGCCCCCTTCGAGCGCGGCAAGTCGCTGCTCGAACATGCGCACCGTCGGATTGGCGAAGCGCGAATAAACGAAACCCTCGTCCTCGCCGGCGAAGCGCGCCGCGGCCTGCGCCGCGCTGTCGAAGATGAAGCTGGAGGTCAGGAAGAGCGCTTCGCTGTGCTCTTGAAACTGGCTGCGCAGCGTCCCCGCGCGCACGGCGCAGGTGTCGAAATCAGGACGATCGAGGCTCATAAATGAAAAACCCGCACGGCGCGGCCGAGCGGGTGACCTTGGGCGCTCGCTTTAGCCGCATTTGTTAGGCGCCCGCAAGCTGAAATCAAATCGGCGCCGGGAAGCGGATGTTACACCACCATCGCCTACAGGTCGGCGGCCTCGATGGCCAGCGAAAGCTGCGAACGGGGCGCATCGTCCGCCGCGACAGGCTGCTCGCGCGCGCGCTCGACCCGGTCCAGGTAAGCCGGCGTCACGTCGCCCGTGATGTAGTCGCCATCGAAGCACGACGCCTCGAAGCGGGTAAGCCCGGGGTTGCAGTCGCGCACCGCCTGCTTCATGTCCTCCAGGCGTTGGTAGATGAGCGCGTCGGCGCCGATCTCGCGCCGGATTTCGTCGTCGCCGCGCGAATAGGCGATCAGCTCGGCACGGGTCGGCATGTCGATCCCGTACACGTTGGGGAACCGCACTGGCGGCGCGGCCGAGGCAACCATCACCTTGCGTGCGCCGGCATCGCGCGCCATCTGCACGATTTCGCGGATCGTCGTGCCGCGGACGATCGAATCGTCGACCAGCAGCACGTTCTTGCCCTTGAATTCGACGCCTACGGTATTCAGCTTCTGCCGCACCGATTTCTTGCGCACTGCCTGCCCCGGCATGATGAACGTGCGCCCAATGTAGCGGTTCTTGATGAACCCTTCCCGATAGTCGAGATTGAGCTTGCGCGCCAGTTCGAGCGCCGCCGGCCGGCTCGAATCCGGAATGGGCATCACCACGTCGATCCCGCCGCCCGGGATCGCGGCCCGAACCCGCTCGGCCAGATACTCGCCGAGCCGCAGCCTCGCGCCGTAGACCGACACGCCATCGATCAGCGAATCCGGCCGCGCCAGGTAGACGTACTCGAAGATGCACGGATTCAAGCTCGGGTTCTCGGCGCATTGCTGTCCGTAAAAGCGGCCGTCATGGGCAACGAAGATCGCTTCGCCCGGCGCGACATCGCGTACGAGCCGGAACCCGAGTCCCTCGAGGGCGACCGACTCCGACGCGATCATGTACTCGGTGCCGGCATCGGTCTCGTTGACGCCGAAGCACAGCGGCCGGATGCCGAAAGGATCGCGGAAACCGAGGGTGCCGTAACCGGCAATCTCGGCCACGACGGCATAGGATCCGCGAACACGCCGGTGCACGCCGGCTACGGCACGAAAGATCGCCGCGGGATCGAGCGACAGTCCTTCGCTGGCCAGTTGCAGCTCGTGCGCGAGGACGTTCAGCAGCACCTCGGAATCCGAGTTGGTGTTGATGTGCCGCCGATCAACGCGAAACAGTTCTTCCTTCAGCTTTTCCCAGTTGGTGAGATTGCCGTTGTGCGCGAGCACGATGCCGAAAGGGGCGTTGACATAAAAAGGCTGCGCCTCCTCGGAATCGGTCGCCGAACCGGCCGTTGGATAGCGGACCTGCGCAATTCCCGACATCCCAGGCAACGAGCGCATGTTGCGCGTGCGGAACACATCGCGCGCCAGACCGTTGCCCTTGAACATGTGGAAACGGCGGCCGTTGGCGGTAGCGATGCCAGCCGCATCCTGGCCCCGGTGCTGCAGAAGCTGCAGCGCGTCGTAAAGAAGCTGGTTGACCGGCGAAGTGCCCGAGACACCGACAATTCCACACATACTCGCCTCCTTGCTCCTACGCTCGCGGTCCGCGCGCCGAGGAGTCCGGAAACTGGCGCAGCGTGAATGCTAACGCCGCCTCGATCGGCGGCAGCACCAGCGACTCACGCCACAGGGGCTCGCGATACAGGGCCGTGTCCCGAACCAGAAAGATGGCCAGGCCGATGAAAAGCACGCCACGCGCCAAACCGAAGAGACCGCCGAGCGTGCGATCGGCCGCGGACAGCCTGGCGGCCTTGACCAGTTCGCGCACCAGCCAGCCGACCAGCGCAGCGGCGAAGACGCAGACGACAACGATGAGGACTGCCGCCGCGGCTGTGCGCGCGAGCGGCCAGTCCTCGGCGAAGGCAATGCTGGCACCGAGCCCGACGGCGAAGCGGAAGGCGAGCCAGATGCCGACCACCCAGCCCGCGAGCGAGATCACCTCGCGCATGAAGCCGCGCCACAGTCCCAGCAACGCCGACAAAGCGATGATCGCAAGCAGCGCCCAGTCGAGCGGATTCATCGCCGTCAGGTCCCGACTAGTGCGTTGCTAAAGCCAGCCGCCTTCAGCCTGTCGGCGACTCGCTGGGCCTCGTCGCGGCTGGAAAACGGACCGACGCGGACACGATGGCGCGTGCCCTCCGCCGTGGCGACCGCCTCGACGTAAGCCTTGAAGCCGGCCTTCTTCAGTCGCGCGGCGAGCCCCGCAGCCGCGGTCGAAGTCGACAACGCCGCCACCTGCAGTGCGAACTTCTCCGCTGCATTTGCCGCCGGCGCTTCCGCCGCCTTGGACGCTTTCGGTGCCGCCTCCGATGCCGCGGCTTCGGCCATCGCTGGCGGCTCGAGCGGCGGCTGCAGCCTTGAAGCCGGTTGGACCGGCACCGCCTTTTCGGCCGGCGCCTGTTCGGCGGGCACCTTTTCGACGATCGGCTTCACCGACGCGGGCGCAGGCGCAGTCGTGATCACGACGCTGTCGGGCACGGGTCGCGGCGTCGAGTCGAGCAGCATGGGCAGCACGATCACCGCTGCCAGTAGCAGCACCGCAGCGCCAACGAGGCGCCGACGGCTGCGCGCCCGCAGTTCGGCAGCCGGATCAGCGTCGTCGCGGTCGGGTGCCGAGCGCCCTGCGTCCCCATCGGGGGGCGCTTCAGCGCGTTGCCAGAATGCCCAACGCATCGCGCTAGCGAAGACCGGCGCCCGGTTGGCGCTTGACGCGCATCACGTCAGCCACGGTGTAGAAGCTGCCAAAGACAAGAATTCTATCGTCTGCTTTCGCCGCGCGTTGCGCCGCGTCAAATGCCGCGCCGATGTCATCGAAGGCCTGTACGTCGGCTTCCGGCCGCTGCCGGCGCAGCCTCTGCGCAAGCTGTTCCGCCGGTAGCCCGCGCGCGCCGGACGTCGACCCGAGATACCAGTAGTCAATGCGATCCGCCACCCTGTCGATGACGCCTTCAACGTCCTTGTCACGCAATATGCCGAAGACGGCCAGCGTGCGCGGGAAGAAACCCATCTGGTCGAGATTGGCGGCCAGCACGGCAGCCGCGTGCGGGTTGTGCGCCACGTCGAGGATCACGGCCGGGCGTCCGGGCATGACCTGGAAGCGGCCGGCGATCTCGATGTTCAGCAGGCCCTGGCGCACGGCCTGCTGGCTCACCGGCAGCCGCGACCCAAGCGCCTCGAGCGCGGCCAATGCACCGGCGGCGTTCAGCAACTGATTGGCACCGCGCAGTGACGGATACGGCAGTCCGGCGCGCCGTTGCCTGCGGCCGCCATAGGCCCACTGCTGACGGTCGCCCTGATAATTGAAGTCGCGTCCGAACAGCCACAGGTCGGCGCCGATGTGCTCCGCCACCCGCAGCAGCGCCTGCGGCGGCTGCGGGTCGGAGCAGATCGCCGGCCGGCCGCGTCGGTAGATGTGCGCCTTCTCATAGCCGATGTGCTCGCGCGTCGGCCCCAGATAGTCCATGTGGTCCATGTCGACAGAAGTCACGACGGCGCAGTCGGCGTCGATGATGTTCACCGCGTCGAGCCGGCCGCCGAGGCCGACTTCGAGTACCGCCGCGTCCAGCGCGGCGTTCTGAAACAGGCGCAGGATGGCCAGCGTGGAGAATTCGAAGTAGGTCAGCGACGTGTCGCGCCGCGCCTGTTCGACGGCCTCGAACTGCTCGATCAGCGCCTCATCGCCCGCGTCCTTTGCGCCGATGCGGGCGCGCTCGTTAAAGCGCAGCAGATGCGGCGAGGTATACAGCCCGACGCGATAGCCGGCGGCGCGCAGGATCGACTCAAGCATGGCGCAGGTCGAGCCCTTGCCATTGGTGCCGCCGATGACGACGACGGGACAGTCGAAACCGATGCCCAGCCTCTCGGCGACTGCCCGCACGCGGTCTAGCGACAGGTCGATCGGGCGGACATGCAGGCGCTCGATGCGCTCGAGCCACTGATCGAGGGTCAATGCGGATCCGCCCAGGAACGCCGAGGTCGGGCGCGCGATGGCTCAATCGCCCGACCTAGCTGATGGCCTCCGCGGGCTGGCGCAGCATCAGCGCCAGCAGTTGGGCCAGTTCGTCTCGCAGGGCGCGCCGGTCGACGATCATGTCGACCGCGCCTTTGGCGAGCAGGAACTCGGCACGCTGAAAACCTTCCGGCAGCTTCTCGCGCACCGTCTGCTCGATCACGCGCGGGCCGGCAAAGCCGATCAGCGCCTTCGGCTCGGCGATGACCACGTCGCCAAGGAAAGCGAAGCTCGCCGACACCCCGCCCATCGTCGGGTCGGTCAGCACCGAGACAAACGGCAGCTTCGCATCCGCCAGCCGCGTGATCATCGCCGTGGTCTTGGCCATCTGCATCAGCGACAGCAATCCTTCCTGCATGCGCGCCCCGCCGGTGGCAGTGAAGCAGATGAACGGCAGCTTCTGCTCCAGCGCGGTCTGCACGCCGCGCACGAAGCGCTCACCGACCACCGAGCCCATCGATCCCCCCATGAAGCCGAATTCGAAACAGGCGACGACCACCGGCAGCGCCCGGATCGAACCGCCCATAACCACCAGCGCGTCCGTTTCGCCGGTAGCCGACATCGCCTCCTGCAGCCGCTCCGGGTACTTGCGACTGTCCTTGAACTTCAGCGCATCGGTTGGCAGCACCTCCTGGCCGATTTCGTAGCGCCCCTCGGCGTCGAGCAGCGCGTCGAGGCGCGCTCGCGCGCCGATGCGCAGGTGATGCGAACACTTTGGACAGACGTTGAGCGTGCGCTCCAGTTCGGCGCTGTACAGCACCGATTCACAGCCAGGACACTTGGTCCACAGGCCCTCGGGAACGGTCTTCCGCGATCCCCCCTGCTTGATGCGCGGCGGCAGCAGCTTTTCGATCCAGCTCATCGCGTCTCCCCTGCACTTGCTCGATTGGCGACCTGTCGCGATCGCCTCAGGCGGCACAACTGAGCGCCGCAACGTCGTCGATCGCGCGCCTGAGTTCGGCGACCAGGCGCTGCGCCGCCTGCACCGCCTGCTCTCGCGGCACGCTTTCCATTTCCTGGATGATGCGGCTGCCGACCACCACCGCGTCAGCCACCCGCGCCACCGCCTGCGCGCTGTCGGCATCGCGGATGCCGAAGCCTACGCCGACCGGCACCCTGGCCAGTGCCTTGATCGACGGAATACGTGCGGCGACAGCGGCAACGTCGAGGTGGCCGGCGCCGGTGATGCCCTTCAGGCTCACGTAGTACAGATAGCCGCTGGCCACCCTCGCCACGCGCGCGACCCGCTCGTCGGTCGACGTCGGGGCGAGCAGGAAGATCGGATCGATGCCGGCGGTCTTCATCGCCGCGGCGAAGTCCTCGCACTCCTCCGGCGGATAGTCGACGACCAGCACGCCATCGACGCCGGCCTGTGCCGCCGCCTTGGCGAACGCGTCGCGCCCGAGGTGCTCGATCGGGTTGGCGTAGCCCATCAGCACGACCGGCGTCCGCTGGTCCTGCCGGCGGAACTCGCTGACGAACTGCAGCGTCTGCCTAAGGCCGACGCCCTGGCGGATGGCGCGCTCGGTGGCGCGTTGGATCACCGGCCCGTCGGCCATCGGATCCGAGAACGGCACGCCCAGCTCGATCACGTCGGCACCGGCAGCAGCCAGCGCGTGCATCAGAGGCACCGTCAGTTCCGGCGCCGGATCGCCGGCAGCGATGTAGGGAATCAGGCCCTTGCGCTGCTGCGCCGCCAGTTGCGCGAAGCGGCCGGCAATGCGTGACATCAACGCGCCCTCTTGAACGCGATCGACGCTTCGCGGCACGAAGCGCGGCAGTAGTACTCCAGCCCGCTCGCCTCGGCGACGATGGCGAGGTCCTTGTCGCCGCGCCCTGAAAGGTTGACCAGCAGCAGACCGTCCTTCGGCAGCGTCGGCGCCAGCTTCGCGGCATAGGCCAGCGCATGGCTGGATTCGAGCGCCGGGATGATGCCCTCGATTCGGCAGCAGTCGTGGAACGCAGCGAGGGCCTCGGCATCGGTGGCGCCGACATACTGAGCGCGGCCGGAATCCTTCAGCCACGCGTGTTCGGGCCCCACGCCCGGATAGTCGAGGCCGGCCGAGATCGAATGCGTTTCGGTGATCTGGCCGTTTTCGTCCTGCAGCAGGTAGGTTCGGTTGCCGTGCAGCACACCCGGCGAGCCGCACTGCAGGCTGGCCGCGTGGCGCTTGGTCGTCAGGCCCTCGCCCGCGGCCTCGACCCCGACCAGCTTCACCTGCTCGTTCGGGATGTAGTCGTAGAAGATGCCCATCGCATTGGAGCCGCCGCCGACGCAGGCGATCACGTAGTCCGGATGGCGGCCGGCGATCGCCGGCATCTGCGTCTGGCACTCCCGGCCAACGACCGAGTTGAAGTCGCGCACCATCATCGGATACGGATGCGGCCCGGCCACGGTACCGATGATGTAAAAGGTGTTCTCTACGTTGGTCACCCAGTCGCGCATCGCCTCGTTCAGGGCGTCCTTCAGCGTGCGCGAGCCGGATTCGACCGGCACCACCTCGGCGCCGAGCAGCTTCATCCGGTAGACATTGGCGGCCTGCCGGCCGACGTCCTCGGAGCCCATGTAGACGACGCACCGCATGCCGAAGCGTGCCGCCACGGTCGCCGTGGCCACGCCGTGCTGGCCGGCACCGGTTTCGGCGATCACGCGCGGCTTGCCCATCCGCTTCGCAAGCAGGGCCTGGCCGACCGTGTTGTTCACCTTGTGCGCGCCGGTGTGGTTCAGGTCCTCGCGCTTGAGGTAGATCTGCGCCCCGCCGAGCTGTTCGCTCCAGCGGCGCGCGTGATAGATCGGGCTCGGCCGGCCGACGAAGTGCGCCAGCTCGCGCTGGTACTCAGCCACGAACTCGGGGTCCTTGCGGTAGCGCGCGTAGGCGTCGTTCAGTTCCGCCAGCGCATGCATCAGCGTTTCGGCGACGAAGATGCCGCCATACGGACCGAAATGGCCGCGCGCGTCCGGAAGATCGTAGGGCTTCATGCTGACATCGTTCAGCTGTGCTGGATCCGTCGATCGGCCGCCTGCACCGCGGCGCAGAAGCGCTCGATCCGGTCGGCGCTCTTGATGCCCGGTGCCTCCTCGACGCCGCTGCTGACGTCGACCGCAAAAGGGCGGACCCGGTCGATGGCCAGCCCGACGTTCGTTTCGTTCAATCCGCCGGCGAGCACCAGCGGCAGCACGCGTTGCGACTGCGCCGGCAGCCGCGCCCAGTCGAAAACCTTGCCGCTACCACCGAAACCCGCCGCGGGCGCATCGACCAGCAGCGCCACCGCAGAGGAAAAGAAGCGGGCGCAGTCTAGCAAATCGACCCCCTCGGCCATGCGCAGCGCGCGCAGGTAAGGTCTGCCGTAGCGCTCGCACTCGGAAGCCCTCTCGTCGCCGTGAAACTGCAGCAGCGCGTTTGGTACCTGCGCCAGGCAGGCCTCGATGTGGGTCGAGGTAGCGTTCACGAACAGCAGCACCGGCGTGACGAAGGCCGGCAGGTCCGCAGCGAGCTGGCGCAGGCGCGCCGGTTCAACGAAGCGCGCGCTGCGTTCGTAGCAGACGAAACCTACCGCGTCAGCGCCGCAGGCAACTGCGCAGGCGGCATCCTCGCGACGCGTGATGCCGCAGATCTTTATCCGTGTTCGAAGCATGCGAGGAGGCCACCTTCGGCAGGCGCCGGCAGCCCGAAGACCGCATCGTATTCGACTCCGCTTAGATAAAGCCCGTCGGCGGCAAAAGTCGGGGCGGCCGCCGTGCGGTCGCGCCCTTCCAGCAGCTGCACGGCCCACTCTGGCGGCTGCCGGCCAAGACCGACATAGACCAGCATGCCGACGATGTTGCGCACCATGTGATGCAGAAAGGCATTCGCGACCAGGCGGAAACGCAACAGCGCGCCAAAGCTCGCGATCGACAGTTCGCTCAACTCGCGCACCGGTGAGGCGGCCTGGCACTCGGCCGAGCGGAAGGCGCTGAAATCGTGGCGGCCGACGAGCGCCGCGGCGGCCCGCCGCATCGGCTCGATCTGCAGCGGCCGCGGCAGCCAGCCGCTTCGCCGGTACAGCAGCGGCGAACGCGCGGGGTCGTTGAGCAGCCAGTAGTCGTAGCGGCGCGAAACCGCGGAAAACCGGGCGTGAAACTCCGCCGAAACCGGAACCGCCCAGCGCACGGCGACTGCGGGTGGCAGGAAGCGGTTGACGCCGCGCACCCAGGCCGTCAGCGGCCGCGTCACTGGTGGATCGACGTGAATTACCTGATAGGTTGCATGCACACCGGCGTCGGTGCGGCCGGCGCAGGTCGTCGGCACGGCGGCTCCGGCCAATTGCGCCAATGCGTGTTCCACCGCGTCCTGCACGGTGCAGCCGTCCGGCTGCGTCTGCCAGCCGTGAAAAGCCGAGCCGTCGTACTGAAGCCCAAGCGCCAGGCGCATCGTTTCGCCCGCAGAAATGAAAAAGGCCGGCGCGAAGCGTACTCGCGCCGGCCCGAAGAATGGACCGCGGTCAGCGTTCGATCTGCTTCATCAGATCGACTGCGGCCTGGCGCTGCTCGCGGGTGCCGTCGCGCATGACCTCCTCGAGCAGTTCGCGCGCGCCGTCCTTCACGCCGAGATCGATGTAGCCACGCGCCAGGTCGAGTTTGGTGGCCATCTGCGAAGCCATCGGGCTGCCGGTCGGCGTGCCCCCCCGGCCTGCGCCGGTGTTCAGCGGCAGGTCGGCGCCAGTCAGGTCGAAGTCGATCAGCGGCACGGTCGCCTGATCGGTGTTCGAAGCCAGCCGCGTCGGTCCATCGGGCAGGGCGCTCAGATCGCCGAGCAGCGACGGCCGCGACAGCGCATCTTCCAGAGGCGCTGGACGTGTGCGCGGGCCGGTCGCCGTGCTCGGGAAGCCGCTGGCCGGCCCGGTGTCGATCTTCGAGGGCTGGCCCGCAGGCAGGTTGAAATCGAATCCCATCGTTTCGGTCGCCTCTGCCGGCACCTTTGGAGCGACCGTGGTTGGTCCGGCCGGCGGCAGATTGAGGTCAAGGTCGGGCAGCGGGCGCAGCGGCGGCGCCTTCTGCGGCGACAGCGCAGGCAGTTCAAGGTCGAACTTCAGCGGCGCCTCGGCGGCGGCAGCCGCCGGCGCCTCGGTTTCGAGGAAGCGCTGCGCCGGGACCGTATTGATCGCCTCGAACTCCAGCGATGACAGGTCCGTCCCGGCCGCTTCCGCCGCCACTTTCTTCGGCCCCTGCGTGGTCGGCGTCATCACGTTGGTGTTGGCATCCAGCGGCAGGACCGTATCAGCGCCCATCTGCGAATCGAGCGGCATCACCGAATCCGACCCTTTGGCTACCGGCTGACGGGTTGCGGGGGTCGAAGGGAACCGTTCCTCGAAATCGATCGCCGAATCGTCGCCGCCGAGCGTGGCCGGTGGCGCGGTGAAGCCGCCAGTGTTCGCGCCGGAACGGCTGACCGTTGTCGGTCCGAGCCGAAGCTCGGTCGTCGGTCCGCGACCGGCAAACTCGGCGCCGCCGGTCGAGGCCGCGGCGAACATCGGATTCGTCGGGTCCAGCGAGCGCCCTAGCATCGCCGCGCGGTCCCAGTCCTCGCCGGCGCCGCCCGTACGCGACTTCAGTTCGGCGGCATGCTGGGCGAAACCGGCCTTGTCACCACGGCGGGCCAGGATCTCCATCAACTTGACCCTCGCCGGGTTGCGGTCAGGTTGCAGCCGCAGCGCCTCCTTCAGGATG
Source organism: uncultured Burkholderiaceae bacterium (assembly GCA_964509545.1). Taxonomy (GTDB): domain Bacteria; phylum Pseudomonadota; class Gammaproteobacteria; order Burkholderiales; family Burkholderiaceae_F; genus JADJWR01. Next base: position 67,013 of record CAZDXQ010000011.1, on the reverse strand, counting down.
TCCTCGGCCTGCTCCTCGCGACCGTAGGCGATGTAGACATCCGCCTCAGCGACGGGGTCGACCTCGGTCGAATCGAGCTGCGACGCTGCAGGAATGAAACTGGAGTTGAATGTGCTGGCAGCGCCGGTGTCGACACTGCGCCCGCCGGTCTGGCCGAACAGCGAATTGCCGCGCGCGGCCTCGCTTGCCGCGTCGAACGATTCGCCTGTATCGGCCGATTTGCGGCGTCGATACAGGCCGAAGCCGATCAGGCCAGCCAGCAGTGCGCCCGCGCCGGCAAGCAACGGCAGGTTGGAACTGACGAAGTCCGAAAGCGAGCTCGTTCCTTCGCTTGGTGCAGGAGCCGGCGCCTTCGGCGGCGGGGCCTTCGCCGCCTCCGGAGCGGGCGGCGTGGGCGCTGTCGCGGGCGCTGCCACAGGGGCCGGGGCCGGCGCGGGTGCAGTGGCCGCCGCAGGCGCCGGGGTGGGTGCCGGCGTCGGTGCGGCCGCCGCCGGTGCCGGCGCAGCGCCTGCTTTCGTCTCCGCCGCAGCCTGCGCCTGAGCGCCGGACTTGCTTTGCAGTTCAAGCGCCTTCTGCAACTGCTGGTTGGTGCGTTCCAGCTCGGCGACGCGGTCGAGCAGTTCCTTCAGCTGCCGATCGCGCGCCACGGCCTCGTCACCGGCCTTCGAACTCGCCGTGCCCTGGGCGATCTTCAACTGATCGCCAGCCGGCGCGGCGGCGCTGCGGTCTTCGGTTCGCGTCGTGATGCGCCCCTGCGCAGCGGCGGCGGCACCGGTCGGCCCGGCGCTCGTGGCCGCCTGCGCCAGACGACTGCGATAACGATTGAAGTCGGCCGCTTGCGCGGAAACCTCGCGCCGCGCCGCAGCAGCATCGGTGGCGAGTACCTGCTGCTCCTGCGGGATCTTCAGCACGCTTCCGGCGCGCAGATTGTTCATGTTGCTGGCGATGAATGCCTCGGGGTTCGCCTGGAACAGCGCCACCAGCATCTGCTCGCGCGACGCGGCGGCAGGACGCGTACGCTCGGCGATGTTGCCGAGGGTCTCACCGCGCTTGACTTCGTATGTCGACCCCGCCACGGCCGCCACTGCCGGCGCGGCCGGTGCCGGGCGAGGCGCGGAGGCAGCGGCAGGCGCGGCCGCCTTCGCGGCCGGCGCGGGTGCGGGCGCGGCGGCGCGGGCTGCCGCAGGAGCGACGACCTCCTGGGTCGCACGCAGCGCCGGTGGGTCGAGCAGCACGGTGTATTCGCGCAGAACGCGCCCGGTCGACGAGGTCAGCTCGATCAGCAGATCGAGATAAGGCTCGTTGACGGGATTCGGCGACGAGATGCGCACCACGTAGCCGTTGTCGCCGCGCCGGCCCAACGACAACCGCAGTCCGGTGAGCGCCGGATTGAAATCGAGGTTGGCCTGCCGGAATGCGGCTGCGGAAGCGAGGCGCACGGCCAGGGAGCCGGCCTCCTCGCGACTGACGGAAGTCACCTCGACTTCCGCGCGCAGCGGCTGGCCGAGCGCCGACTGGACGTTGATGCGTCCGAGTCCGGCGCTGTATGCCGCCGGGGCGGTAAACGCAAGGCCGATGGCCAGCGCCAGCGCGCAGCGACTCGGCGCGCGCGTATTTCGATTCATTGCCACGGTTTCCCCTCGGCGGCGTTCAAGTTCAATTTTGAAATTAGCATCAGCCACTTAGCCCTGCAAGCTGACAAACCGCCGCAACTGATCGTCCATGCGGCTGAGGATGTCCTGCGGAGTGCAGGACCTGCCGTCCGAATGCACTAGACCCGTCAATCGAGACGGTTAAGCAGAAGGCGCAGCATCCGCCGAAGCGGTTCGGCCGCGCCCCATAGCAACTGGTCGCCGATCGTGAACGCGGACAGGTACTCGCCGCCCATGGCCAGCTTGCGCAGGCGGCCGATCGGAATCTCCATCCTGCCGCTGACCCGCGCCGGCGAAAGTTCGCGGATGCTGTCTTCGCGTCGATTTGGAATCACCCTGACCCAGCGGTTGGCCGCCGCCAGCAGCGATTCGATCTCGGCCAGCGGCACATCTTTCTTGAGCTTGATCGTCAGCGCCTGGCTGTGGCAACGCATCGCGCCGACACGCACGCAAAGGCCCTCGACGATCAGCGATCCGGGCTGGCCCATCGGTGGACGACCAAGGATCTTATTCGCCTCCGCGCCGCCCTTCCACTCCTCGCGGCTGACACCGTTGCCCAGATCCTTGTCGATCCATGGAATCAGGCTGCCGGCCAGCGGCACGCCGAAGTGCGCCTTTGGCAACTGCTCCGACAGCAGCGCGGCGCCGACACGTCGATCGATCTCCAGGATCGCCGAGGCGGGGTCGGCCAGCAGATCATTGACCGAGGCATGGGCGTGCCCCATCTGCTGCAGCAGTTCGCGCATGTTCTGCGCCCCGGCGCCGGAGGCCGACTGGTAGGTCATCGCCGTGACCCACTCGACCAGATCGGCCTTGAGCAGGCCGTCGATGCCGAGCATCATCAGGCTCACGGTGCAGTTGCCGCCGATATAGTCCTTGATGCCGCGCGCCAGCGCGCCCTTGATCACCGGCAGGTTGACCGGGTCGAGGATGATCACCGCGTCGTCCTTCATGCGCAGGCTCGACGCCGCGTCGATCCAGTAGCCGCTCCAGCCTGCCGCGCGCAGCTTCGGATGCATTTCCCCGGTGTAGTCGCCACCCTGGCAAGTGACGATCGTGTCGCAGGCCTTCAGCGCCTCGAGGTCGCCGGCATCCTTAAGCACGGCTTCGGCGCGGGCCACCTTCGGCGCCGCGCCGCCGGCGCTCGAGGTGCTGAAGAACACCGAGTCGAACAGTTCGAAATCCTTCTCGGCCGCCATCCGGTCCATCAGCACCGAACCGACCATGCCTCGCCAGCCGACAAATCCCACTCTCATGACTGCACTCCCTTCCCGAACCCGTGCTCAACGCGCTAACCCAGCGCCGCGACGATCGCGTCGCCCATTTCCTTCGTGCCCACCGCGCGCGCGCCGGCGGCGATGTCCGCCGTGCGCAGTCCCTGCGCCAGCACTTTCTTCACCGCCGACTCGATCCGGTCGGCCTGCTCGGCACGACCGAGCGAGTAGCGCAGCATCATCGCCGCTGACAGGATGGTGGCCAGCGGATTGGCCACGCCTCGGCCGGCGATGTCCGGCGCGCTGCCGTGGCTCGGCTCGTACAGGCCCCGGCCGGCGTCGTCGAGCGACGCCGACGGCAGCATGCCGATCGAGCCGGTAAGCATCGCCGCCTCGTCGGACAGGATGTCGCCGAACATGTTGCCGGTGACGATGACGTCGAAGCTCTTGGGCGCCCGCACCAGTTGCATCGCCGCGTTGTCGACGTACATGTGCTCCAGCTGAACATCCTGATAGTCGCGGTGCACCTCGGAGACGACTTCCTTCCAGAACTGAAAGGTCTCCAGCACGTTGGCCTTGTCGACGCTGGTGACCTTGCGGCCGCGCTTGCGTGCGGCATCGAAAGCAACGCGGGCGATCCGCTCGATCTCCGGACGCGTGTAGCGCATCGTGTCGAACGCCTCGGGCTGGCCGGCGAAGGCGCCATCCGGGCAACTGCGCCGGCCGCGCGGTGTGCCGAAGTAGATGTCGCCGGTCAGTTCGCGAACGATCAGGATGTCCAGACCGGAAACGACTTCCGGCTTCAACGTCGAGGCCGCGGCCAGTTCCGGATACAGGACGGCCGGTCGCAGGTTGGCGAACAGGCCAAGCGCCGTGCGCAGGCCCAAGATGGCCTGCTCCGGGCGCAGCGCGCGTTCGAGCTTGTCGTACTTCCAGTCGCCGACCGCGCCGAAAAGCACCGCGTCGGCCTCCTTCGCCAGCTTAAGCGTCGCCTCGGGCAGCGGATGGCCATGCCGGTCGTAGGCGGCGCCACCGACGTCGGCGAACTCCAGTTCGAAGCGCTCGTCGAGCCGCCGCAGCACGCGCACCGCCTCGGCCACGATCTCCGGCCCGATGCCGTCGCCCGGCAGCACTGCGATCTTCATTGACGTTCCTCCGCGGGGCCTTGCACCGTCGACTCCGCTCGCCCCCGGAACGAAGTTTGCAGCCTTATCCGCCGAAGGTTTTCTCCAGCCAGGGGAAACGCGCCAGCCGCTGCGCCTCGAACTGCCGGATCTTGTGCCGGTGGCGCAGCGTCAGGCCGATGTCGTCCAGACCGTTGAGCAGACAGTACTTGCGAAACGGCGCGATCTCGAAGCCGTGCTCCGCGCCGCCGGGCTCGATCACCTTCTGCTGCGGCAGGTCGATGGTCAGCCGGTAACCGCCGAATCCCGCCACCTCGTGGAAAAACCGGTCGATCACCAACTCCGGCAGCACGATCGCGAGCAGGCCGTTCTTCAGCGAGTTGTTGTAGAAGATGTCGGCGAAGCTCGGTGCCAGTATGGCGCGGAAACCATATTGCGCGAGCGCCCATGGCGCATGCTCGCGCGACGAACCGCAGCCGAAGTTGCGGCGCGTGAGCAGTATCGATGCGCCCTGATAGCGCGGCTGGTTCAGCACAAACTCCGGGTTCAGCGGCCGCTTCGAATGGTCCATGCCCGGTTCGCCGTGGTCCAGGTAACGCCATTCGTCGAACAGATTGGGGCCGAAGCCGCTGCGTCGGATCGACTTCAGGAACTGCTTCGGGATGATGGCGTCGGTATCGACGTTGGCGCGATCAAGCGGCGCCACCAGCCCATTGTGGACGTCGAACCGGTCCATTACTTCTTCTTCGCCGCGCCTTCGATCGTTTCACCGGCCTTCTGGATGTCCTGTCCCATGCCCGCCATCGTGTTGCAGGCCGCCAGCACCAGCGTGGCGACGATCAGCAGTACGAGTTTCTTCACGTAAATCTCCTTGCTTGCCCTTATCCGAGCCGACGCACGTCGGCAAACCTGCCCTCGATGGCCGCCGCGGCAGCCATCGCCGGCGAAACCAGATGCGTACGGCCGCCTGCGCCCTGGCGGCCTTCGAAATTGCGATTGCTGGTCGAGGCGCAGCGCTCGCCCGGCTCGAGCCGATCGGCATTCATCGCCAGGCACATCGAGCAGCCCGGCTCGCGCCAGTCGAAACCGGCAGCGCGGAAGATCCGGTCCAGTCCCTCGCGTTCGGCCTGCGCCTTCACCAAACCCGAGCCGGGCACGACCATCGCCAGCCTCACGTTCGGCGCCACCGTCCTGCCCAGGCGCCTGACCACCCAGGCCGCCTCGCGCAAGTCCTCGATGCGCGAGTTCGTACACGAGCCGATGAACACCTTGTCGATGCGGATATCGGCGATCGGCGTGTTCGGTTTCAGGCCCATGTACTTCAGCGCCCGCTCGATGCCCTCGCGCCGGATCGGGTCCTTTTCGGCCTCCGGATCGGGAACGCGGTCGTCGATCGTCGCCACCATCTCGGGCGAGGTGCCCCAGGTCACTTGTGGCTTCACCGTCTCGGCACGCAGTTGCACTTCGGCATCGAAGCGCGCCTCGGCATCCGAATGCAGCGTGCGCCAGTAGGTGACAGCCTGCTCCCACAGCGCCCCTTCGGGCGCGAACGGCCGGCCCCTGACGTAGTCGATGGTCTTGTCGTCCACGGCGACCATGCCGGCACGCGCGCCCGCCTCGATCGCCATGTTGCACACGGTCATTCGCCCTTCCATCGACAGCGCCTCGATGGTGCTGCCGGCGAACTCGATGGCGTAGCCGGTGCCGCCGGCGGTGCCGATCCTGCCGACCACCGCGAGCACGACATCCTTGGCAGTGCAGCCGAATGGCAGCTTGCCGTCGACCCGTACACGCATGTTCCGCGCTTTCTTCATCAGCAGCGTCTGCGTGGCCAGCACGTGCTCGACCTCGCTGGTGCCGATGCCAAACGCCAGCGCGCCGAAGGCGCCGTGGGTGCTGGTGTGCGAGTCGCCGCAGACCACGGTCATGCCGGGCAGCGTCGCGCCCTGCTCCGGGCCTATCACGTGCACGATGCCCTGCCGCTTGTCGAGGAACGGGAAGTAGGCGGCGGCGCCGAACTCGCGCACGTTGGCGTCGAGCGTGACGATCTGCTCCTTGCTGATCGGATCGGCGATGCCGTCGTAGCCCTGCTCCCAGCCGCTGGTGGGCGTATTGTGATCGGCCGTGGCGACGACCGAGCCGATCCGCCATGGCTTGCGGCCCGCCAGGCGTAGGCCTTCGTACGCCTGCGGGCTGGTGACTTCGTGCACCAGGTGCCGATCGATGTACAGCACGGTCGTGCCATCGTCTTCGACGTGCACCACGTGCGCATCCCACAACTTGTCGTACAACGTCTGCGCCATTGCGAAGCCAGGCTCAGCCAAACCCGCATTATGCCGCGACGCGGCATGCGGACGAGGTCAAATCCGGAACTCCGGCGTCAGGTAGGCCGTCCAAGAAACCTCGACGCAGAAGTGGAGCAAAGCCATGAGCGAACGGCGCAACAACCTTCCCACACTGCGGCGCCGCCACGCGCTGTTCACCCTGACCGCGATCGGCGCGGCGCCGCTCGCTCACGGGCAGGTCTCGGCTCGCGCGACGCCGAGCCAGTCGCTGGGCCCCTTTTATCCGCGCCAGCCGGGTGAGCGGCCGGCGCAGACCGACGCCGACCTGCTCGAATTCGCCGGCGATCGGCTGCTCAGCCGCGGCGTGCCGATGTATCTGACCGGCCGCGTGCTGAACCGCCGCGGCGAGCCGATCGTGCAGGCGGAGGTCGAGATCTGGCAGTGCGACGCCAACGCGGTTTACCACCACCCGGCCGGTGGCGGCGAGGCACAGCGCGATCCGCACTTCCAGGGCTATGGACGAGCCCGGACCGAAACCAGCGGTGACTTTCACTTCCGCACGATCAAGCCGGTGCCGTATCCCGGACGCACGCCGCACATCCATATCCGCATCTCGCCGCGAGACGGCGGCGTGCTGGCCACCCAGCTTTATCTTCCCGACGAGCCGGGTAACGCGCGCGACTTCCTCTTCCGCCAGTTGTCACGCGACGAGCAGGCCGCCCTGACGCTGAGCCTGCGCTCGACCAAAGCCGGGCATCCGCTGGCCCGCGGCACGCAGATCACGGCGAGCACGGAACTGGTGTTCGCCTGAGAACCGGCAAGCACGGCAGCCGGCGCAGACGATCAACCGCCTCGCGCTTTCTCGTACAGCGGCATGACCCGCTGTGAATAATCCTTCAGGTCGCGGATGCGCGTTTCGTGCGCCGGATGGGTCGACAGCCACTCGATCTTCGCCCCGCCGTCCTGCGCCGCCATCTTGTTCCAAAGGCTGAGCGCGGCGCGCGGGTCGAAGCCGGCGCGCGCCGCCAGTTCGACACCGATACGATCGGACTCCTGCTCGTTCTCGCGGCTGTTCGGCAGCACGAAGAAGGCCTGGCCGAACATGCCGGCGATGTCGGCGGCGCTCTCGCCGGCCAGCACGCCGACGACCTGCGCGCCGATGGCCACCGGCAGCGCCCGACTCATGCGCTCGCGCGCATGCTCGCGCAGCGCATGCGCGATCTCGTGGCCGATCACCGCAGCCAGTTCGGCATCGGTCAGCGCCAGCTTGTCGATCAGCCCGGAGTAGACGGCGATCTTGCCGCCCGGCATGCACCACGCGTTGATTTCGTCCGAGGCGATGACGTTGACCTCCCACTTCCAGCCCAGCGCGTCTTCGCGGAACACGGCCGTGTGCGCAATCAACCGCTGCGCGATCCGTCGCACCCGCTGCGCCTGCGCCGTGTCGCGGTTCAGCCGGCCCTTGTCGCCGGCGTCCTTCAGCACGGCCGCATACTGCTCGCGCGCGGCGGCATCGACCTGCCGCGCCGACACCAGCATCCGCTGTTCGCGCTCGACGCCGACCTGGCCGCCGCGCGTGGTCTGTACGGTCTGGCAGGCCACGACCAGGACCGACGCGGCCAGTGCCGCCCACAGCGCACGCCTGCGCCTGCTCATATTCATCCCGCCCTCCTCATCGACGTTCAGACCGGCCGTTCGGCCGCGCGCTGCATGAGATCGTGCGCGCGGGCGCGACGCACGGCCAGCCAGCCGAGCAGCGCCGCGACGCTGCCGGCGAGGAACGCCGCCTCGGCGCCGCGTGTTGACCACAGCCACGCCGCCAGCAGACTGCCGCCGGTGCCGCCCAGCCCGTAGCCGATGCTGACATAAAGCGCCTGGCCACGCGCGGTGGCGCGGCCGTGGAACCAGCGCTGGATGGTCAGGATCGAGGCGCTGTGGTGGACGGCGAAAGTGGCCGCGTGCAGCACTTGCGCGACGACCAGAAGCACGACCACGTGCGCGACCTCGGCGATCAACGCGAAGCGCAGCGCGGCCAGGGCGAAGCTCGCTGCCAGCAGGCGGAAGGGTTCGAAGCGCGCAAAGATCCGCCCCTGGACGAAGAAGAAACCGATCTCGACGATCACGCCGAGCACCCAGAACACGCCGATCGCGCTCTTGCTGTAGCCGAGCGCGGCCAGGTGCAGCGATAGGTACGTGTACAGCGCGCCGTGGGCGAAGATCATCAGCAGCACGGACAGGAAGAACCAGCGCACGCGCGGCTGCCGCATCAGTTCGCGCACCGACACCTTCGCCGCTTCGCCCGGCGCGTGCGGCGCATCGCGAACGAACTGCGCCGCCACGCCGATGGCGGCCAGTAGCGACAGCAGCAGCCAGGGCTGGATGGCCAGTCCGGCCGCGTCGAGCAGGACGCCGCTGGCCAGCACGGCGACGACAAAGCTGATCGAACCCTACACGCGCAGCCGGCCGTAGCGCGTGGCCGCATGCGGGTCGTCGCGCAGCCGCGTCGCCGTCATCGCCTCCGCGATCGGCACCTGGCCGGTCATGAAGAAGTGCACGGCGAACATCGTCAGCAGCACGTAGCCGAAGCCGCCGGGGAACAGCAGCGGCACGAAGCACACCGCGGCGGCAACCGAGGTGAAGCGCAGGATGCGCACGCGCTCGGTGGTGTGGTCGGCAAGCCAACCCCAGACCGTCGGGCCAAAGATGCGCATCCCCTGCGCCACCGCCATCACGATGCCGATCTGTGCCGCGCTCAGCCCGCGATGCTCGAGGTACAGCGGGAAATAAGGCGCCAGCACCGCGGCGGCGGCGAAATAGGCGGCGAAGAAGACTCCGATCCGCCACGGCTGCCACGCCGGCGCGGCCGCGGCGCTCACCGGGGGGCTTGGGCCGGAATCGGCGCGACGTCGTGCCTGACGTCGCCGTTCTGTGCGCGCTGCATCAGCGCATGGTCGATCAGCACCAGCGCCAGCATCGCTTCGGCGATCGGCGTGGCGCGGATGCCGACGCAGGGATCGTGGCGGCCGTGCGTGGCCACGCTGACCGCTTCGTTGCGCGCATTGATCGAGCGCCGCGGCAGCCGAATGCTCGACGTCGGCTTGATGGCGATCGACACCTCGATGTCCTGCCCGGTCGAGATGCCGCCGAGCACACCGCCGGCGTGATTGCTGGCAAAGCCGTCGGGCAGCAGCTCATCGCCATGCTCGGAGCCCAGTTGCGTCACGGCGTCGAAGCCGGCGCCGATTTCCACCCCCTTGACCGCATTGATGCCCATCATCGCGTAGGCGATCTCGGCATCGAGCTTGTCGTACAGCGGGCTGCCCAGTCCCGGCGGCACGGCGCTGGCGCTCACGCGGATGCGCGCGCCGCAGGAATCGCCACTACGGCGCAGCGCATCGATGTGCTCTTCCAGCTGCGGCACGATCGCCGCGTTCGGAGCGAAGAAGGCATTGCCCTCGGCGTCGTCCCAGCGCACGAACGGGATGACGATCGGGCCGAGCTGCTGCATGCAGCCACGAATCACGGTGCCGTAGTTCGACCGCAGCCACTTCTTCGCCACGGCGCCGGCGGCCACCATCGGCGCCGTCAGGCGGGCCGAGGAGCGGCCGCCGCCGCGCGGATCGCGCCGGCCGTACTTGCGCCAGTACGTGTAGTCGGCATGGCCCGGGCGGAACGTGTCGACGAGGTCATCGTAGTCGCTGCTGCGCGGGTCCTCGTTGCGGATCAGCAGCGCGATCGGCGTGCCGGTGGTTTCGCCGCGATAGACGCCGGAGAGGATCTCGACGCGGTCGGACTCGCGGCGCTGCGTGACATGGCGGGAGGTGCCGGGCTTGCGCCGGTCGAGATCGGGCTGCAGGTCTTCGACCGCCAGCGGCAGGCCCGGCGGGCAACCGTCGATCACGCAGCCGATCGCCGGACCGTGCGATTCGCCGAAGTTGGTGACACAGAACAGATGCCCGAACGTGCTGCCGGCCATGTGCTAACCGTTGCTTGGCGGAGGTTTTGACTGCCCATGCCCGAGCCTGCGCAGCAGCGACAGGGCGAACGCCGACAGTAGCAGAACCGCCGCGCCGAGCACCGCCCACAGCGCCACTGTGCGGCCATCGAGGCCAAGGAACAGCACGGGCGGTCGTGGCAGCCGCGCCTGGTCGACGTTGGCTGGTCCGAGCGCGGCCTGGGCGAATGCCCGCTCGGCGCCCGGCCGGTATCCGGGCACGAGGCTCGGCAGAGGCAGCGCCGCGCTTGAGAGCTTGTCGTGCCCGATCGCCAGCCAGTACGGCCCACCACCTCGGGCAAGGAAGGTCGCCTCGCGCGGCGGCAGCGCCAGCGCCAGCGCCGGCGCGGCGCCGAAGGGCGGCGCCGCCTCGTCGAGGACCAGCTTCAGCCCGGCATAACTGCCCGCGGCAACGTGCAGCGGCGGGTTGATCCGCTCCTCGCCGTCGGTGGTGATTCGATAAACAACACCACGACCAACCGTCCGCCACGGCTCGCCAGCGCGCGAGCGCGCCATCACCGTGAGCGGCGCCAGCGAATCGGCCTCGGTCACCCGTACCTGCAGTTGCGCGAAGCGCAGCGGCACATCGACCGTCCACTCCGCCTCGCGCGCCCGCAGCGCCACCGGCGCGCCGAGCGGCACGATCACCGGCGCCGGCTGCGGCGGGTTGGCAGCCGGTACTGTCTTCAATTGCACGCCGCGCAGTTCGAAGCGATCGGCGCCGGACCAGGTCAGACGAAGGAACTCCTCGTCGAGCGTCACCCCGCTGCCCAGCGCCACGCGCCGGCGCGAGTTCTCGTCGGCACCCTGGCCGAGATGGAATACCGGCTCGCCGGCCGCCAGCGTTCGCCAGCGCTTCAGGTCGCGGCTCGCCTGCACCGTGATGGGCACCAGCCGGGTCCGGTCGAACTCGGCGTCCAGGTCCAGCGCCACGGCGCGCGCCTTGACCTGCCGCGCATCGAGAAGGTAGGCGCCGATGCGCGCCGGCGATGCAGTGGCCGGCCCGCCCTCGATCACGACGGTCGTTGCGCCACCAAGCTGGCGGATCTCCATCCGCGCGCCCGCCGCGGCCGCCCGCTGCACGCCCTCTTCGATCGGGAACACCGGCAACGCGACCGCGCGTTCCGCGGCTTCGTCGGCGACCGCGGCGTGCAGCGCAAACGGCAGCCGTTCGCCGGCGCCATTGAACAGGCGCAGGTCCGCCAGATCGGCGCTGCGGCTGTAGCGGTAGACGTCGGCCGACAGCGGCACGCGGAAATACGGTCCGTTGGCCTGCGCGCTGACCTCGAAGCGGGCCGCGAATTCGCCCAGTGCCGGATCGGCGGCAACGGCCGGTCGGGCGAGGAACAGCACTGCCGCCAGCGCGGCAAAACGTCCGATGCTCATTGCGTCACCTCACCGCCCTTTTCCGAAACGCGCGTCTGCGGCGGCAGTGGCGCCAGATAGCCGACCAGCAGCATCAGCGCGCCGACGCCGATGAAAGCGACGATGCGCTCGGTGCCGCCGGCATTGGACAGGTCGACGATCGCAAGCTTCAGCACTGTCGCCGCGAGCAGTCCGGCGCCGACGAGCCACGGCATGCGCACGCCGCGTCGCGAGGCGAACACCATCAGCACGAGCGCCGTGGCCGTCCACAGCAGCGCGTAGCCGGCCTGCACGAGGAAGGAGTTGAACAGCCGCTCGAGGCTCCACGGCACGCCGAAGTAGTGATGAACGAAGCGCAGCCACACGGTGTTCGCCCAGACGAAAAGCGTCGCGCCGACCGTCGCCAGCGCCACGCCGCGGTCGGCCAGCCACGGCGCTGCCGGTCTGGCTTCACCGAGCAGCCGCTCGCGCCAGCGCCAGCACGCCGCGATCGCCAGCAGCACGGACAGGTCGGTTGGATTGATCAGCGGCAGATGCGGCAGCGGCGCGGCGTTGCCACGCTGCGTCAGTGTGCTCAGCAACGCGCCCACAAACAGCAGCGTCGCCACGGGCAGAAGTGCGTACCACAGATAGGCGCGAGCGAAACGATCCATCGGCCAGACGCGGCGCGCCCGGCTCGACTGCGCCAGCGTGCCGATGCCGGCGAGCAGCACCACCAGCCCGAGCAGCGTCGCGGCCGGCCCCCAGCTCGTGCGCCAGAGCTGTGCACGGCCGATCAGGTCCGCGGCGAGGCTGCCTGCAAGCAGGATCAGAACGTAGACGCCGAGCGCATGCGCCGCCTCGAACCAGCGCCGCGACGGCCGCCGATCGAGCCAATTGAGCACGAGCAGGTGCGCCGCGAAGGCGAGCGGCCAGCAGATCCAGCCGTAATGCTCGAACAGGTGACGGAACTCGACGGCGCCGACGACAGCCACGGCCAGAAGCATTGGTGCTACCGCGTAGGCCGGCCAGGTCGCCACCTGCCAGTTGTGGCGCAGGCCGTAGGCGCAGGCCGCAGTCGCGCTCAACGCTGAGCCGAGCATCATCGGCAGCAGGCGCTCGGCCGGGGCAAACACGGCGGACTCGACGCCCGACGCATCGATGTGGCTGCGCGTCAGTTCGAGCAGCAACGCGCCCAGCCACCAGGCGAGCCCATAGAAAAAAAGCGGCGTCGCCAGCCACTGCTCGAAACCGCCGAAGCCCGTGCGCGGTGTCGGCTCCTCGGCGGCGTAATGCCGCGCCAGGCGGCGAGCGATGAACAGCGCGGCCCCGGCGAGCAGGGCCGCGCCGACGAAATCGGCATTGACGATCGGCCATTCGTGCGGCAGTCGATGCTGCAGATGGTGAACGAAAGCCAGACCGGCACCGATCTGCAGCAGCAGGCCAAAGGCGCGCGCGAGCCGGCGTTGCTGGCGCAGCCCGACCCAGACGATTGCCGCCCCTTCCAGCGCCCACGCCGCAGCCGTCCAGCGCGCATCGAGCGCCAGCGGAATGGCAAGCGATGCGAAGATCAGGCCAAGCGCGATGAAGCTTTCGACGAGCAGACGCAAGCCGTCGGATCGACGCAGCAGCACGGCCGCCAGTGCAAGGTAGAAGGCCGCGAGGGCGACCGCCGACACAGCGAGTCCGTATTCGATCTCGCGCACGAGGCCGGCCTGCAGGCCGAAGCCGAGCAGCGGCAGCCCGAACACCAGCGTGGCGTCGACGTAATCGGCCAGCCGCGCGGCGCGACGCCGGGCAAAGAGCACGGCGACCAGCACGTACAGCACGAAGAACAGGATCAGGAACGGCTGCGTGCTGGCGAAATACTCGGCGCGGTAGCGCAGCACGCCCCAGGCGGTGGCGATGCCGAAGGTGAAGACGAAGCCGACGAAGTTCAGCAGCCGCCAGTCCTTGTACCAGGCCACGGCCAGGATGCCGAGGTTCAACACCGCGTAGTAGGAAAACAGCGCCACGTGATCTCCGGCGCCGGTCGAGGCGAGGATCGGCGCCAGGAAACCGCCGGCCACGCCGATCACTGCCAGCGCGCGCGAGTCCTGCAGCACGGCCAGTACCGCCGAGCCGGCGCAGACGGCGACCATCAGCGCGAAAGCGGCCGCCGCGGGCAGGAATCCGTACAGGCGGAAAGCGGCGAACAGGGTCAGGTACAGGATCGCCACGCCAGCGCCCTGCAGCGTTAGCGCGTAGCCGGGACGCGCCTGGCGCAAGCGCAAACCGGTCGCCAGCAGCACGATCGCCACGACGCCAATGCCCGCCAGCCGCAGTTGCGGCGGCAGCAGGTTCTGCTCGACGGCATAACGCGCCAGGAAGGCGAGGCCGACGAACAGCAACAGTGCGCCGGCCCGCGCCACGGTATTGCCGCCGAGCAGCCAGGCCCTGGCGCGACCGAGCAACTCGTCGGCGACTGATGGGCCGGGAGGTTGCGGCGGAGGGTGTCGCGGCGGCTCAGGCCTCGCTGCTGCGGCAGCGAGCGGGGCCACCGTCGCCGTGGGCTGGGCCTGCGCTGCCGCGGGCGACAGGTCGATATCGAGCGGCGCGGCGGGTGCCGTGGCCGCCGTGGGGGGTGGTCGTGCGGCCGCGGCCTTTCGCGGCGCGGACGGCGCGCCGGACTCCTTCAGTAGCGCCGCAATCCGCCTGTCCACCACGCTGCGCAGGGTCAGTCCGGCGAGAGCGCCGAGCAGCGCCCCGGGCAGCAGCCCGAAGCCGTAGTAGCCGCCGCTGCCGAGCAAGCCGAACACCGCGCCCCAGATGGCGCCCCAGATCACCATGGCCGACTCGGCACCGAACGCCGCTGCACTGATCGGACCCCGCTGCCGGCCGGCCCGATCATCGCCAATCTCCGCGCAGCAGCGCGACCTGCTGCTGCAGCGCCTGCGGCGTCGCCTCGACGGCCGGTACGGGCGCACCGACGCTGATGCCGATGCGCGAGAACAGGCCGCGGCGGAACGGCTGCGTCATCGCCGCGCCGGCGATGCGCGAGAAAAACGACCCCCACAGTCCCTGCAGCGCCACCGGAATCACCGGCACGGGGTCGCGCTCGACGATGCGCGTCAGTCCCGGGCGGAACGGTTTCAGTTCGCCATCATCGGTGATCCGTCCTTCCGGAAAGATGCACACGAGCTGGCCATCGCGCAGCGCCTGCGACACCGAATCAAAAGCCTGCTCCATCATGCGCGGGTCCTCTTTCGCCGGCGCGATCGGGATCGCCCTGCCCTGCCGGAAAAGCCACGACAGCACCGGAACGCGAAAGATGCGGTGGTCCATGACGAAGCGGATCGGCCGCGGGCTCATCGCCATCAGCACCAGTGCATCGACGAAGGAGACGTGATTGGCCACGATCAGGGCCGCGCCCTGCTGCGGGATCATGTCCGTACTGCGCTTGTTCACGCGATAGACGACGCTCACCAGCAGCCACGACAGGAAGCGCAACAGGAACTCCGGCACCAGCGAATAGACGTAGACGGCGACGACGGCGTTGAGCAGCGCCGTGGCCAGGAAAAGCTGGGCGATGCTCCAGCCCAAGGCACCGAGCGCCACCGCGCCGAAGCCGGCGGCAACGACCAGGAACAGCGCGTTGAGGATGTTGTTGGCGGCGATGATGCGCGAGCGGAACGCAGGCTCGCTGCGCGTCTGCATCAGCGCGTACAGCGGCACGCTGTAGAAGCCGGCGAACATGGCGAGCAGGGCCAGGTCGGCAAGCACCCGCCAGTGGGCAGGCCGCGCCAGGAATTCGCCCAGCGTCTGCATCTGCGCCACCGGCAGCCCGGTCACGGCAAAGTACAGGTCGATCGTGAACACGGTCATGCCGATCGAACCGAACGGCACCAGCCCGAGTTCGACCTGATGGCGCGACATCTTCTCGCAGGCGAGCGATCCGGCGCCGATGCCGATCGAGAACACGGCCAGCAGCAGCGTCGCCACCGACGGCGCGCCGCCGAGCGTCGCCTGCGCGAACTGCGGGAACTGGGTGAGGAAAACGGCGCCGAAGAACCACAGCCAGGAGATGCCGAGCAGCGACAGGAACACGGCGCGCTCGCGCCGCGCCACCTGCACGGTCTGCCACGTCACGCGCAGCGCATTGGCGTCGATGCGCAGCGCCGGCGCCACCGCTTCGGTGGCTGGTATCGCCCAGCTCGACGCCAGTCCGGCGAGCGCCAGCGCCACGCAAGCGGCGGCGGCGTAAAGGTGCCCGTCGGCGCTGGCATCGATCAGCACACCGGCGGCGAGCGTGCCGAGGAGGATGGCGACGAAGGTGCCGCTCTCGACCAGGCCGTTGCCGCCGACGATCTCTTCGGCGCGCAGCACCTGCGGCAGGTAGGCGTACTTGGCCGGCCCGAAAAGCGTCGAATGCAAGCCCATCAGGAAGGTGCAGGTGGCCAGCGTGGCAAAGCTCGCCGCGTAGAAGCCGTAGGCGGCGATCAGCATGATGCCGACTTCGAGCAGCTTGACTGCACGCATCACCCGCGACTTGTCGAGCTTGTCGGCGATCTGGCCGCTGGTGGCCGAAAAAAGCAGGAACGGCGCGATGAACAGGCCCGCGATCAGGTTCACCGCCAGCGCCGGCGGCAGCGGCGAGTAGTCGGCCGCGCGGTAGGTCACCAGCAGCGTGAAGGCGTACTTGAAGATGTTGTCGTTGGCCGCGCCAAGGAACTGGGCGGCGAAAAAGGGCGCGAAGCGGCGGTCGGCGAGAAGCTTGAACTGGCTTTGCGGTGCGGTCATCGGGGCACGTGGCAGTTGCACACGGGACGAAGCCTAGGACCGCGCGGCGCGTCGCTGCCGCCTTGCGCCGGTCGGTAGAAGATCCCGCGACCGCCGGTCGCAGCCGCCTCAACCGAGCACGGCTTCGCCAAGCGCCTGGCCGGAAAGGAATGCGCCTTCGACACGCGGTCCGTCGCACCAGTCGCCGGCCATGCCGATGCCGCGCAGCGGATCCCACAGGAACAACTCGGGCAGCGGATTCAGCGGGGTGGCATGCGGCCAGCGCAGTGCCCGTACGTGCAACGGCACGAGGCTGCGCCGCAGGCGCGCCGAGAACGAGCGCGCCAGCCAGCGCGCCACCTCCGGCTCCGCCATGTCGAAGAACCGCCGCGACCAGCGCGGTTTCGCATGCAACACCCAGCGCTCGGCAACCCCCGAGACCTGGCCGCGGCGCGGCTTGCCGCTGTCGAGCGCCACCCAGCCGAGAATCGGGTCGTCGTTGATGAAGGCGCCGTCGAAATCGGCGCCGCTTTTTCCCGCCAGCGCCATCATCGCCGCCCAGCACGGGTCCCAGTTGACGGTGCGCGCCCTTGCCGCCAGCGGTGTGTGGTTACCGAGCATCACTGCCGCGGGTTCCGACGGAACGGCGACGCACACGGTGTCGAACGGCCCGAACTCGCCCGCTTCGGCTTCGCCCTGCAGGAACCAGCCATCGGCCGCTCGGCGCAGGGCGACGATCGAGGTCGAATAGCGAACGTCGATGCCCTGCGCCAGATGCAGACCGAGGCGGCGCATGCCCGGCACGGCGACGAAGCGCTCGGCCGAAGCGGTCTTGTCCTCCACGTACCCCTTTTCGAAGGCGAGAATCCGTCCGCGCCAGTGCTGAACGACGCCATCGGCCTGCCACCGGCGCACCGCGGTGACGAAGCGGTCACGCTCGGCGGTGAAGTACTGCGCGCCGTGGTCGTACGGTCCTGACTCCTCGATCAGCGTTGCCGCTCGGCCACCGGGAAAGGCTTCCTTCTCGAAGACGGTGACCGTCGCGCCGCCGTCCCTGAGCGTGCGTGCGCAGGCGAGCCCGGCGATGCCTGCCCCGACGACCGCGTGCCTTGAATGTGCCGTCAATTGCCGACCGATTCCTGCTCGGGCCAGTCGCGGATGTAGGCCCTCAGCATCCGGTTCTCGTAGCTCTGCTCCTCGAGCACGGCCTTGGCGACGTCGTAGAACGAAACCACGCCGAGCAGCGTGCCGTCTTCGACTACGGGCAGGTAGCGCGTGTGCTCCTCGAGCATCGTGCGCCGCAGTTCCATCACGTCGGTGTCCGGGCCGACCACTCTGGGCGCGACCATGACGTTGCGCACCGGGCCGTCGCCGACCGTGCCGCCATTGGCGTGCACGAACTTGATCACCTCGCGGAACGTCAGCATCCCGACGAGGCGGCCGCGGTCCATCACGACCACCGAGCCGATGTCGTTTTCGGCCATCGTCTGCACCGCCGACCACAGCGTCGCTTCGGGCGTGACCGTGAACAGCGTATTACCCTTCACGCGCAGAATGTCCGCCACTTTCATTGCCGCACCTCCTCGATCGCGCCGCGGCCGCCCACGCCCGGCCGGCTTGGCGCGATGCTACCCCGGCGGCAACCTGCTGCAAGCGAGCCGGCAGCGAGATACCGCATTCAGATCGCCCGCAGCCAGCCCAGTCCGGCCGACGTGCCGCCGGGCCGCGCACCGCGCGCCGGACGGTATTCGCAGCCGACCCAGCCGCGATAGCCGAGCCGGTCCATCAAGGCGAACAGATGGCGGTAGTTGATCTCGCCACTGTCCGGCTCGGTGCGCTCCGGCACGCCGGCGATCTGCACGTGGGCGATCAGCGGGAAGTGCTGCTCGAAGTTGTGCGTCAGGTCGCCCTCGGCGATCTGCAGGTGATAAAAGTCCATCTGCAGCCCGAGATTGTCCTCGCGCAACGCCGCGATCACCTCGGCCGCCTGGCGCTGCGTGCGCAGGTAATACTGGGGCACGTCGCGGGTGTTGATCGGCTCGATCGTCACCGTGATGCCGTGCGGTCGAAGGGTCGTGCAGGCCCAGGCAAGGTTGCGCAGATAGGTGCGCAGGCAGTCCTCGGCCGTCGCCTCCGCCGGCGGGCGTCCGGCCAGCACGTGCACGCGCGGGCAGGCCAGCGCCCGCGCGTAATCGAGCGCCAACCCGATCGAGGCCTGGAACTCGGCCTCGCGGCCGGGCAGCGCGGCCAGTCCACGTTCCTCTAGCGCCTCGTCGCCGCGCGGCGCGTTCATCAGCACCAGCGGCACGCCGGCCGCATCGATCGCGCGGCGCAGTTCCGCCGCCGGCACCTCGAAGGGCGACTGCACCTCGACCGCGGCAAAGCCGTCGCGCGCCGCCGCCTCGACGCGATCGACCAGCCGCGCATGCTCCGGATAGAGCATCGACACGTTGGCGGCAAAGCGCGGCATCGTCGGCCCCGGCTAGGCAAGCAGGCGCTTGAAGCGCTCCACCTCGCGGATCACGGCCGAGCGCAGCGGCAGCTCCCATACTGAGTGGCCGCCGTCCGGCACCACCGTGTAGCGGGCCGACGGCCAGGCGCGCGCCAGCTCGTCGGCGCTGGAGGTGGGGCAGATCATGTCGTAGCGCCCCTGCACGATCGACGCCGGCAGGTGCCTGATCCGGTGCACGCCCTTGAGCAACTGCTCGGGGCCGAGAAAGCATTCGTGGTCGAAGTAATGCGCTTCCAGCCGCGCCAGCCCGACCGACTCGTCGGCATACTGCCGTGCCAGCTCGGGATTCGGCAGCAGCGTCGAGCAGCTCGCCTCGTATTCGCTCCAGGCGCGGGCGAAAGGAACATAGACGCGCGGATCCGGATTGAACAGCCGCTTCAGGTAGCCTCGCAGCAGGTCGCCGCGCTCGGCGCTCGGCAGCATGCCGGCAAAGCGGCGCCAGGCTTCGGGAAAGACCCGGCGCAGTCCATAGAGAAACCACTGGATCTCGGCCGCGCGGCCGAGGAAGACGCCGCGCAGCACGAAGCCGAGGCAGCGCTCGGGGTGGGCCTGGCCATAGGCCAGCGCCAGCGTGCTGCCCCACGAGCCGCCGAACACCAACCACTTCGACACGCCGAGGTACTCGCGCAGCGCCTCGATGTCGCACACCAGGTGCTGGGTCGTGTTGTCGAGCGCCTCGCCCAGCGGCGTCGAGTTGCCGGCGCCACGCTGATCGAACAGCACGATGCGGAACACCTGCGGATCGAAGAAGCGCCGATGTTCGACGGAGCACCCGCCGCCGGGTCCACCGTGCAGGAACAGCACCGGCAGTCCTACCGGATTGCCGCAGGTCTCCCAGTACATGGTATGGACGTCGTCCAGCGCCAGCATGCCCTGGTCGTAGGGCTCAAGTGCCGGGTACAGATCGGCGCGCGAGTCGGAGCGCATGTCCATGCGTGGCATTATGCCGCTCACCGACCTGCGGACTGCATCGGGCAAACGGATATCCGCCGTCCTGCGTCCTTCGATTTCTCCCATGAGCAGATACCCCGGCTTCGACACGCTGGCACTGCATGCCGGCCAGGCTCCCGACCCGGCGACCGGCGCGCGCGCCGTGCCGATCTATGCCTCGACCTCGTTCTGCTTCGACGACTCGGAGCACGCGGCGTCGCTGTTCAACATGGAGCGCGCCGGCCACGTCTATTCGCGCATCTCCAATCCGACGGTGGCCGTACTCGAGGAACGTGTGGCGGCGCTGGAACGCGGCGTGGGCGCGATCGCCACCGCCAGCGGCCAGGCCGCGCTGCACCTGGCGATCGTCACGCTGATGGGCGCGGGCGGCCATATCGTCGCCAGCCGGGCGCTATACGGCGGCTCGCACAACCTGCTCGCCTACACGTTGAGGCGCTTCGGCATCGAGACGAGCTTCGTCGATCCGCGCGATCTCGATGCGTGGCGGCGCGCGATCCGCCCCGAGACGCGGCTGCTGTTCGGCGAGACGCTCGGCAACCCGGGCCTTGACGTGCTCGACGTGCCGGCCGTCGCCGCGCTGGCGCACGACCACGGCCTGCCACTGCTGGTCGACAGCACGTTCACCACACCGTACCTGATGCAGCCTTTCGAACTCGGCGCCGACCTCCTCTACCACTCGGCGACCAAGTTCATCGGCGGCCACGGCACGGCCATCGGCGGCGTGCTGGTCGATTCCGGCCGTTTCGACTGGCAGGCCAGCGGCAGGTTCGACGTGCTGACGCGGCCCTACGAGGGCTTTCACGGCATGGTCTTCGCCGACGAGAGCACGGTGGCGTCGTTCCTGCTGCGGGCGCGGCGCGAGGGCCTGCGCGACTTCGGTGCCTGCATGAGCGCGCACACCGCCTTCCTGCTGCTGCAGGGGCTGGAAACGCTGCCGCTGCGCATGGCCCGGCATGTCGAGAACGCGCGCAAGGTGGTGGCGTATCTCGCGGCGCAGGCGCAGGTCGAATCGATCGCCTACCCCGAACTGCCGTCGCATCCGGACCATGCGCTGGCGAAGCGCCTGCTGCCGAGAGGATGCGGCGCGGTGTTCAGCTTCAACCTGAAGGGGTCGCGCGCGGCAGGGCGCAAGTTCGTCGAGTCGCTGCAGGTGTTCTCACACCTGGCCAACGTCGGCGATGCCAAGTCGCTGGTGATCCATCCGGCGTCGACGACACATTTCCGCGTGCCGGATGCCGAACTCGCCGCCGCCGGCATCACCCAGGGAACGATCCGGCTGTCGATCGGACTGGAGGATGCCGATGATCTGATCGAAGACCTGGGACGCGCGCTGAAGGCGGCGTCGAAAGTGGCGTGATCCGCATGGACCTCGGCAACCCCGGCCGCCGCCTCTTCGCCTACACCGGCGGCAGGCCCTTCGACGGCGCGGCCCCCTGCGTCGTCTTCATCCACGGTGCGCAGCACGACCACAGCGTCTGGATCCTGCAGTCGCGCTATCTGGCGCATCACGGCCTCGCCGTGCTGGCACTCGATCTTCCCGGCCACGGCCGCAGCGACGGTCCGGCGCAGGCCTCCGTCGAGGCGAACGCCGAGCGCATCGCCGAGGCGCTGGCCCCGCTGGCCAGTCCCCGCCTGCTGCTCGCCGGGCACAGCCTGGGCTCGCTGGTCGCGCTCGAAGTGGCGCGCCGCCTGCCGGCTCGCGTCGCCGGCGTGGCGCTGATCGGCACGGCGGCGCCGATGCGCGTTTCGGACGCGCTGCTCGAGGCCACGCGCAACGATCCAGCGCGCGCCATGGACATGATCAACGTCTGGTCGCACAGCCCCGTCGTGGCGCCGTTTGCGGCGCGCCCGGGCAATCCGGCGCCGGGGTTCAACATCGTCTGGCAGAACCTGCGGCTGATGCAGCGCATCGCTGCCGCCAATGGCGCCGACGTGTTGCCGACCGACTTCGCCGCGTGCAATGCCTACGACGCCGCGCTCGATGCCGCGCGCGCACTGCAGTGTCCGGCGCTGTTCATCCTCGGCGCCCGCGACCAGATGACGCCGCCGAAAGCGGCGCGCACGCTGATCGACGCCTGCGCGAAGGCGCAGGTCGTGACCCTCGAGGCGACCGGCCACGCGATGATGGCCGAGAACCCCGACGGGGTGCGCGCCGCGCTCGCGCGCTTCGCGCAGCAGGTGTTCGCCGGCGTTGCCGCCTGATCGACGCGGTGAGTCTCGATGCCGTCAACTGGGACACGTACTGGCTGTATGTCCTGACCGAAGCGGCACTCAGCCTGTCGCCGGGGCCGGCGGTGATGCTGGTCATCGCCTACGGCCTGGCACAGGGTGCTCGGCGCTCGGTGTGGGCCGGCCTCGGCATTCTCTCCGCCAACGGGCTTTACTTTGCGCTGTCGGCCACCAGCCTCGGCGCGCTGTTGATCGCCTCGGAAACGTTCTTTCTCGTGATCAAGTGGTGCGGCGCCGCCTACCTCGTCTACCTCGGCCTGTCCGCGCTGCTGGGGCAGCCGTCGCCGATCACGGTATCGACAGCGGCCGCGCGCGGCGCCGCGCCGCGTTCGATTTACCTGTCGGGTTTGACCCTGCAACTGGCCAATCCGAAGACGCTGGTGTTCTTCGTCGCCATCCTGCCGCAGTTCGTCGACCCGCGCCTGCCGATCGGGGCGCAGATGCTGTGGCTGGCCGGCGGCTCGGTCATCCCGGAGTTCTTCATCCTCGCCGGTTACGGTTTCGCCGCGTCAAAGGCGGCGCGCCTGGCCGCCGACCCGCGCTTTGCGCGCATCACCGATCGCGTCGCCGGTGCGCTGGTGCTCGCCGCCGCGGCGCTGGTGCTCAGCGTCACCTCGCACTGACGCCCGGGCAAACACGTACGAGTTGCCGCGGCGCGTCAATCGGCGGCCCTACGTATACTCGTTGCCCAGAGCGGCCCACCGCCCCGGCCTGAAAGGCCGATTCGTCAGACACATTCAACACGGAGATCCCCGACATGAAGTACAGCCAGCTTTTGCGCGGGCTGATTGCCGCGACCATGGGCCTGGCCCTGGCCGGTGGCGCAGCGGCGCAACAGAAGTTCATCAACGTGCTGACCGGCGGCCAGGCCGGTGTGTACTACCCGCTGGGCGTGGCGCTGAGCCAGGTCTATGGCAAGGCGATTCCGGACGCCAAGGCCACCGTGCAGGCGACCAAGGCCTCGGTCGAGAACCTGAACCTGCTGCAGGCCGGCCGCGGCGAGATCGCCTTCACTCTTGGCGACTCGCTGTCCGACGCGTGGAAGGGCATCGAGGACGCCGGCTTCAAGAGCAAGCTCGACAAGCTGCGCACGGTCGCCGGCATCTACTCGAACTACATCCAGATCGTTGCCAGCGCCGACTCCGGCATCAAATCGCTCGCCGACCTGAAGGGCAAACGCATCTCGGTCGGCGCGCCGCGCTCCGGCACCGAGCTGAACGCGCGCGCGATCCTGAAAGCTGCAGGCATCGACTACAAGGACTTCGCCAAGGTCGAGTACCTGTCGTTCGCAGAATCGGTCGAACTGATGAAGAACCGCCAGCTCGACGTGACGCTGCAATCGGCCGGACTCGGCGTGGCCTCGATCCGCGACCTGGCCACGTCGATCAAGATCGTCGTCGTGCCGATCCCGGCCGATGTCGTGGCCAAGGTCGGCGACGCCGCCTACTCGCCCGGCACGATCCCGGCCAACACCTACTCCGGCCAGACGGAGGCAGTGCCCACGGCGGCAATCAAGAATTTCCTGGTGACGCACAGCGGCATGCCGAACGACGTCGTCTACGCGATGACCAAGGCGATCTTCGACAACCTCGAAACGCTGGTCGCGGCCCATTCGGCGGCCAAAGGCATCGTCCGCGACGAAGCGATCAAGAGCCTGCCGGTGCCGCTGCACCCGGGCGCCGAGCGCTACTACCGCGAAGCCGGACTGTTGAAGTAGATTCCCGCATTCGCTCGCGGGAAGCCGAGCAGCAGCAGCCTCCTTCCACGGCAAATGGCACAGCGAGCGCTGTGCCATTTGTCTTTGCGCCACCGACGGAAAGCCCGCCATGACTACGAGCTCCGCTGCGCCCGACCACGGCCACGCCGGCGCACCGCCGTTCACCGCCGCGATCTTCCTCGTAGCGGTCGTCTTCTCCAGCTTCCAGGTGGTCACGGCAGCGTTCGCGCCGCTGTCCAGTCCGGTGGTGCGGGCGATCCACGTCGGCTTCCTGCTGCTGATGACCTTCACGCTGTACCCGCCGCTGGCGCAGCGGTGGCTGGGCTGGATCCTCGGTGCCACGGCTTTCCTCGCCGGCATCTACCACTGGGTCTTCGAGGCCGAGCTGGTGCAGCGCGCAGGCGACCTGACCACCGGCGACTACGTGGTCGGCATCGTCACCATCGTGCTGGTGTTCGAGGGCGCGCGGCGGGTCATGGGCGTCGCCCTGCCGATCATCTGCGGCATCTTTCTCGCCTATGCGCTGTTCGGCCAGTACCTGCCAGAGCCTCTGAACCACCGCGGCTACGGGCTGGACCAGGTGGTCGGCCAGCTCGGCTTCGGCACCGAGGGCATCTACGGCACGCCGACCTTCGTTTCGTCGTCCTACATCTTCCTGTTCATCCTGTTCGGCTCGTTCCTCGAGCAGGCCGGGATGATCAAGCTGTTCACCGACTTCTCGCTCGGCCTGTTCGGCCACGCCAAGGGCGGGCCGGCCAAGGTGGCGGTGGTCTCCTCCGGCCTGATGGGCACGATCAACGGCTCCGGCGTGGCCAACGTGGTGACCACCGGCCAGTTCACCATTCCGCTGATGAAGCGCTTCGGCTACAAGGCGGCCTTTGCCGGTGGCGTCGAAGCGACCTCCAGCATGGGCGGCCAGATCATGCCGCCGGTGATGGGCGCGGTGGCGTTCATCATGGCCGAGACGCTGAACGTTCCGTACGTCGAGATCTGCGTCGCCGCGGCGATTCCTGCGGTGCTGTACTTCCTCACCGCCTTCGTCATGGTGCACCTGGAGGCGGGCCGCGCCAACCTGCTCGGCATTCCCAAGGAGGACTGCCCGAACCCCTGGGAGGCGGTGCGGCTGCGCTGGTACCTCGTGCTGCCGCTGGCGGTGCTGGTGTTCCTGCTGTTCTCCGGCTACACGCCGCTGTTTTCCGGGATGGTGGGGCTGGCGCTGACGGTGGTGCTGATCTTCGGCGCCTCGCTTTCGCAGCGGTTCGGCACGCTGCCGCTGCGCATCGCCTTCTGGGTGCTGGTCGCGCTGGCCTGCTCGGCCTTTTTCAGGTTCGGCATCGGCGCCGTGATGGCGGTGATCGCGCTGATGGCGGCGGTGCTTGCCTTCGCCAACGGCGGCCGCGCCACGCTGCGCACGGCGGTCAACGCGATGGCCGACGGCGCGCGGCACGCGCTGCCGGTCGGCGTGGCCTGCGCGCTGGTCGGCGTGATCATCGGCGTGCTGACGCTGACCGGCGTCGCGACCACGTTCGCCGGCTACATCATCCAGCTCGGACAGAAGAGTCTGCTCCTGAGCCTGGTCCTGACCATGCTGGTGTGCCTGGTGCTCGGCATGGGCATCCCGACGATTCCCAACTACATCATCACCAGTTCGCTCGCCGCGCCGGCACTGCTCGAACTCGGCGTGCCGCTGATCGTCTCGCACATGTTCGTCTTCTACTTCGGCATCATGGCCGACCTGACGCCGCCGGTGGCGCTGGCCTGCTTCGCCGCCTCGCCGATCGCCCGCGAGAGCGGTCTGAAGATCAGCCTGCAGGCGCTGCGCGTCGCCGCCGCCGGCTTCGTCGTGCCGTACATGGCCGTCTATGCGCCGGCGCTGATGCTGCAGACCGACGACTGGACGGCGGTCGCCTACATCGTCTTCAAGGCCGTGGTGGCGATCATCCTGTGGGGCGGCGCAGTGATTGGACACTGGCTCGGTCCGCTGCGCTGGTATGAGCGGCTGTTCGCCTTCGCCGCCGCGGCCTTCCTCGTCGCCGCACTTCCAGTCACCGACGAGATCGGTCTCGCCATGACCGCGGTACTGGTCGTCTGGCACCTGGCGCGCGAGCGCGGCCGGCTGCGGGCCGCGGCGGCGCCGCGCGCGTGAGCGCCGCAGCGCTGTGCATCGTCGCCGGCGCGCTTGCGGCAACGGTGGCAACGAACCGCTTCACGCTGGCCTGGCAGCACTCGGTCGAGAAGGTGCTGTGGGAAGAGGACTACCTGATCGCCGGCGGCTGGCTGCTTGCCACCGGCGCCCGCATCCGCGGCAGCGGCGCCGGCATGGAGCCACCCGCCGGAGCGGTGCTGCACGATGGCGCATGGCACTACCGGCCGGCCGGCCGCTGGCTTCGCGAACTGCAGCTGGCCCGCTCGGACCACACGCCCGATTACCTGCTGTGCGTCGACGGCCGCTGCCGGCCAATGTCGCACTGGGTACCTGTCGCGGCGGGGCCGACTACGTTGCAGCCCTGTCCCTAGGACGGCCGAGCACGCTCGACAGCGGCCGCTGCAGCCAGTCGGCGCCCAGACCGTCGTCGAGCCACCGGCGCAGTTCGGGCTGCGTGGCGAGCAGCGAGTTGGCCGGGTCGACCGCCAGCCGCGTGAACAGGGGCAGCAGCGTCGTCCTGTCGGCATCGCAGGTCAGCAGCCACTTGCCGGGGTGCGCGCCGTCGAGCCGGGACACGTAGTTCGACTTCTCCAGCTCGATCAGCAGCCGCTCGACGCCGTCGTCCGGGAAGCGCACCGAACGGGCGAGCGCGGCGAGCGAGAGGCGGCCATCGTCGCTCGCCTCCTGCCGCGCGCGCAGCAGCGTGTGCAGCAGGGCGACGGCAGTGATGAAGCGGTTGCCGGCGCGGTGCTCGTCGGCGAAACGCGTCGCCCGCAGCATCGGAGCCGTGGCCGCGATCGCCGCACCGAACAGCAGCGCGTACCACGACAGGTAGACCCAGAGCAGGAACAGCGGCACGGCCGAGAAAGCCCCGTAGATGCCGGTCAGCGTGCCGGTACGGATATAAAGGCCGAAGCCCTGGCTGAGCGTCTCGCCGAGCGCCGACGCGACGAAACCGCCGGTGAGCGCGTCGCGCCAAAGGACCCTGCGGTTGGGCACCACCACATACAGCGCCGCCAGGGCAAGCCCGCCGAGCACGAACGGGCCGAAGTCGAGCAAGAGCCGCATCGGGCCGGAGGACTTCGACAGCGGGCTGCCCGACATCGACAGCAGGTAGGAGGTGGCGCTGAGGCTGGCGCCGATGGCCAGCGGCCCGAGCGTCAGCAGCGTCCAGTAGATGAGGATCCGCGCCAGCATGCGGCGCTGCGCATGCACCTTCCAGATGTCGTTGAGCACGCGGTCGACGGTGTGGATCAGCAGCAGCGCCGTGAGCACGAGGAACGACAGGCCGTAGGCCGTCAGGCCGGCCGCCTTGGCAGTGAAGTCGTTCAGGTAGCGCAGGATCGTCGCCGAGATCTGCGGCGGAAGCAGTTCGCGCAGCAGCAACTTTTCGATGGCGACGCGATACTCGGCGAACAGCGGAAACACCGCAAACACCGACAGCGCCACCGCGGCGAGCGGCACGATCGACAGCGTCGTGGTGAAGGTCAGGCTGCCGGCCACCTGCGCCAGGCGCACGTCGCGGGCGCGGCGCAGCGCGAAGGCCAGCACCTCGCGAGTGCGCTCGAACCGCTTCTGCAACCGTTGCGGCCAGCGCTCCACGCGCAGCAGCGCCGCGGCCCATTCGGCCAGCCAGTGCCACGCGCGGCTGTGGGAAGAGACCGACATCGCGTTCCTATAATCGCCCGCGACCATACCACCGAGCCTGCCGTGCCCGACTGCGCCGACATCCTCGTTCTGTACTACTCGCGCCACGGCGCAACGCGGCGACTGGCCGAACTGATCGCGCAGGGCATCGATGCGGTGCCGGGCACGGCGGCGCGGCTGCGTACGGTGCCGCCAGTGGCGCCTGCAACCGCAATCGCCATGCCGCCGGTGCCGCCCGCCGGCAGTCCCTACGTCGAACTGGCAGACCTCGAGCAATGCGCCGGCCTGGCGCTGGGTTCGCCGACGCGCTTCGGCAACATGGCTGCGCCGCTGAAACACTTCATCGACAGCACCGCCGCACTGTGGCTGTCCGGCGCGCTCGCCGGCAAGCCGGCGGCCCTTTTCACTTCGACCAATTCGATGCACGGTGGCCAGGAATCGACGCTGCTGTCGATGATGCTGCCGCTGCTGCATCACGGCATGCTGATCGTCGGCATTCCCTACACCGAGCCGGACCTGAACGAGACCTCAAGCGGCGGCACACCGTACGGCGCCAGCCATCACGCGCGCCTGTCGCAGCAGCCGGTCACCGATGAAGAAGGACGGCTGGCCATCGCGCTGGGCAAACGGCTGGCGTCGACGGCGTTGAAGCTGCGCCGATGAGCGTCACTTCACCGCGGCCGCGTACCCTCGCGCCGATCCGCCCGTGACACCCGCCGCACCGTCTGCGGCGCAGCGCGGCGCCTGGCGCACGGCGACGGCCAGCTGGGTGGCGCTGCTCGTCGTCCTCGTGACATGGGAGTGGCAACTGGCGCCGCTGCGACCGGGAGGTTCGTGGCTGGTCCTGAAGGCCGTGCCGCTGCTGCTGCCGCTGCGCGGCATCTGGCGCGGCGACGTCCGGACGATGCAATGGGCACTGCTGCTGGTGCTGCCGTACGTCGCCGAAGGCAGCGTGCGGCTCGCCGATGCCCCGCCGGTGGCGGCGCTGGCGGGCATCGAGATCGCGCTGGCGCTGGTGTTCTACGCTGCCGCGATCGTCTATCTTCGCCCGTTCAAGCAGGCGGCGCGGCCGAGGAAGCACCGATGAGTCTGCTGCAGGCGCTGCGTGCCGTGGTCGGCGAAGCCCATGTGCTTGCCGGTGCCGATGCCTCGCCCTACCTGACCGACTGGCGCAGGCGCTACCAGGGCCGGGCGCAGGCCGTGGTCCGTCCGGCGAGCACCGCCGAGGTGTCGGCGGTCGTGCGCGCCTGCGCCGCCGCCCGCGTGCCGATGGTGGGACAGGGCGGCAACACCGGGCTTGTCGGCGGCGGCACGCCCGATTCCTCCGGCACGGCGGTCGTGATCAGCCTGCAGCGCCTGAACCGCGTGCGCGCGGTGGACACCGCCAACGACACGATCACGGTGGAGGCCGGCTGCGTGCTGCAGGCGGTGCAGCAGGCGGCCCGCGCGCAGGGCCGGCTGTTTCCGCTGAGTCTCGCCGCCGAAGGCAGCGCCACCATCGGCGGCAATCTCGCCACCAATGCCGGCGGCACTCAGGTCCTGCGCTACGGCAACGCGCGCGACCTGACGCTCGGCCTCGAGGTCGTTCTGGCCAGCGGCGAGGTCTGGAATGGGCTGCGCGCGCTGCGCAAGGACAACACCGGATACGACCTGAAGCATCTGTTCATCGGCGCCGAAGGCACGCTCGGCATCATCACCGCGGCGACTCTGAAGCTGTATCCGCTGCCGGCGGCGCAGATGACCGCGCTGGCCGCCGTGCCTTCGCTCGCCGCGGCGACTGCGCTGCTGCAGCGGGCGCGCGGCGCCGCCGGCGCGGCGCTGACCGCCTTCGAGGTGATGGCGAAGATCACGCTGCAGCACGCCGTCGAGACGCTGCCGTCGCTGCGCATGCCGCTGCCGCTGCAGCAGCCGTGGTTCGCCCTGCTCGAACTGTCGGACGCCGAGAGCGAAACACATGCCACGGACGTGCTCGAGCACATCCTCGGCGAAGCCATGGACGCCGGCGACGTCGTCGATGCAGCCGTGGCCCGCTCGCTGGCCGAGGCGCAGGCACTGTGGGCGCTGCGCGAAGGCATCCCGGAGGCGCATGCGAAACGCGGCGGCAACGTCAAGCACGATATCTCGCTGCCGGTGTCGTGCATCGCCGAATTCGTCGATTCGACCAACGCCGCCCTGAGCGCCCGCTTCCCTTGGATCCAGCCGATCGTCTTTGGCCACCTCGGCGACGGCAACCTGCACTACAACATGGCGACCACGCCCGGCACGCCAATCGATGTTGCATTTGCGCACGAGCCGCAGATCAACGCCGTCGTCCACGACGCAGTGCATGCCCGAGGCGGGTCGATCAGCGCCGAGCACGGACTGGGGCAGCTGAAACGGGAGGCGATTACCCACTACAAGTCGCCGCTGGAGCTCGAAATGATGCGCGCCGTGAAGCGGGCCCTCGATCCGCTCGGGCTGATGAACCCCGGCAAGGTGATCTAACCCTTGGGCGCGCCGCCGGCTCTCGGTAGACTGGCCGCAGAGTCGACGGAGAACCACCATGCGTGCTGCCCTCCCTCTCGCCTGCGCCGCGCTGCTCGCCATCGGCGTGACCACCGATGCCCTGGCCATCGTCCGCTGCGAAGCGGCCAACGGCAGGGTGACCTACTCGAACACCGACTGCCCGCCGGGCACCAAGGAGGTGCGCAAGGTCGACGAATCGCCGCCGGTCGTCGTGCACGACGGCACCCAGAGCGCAGCGAAGGACAGCGAGCCGCGGCCGCCGGCCCGCATCGAAGCGGCCAAGCCGCGCCGGCAGGCCGATCCGCTGCAGCAGGACCGGGAGCTGACGGCGCAGATCGCCGCCCAGCGGCGCGACTGCGAACAGCGCGCGCGCCAGTTGCAGCATCTGCAGGCGGACTTGAATGCCGCCTCCGAAGCGAATCGTTCGTCGGCGGAACTGGCCCTGCGCCGGGCTCAGGACGAATACCAGACGGTGTGCGGCAAGCTGCGATGAGCCACGTGCCACGCGCCGCGGCCTGCTTGGCCGTAGCCGCGTTCCTGCCCGTCATGGCGCAGGATATCCAGCGCTGCGAGGCGCCGGACGGCCGCATCAGCTATGCCAACGGACCCTGCCCGCCGGGAACGACGGCAGTGCGCACGCTGCCGCCGTCCGTTGCGCCGAGCGCGGCCGATCGGCAGGCCGCGCAACAACGGGCGCGCCGGGACGCGCGCGAAGCGGTGGCGCTCGAACGAACGCGCAAGGCGGCGGAAGAACGAGCAGCGCGCGAGCACGAACAGGCGCAGGCGAAGGCGAAGAAGCACGAGGCGCACTGTCGCCGGCTCGAGACTCGATTGCGCCAGGCGCAGGAGGAACTGGCAGCCGCAACGCTCAAGAAGCGCACGGAAGCCCAGCGCCGCGTCAAACGGGCCGAAGAGCTGTACGCGCAGGAGTGCGGAACGCCGCCGCGCTGAACGCCGGCGCGCCGGCAGCGCTCACGCCGGCAATGACGCGACCTCTTCGTGGTGCGCGGCAAACGCCCGCGCGGCGGCCTGCAGCGAAAAGGCGCCGTGGCGCGCGATGAACGCCGGATCGCTGAGCAGGCGGCGCCAGTTGCGCGCGCCGTGCTCGCCGTGGAACAGGCCGAGCAGATGGCGCAGGATCGCCCGCGGTGGCACGCCCGCGGCGAC
Organism: uncultured Burkholderiaceae bacterium; assembly: GCA_964509545.1. GTDB lineage: Bacteria > Pseudomonadota > Gammaproteobacteria > Burkholderiales > Burkholderiaceae_F > JADJWR01. The sequence continues at coordinate 35,768 of CAZDXQ010000011.1, read as the reverse complement.
CTGTCGCTGCAGGTAGGCCGACATCGCTGCGGCCACCTCGGCACGGCTCGGTGGCGGCGCGGCATCGCCGAACAGCTGACGGTCGACGCCAGCCAGGCCATACGGATCGTGGTATGCGGCGCGCCCGATCATCACTCCCGCCAGGCGCTGCAGTGGCACTGCCGCCTGCGCAAGGCCGGTAAGCCCGCCGTTGAGCACGAACTGCGCCCGTGGAAAATCCGCCGCCAACCGATAGACCACCTCGTAGCGCAGCGGCGGCACCTCGCGGTTTTGCTTCGGCGACAGGCCGTTCAGCCACGCATTGCGGGCATGGACGATGAACACTGCGCAGCCGGCGACATGAAGCTGGCCGACGAAGTCCCTGACGAAGCCATAGTCCTCGCGCCGGTCGATGCCGATGCGGTGCTTGACCGTCACCGGGATCGACACTGCATCGCGCATCGCCCTGACGCAGTCGGCGACCAGGCCCGGCTCGGCCATCAGGCAGGCTCCGAAGGCGCCGCGCTGCACGCGCGGCGAAGGGCAGCCGCAGTTCAGGTTGATCTCGTCGTAACCCCAGCGTTCGCCCAGCCGCGCGCAGTGCGCCAGTTCGGCAGGATCGGAACCGCCGAGCTGCAGCGCCAGCGGATGCTCGGCCGCATCGAAGTCGAGATGCCGCGGCACGTCGCCATGCAGCAGCGCGCCCGTGGTCAGCATCTCCGTGTACAGCCGCGCGCGGCGGGACAGCTGCCGATGGAAATACCGGCAATGTCGGTCTGTCCATTCCATCATCGGCGCGATGCAGAAGCGCCAGGGCGACGGTTGCGGCGGCGTTAGACTCACTGCAGAACAACGTTCAAGGCGACGTTTTCACGATCGGCCTGTTCGGCAGGCAGGCCAGCCGGGGGAGGATTATGCGACCAGACCACCAGAATGTGCCGCGCGCCGGCGTCGCGCACGCAGGGCTATCGACCCTCGAGCGCGCCGACGGCGAGCGGACACGACGCGAGCCCGGCGCGCTGTCAGCGCTGCGCGAGCGCATTGCCTTCCTGCGCGGCTTCGTCGCCCACCCCGAGCAGGTCGGTTCGGTGATCCCGAGCTCGCACGTGCTCGAGCAGCGTCTGGTGCGCAACGCACGCCTGGCAAGAGCGCGCTGCGTGGTCGAACTCGGGCCCGGCACCGGCGGCACGACGCGCGCTTTCCTGCGCGCGCTGCCGGCCGCCGCGCAGTTGCTGGCGATCGAACTGAACGAAGCCTTCGCCGCCGGGCTGCGCGCGTCGATCCGCGATCCGCGGCTCGCCATCGTCCAGGGCAGTGCCGAGTTCATCGCCCGCTTCCTCGCCGAGCACCGGCTGCCGGCGCCCGATGCGGTGATCTCGGGCATTCCGTTCTCGACCATGCCGAATGAGGTCGCTGACCGGATCGCGGCCGAGGTCGCTCGCCTGCTCGCCCCGGGCGGCCGATTCGTCGCTTACCAGGTGCGGGCGCATGTGGCCCGTTACACCATGCCGTATCTGGGCATGGCGCGCAAGGAATGGGAATTGATCAACATCCCGCCGGTGCGCGTTTTCACCTGGACGCGGGTGTCGTAGCACGACGAGGCGCAAGGCGCGGCTATTCAATCCCGATCATCCACTGGATGATCTGCTTGGCGATGAAGCCGAGGATGCCGAAGGCGAGCACGAAGAACAGGATGAAGGTGCCGAAACGACCCGCCTTCGAGTCGCGCGCCAGCTTCCAGATGATGAACAGCATGAAGGCGATGAAGGCGCCCACGCCCCAGGTCATGCCGAACTCGGCAATCTGGGCCTCGGTCAGGCCTAAAGGTCCGGGCTGCATCGGCACGTTGCTCCGCCTTCCGTCTCGCTGATCCCGCAGACCTGGTGCCTTGAGACCGCGCTCAGGCGCGCGGCGGCAGCCGCGTTGCATCGAGCAGGTCGCGGTAGGCGTGCCAGGTCGCGTGGCCGATCACCGGCACCGAGAAGACGAAACCGATCATCAGGGTGGCCATCGACGCCACGGTGGCCAGCATGATGATGAGCGCCCAGAATGCCATCGGCGCCGGGTTGTCGCCGACCGCGCGCACGCTGGCCAGCAGCGCACTGCGCAGGTCGATGCGCCGGTCGAGCAGCAGCGGCGCCGACACGACGGTCAGCGAAAAGACCAGCGCCGCGCCGAGCCCGCCGGCCAGCAGCCAGAGAAAGAACAGCCGGCCGCCCTGCCCGGCGACGGCGTAACGCAGCAGGCGCAGCGGCGAATCCAGCGGCACGGCGACAAACAGCTTGAACAGCAGCGCCGAAACCAGCACCCATGCCGTCGCCGCAACGAAGAGCAGCAGGCCCAGCGCCACCAGCGGCCGGGTGCCGCGCCGCCAGGCCGCGATCACATGGCGCAGCGTCGGCCGTTCTCCGGCCGCATGGCGTCGACTCAACTCATACAGGCCCGTGCACAGGATCGGACCGACCAGCAGGAAGCCCGTCAGCGCACCGGGCAGCAGCAGCCATGCGTGCAGCGTCAACGTCAGGATCGCCAGGCCGCCAGCGGCGACGATCAAGCCGTGCAGCAGGCTCGGACCGAAGCAGGCGTGCAGGTCGCGCCAGCCCAGCTGCAGCCAGACGAGCGGCTGCGCCAGCGTGATCTGACGCACCACGGGCTGCGCGTCGGGCGAAGGCGGTGAGGCGTCGGCAGACACGTCGGCATTATCGCGGAGCCGGCTGCGGCCCTCGCGAAATCATGTCGGAGCCGCCCACGGCGCGGCTCGCCGACGGCGAATGCCGCCCCCGCCCCTGTCAAGATCGACGTGACTGCGCCGGCCAGGGCGGACCCTTCAGTTCGACCTTATTGCCTTCCGGATCGGTGATGTAGATCGATGGGCCGGAGCCCTCGGCGCCGAAGCGCGACGCGGTCTCGCCGGCAGCCACGCCGTGCGCGGCCAGATGGGCGCGGAGCGCCGCCTCGTCGAACGGCTCGACGCGCAGGCAGAAGTGATCGAGGTTGCGCCCTTCGGCGCCCGGGGCGGCGCCACCGGCGCGGCCGAGCGGGCCATCGACGGGGATCAGGTCGAGCAGCGCGCGGCCGGCGCGCAACTGCACCAGTCCGATCTCGTCCTGCTGGCGGGCAATGCCGCAGCCGAGCACGCGGCAGTAGAAATCGAGCATCGGCTGCAGTTCGCGCACGCGCAGCACGATGTGATCGATATCGCGGATGCGGATCATCGGCTTATGCGATCGCCTCGAACTCGGCGAAGACCTGCCGCGCTTCGGCGAGGCTGGCCATCGGCACATAGTCGCAGGCCTCGGCAAATTCCGCCCAAAGCGCCTGCACGGTGGGGCTGCTGTGCGCGCGCTCGATCGCCCCGGCCGAGCGCCACTCGAACACTTCGATCACCGTACCGTCGGCCGCCCGCATCAGGTGCGCCGGCTTCTCGCCGATCAGGCCCTCGCGGCGCAGCAGCGGCTCGTGCTTGCGCGCCACCTGCAGCAGCCGCGCCTCGCAGCCCGGCTTCGGTCTGTACACGGCGATGACGATGCGGCCCATCGCAGTCTCCTGTCCGTCAATTAAGCCGCGCAGCCTCGCCGGTGGCGGACGCGCCGGGCGCGGCGAGTGCGAGCTCGTAGCACACGCTGCTCGGATCGTCGGCGTAAGGGCCGAAAGGCGCAATACGCCGGAACCCGAACGACTCGTAAAGCCGCATCGCCGGCCGCTGCCGCAAGCCCGTCTCGAGGCGCAGCGTGCGGTACCCGCGCCGCGCGGCTTCGTCCACGAGGAACCGGAGCACGGCGCGACCGACTCCGGCGCGCCGGCAGTCGCGGTGCACGTACATCCGCCGCACTTCGGCCGCGCCGCCGTCGAGCCGGCGCAGCGCGCCGCAGGCCACCGGACGACCGTCGCAATAGGCCACGACGTAGACGCCGCCGGCCGCTAGCGGCGCATTCGTCGGCCAGGGGGCGTCGGCGGCATGAAGATCGGGATAAAGTGCCCGCGCGTCGATCGCCGCTTCGCGCAGCAGCGCCATTGCGTCGGCGCCCTGCGGGTCGGCGTGCTCGATGCGCAGGTCCAACATGGCCGAGGCGCTGCTTCGCCGCCTGTGCCGCGCTCAGGCAGGCAACGCCGTGCCGTGCTGAAGGTAATGATTCAGCCGCGCCTCCCAGTCGCGCATGAACTGCACGTAGTACGCGTCGGTGAACGAGGCGACCAAGGCGTCGCCCTCCGGGCCGAGGCTCGTATGCGTATAGGTCACGGTCGCTTCGCAACCGCCGTCGGCCGCGCGCAGCCCGATGGTCAAGCGGCAGGCAATGACGCCCGGAGTGATCTTGACCATCTCGACGAAGTTCTCCTGCCGCGAGTACCGCGTGACGTACCAGACGGCCTCGCCGGAACCGGTTGCCGTGACAAAGACGCAGTCGGGCTCGACCAGGCCGCTGTCGCTGAAGACGATCCGCGGATCCCAGCCGTCGATCCAGTCGGCCTCCCGAACCGGGCACAGAAGCGGCAATACGCGCGCCGGCGGCGCGACCAGGCGCTACACGTAGGTGCGCGTCGCACGCACCGGAGCCCTGATTTCCATGACCGTCCTGCCCCGCGCTCAGCGCCGCGCCGCGCCGGCGACCATCGCCTCCGCCCGCCGGGCAATTGCCTCTTCGAAGGAACAGGACTTGCGCGCCACCGTATCGATGTGCACGCCCTTGAGCGTCGTGCGCGCGGCGACCTCGCCAGTCTCGTCGTTGCTCATCTCGTGGACGAAGCGGATGCTCTTGTCCTTGACCTCGACAACGGTGGTCCGCACCGTCACCACGTCGCCGGCATGCAGTTCCCTGACGTAGGAGATGTGCTGGTCGACGGCGGCCATGCCGCGGCGTTCCTGTCGCAGGTACGACGGCGTCAATCCGATGGCGTTGAACAGTTGCCAGGTCGCTTCGTCGAACTTGCCCACGTACCACATCGCGTTCATGTGGCCGACGTGGTCGCATTGCCACGGATAGATCGTGCCCCGATAGGTGATCAGCGGCTGCGACACGACATCCCTCCGTCGGCAACGCGCGGCGTCGATGCGCCGCGCGAGCGCGTTGTGAATGAGCGGCGAGCATAGCGCCGGCGGCAGCGCGGCCGCAGCAGCGTCAGCGCGACGGGCCGTTGCACGGCCGCGCTCGCAGGCGCGGCCGGCTCCGCGGGGCGAGCGCAAGCAGTTGCGCTCGCCGCAGCCCGCGCTGTCGCGAGCGCGAATCCTTCGAACGCCGGTGAAAAGGGTAGTCCAGTGAGCACCCGGGTCCGCGCCGCAGCCGCCGGCTCGCCCGATGCGGCTGGCGGCGCGCCGCGAAGCGGGCGATCAGGAGGGCAGGAAGTCGACCGGCCAGGTGACTGTCATCAGTTCGACATCCTTGGCGCCGAAGTCGAACTGGCGGATCCGCGCCAGCAGCTTGCGCTCCAGTTCCGCCGCCTTCAGTTCGCTGGACAGCAGCCGCAGTTCGGTGATCGCACCGCTCGGCGCGATCTTCAGTTCGAGCACGATCTTGCCCTGCAGGGTCGGGTCCTCGCGCAGGGCGCGGTTGTAAAGCGCGTAGATGGCGCCCTTGTTGCGCTCGAAAACGAGGCGGATCTCCTCGATCGAGCGCGAGGCCTTGCCGCTGCCGCTGCGCTGGACCGTTCCACCCGGTCCCTTGCCACCGCCACCGCCGGGCATCGCCCCGCCGCCGCCGTAACCGCCGCCTCCTCCGCCGCCGGCCACGCCCTCGACCAGCGTCGTCGCGCGCCCGGCAAGCCCGCCGCCGCCGGTGTCGCGGCTGTACGCAGCGGTATTGATGCCGCCGCTGCCGCGCGTCGCATTCGAGGTGATCAGGGCGCGCGTCGGCAGGCCCTGCTCGTAGCCGGCACCCACGCCCGGCCCGGTGGAGGTTCCCACGCCCGGCCCCGGCTTGATGTCGCGCTTCAGTTGCACGGCCACCGGCGCACCGCGGATCTCGGCCAGTTCGTTGGCCATTGCCAGCAGACCGACACCGGACGCTTTGCGGCGGGCCTCGCCCACCTCGCCGGGCGGCTTGTTCGGCTGCGGCCGGCGCGCTTCGGGCACCGGGACCTTGGCGGCTTCGACCTTGCCTGGCTCGAGCTTCGGCCCATCGGGCGTGCGCGTGTCGGCCTCGGCGGGCCTCGTCTGCGGCTCGGCCGGCCGGACCAGTTTCGCCGGTGGCGGTGCACGCTCGAGAAGCAGCTTCGCCATCGGCGGCGGCAGTTCCTGCGGCCGGCTGCGATCGGGTTCGCGCACCGGCAACCAGGGCATCGCCAGTGCGACCGCCATGCACACACCGAGCGTACGCGCAAGGATGCGGCGGAACCGCTCCTCGTCGGCGCCGAAGCGCGACCAGGGCAGGATGCCGGGAGGGAACGTAATCGCCGCGTTCATCGAGACGACTCCAGCGTGCACCCGCCGAAGTCGATCCTGCGCCCGCGCGGCCATCGGCGTAAATTGACTTCGCGCTCGGGCGCGAAGCAATCGCGCCCGACATAAGGCGCCGCTCCGAGCGCAGTTCGCCATCGCTCGCGCCCCTGGGATTCGCGCGTCGGCAGGCCGGCTGCGCTCATGATTGCTCCTTGCGCTGCACGGCGAAGGCGATGTCGCTGAAATTGGCGCGGGCGCAGGTCACCATCACCTTGCGCAGCAGCCGGTAGGGGATGTCCTTGTCGCCCATGATCGTGATGGCCTGTCCGGCCTCGGCATTTTCCTGACGGACGACGCGCCGGCTGGCGAGCCGGTCGAGTTCGGCCTTCAGCGGCGTGATCAGGTCGTCTTCCCCGCGCAGCACGTCGGCCACGGCCGCGACGCGGCGGCCTTCGACGACAATCTCGGCATCGTTGACGACGACCACCAGCGTTTCCTTCGGCGCTTTTTCGGCGTTGGACAAGGGCAGTTGTACCGCCTTCGAGCTCGGCAGCGCCTGCACTTCGGCCATGTTCGACAGCAGGAAGAAGATCAGGATGGTGAAGATGTCGATCAGCGCCACCAGGTTCAGGTCGACGCTCGAATGGTTGCGTTCGCGCCGCGCGATACGCTTCTCCAGGGGCGATCCGTTCATAGCCGGGCCTGCCGGGTGCGCAGCGGCGCATCGCCGATGGAGATGTCGGGGAAGTAATCGACGCCGACCACCCGGGTGCCCTGCGCCTGCCGGCCGGCGCGCACCATGTCCATCACCTGCACCAGCACGTCGTAAGGCGTGTTCGCCTCGGCCAGCACGGTAGCCGCGGTCTGCTGCGGAAAGCGTTGCTTCAGCTGCGCCATCAGCGCGCCGAGCGCCTTGAGGTCGTGGCCGCTGCCGTTCGCCGGAATACGCTCGATCAGCCCGCCGATGCGGTCGCCCACCTCGAGCGCATCGGCGCGGATCACCACCTCGAGCTGCAGTTCGCCGGTCAGCTTCTGCACGCCCGAGGACTGCGCCGGCAGCGTCATGTCCATCACCGCCAGCCGCGTGAACACCGCGGTCGACAGCAGGAACGGCACCAGCACGATGATCAGGTTGATGAACGCCGACACCTCGAGCGCCGCCGGGTGCTTGCGCAATCGTCGCCTACGCATTTGTTTCCCTCCTTCGCAGCGACGGCCGCAGCCGGCGCGCGACCGGCGTCATTTCAGTGCGCCGCGCCGGACTCGGCCGGGGCACGGTGGATCAGGTTCAGGAAGCTGATCTTGGCCGCCTCGAGGCTGTCGACGATCTCGGTCGTGCGCGCCTGCAGGAAGGCGTGGACCAGCAGGAACGGGATCGCCACCATCAGCGCGAAAGCGGTGTTGTTCATGGCGATCGAGATGCTCGCCGAAAGCAGTTCCGCCTTCTCCGCCGGATTGACCTGGGCCACCGCGGTGAAGGCCTTGATCAGGCCGATGATGGTGCCGAGCAGGCCGACCAGCGTCACGACGTTGGCGAAGGTGGCGATGTAGTGCGTGCGCTTCTCCAGCCGCGGGACGATCTCCATCATCCCTTCCTCCATCGCCGCGTCGATGTCCTCGCGCCGGCGGGCCGAGGCCATGCGCGAGATGCCGTTGTGCACGATCAGGCCGATGGCCGAGTCGCGGCGCGCAGTGGCGCCATGCACTTCCTTGAACTGGCCGCTCTTGAGCAGCGGCAGGATCGCCTCCCAGATGCGGCGGTTCTGCTGCCGCGCGCGCTGCAGGAAGATGAAGCGCTCGATGGCGATCGCCAGCCCGAGCGCCATGATCGTGATGCTCACGTAAATGAACATCCCGCTGTCCTGGAAGAACTTGATCACCGTGTCCAACGTACTCATGGTTGCACCTCCGTGTTCAGGTGGGATTGCGCGACAAAGCGTTCACTTGCGCTGCTGCGGCGGCGGAGCTTCGGCCGCGCGCCGCTGCGCGTCGTAGGCGAGCTGGCGGCGGAAGACATCGCGATCGACCGGCGCCAGCGCCTCGTCGACCAGGCTGCCCGGCGGTCGGCCGCCGAGATCGCCGGGCAGCGGTTTCTTCCACGGCACGATGTAAGTGACCTTGGGCAGTTCGCGGTTGCCGATGATCTGCGTGCGGTCGATGTCGGCGCGGTCCTGCGCCGCGGCGCCCGCCGCAAGCAATGCGCCGCCGAGGGCGGCCAGCCACCTGGTTCTCATCCGTGCTCCTTCATGCCCGCCAGCTGCGGCCGCGGCACGCGGTTGCGCAGGTCGGCCACCCACTTGCGCACCTTGCCGTCGCCTTCGCCGGCAAGCGCCAGGTAGCGCTCGTAGGCGGCCAGCGCGCCGCTGCTGTCCCACAGATACAGGTCGAGAAGGATGCCGAGGTTCAGGTGAGGTGCCGCGTATTCCGGCTCGAGCTCGATCGCCATCTCGTAGGCCCGCTGCGCATCGGCGAAGCGGCCGATTTCGCGATAGGTGATGCCAAGCTGGTTCAGGTAGACGGCGCGCTTCGGGCTCGCCCGCACCGCCTGTTCGAACTGCCGCGCCGCCTGCTCCAGCTTGCCGGCGCGGCGATAGATCAGACCGAGGTTGGCGTAGGGGCCGCCGAGATGGGGATTCGACTCCGCCAGCGCGAGGAAGCCGCGCTCCGCCTCGTCTATATGACCCGCGGCAAGCGCCTGCGCCGCTGCGGCGAAGGCGCGCTGTGCCTCGGCCGGAATCGCCGGCAGCGCATCGCCGGCGGCCGCCGGCGCCGTCGACGCGCCCGCGCCCTTGGCTGGTGTCTTCTGCGCGGCGCCGGCCGATTGCACCGCCGCTGGCTCGGCGCCGGCGCGGTGGGTCGCGGGCAGCATTGCGCAGGCCGATGCGCACAGCGCCAGCGCAGTGACCACGCTGCCGCGCCACGGTCCCTCAGCGGATCGCATCGATCACCCCTTCAGTCAGTTCGTTCTTGCCGAAGCGCACCGGCCGCAGCTTCGCCAAGGCGACGTAGCTCGACCTCACCCAGCTGTCGTAGACGCCGGCGGCGGCGCGCCGGGCATTGGCCTCGTGCAGTTCGATCGCCTTCTCCTCGAACGGGAAGGCCTGCTCCTCGAGCAGCACGTTGTACTGCTCCAGTTCCTGCTTCTTCAGGCCCTTGGGCCGCTGCGAGGCAAGCAGCGCCCGGCCGAATTCAGCGTAAAGCTCGGCCGTCTGATAGGTGGCGGCGGTCGCTGCCTCGGCGACACCGTAGTCCGCCACGCGCGTGTAGGCCTTCAGCACCTCGTCCAGACGCGCCTTTTTCAGCTTCAGCTGCCGCTGCAGCGGCTCGACCAGCGCCACCTTGCTGAACGCCTCGCGCACCGGCCCGGCCAGCGCCAGCGTGGCCATCGCGCCGAGATAGCGGCTGCGGTCGCTGCGCGCGCTGCCGGCGGCGAGATCGGCCTGCTGCACCTGCTTCATCAGCGCCAGTTCGCGCCGGCCATCGCCGCTGTTGCGCGCCAGCAGCGCCAGCCGATAGCGCGCCTCCAGCGCCGGCAGCGCCGGTTGCGGATACAGCTTCAGGTAACGCTCGAAGGCGCGCACCGCAGCGGCCGATGCGCCGCCCTTCTCGTGCAGTTCGGCCGCCTGCCAGAGCATCTGCCGCGAGCGCTGCGCATCACTGTGCGCCGCCGCGATCCGCTCCATCTCGGCGCCGGCCTGCGCCCAGCGGCCCTGCTCCAGATAGATCGCCGCCAGCTTCTCGCCGGCCTCCTTCGCCAGCGGGTGGCCGGGCTGGCGATCGCGGAATTCGACCAGCAGCGCCGCGGCCCGGTCCCAGTCCTTCAACGCGATCAGCGCCGCCGCGGCATCAATCCGCGCTGCCACGCCCACCTTCGAGTCGGGTGCGGCGGCGGCGACGCGCTCGAAGTGACCCACCGCATCGCGCAGGCGGTTCTCGTCGCGCGCCGCCTCACCCTGCTTGTAGATCGATGCCGCGATCCGCTCGCCGAGGTCCGCGCGGCCCTTGTCCCCGGGCCCGGCCAGCGCGAGCACGGCGCGATAACCGCTCTCGGCGTGATCGAACGCGCCGCGGTCGAACGCGATGTGGGCGATGACCAGCAGCGCGGTGCGGCGCAGCCCATCGGCGACGGGCGGCTCGAGCTTCAGCACGCGCTGCGCGGTTTCGCCGGCGCGATCGGCGTCGCCAGCCTTGTACAGGCTCTCGGCGGCGCTGGCGAGCACCGGCCCGACGCGCGGATCGGAGGCAAAGGCGTCGGCAAAACGCAGCGCACTGTCGACGCCGGCCCGAGGCACGGCGACGCCCGATACCTCGCCGCGCGTTTCCTGCGCGCCGTACGCCAGTAGCGCTGCATAACCGGCGTCGGCGCTGCGCGCATGCGGCGGATAGCCGTAGGCGGTCTTTTCGTACTCAGCCGCCGCCTCGCCGTAGCGTTTGTCCTCGAACAGCAGCTCGGCGAGCAGGAAGTTCTTTTCCGCGGCCTGTGGATCCGCTGCAAAGGCCTCGAGGTACTGGCGATACCAGCGCACCGCCTGCTGGTAGTCCTCGACCTTCCTTGCCTTCTGCGCCGCGGCGTGGTGATGCTGCGCCAGCGCGGCCAGGTGCGTGCGCACCAGCGGCTGCGCCCGCTGCCACACCTCGGGGTTGTTTCGCTTCAGTTCCGAGCCGGCGCCATACCGGTCGACGTACTCGCGCTTGGCCTGCAGGGCCAGCGTGGCGAAGCCGTGGTGCTGGTAGATGTCGATCACCCGCGCCTGCAGCACGGGTGCCTGCGCGTGCAGTGGGTTGCGCCGGGCGAAAGCGGCGAAGGTGTCGGCCGCATCCTTGATCCGCTCCTGCCGGACGTACATCTCGCCGAGCGCCTCGTACACGCGCACCTCGTAGCCGCGCCGCACCCCGCCCGTGAACTGGGCGATCGACTCCGCGCCCTGCAGGTTCTGCAGGCTCAGGCTGACCACGCGCAGCGTGTCGTCGACGAGTTCGCGGTCGGCACGCGTCAACGCCGCGGCCTGTTCGCCGGCGCCATCGACGCCGGCGAGCTTGCGGTCGAGCACACCGAAGAACGACTGCAGTGCCTCCTCCAGCCGCGACTGCTTGAACTGCGCCCAGCCGCGCATGTACAGCGAGCGTTCGTGATACGGCGTCGGCTGCGTCCGGTCGAGCACGAGCGCGAAGGCCTTCTCGGCGCCAACGTAATTGCCCATGGTGAACAGCAGCTCGCCGCGGCGGAACTGGGCTTCGTCGGCATATGGAGTCTGCGCGAAGCGCTGCACCAGCCGATCGAGCGTGCCGAGCGCCGAATTCAGATCGCCGCTCAGTTCGTAGGCGCGCGCCAGCTGGTACAGGACGCGGTCGTTGCCCGGATCGTCCGGATGCGCCGCAAGGAACGCGCGGTACTGCGCGATCGCGCCGCGGTAATCGGCAGCGACGCCGCCAACCAGCGCACCGTCGACCCGATCCATCTCCAGATCGCCGAGCCGCCGCATCGCTTCCGTTGCCTGGCGATCCTTTGGCGCCGCCTTCAGGAAATCGCGATAGGCAGCGATGGCCCGCTCGGGACTGCTGGCAATGCCCGGATCGTCGTCGACGACGACGGCGCGGCCCTCCAGGCTTTGCAGCGTCGGCGCGCGGTCGACCGGCTTGCGGCCGGACATCGCGCAGCCGGACAACGCAGCCAGCGCGGCCAGCGCAAGCGCGATCGATGGTATGGCGCTGCGCCTCATGGCGCGGCTCCCGCGGCGAGGTGCGCGCGGTCATACAGGCGGGCGACGGCGAAGCGCGCCTGGTTCGTGTACTCGGCCAGACGCTCCTTCTGCCGCAGCAGCACGGCCGCGGCGAGTTCCTGCACCTGCACCTGCTGGGCGCGGGCGAGTTCGGCGGCTTGCGGCAGCAGTGCGTCGATGCGTGCGTCCAGCGCCACGAGGCGCGCGGCGAAACGATCGAAGTTCGCCGGCATGTCGCGCTGCGCCTGCGCCAGCGCCTCGGTGCGGCTGCGCGCCTGCGGCAGCAGCGCCTCGACCTCGCGCATCGCTTTCTTCATCTGCCACAGCCGCTGCGCCGCCTGTTCGGACTGTTGCCACGCGAGCAGCCCGCAGACGCGGCGCAGCCGTTCGCGCAGTTCGAACCTCTGTGCGTCGTCGGCGACATTCTCGACGCCCTCGCGCACGCGCGCCAGCCGCGCCGCGAGATCGCGCTCGCGCGCATCGGCCAGCGCCGCCGCGTCGCCGTCCTTCTCGATGCGCGCCAGCTCACTCGCAAGCTGCCGCTGGCGTGCGGCCAGCGCATCGACGTCGAGATTGCCGCGTTGCGCCCGCACCTGCGGCAGTCGCTCGGCATAGGCCTGCCTGCGGTTGCCCAGCATGTCGCGCAGGGCGTCGAGGCTGTCCTTCCAGCGGCGCAGGTTGCGCTGCAGGAACAGCAGGTCGCGGTAGTTCTTGAAGCCTTCCTGGAACGCGTGCTCGGCGAGCACCGGCGCCAGATGACCGGCGTGCGGCATCTCGGGCAGGCGATCGATCGTCCGCAACCAACCCATCTCGTCGCCGGCATCGACGGCAAGCAGCCCTTCGAGCAGACGTCCGGCGCGGATTGCCGCCACTGACTCGTCGAGCCGGCTGTCTTCCCGCGCGAACACCTCGACCGCGCGCTCGTAGTGCTTCAATGACTGGCTGAAGGCGCCGAACTCGCCGAAGGCGTGCGGCACCGCCAGCTGCGCTTCCAGCACGGCGGCATCGCTGGCATCGCGTGCGGCCAGTTCCATCCACGGCACCAGCGCCAGCTTCGGCTGCTGCAGTTCCGCCGCCGCCCAGCCGAATCCGAGCAGTGCCTTGTTGGCGTGCATGCCGTCGAGCCGGACACGCGAAAGGAAACCGCGCGCCTGCTGCGGCTGCCCCTGCTGCAGCGCGCTGAAGCCCAGGGCGACGTTGGCACGGTCGCGCAGCGCACGCCCTTCGTCATCCGGCGCCGGCGCGCGGCCGAGTTCGTCCAGCAGCGCCGTGCCGCGGGCGAGATCGCCGCTGCGGATCAGCGCCACGCCAAGGTTGAAGCGGGCATAACGCGAGCCGGGTGTGGCCGCCGTCGCAAGCAGCCTGGCCGCGGCGGCGTAGTCGGCGCGCGCCATCAGCAACTGTGCCTGCAGCAGCACCCGCTCCTCCTGCAAGGCCGGCGGCAGGCTGCGGCCGATGCGACCGATCGCGTCCTCGGCCTGCGCCAGCAGGCCGCGCTGGTAGCGGATCTTGGCCAGGTAGAACCAAGCCCGGTCAGCCACCGGCGGCGCGGCCTTGCCGTCGAGCAGGCGGGCGAAAACCTCCGCCGCCTCGCGATGCAACCCGTACGACAGGAACAGGCCGCCGCGCAGGATCTCGGCCTCGTCGGCGTGCTGCGGCACGCGACCGAAGTGCTGCGAGGCCATCAGGCCGGTGAGCGCCGTGAAGTAGCGGTCCTGGTAGAAGAAGAACAGGCTGTCGCCGTAGTGCGGGTCGCGGATCACGGTACCCGGCGGCGCGGCGGCGGCGGTGGCCGCGATCAGCGTCGCCGCCACCGCCCTGAGCACGATGAAGAGCAGCCGCAGCACTGGCGCTTTCCTACTGCCAGACCTTGACGTCGAATTCCGGCTGCAGCTTGCCGGTGGCGTCCCTGATGCGCAGTTCGACGTACTTCGCCTCGGTGCCCTTGTCGATCACGACGCTGGCGCCGCGCTTGTAGTCGCGCTCGTGCGGCCCCTGCCCGGTGAAAAAGGCCGTGAGCTCGTGTTTGCCGGCCTTCAGGCTGCCGACATACAGCCGCTGCACTGCGCCGCGATGAAGGGCCTGGACCTCGGCCGGGGTGTAAAGGTAGTTGCCGACCACCTTGTCGCCGATCCTCACCTGCACCGACTCCAGCGCGAACAGCTTGCCGACGTCCATCGACACGAAGACCGCGACCTGCGTGCTGGCCGGGTACAGCAGTTCTTCCTCCAGCACCAGCAGGTCGCGGTTCAGCCGGATGACATCCGCCTTGAAGTCCTGGATGCGATCCTCGAGCGGCGCCGGTTCGCCGGCGGCGAGCCCGGCGGCCGGCAGCGCGGCGATAGCCAGCGCGGCGATACCCGTTCCGATCGATCGAATGTTCATGGCGTGTGTCCTCAGAACCTGGCCGAGACGTTCAGTTGCACGATGTGGGCGCTGTATGAGTACAGGCTGCCGCTGCGCAGATCGGTGAAATCATCGAAACGGAAGCGCAGCCACTCGTAGGCGCCGTTGACCCGGATCTCATAGTTACCCGTCTGCAGCGCCCGGTACGAGACCTTCATGCCGGGACCGATGCTGGTGAACGTCGACAGCTGGCGATTGCGCGACACGTAAAGCGTTTCGGTGGCGAAGTTGTCGCTGTAGAAAACCGCCTTGTCCTGCGTATGCAGGCGCACGCTGGCGTCGGCCAGCCACGTCGCGCCGAAGTAGCGCGCGTAGCCGATACCGAAGGTATGGGCGCGGATGCCCCAGGTGTCCCAGAAGTAGCGATAGTCGGCCGACAACGCGCCGCGTTCGCCGGCCTCGCCGAGCACACGCAGCTTCACGGCACGGCTCGAGCGTGTGCTCGGCACGCGCTCGGGCACCGCGGCGCCGAACACGCGCGCGGCGCGATACGGGTTGCCGAGGTAGCCGTCGTCGGCAACGCTCTCGACGTTGACGCTGGCCAGGCAGCGCGGCGTAATGATCTGCGTGACGCCGAGGCGATATCGCCAGTGGCGTGCCGATTCCGAGAACTCGGGCGAGTTGCTGCGCCCGACCTCGTCGGAGGCGCGCGTGAAGCCTAGGCTGACGGTGGTCATGCCGCCGAAGACTTCCTGCGCCACATCGAGGTTCAGCGCATCGGCCCGGTAATCGGGCTCCTTGCTGTGGCTCGCCGAAACGCTGAGCAGCGCGTTGCGGTAGACAGTGTCGGCGCCGACGCCGACCTCGTGCCGCGTCTCCTTGAACGGACTGGCGGTCGTCACCACGTCGATCGACGCATTGCTGACCATGTCGACGTAGGAGTTCGCCGACAGCGAGACCTTGTCGGCAATGCTCTTGCGCACGAGCAGCGCCGGTCCGTGTGCGCGCAGGCCGCCGCCGTCGTACAGGTGGTACATGGCGTCCGCCCGTTCCTCCGGCAGTTCGATGGCGGCCGCGCCCGAACCGGCAAGCATGCCGCCGACCAGGCCCAGCGCACCCGCCGCGGCCGGCGGCCCCATCGGCCGGCGCTCGCCGCTGCCGGCGAAGGCGCGGCGGACCGCCGTCAGCAGACGGCGCAAGCGCAGCACCAGCCGGCCTCGCAGCCGCCGCAGCGGACTTGGCGGCGGGCAGCCGCGGCGCACGCGACCGGCAGTCGCCTCAGTTGCAGCCACAGCCGCCTCCCTGCACACCGGCTGCACCGCGCGCGCCTTCACGCACCTCGTAGACATGCTCGCGGTGCTTGTCGCCGAGCGGATCGCGCGACAGCTTCATGATCGGGTCGGCGAGCCGCTCGCGTTCGTACGGCTTGACCCAGGGCTGGATGCTGCAGCCGACGGCGGCGAGCGCCACGAGCAACAGCGCGGCCGGACGCAGCAGCCGCAAGATCGGTGCATTCATTCCTTCAGCAGTTCCCGGATCTGTTTGTCGTAGGTGGACTCGAGGCCATCGCGGTAGCCGAGGTGCAGGTAGCGGACGCGGCCGTCGCGATCGATCAGCAGCGTCGACGGCATCGTCGACAGGTCGTAAAGCCGGCTGACCTTCTTGTCGGTATCGAGCAGCACCGGGAACTGCAGGCCGAGGCGCGTGGCCAGATTGATCGCCTTGCCCTGGTCGTCGTCGATGTTCACGCCGAGCAGCGTGAAGCCGGCGTCGCGGTACTTGCCATAGAGGCGGTTCAGGTGCGGCATCTCCTGCCGGCACGGGCCGCACCAGGTCGCCCAGAAGTTGACCATCACCACGCGGCCGCGGCTTTCCTGCAGCCTGAGGTTCGGCCCGTTCATCGAGCGCAGGGTGAAGTCCGGCGCGATGCCGGCGACCGTTACCGAGGCCGGCGCCGCAGCCGCGGCACAGGCAAGCAGCGCTCCGGCGGCGACGCTGCGGAAAATTTGCCCGATCATCGTTGCGCCCCGTCGTTCAGAAATAGAACGCCGCGCCGGCGGTCAGTTCGAGGTTCTGCGTGCTTTCGCGGCGGCCGAGCAGGTCGAGCGAATAGACGTGGTCACGCACGTCGACCTGCACCGCGAAACGGTCGGCCAGCAGTAGGCGCATGCCGAAGCCGAAATTCAGCGTCTGCCGCCGCTGCTCGAGCAAGCGCGTGCTGCCGATGCCGCCGGCGAGGTACACGGCCGATGCCTTGGCGACGTTGCGGCCGAAGAACACCTCGCCCGGAAGCAGGTTGTAACCGACGGAGAGGTTGTAGTAGGTCAGGTTCTCCTTCGGCTGCGGGAAGATCCCGCCGGGAAGGATCAGCCGGAAGTCCTCGTCGCTGATGCGGCTGCGCGCGAGCGTGGCCTGGGTAAAGAAATCCTCGGTCAGGTGATAGCCCAGGCGCACGCCATAGACCGGGCTGGCGCCGAAGTTCTGCGCGCTGTAGGTGCCGGCAAAGACGCCGGCCTCGAAGTCCTTCGATGGAAAGCGCGGCAGCTTCACCTCGCGCCGCGCCACCTCGGGCACGATCACCTGCTCGGTGGCGCGCGCACCGCCCGCCTGCTGCGCGATGGCCCATGGCGGCGCCGTCATCGCGGCGGCAAAGGCGGTGGCGAGGATCGTTCTTTTCATCGGACGGTTTCCGGAATCAGAAGAAGAAGGACAGGCCGGCAGTCACGGCGTTGAACTGGCTGGTGCGGCGATCCGAGACGAACGACGTGTACAGCGTGTAGTCGAGGCGGGCGAGGAAACGCCGCGTCAGGTAGTAGCGCAGGCCGACGCTGGCGTCGGCGAGGTTGGCGTCGGTGGTGACGACCCCGACCAGGCTGGCGTTGGGGATGTTGCGGAAGCGGCCGACGCCGATGCCGAAGAACGGCGAGACGCGCTGGTCGACGAACGGCTCGGCATTTAGGCCGATGCGCCAGAATTCCGTGCCCGAGTAGACACCCTGCACCTGGCCGACGGCGGCCTCGACCGCGAACACCTCCGCCAGCCGGTAGGCGGTCCACAGCTTGAGCATCGGTTCCGACTTGAAGCGACCCCAGGCGGCGCCGAATTCAAGCCGGCGCTGCAGGTAATCGTCGAAAAGCACGTCGCGGAAGGTCTTGCGGCTGCCGGCCGTGGTCAGCGTGCTCTCCAGCTGCAGCCGGTGCACCCAGCCTTCGCGGCCGTTTTCCGCGCGCACGCGATACCAGTCGGTGTAGCGCAGCAGCACCTCGATTCTCTCTTCGCGCGCGGCGACGTGAAACACCGGATAGCCGCGCCCCGGACCAGTGCGGATCTCGACGAACGGGTCGGTCACCTGCAGCAGTTCAGCGTGCGCGGGCCGCATCCATGCCGCCAGCAGCAGCAGGCAGTACAGCCCAGCGGCGCGCAGCAGCGGCATCGGCGTCATTCGCTGTTGCAGCTGCCGGTCATCGGATCCGGCGGCGTGAACATGCCATTGCCGGCGCTGCTGAACTCGTCCTGCCCCTGCGGTGCCGGCCGGCCGATCCAGTAGCTGATGCGTTTCGCGTTCGGGTCCTGCTCGCTGGCGAAGATCAGGCCGCCGCCGTGCAGCACGCCGCGCACCAGCGGCTTGTTCAGCAGCCGGCTCGCCGCCGGCGAACCGATCACGGTCTCGCCCTGCGCCGAGTAGAAATTCTTGTACATGTCGCTGGCGCGGATCGCCTCTGCCGTGTTGGCCGGATCGGCGAGGTCGACCACGTTGGCCGGAAACACACGCAGCGCGCCGCCGGTGCCATTGGCGTTGTCGTGGCAGCCCGAAGCGGCGCAGCTGTTGATGGACACGGCGCCGTTGATGTTGATCTGCAGCTGCGCCTGCAGGATCGGGTAGATGCAGCGCTGGAAATAGGCGAACGACAGCTTCTGCCCCGCGCTCTGCGCCGGATTGCTGACCTGCGGCGGGATATCGAAGGGGTTGGAGTCCGAACCGCCGCAGCCGGCGAGCGCGGCCGCCGCGAGCACGATGATGTGATGGCGCAGCCTCATTGCGTCGGGCAGCCGGTGCGGATCCAGGCAGCAATGGCGGCATACGCGCTGCTGTCGGCGGCCAGCACCGGGCTGCTTTGCCCGATCGCGCCCGCGGGATGGGGTACGGTCGATGGCCGCGCCAGCAGGGCATTGTTCGCCGGCGTGCAGGTGTCGCTGACCATCGTCAGCGTGACGTTGTAGTCGCCGTCGGCGTCGCCGGTGAGCACGTAGCGATTGCGCAGCGCCGAGCCGCTGTCGCCGGACGCGCCCGAATCGCCGCCCGGCTGGTGGCAGGCCACGCAGCGGTCGCGCAGGATCGGCAGTACGGTCGAATCGAAGGTGGCGCGGCTCAGCCCGGCAACCGTGCGCACGTTGCTGCTCGCCGACGGATCGTTCATGTACTGCGCACCGAGGTCCATCCATTCGACCAGCAGGCGCTTCTCTGCGGCGTTGAGCAGCCGCGAGTGATCGGGGGCGCCCGCAGGTGGATTCGGATGCGCACTGCGCGCTGCCGCGCCCGCCTTCAGTTGTTCGCCGAACAGGATCTCGGTCAGCCGGCTGCTGCGGGCGATGCCGGCGGCATTGCCGGCCATGGGCTCGACCAGCGCCGGACCGCGCACCAGCACCGGCACGCCGTTTTCCAGCCGCGTGACCGGCTGGCCGGTGGCCGAATCGATCACCGGGTCGCCGACCAGCAGTTCCTCGTAGGAGACCATGCGGCCGGTGCCGGCGATGCTGGTGCGCAGGTCGAGCTTCGCCGGATCGTTGTGGCAGCTCGTGCAGGTGCCGGCGCCGCGATCGCGGGCGAACAGCGGTGCGATGTGGTCGGGGTAGTTGACGATGCCGTTGACGGGCACGGCCGTGACCAGGTCGTCGGCCGGATCGGCATTGCCGCTGTAGCGTACGGCGATCGACGGCCGCGCCGTGACGCCCGCCTGCGTCGTATCGGCCCAGATGTCGGTGAACAGCATGTCCGACCCCAGTCGCAGCGCCGTCGGGTCCAGACGCGTGCGCAGTGACGCCATCGTCTCGCCCGATTGATGCTGGGCCGACATCGCCGTCTTCACCCCGGCCGGCATCGTGTTGACCACCGTGCCCGAGTTCAGTGCGGCGCCACGGCGCGGACTGTGGCAGCCGTCGCAGGTGCGCCGTTCGCCGGGGCGGACCTGGATCCAGTTCAGGTGCGTCTGCAGGGCGCGGCCCTTGGCGTCGACGACCGCCAGCGCCAGGGGCACGTCGGCCGGCACCAGCAGCTTGAACGAACCGTCGGGCTCGATCGGCGCGTAGCCGACGATCTGCTGCGGCTCGAAATCGGTCTCGCCGATCGCCTCGCGCATGCCGATCACATTGGCCTGCGGCGCCACCGCACGCGTGGCGCGGATGAAGCGTGCCGGCGCACAGGTGTAGGCGATGTCGGCGGGATTCTTCATCCGCGCCAGATCGGCCACGCTCGAACGGGTATCGGTCGGGTCGTGCGGCGCGGTCATCGCAATGCCGCGCTCGCAGCCGGCCGGCAGGTCGACGGCGGCCAGCACCGTCTCGCCCATCCGCTGCAGGCCGTCGGTGTCGTAGACGCTGCGCACCTCGATCAGCGCCATGCCCTGCGCGGCAAGCGTGGCGTCGGCCGTCGTCGGATCGGTGGCATTCGGCTCGGGCCGCGGCTGCAGCGCCACCGGGTCCGTGTACATGAAGCCCGGCGGTGGCGCAGCGACGATCAGGAACGTCTGCTTTGCCGGATCGAACATGTACACGCCGTAAGCGGGCGGCACGTTGTCCTGCAGCGGATCGTTGGCCACTTCCTGCGGCGTGCGGTTGCGGTCGGCCAGCCGCTGCTTTTCCTCGGCGGTCAGGCTGGCGCAGGGCACGACGTCGCCGTTGCGGCTGACCTCGCACGGCGCATAGGACAGCAGCACGCGGTCGGTGCCGTCCCAGAGCGGGTAAGGCGAGGTCACGCGACCGAACTCCGAAAGGCCGCGGCCGTCGTTCAGCGGCTGCGCGGTGGCCTGCTTCTGTCCGCCTGATGCAGGCACGGCGCTGGTTGCCGGCGTGTTCTGTTCGGAATAATTGGCGGCGTCGATGAACATCAGCGCCCCGCCTTCCTGCGTGCCCGACAGCGGCATCAGCGTCGAGGCGACGAAACCCTTGTAGGCGCCGTTCGGGTCCATGTCGCGCGGATGCAGGAAGCTGTTGCCCGGACTCTGCGCGCCGTACAGCACGAACATGTCGGTGCCGTCGGGCTTGACGCGGAAAATGGCGAAGCGGTTGCGCGGTCCCACGTGCTCCCAGCGCGAGAACATGATGTCGCCGTTCGGCCGCACCACCGGGTTGCGGTCGTGGCTCTGGTTGAACGAGATCTGCTCGATTCGGCCGCCGGCCGCGTCCATCGTGTGCAGGTTGAACACGCGCTCGCGCTCGTACTCGTCGACGGCGTAGTAGCTGCGGCCGAGCGCCTGCGTCTTCGACTTCGTCTGCCGGTTTGACGAGAAGACGAAGCCGCGGCCGGCCGGCAGATAGGCGGGGTCGACGTCGTCGTCCTGCGTGCTCGCCGTCAGCCGGCGGAAGCTGCCGCCGGTGAAGCCGCCGCTCGTCATGTCGTACTCCCAGACGTTCCAGCGGCCGGTGCATGCCGGCTGGTCGCCGATCGTCGCCGTGTTCGCCGTCGGGCAGCGCATGGCGAAGACGATCTTCCGTCCGTCGTAGGACACCTCGGGGTCGGACACGTCGCCGGTGCCCTGCGTGAAGCGCGCCGTGATGTTGTGCTCCGGAGCGCTGGCCGAAGACTTCTCGCGGATGATCAGGTCGCCGCCGGCGGCGCCGGGCGCGCCGTTGGTGGGATTCATCCGGATCGTGCTGGCGCGCTTGACGTAGGCGATCGGCACGTCGCCGGCCACCGCCACCGTCGACGAGGCGCTGCGATTGCCGCCCGAGCAGCCGACGAGCGTCGCCGACGCGGCGACGATCGCTCCGACGCCCGCGGCCAGGCGCCAGCCGTGTCCATGGTTTCGTTTGCTCACCAGCGTGTCCTCCTTGACTCGTTCAACACCGCGCGGGCGCGCCCGCAGCGAGCAGTCCGGTGGAGTAATGCAGATTGCCGTCGGCATCGACGACGACGGCATCGACGCCCAGCTGCGTTTCGATCAGCCGCAGTCCGTCGCGGACGCCGAGCACGAACACGGTCTTCGACAGCGCTTCGCTTGCGAGGCCGTCGCCGGCGACGATGGTCACGCTGCGCACCGAGGAAGGCGAACGGCCGCTGCGCGGGTCGATCAGGTGGTGATGGCGCACGCCATCGGCCTCGAAGCAGCGCTCGTAGTCGCCCGAGGTCGACACCGCGACGTCTTCCAGCGGCAGCACGGCGACGACCTGCCCGGCCCGCCGCGGATTGCGGATGCCGATCGTCCACGGCCGGCCGCGCCGGTCGCCGATGATCCGGCTGTCACCGCCGGCGCTGACGATGCCGTGTTCGATGCCGAGGCGGCGCAGGATCGCCGCACCGCGCTCCACCGCGTAGCCCTTGGCAAAGCCGCCGAGGTCGATGCGCATTCCGGCCGCAGCGAAGCGCACGCTGCGCGCCGCCGCGTCGACGATCAGGCCGCGGTAGCCGACGGCGCCGAGAGCGCGCGCGAGTTCCGCATCGGTCGGCGCGATGCCGCGGCGGTAGTCGTAGAGGTGGCCGACCGCGGCATAGGTGATGTCGAAAACGCCTCCCGACAGGCGCGAGTAGTGCAGCGCGCGCTCCAGCAGGGTGAACATTTCCGGGCTCAGCGGCACCGCGCGCTGCTCCGCCTCGCGATTGATCAGCGACAGTTCCGAGTGGGCCTTGTATGGGCTCATCGCGGCGTCGATCCGATGCATCTCGGCCATCACGGCATCGATCGCCGCCTCGCCGTCGGCGCGCGATTCGCACCACAGCAGCACGCCGATGGCCGTGCCCATGATCGACGCCTCGCGCTTCAGCCACCCGGCGCCTGCAGGCAAGCCGCCGCCGCGGCACGCGGCACGCTGGCGCTCCATGTCCGTCGCGATGGCCTCGACGCTGCTCAACGAATACTCCCGTGTTCCGTGCATGCCGCCGATCGCCCCGCGCGGTCGGCGCGGCCTGCTGCAATTGGCGGTGCGAGATGTGCATCACCGTTTGCGCAAAGCCGTCGGCAGGTTATCGGCGCATCGCCATCGGTTCATTCAACCGATCGAGCGAGTGCACTCACCGTTCGCGGCTAGTCCGGCTGCCGTATCACACGGGACTGGTGAAGAGTCACACACAAGTCGATGCAGCATTCGCGCGGCGTTCGTGGGCGCTGCCGCGCAACGACGGCGCTTGCCACATCGGCGGCGAGCCGGCCGCCGGGCGAGGCTCGGCGCTTCACGCCAACCCTGCGCCGGAGTACCGCGCCGGCTGCGCTTCGGCTGGCCGCGTTTCGCTCGCCCCTGCTCTCATTCGATCGGTGGCGCGGCCCGATCGCGCCTGCGCTTTGCCCTCAGATGCAGCGCCGGCATCCGCCGTGACCGTTGCGGTCAACAGCACCGCAGGCGCTACGCTTGGCGCAAACAACGAGATCCTGATTGAACCCCCACGCCGCTCAATTGTGGAAAGCGCCCGCCTGGGCGCTGTCGCTGTTGCTCGCCTGCCTCGGCATGCTCGGGCCATTCGCCGTCGACACCTACCTGCCGGCCTTCGCTTCGATCCGCGAGTCGCTCGGCGCCACGCCGCTGCAGATGCAGCAGACCCTGTCGGCGTACCTGTTCGGTTTCGCGGCGATGAACCTTTTCCACGGCGCGCTTGCCGACAGCTTCGGCCGGCGGCCGGTGATCCTGTGCGGCGTGGCGGCATTCACCGCAGCCTCGGTCGGCTGCGCGCTGGCGCAGACGATCGGTCAGCTGGTGTTTTTTCGCGCCGTGCAGGGGCTGGCCACCGGCGCCGGCATCGTCGTGTCGCGCGCGGTGATCCGCGACATGTTCCCGCCGGCGCAGGCGCAGCGCGTGATGTCGCAGGTGACGATCTTCTTCGGCGTAGCGCCGGCGGTGGCGCCGATGATCGGTGGCCTGCTGCACGAGCACATCGGCTGGCACGCGGTTTTCTGGTTTCTGGCCGGCGTCGGCCTCGTGCTGTGGGTGGCCAACTGGAAGCTGCTTCCCGAAACGCTGCACAAGGCCGATGCGCAGCCATTCAACCTGCGCAACCTCTTCCGTGGCTATGTACAGCTGCTCGGCCACCGCAATTTCCTGCTGCTGGCGCTGGCCAGCGGCATACCGTTCAACGGCATGTTCCTGTACGTGCTGTCCGCGCCGGCCTTTCTCGGAGAACTGCTGCATCTGGCGCCGACGCAGTTCTTCTGGTTCTTCGCCATTTCGATCAGCGGCATCATGGGCGGCGCCTGGCTATCGGGACGCCTGGCGGGTCGGATCAGGCCAAGGCAGCAGGTTCGCTACGGCTTCACGATCATGGGCGCGGTGTCCGTCGTCAACGTGGCCGCCAACCTGCTTTTTACCGCGCAGCCGTGGTGGGCGCTGCCGCTGATCGGCCTGTTCTCCTTCGGCTGGTCGCTGATGGTGCCGGTGGTGACGCTGATGGTGCTCGACCTCGTGCCCGAGCGCCGCGGCCTGGCCTCGTCACTGCAGGCGGTCGTTGGCAGCATCGCGAACGCCATCGTCGCCGGCGTGCTGGCGCCGGCAGTCATGCATTCGACGGCCGCGCTGGCGCTGGCGTCGTTCGCGCTGATGTGCGTCGGCCTCGTGTCCTGGCAGATCGTCAAGCGACAGCTGAAGTCGGCCTGAGGCGGCATCCCACGACTCGATCGCCTTTGTCGCCGCCACGGCTCAACCGCGTCCGCCGGCGCAGCGGGGCCGATGGCGCGGCATCCCGTCAGCCGGCGCGGCCAAAAGGCACCGATCGGCCGGCCACTTGCGGCACACTGCCGGTGCGCGCTGAAAATCGGCTCCTCGGCAGAACTCGGCAGCGCCGCAGCGGAACCCGGCCACGGCCGGCGTTGCCGGCGGTTCGCCGATGGCCGCGCCGCAACCGTGGAGGATTCGTCATGGCACTGAACCGCCTCGATGATTCTGGTGTGCCCCTGCCGCCGCCAGATATCCAGAGAACCACTTTCTCCGTCGACGGATTGGCCCGGTTCTGCTGCAACACCTGGGGCGAAATCCTCGGCGCGCAGGCCGGCGGACAGTTCGACGTCGTCATCGTCGGCTCGGGCATGTACGGCGGTTATGCCGCGGCCAAGCTCTACGAGTTGGGGCGCAGGATGAAGCGCGAACAGGATGCCCCGCGTGTCCTGGTCCTGGAATCCGGCCCCTTCCTGATCACCGAGCACATCCAGAACCTGACCCGCCGCAACAGCGGACTCAGCACCATCGTTGCCGAGGATCTCGTCGATCCCGGCCAGACCAACGAACCTTCTCTGGTCAAGCATTCGCGCTGCGTCGGCGGCAAATCGTTGTTCTGGGGCGGCTGGGCGCCGCGCTACCAGCGCGAAGACATGCAGCGGCTCGACGGCGACGGCGACCGGCTCTGGCCGCCGGAGATCGAGACCTATCTTTTTCAGGCCGGATACAACGGCGGCTACGAATACTGCGAGCGGGAGATCGGCGTCTTCCCGGTGCAGGATTTCATCAAGGGGCCGCTTCAGGACACGCTGAAGGATCTGGTCGAGAACATCGTCGCCAGCAGCACGGTGCCTTCGCTGAGGGCCGTATTGCCGCCGCCGATCGCGGTTCAGGGCGACTCGCCGGGTTCCGGCCTGTTCAGCTTCGACAAGTTCAGCAGCGTGTCGCTGTTGCACGACGCGCTGCGCGAAGACGCCGAGGTCAGCAACGGCAACGACGCCCTGCGCCGGCTGTTTCTCGTGCCCAACGCCGAAGTGCTCAGGCTCGAAACCGATCGAGGCCGCGTGCGGCAGATCGTCGTCGCGCTGGCGGATCCGCAGGCGCCGAGCGACAGGAGCCGGGCCCGCGTGGTTCGCCTGGATCTGAAGTCGAGCGCCATCGTCGTGCTGGCCGGCAACACCGTCAATTCGACGCGGCTGGCGCTGAATTCGTTTCCGCGCCCCGCGGCCCTGAACGTGAACGGCGAGCTGATGGGACGCAACCTGATGTTCCATACGCGCAGCAACTTCGTCTGGCGCGTCAAGCGCAGCGCCCTCGGCCTGCCGGGCCCGGACCCGGCCAACATCACGATGGCAGCGCTGCATATCACCGGCGCCGCGCCGACGGCGGGCAGCGGCATCGGCCAGTTCCACCTGCAGTTGTACGCCGCGCCGAACATGGATGCGCCGATGTTCCCCGGTGCCAGCAAGGATCCGGAGCGTTTTCTCTACCTGATGGCGCCGAATACCGAGGACATCGAATCGATCCAGGCGGCGCAAAACGGCCTGGGCAATGACCGCATCGCCATCGGCATCCGCACTGTCGGCGAAACGTTCGGCGACCGCAGCAGCCCAGTCGGCAGCAATCCGCATGCGAGCTGGATCAATGTCAACCCGTTCGGCGGCTCGGGCGACGACGTCTACTTCGAAAACGGCCAGCCACTGCGCATCCCGAAGGCCTACGTGCACCTGGTCAAGTCGGCCGACGATGCGCAGGTGTGGGCGGCGCAGGACGCCGCCGCCGGAGCTCTTATCGCGGCAATGAGCAGTGCGCCGGGCGGAGTCCCTGCCGATCCCGCCGCGCCGGTGGTCGAAGTGGTGGCCCAGGTGCCGCTCGCTGCCGTGCCGGACAATGCATACCGCACTGAGAACACGACCAGCGGCCGCATGTTCGTCGGCCGCTTCGGCGGCCAGTTACGCGTCCTCGATGGCACATGCACGCACGAGGGCTGCTTCGTCAACTGGATCGGAGCCGAAGGCAAATTCGGCTGCGACTGCCACACGGCGCGCTTCGCCGCCGATGGCACCCATCTGTCGGGACCGCCGCCGCGGCCGCTGGACAAGCCGGACTTCCGCATCCAGAGCGGCAACGTCGAGATCCTGCGCACGAGCGCCACGGCCGCGGTCGAGCTCGTCAGCGGCCAGGCCGACGGCATCGGCACGACCTACCACGAGGCCGGCACGTTGTGGCTCGGCACCGATTTCACCAAGTCGGTCACCGACGTCAACGGCCGTTTTCACCACGTCGCCAACGCCTATTGCGTCGATCAGTCGATCTTCCCGACCGCCGGTTCGGCCAATCCGGTGCTCACCGGGATCGCCCTGTCACGCAAGATCGTCCATTCGATCATCGACCGCTATGTCTCGGTCGAGACCGTCGCGCCCGAACCCGGATTCGTCAGCCTGTACTCGGGAGACTTCGCCGCCGACGGCTGGCTGATCGCCCCGGCTGGAAGCCAGAACTTCTTCGATGTCGCCGGCCACCCGACACCGGTGCTCGGCGCCGGCGTCGGCGACCGCACGCCGGCACTGGGCGTGCTGTGGTACGCGGTGCGCAAGTACCGCGACTTCGTCCTCAGGCTCGACTGGAAGGCGTACGACATCGAGGCGAACTCGGGCATCTTCCTGCGCATGCCGGCGCCGCTCGCGCTCGACCGCGAGTTCTACGACTCGACGATCGAGGTGCAGATCGACGAGCACGGATACGATCACAGCAATCACGTCTACGGATCGCCGCTGCACAAGACCGGAGCGGTCTACGAGATCTTTGCCGCGCATCAGTGGGCAGCAAAGGTCATGCAGCCGCGCGATTCCGGACGGTCCACGTTCTGGAACAGCTGCGAGATCACCGTGCAGGGCGCAAGCATCGAGGTCAGGATCAACGGGGCGCTGGTCTCGCAGGGACAGTTTCCGAGCCTGCTGTCGGCGAACGCGCCAGCGGCCGGCAGGACCAAGCGCGACGAAGGCTTCATCGGGCTGCAGTGCCACACCGAAGTGGTGCAGTTCCGCAACATCCGCGTCAAGGAGTTGTGAGCCGCGCGCGCAAGCTGTCCGTGTGCGCGGCCGATGCGGCCGCTGTGGCGCGGCGCTGGCGAACGAACCCAGCGGGTTGCGCGCCGCCGGATCCCGTGCAATCGAGCGTGCAGCCGTTGGCCGCCGGCCGCGAAGCCCGGCCAGGACAGGCGGGCCGCGCCGGATTATCGGCGCGCACCGACTACGCCAGTTTCGCGCCTGCCTCGTCGAGCAGTTCGCGCAGCGCGGAACGATGGCAGTGCGCTTCGTCCTCGCAGTAGCAGCCGACGGAGAAATCGGCGCGATGCGACAGCGCAGCGAGAAGCGCAATCGCATGTGCGGCCTCGGGCGCAGCCATCTCGGCCCGATACTTGCGGCGGAAGGCCGCCCATTGCGCCGGCGTGCCGGCGCCCTGGCCGAGTTTCATCGTCTCGACCGACGGGGCGAGGTTCGGAAACCAGACGTCGTACCAGTTGTCGGCGGCAAACCGCGACTTCGGCACGCCGCGCGGCGGCCGGCGCACCGTGCCGATGCGCAGCCCTTCGCCCGCGAGCCGCGCAGTGCCAAGTCGCACCACATGAATCGTCATCGTCGTTCCTCCATGATCGGCGGCGGGGCTGCGAGCCGATCCGCCGCGTCTTGCTTCA
Organism: uncultured Burkholderiaceae bacterium; assembly: GCA_964509545.1. Taxonomy (GTDB): domain Bacteria; phylum Pseudomonadota; class Gammaproteobacteria; order Burkholderiales; family Burkholderiaceae_F; genus JADJWR01. The sequence goes on along the minus strand of CAZDXQ010000011.1, from coordinate 7,801 downwards.
GGTCGCTTCAGCGCCGAGCGGACCGTCGGTCGCCGCCGCCGGGTCACGGCCGCGCGCACCGCTGTCGCCTGTGTCCGAGCGCCGGCGTTTCAAGCCTGCTCGTGCCAGTCGACCTCCATCTGCCTCGCCGTGGCCAGCGCCAGTTCCCGGTCGACCAGGCGTTCGACAAGATGCAGGCTCATATCGATCCCGGCCGAGATGCCCGCCGAGGTCACGATCATGCCTTCGTCGACCCAGCGGCGCCCCTCCTGTACCGCGATATCGGGAAACATCGCGCGCAGGTCGGCGATGTCTTCCCAGTGCGTCGTGGCTTTTCGGCCGCGCAGCAGTCCCGCCTTGGCCAGCAGGAACGCGCCCGTGCATACCGAGGCCGTGATCCTGCTGTTCGCCTGCTGCGCGGCGATCCACGCGATCACCCCGGTCTGTTCGAGCTCCGCCGTCACGACTCCGCCCGGAACGATCAGCAGGTCGATGTTCGGGTGCGCGTCAATCGTGAAGTCCGGCCTGACTTCGAGGCCGGCCCGCGCCCGCACGAGGCCGCGGTCGCGCGCTACGGTGAAGACGCGAAACGGGTCCGCCGCCTGCGGCTCGCGCCGCCGGTGCACGCGATTGGCAGTGGTGAAGACTTCGTACGGCCCGGCAAAGTCGAGGACCTCGACATCCGGGAACAGGTAGATCGCAACAGCGAGCGCCATTTGTACTCCATGAGCGTTGGCTGAACGCCGGTTCGGCGGTCCGATCGCGCTCGCGCCGTGGTGCGCGTCGGCTTCAGCCCGGCGAGGCGAAACCCGGATTGCACACGATTTCCCACAGCTGGCCGTCCGGGTCCTGGAAGTAGCCCGCATAGCCGCCGTAGAAGGTCGGCTGCGCCGCCTTGACGATCGTCGCGCCGGCCCGCTGCGCCTGACGCATCACGGCATCGACCCGTCTCTCGGAATCGACGTTATGGCCGATGGATAACTCGAGCGCGCCGGCTGGCTGCGGCGGAAGGCCGCTGTCGGCGGCCAGGCTCGCGCGTGGCCACAACGCCAGCTTCAGTCCGGGCTGCAGGTCGAAACACGCCGCCGCGCCATGGTCGAATTCCGCACCGACGATGCCCCTGGTGCGCATGCCGAGGCCATCGCGATAGAAGGCGACGGCACGTTCGAGGTCGCAGACGCCAAGCGTCAGCACAGTGACCAGGGGCTTCATGGACGAACTCCCGGCGCCAGGAAAGCAATGTGGCGCGGCGCCCGCGAATCGCTCAGTCGGCGCCAGCGAGCGGGCCACACGGCGATCACGGTAGGTCAGCCCAGTGCCGCGACCATCAGTTGGTAACCGTAGCGGACTTCGCGCACGCGAAAGCCGCAGCGTTCGTACATGCGCAGCGCCGGATTCAGCGGATGCGCGGTCAGCGAAACCTGCCGGTGACCCGGCCGCCGCGCGGGAACGCGTCGGGCGCCGCCAGTCCGGGGATGGCCCGCGCCCGAGGTCCCGCCTTCGGTTCCGCCGCGAGCGTTGCGGCGAACACCTCGCCGCCGGCGAAGGTGAACAGGACGACAACGATCCTTGATAAATGAAGCATGGCCAGCTTCTCTGCGTTCGATTTCGTTTTCCACCGCCGCGGGTCTTGCTGCGCCAGGATCGTTCCCGGACCGCATCGCCGACGATCGACAGCGACAAGTCTGCTCCGTTGCGCGACACCGTGCATGTCCCGCGTGGCGGCAGAACCGGTCGCCTGGCCGCCCGCCGGAGCCAGACACGCCGACATCGGCAACGCCCGCGCGGCCGGCCGCTAGCATGTCGGCCGTGAACCGCACCGTCCGCTCCCCTCGCCTGCCCCTGATCGACGCGCTGCGCGGCTTCGCCGTGGCGCAGATGATCGTCTATCACTTCATCTACGACCTCAATTACTTTGGCTGGATGAAGCTGGCGATGAACCGCGACCAGCCGTGGATCGGCTGGCGCACGATGATCGTGACCCAGTTCCTGCTGCTGGTCGGCGCGAGCCTGGTGCTGCGGCTGGCGCGCAGGCCGGACTGGCGCGACTTCTGGCTGCGCTGGGCACAGGTCGCCGCGGCCGCCGCGCTGGTGTCGCTGGGCAGCCGGCTCATGTTCGGGCCCTGGTTCATCTACTTCGGCATCCTGCATTTCATCGCCGCCGGGCTGATCATCGCCCGCGTGCTGGCGCCGCTGGCAGCATGGAACCTGCTGCTCGCCGCGGCCGCGCTGATCGCGTGGTGGCTTTATCAGGACCCGGCCTTCAATCCGGCGCCGGCCAACATGATCGGCTTCGTCACGGTGAAGCCGCGCACCGAGGACTACGTGCCGCTGTTTCCGTGGATCGCCGTGGTTCTGGCCGGCGTCGGCCTCGCTTCGCTGTGGCAGCGGCGCGGCTTCGCGCTGCCCCCGTCACTGCAGCGCTTGAACGCCAGGCCGCCACGCCTGCTCACGCTGCTCGGTACCTGGGCGCTGACGGTGTACCTGATTCACCAGCCGATCATGATCGGTCTGCTCTGGCTGGTCAGGCGACTGGCTTGACGGTCACCTTCGCCGCCGTGACGTCCCGGCGCAGCCATTCCGGCTGCAGCGTGATGTGATCGATGCCGAAATCGCGCTTCATCAGGTGCCGCACCTGGTGCAGGATCACCGGCCAGCGCTCGATGTCGTCGACGAGCACGTGTGCCGACAGCGCGCCGCGCCCCGGCACCATCGCCCACACGTGCAGGTCGTGCACCGAGACGATTCCCGGCACCTGCGCCAGCGACAGGCCAACCTTCCTGTAGTCGACGCCCGCCGGCACGCTGTCGAGCAGCACGTGGGTCGTCTCGCGCAGCACGGCGAAAGTCGACCGCAGGATCAGCGCGGCGACGAACATCGACAGCAGCGGATCGGCCATCAGCGGCCCGCCGAAGTAGATCACCAGGCCGGCGACGATCGCCGCCACCGAGCCGAGCAGGTCGCCGATGACGTGGATCAGCGCGGCGCGCGTGTTGACGTTCTCGCGGTCGCGCGACAGCGCCGAGGCGACGGCGACGTTGATGAGCAGGCCGATGCCGGCGATGACGAACACGCCCAGGCCCTTGACCGGCACCGGGTTCGTCAGCCGGTCGATGGCCTCGTAGAAGATCCAGGCCACCACGCCGAGCATCGCCAGTGCATTGACGAAGGCGGCGATCACCTCGACCCGAGCCAGGCCGAAGGAATGCCGGTCCGACACCGGCCGACGGGCGATGATGTTGGCCGCCAATGCGAACAGCAGTGCCGCCGAGTCGGTGGCCATGTGCCCGGCATCGGCGAGCAGTGCCAGCGAGCCCGACCACAGGCCGCCGACAAGCTCGATCAGCGCGTAACCGAGGGTGAGCGAAACCGCGATGGCCAGCGGCCGCGTCCCGTGCGGCCGCGACTGGTGCGTGTAGGCACTGTCGCCGTGCTCGTGCTCGCCGAAGTGGTTGTCGGAGTGCAGACGGGCGCCGCCCATGGTGGCCTGATTCCTGTGCGCGTCGGCTGCGCGCGCCGAAAGGCTGCCGGCGCGGGTCAGCGGTCGGCCTTCAGGTCTTCGCCTCCAGGTGCGACAGTTGCACGTGGCAGCCGGTCTTCACCCGCACCTCCTCCGGCTTCACGCCCGGGGCCAGTTCGACCGCCTTCAGCCCTTTGTCAGTGACGTCGAAGACACCCAGATCGGTGACGATGCGGTTGACCACGCCGACTCCGGTCAGCGGCAGCGTGCACCGCTGCAGGATCTTGTGCTCGCCGTTCTTGGCGCAGTGCTCCATCAGCACCACCACGCGCTCGACGCCGGCGACGAGGTCCATCGCCCCGCCCATCCCCTTGACCAGCTTGCCGGGGATCATCCAGTTGGCCAGATCGCCCTGCTCGCTGACCTGCATCGCGCCGAGGATCGCCAGGTTGATGTGGCCGCCGCGGATCATCGCGAACGAATCGGCGCTGGAGAAGTAACTGGAACCCGGCAGCGCGGTGACCAGTTGCTTGCCGGCATTGATGAGGTCGGCGTCGACTTCGTCTTCGGTCGGGAACGGGCCGATGCCGAGCAGACCGTTTTCCGACTGCAGCATCACGTCCATGCCCGGCGGGATGTAGTTGGCCACCAGCGTCGGCAGGCCGATGCCGAGGTTGACGTAGAAGCCGTCGCGCAGTTCCTGCGCCGCGCGTTCGGCCATTTCTTCACGGGTCCAGGCCATGGGGGTCCTCCTATGCCTTCGCGCGCACGGTGCGCTGCTCGATGCGCTTTTCCGGCTTGCTGTTCAGCACGATCCGCTGCACGAAGATGCCCGGCGTGTGAACCTGATCGGGATCGATTTCGCCGTTCTCGACGATGCTCTCGACCTCGGCGATCGTCACCTTGCCGCACATCGCCACCACCGGGTTGAAATTGCGCGCGGTCTTGCGGTAGACGAGGTTGCCCTGCCTGTCGGCCTTCCACGCCTTGACCAGCGAAACGTCGGCGCGGATGCCGCGCTCCATGACGTAGTGGCGGCCCGCCCACGGACCGTCGAACTCGCGCGTCTCCTTGCCCTCGGCGATCACGGTGCCGTAGCCGGTGGCGGTGAAGAACGCCGGGATGCCGGCGCCGCCGGCGCGCATGCGCTCGGCGAGCGTGCCCTGCGGCGTGAATTCCAGTTCGAGTTCGCCCGAGAGGAACTGGCGCTCGAACTCCTTGTTCTCGCCGACGTAGGAGGAGATCATTTTCTTCACCTGCCGGGTCGCCAGCAGCACGCCGAGGCCAAAGCCGTCCACGCCGGCGTTGTTGCTGACGCAGGTAAGACTTCGAACACCGGTGTCGCGCAGCGCGGCGATCAGCGCCTCGGGGATGCCGCAAAGCCCGAAGCCGCCGACGGCGATCGTCTGGCCGTCCTTGACGACGCCGGCGAGCGCTGCCGCTGCCGACGGGTAGATCTTGTTCATCGTCGCCTCCGAAGGTCGCGCCGCGAAGTCTAAGTGATCGCTGCGCGGATGTTCTCCGGCCAGGGCACCGAGCGGCCGGCCTGGTAGTCGTACCAGACCAGCACGCTGCGGCCGGTGGCGTACACCACTTCCGGCTCGTCGCTGCGGCCGATGGTGATGTTGAGATCCAGACTGGTCCGTCCGACGCGCGTCACCGTCTGCTCGACCACCGCCACTCCGGGGTAGTTCAGCGCACGGACGAAGTCGCAGGCGCAGTGGGCGAGGATCGGCGCGCCTTCGTTGGGCAGCGTGGCGAAGCCGAACTGCTCGAACCACTGGATCCGCGCCTGCTCCATCAGCCGGAAATAGGCGACGTTGTTGACATGCGCCATGGCGTCCATGTCGCCCCAGCGCAGCGGCACTTCGATGCGGAAGGTCTTCATGTCACGCTCATCCCGTCGTCGACGGTGATCACCGCGCCGTTGATGAACTGCGACTCCTCGGCCACCAGCAGCAGCAGCGTGCCATCGAGGTCCGAGGCGTCGCCGACGCGCCGCCGCGGCAGCATCGCCAGCAGTTTCCTGCCGGCCTCGGTTTCCCAGTGCCCGGCATTGATCTCGGTGCGGATGTAGCCGGGGCAGATGACGTTGACGTTGATGCCGTAGCGGCCCCATTCGAGCGCCTGCGCGCGTGTCATGTGCACCACCGCCGCCTTGCTCATGCTGTACACGCCGATCTGCGGCAGCACGCGCAGCCCGGCCACCGAGGCGATGTTGACGATGCGGCCGCGGAAGTTCGGCTGCTCCTTGGCGCGCGCGATCATCTGCCGCGCGACGGCCTGCGCGACGAAGAACGAACCGCGTACGTTGACGTTGAAGACGTAGTCGAAATCGGCCGGCGCGACCTCGGTCAGGCGCTGCACCGTCGACACGCCGGAGTTGTTGACCAGGATGTCGATCGGCCCGACGGCGGTCGCGACCTCGTCGATCGCCGCCTGGATGCCGTCGTGGTCGGTGACGTCGAGGCCGACCACATGCGCCTCGCCCCCGGCCGACTCGATCTGCGCGCGCAGTTCCTTCAACCGTTCGACCCGGCGCGCCGCCAGCACCACGAGCGCGCCGTTGGATGCCAGCACGCGGGCGAAGCGCTCGCCCAGGCCGCTGCTGGCGCCGGTGACCAGCGCCACTTTCTCCTTGAGATTGGTACGCATCGGACAGCCCCCTCTCGACGGGGAGGGATGATCGCACAACGGAAAATAGAATCCTCCCTCCAGCGAAAAGCCGGAGAATCGGCGCAGGTCTTTTCCCCGGAGCAGCGATGCAGGACACAGTGCGCGAGTCGATGCAGTACGACGTGGTGATCGTCGGCGGCGGCCCCGCGGGACTGGCCGCGGCCATACGCATCAAGCAGCGGGCGGCGGAGAAAGGCGCCGACGTCGGCGTGTGCGTGCTCGAAAAGGGCTCGGAGGTCGGCGCGCATATCCTGTCCGGCGCGGTGATGGATCCGGTCGCCATCGGCGAACTGTTCCCGGACTGGAAGGGCCTTGGCGCGCCGCTCGCCACGCCGGTGACCGAGGACCGCTTCTACATCCTCACCGAGAAGAAGGCCTTATACAACCCGCACTGGCTGCTGCCTGACTGTTTCATCAACGACGGCTACTACATCGTCAGCCTGGCGAACGTCGTGCGCTGGCTAGGCCAGCAGGCCGAAGCGCTCGGCGTCGAGATCTTTCCCGGCTTCGCCGCCGCCGAGGTGCTGTACGACGATCATGGCGCCGTGCGCGGCGTGGCCACCGGCAACATGGGCGTAGGCAAAGACGGGAAGCCGACGGCGAACTTCCAGCCCGGCGTCGAACTGCACGGCAAGTACACGCTGTTTGCCGAGGGCGCGCGCGGCCACCTGGGCAAGCAGGTGATCGCCAAATACGCGCTGAACGAAGGCCGCGATCCGCAGACCTGGGGCATCGGCATCAAGGAAGTGTGGGAGGTCGACCCGGCCAGACATGTGCCCGGGCTGGTGCTGCACAGCGCCGGCTGGCCGCTGGACAACAGCACCTATGGCGGCGGCTTCATGTACCACTTCGAGAACCACCAGGTCTCGCTCGGGCTGGTGGTCGGTCTCAGCTACTCCAATCCGTACCTTGAGCCGTTCCAGGAATTCCAGCGCTACAAGACGCATCCGCTGATCCGCGCCTTTCTCGAAGGCGGCAAGCGCGTCGCCTACGGCGCGCGGGCGATCAACGCCAGCGGCCTGCAGAGCCTGCCCAAGCTCGTCTTTCCCGGCGGCGCGCTGGTCGGCTGCGACGCCGGCTTCCTCAATGCGCCGCGCATCAAGGGCTCGCACGCGGCGATCAAGAGCGGCATGCTGGCGGCCGATGCTGCGTTCGAGGCGGTGACCGCCGGCCGCAGCGGCGACGAACTCGCTGCCTACCCGGCGGCCTTCGAGAAGAGCTGGCTGCACGACGAACTTCACCGTGCGCGCAACTTCAAGCCGTACCTCGACAAGGGGCTCGTCACCGGCGCCCTGCTGTTCGGCGTCGACCAGATCGTCTTCCGCGGCAGGGCGCCGTGGACGCTGCACCGCAAGCAGGCCGACCACGAGAAACTGAAGCCGGCGGCTGAATGCACGCCGATCGACTATCCGAAGCCCGACGGCAAGCTCACCTTCGACAAACTGTCGTCGGTGTTCCTGTCGAACACCAATCACGAGGAGAACCAGCCGGCGCACCTGACGCTGAAGGACGCCTCGGTGCCGGTGGCGGTGAACCTCGCCCGCTACGCCGGCCCGGAGAGCCGCTACTGCCCGGCCGGCGTGTACGAGTTCGTCGAGGCCGACGGCGGCCGGAAACTGCAGATCAACTTCCAGAACTGCGTGCACTGCAAGACCTGCGACATCAAGGACCCGACGCAGAACATCG
>CAZDXQ010000010.1:68340-92510 GCA_964509545.1 uncultured Burkholderiaceae bacterium | reverse complement strand
AACTGCGCAAACGCGGCATCACCATCAACCGACCCACCACCGAGAACAAGAAATAACCGCTGCACACGCGCGGCGGCGACGGGACGACTGGAACGAGGAAAACGATTCGCGGCCGGCCCCCGGCGCTGCTGAAAGGCGCGGCGAGGCCGCCAGCTCTCAGGCAGGCTGGCGCGGCGCAGAACCGTCAGCACGTTTGCTGTTCGACGCAGTGTGCGCGCATGTGTCGCGAGTTCTTCGGCGTGTTTCATGCTCGACGCAGTGCGCGAGCGCGCGTCACGAACGCAGCGGCGCCTGCGCCTGAAGCGACCCGACCCCTCGAACCCCGTCGATCGGCTGCAAGTTGCCGCAGAGGGGGCGATTCCCCGTTGGCACTCGATCGGCATGAGTGCTGAGTTGCATTCGTCTTCCCCTTTTTGGAGGATTCTGGCAAGCGTCTTGCTTGCCATCATTGAAGGCGAAGGCTCGGCTCGATGCCGTGCGTGCGCGACGCTTCGCCGGCCAAACAGCGGTTGAACCCCTTGCCAGGCCGCGGCAACTGAGGGTTGAAGGGATCCGGGCAGGTGCGCTGGCAGTCAAATGTAGGAAAGGGAAGTCCATGACGACCCATCGCCAATGCGATCGGTCAAGCGGAGCAGGCAGGTAACGGATTGAGCTACGACGGGAGACGGCAATGACAGTTCCGGCAACCATCCCCGCCAAACGGCCGACGATCTCGATCGCCGGCTTCAAGGACGTGTACCATGTTCCTCGCGTCGAAGAGGCGCTCAGCGGCCTGCAGGACCTCGGTGCCGGCGCCAACGACGCGCTGAAAGCCACCTACGTCAAGATGATCAAGGCTGGCGGCCAGCGCTTCTCGATCAAGCCGTCGGCGCTGCCCGATATTGATGCATTGATCGAGGAACTGCCCAATTTCGAGGCGCCGCTGGAGGACATCCGCCGCCAGCTGGCGCTGTGCCTTTCCAGCGACGATCCGCTCGACCTCGAGCCGATGCTGCTGCTTGGCGAGCCCGGCATCGGCAAGACGCATTTCGCCCGCCGCCTGTCCAAGCTGCTTGGCACTGGCTATTCGTTCATCGGCATGAGTTCGCTGACCGCCGGCTGGATCCTGTCCGGCGCCTCGGCGCAGTGGAAGAACGCCAAGCCGGGCAAGGTCTTCGAGGCGCTGGTGCACGGCGACTACGCCAACCCGGTGATCGTCGTCGACGAGATCGACAAGGCCGGCGGCGACGCGCAGTACGACCCGCTGGGCAGCCTGTATACGCTGCTCGAGCACGATACGGCGCGCGAGTTCGTCGACGAGTTTGCCGAGGTGCCGATCGATGCCTCCGACGTCGTCTGGATCGCCACCGCCAACGAGGCGCGGTCGATTCCGGAGCCGATCCTGAACCGCGTCAACGTCTACGAGATCGACGCGCCGGACCCCGAAGCCGCGCTGCGCATCGCGCGCAGCATCTACCGCGAACTGCGCGACGAGCACAGCTGGGGCAAGCAGTTCCCGGAAGAGCCGGCGCGGGCGACGATGGACAAGGTCGCGCAGCTGAAGCCGCGCGAAATGCGCCGCGTGCTGCTCGCCGCCTTCGGCACGGCCAAGCTGGCGCAGCGGCACGAAGTGCTGCCCGAGGATGTGACCGCCGAGCGGGTGGCGCGCAGGGCGCGCATCGGCTTCTGACGCGGATGCCGCGGCCTGCCGGCCGCGGATGCACACTTGCGCCGCCGTGGCGGCTGCGCTTCCGACCGTTGAGCCGCCCGCGTTGCCTGTATTTCGCCGTGCCGCCGCGAGGCGCGAAGGCTCAGCGCGTCGCAATGACCCGCTTGTCCGACTTCATTGCTTCGGCTGCGTCGCGGCGATGCGCTTGTACACCGGCCCCCAGACGGGGTGGCCGATCTCGGCTTCGGTCAGCGAAAACTTCGGATCGGCGGCGTACGCGCTCTGGAAACTGGCCTCGCAGTCGACGATGCGATTGAAGGCGCAGGCGACGAAGGCGATGTACTTGTACGCGGCGGCGCGGTCGCGCGGATCGGCCAGACCGAGGCGAAGCGCCTTGCGCAAGGCCTGTTCCGCGCGATCGAACGCCGCTTCCTCGTACAGGCGGATGCCTTCGACCAGAGCGCGTTCGGCCGGCTGCCGGTACAGCGCCGCGACGCTCGCCGTCGGCGGCGCTGCCGGCGCAGGCGCGGGCGCGCTCACCGGCTCCGGCACGGTCTGGCAGGCGGCCAGGACGATCGCCGCCGCAACGAGCGAGGCGATCGCGCGCCGTTTCATTCGAAGCGATGCCGCACGCGTTGCGGTCGCGCGGCATCGACCTGAACTTCCGCCGCGACGGCGCGCCCGTCGCTGTACCTGATCTCCAGCGCGTACTTGCCCGCCGGCAGCTTGACTTCGGTCAGTGGCGGCGACACGCCCACCGGCCGGCCATCGATCAGCACTTCGCCCCACGGGGCGATGTCGAACAGGACCACGCCGACCGCCGCCGTCGCCGGACTCTTTGCCGGCGCTTCCGCCGATGCCACGGTCTGCTGCGTGACCCGCTGCGCCGCCGAGCCGAGCAGAACGCCGATCACCACGCCGCTGACCAGCAGAGCGATCGCCGCGCCGATCGGCAGCCGCGACAGCCCGGTGCGCGCCAGCCAGCCCGGTGGCCTGGCCTCGTCATCGTCGGTCTCGTCGTCGGCAGCGGCGGCTTCGCCTTTCGGCGCACTGCGACGGGTCTTGTCGGTCGTCGGCGGTGCCGCAAGCGGAATGCCCATGGTTGCCGGCGCCGCGTGCGCGGCGCGGTCATTCCAGATGAACGCGGTCAGTGCGTCGCGCAGGTCGCCGGCGGTGCGGACACGGTTGCGCGGGGCCTCGTTCAGCATCTCGTCGATCAGCCGGGCCAGCGCCGCCGGAGTATCGGGCCGCAGCAGCTTGATCGGCGGCACCTGGCCCTTGATGCCCGAGGCGAACGGGTCGGGCGCGCGGCCGGTCAGCATCATGTGCAGCAGCGCCACCACGGCGCGCACGTCGCGGCGGCGCACTTCGTCCGGCAGTTCATCGAAGTAAGGCAGCAGGCGCGCGGTGTGCTCGAGCACCTCCTTGCCGGCGCGCCCGTCGTCGATCCAGCCGCCGAAGCCCTCGACGCGCGGCGCGCCGTCTTCTTCGCGCAGGATGACGTGCTGCGGGCCGAGAAAGCCGTGCGCGATGTTCTGCTGGTGCGCATACTCGATCGCGTCGGCGATGCGCGCGGCGATGCTGGCGGCATGCGCGAACTGTGGCCGCCAGCCGCTGGCGATCATCTCGTGCAGCCTGCGCCCGCTGACCCGTTCGATGGCCAGGTAGCCGACCTGGTGCACGCGTCCGGCCTCGAAGACCGAGACGATGTAGGGATGGGCGAGCTTGCCGGCCGCCTGCGCCAGCCGCGAGAAGGCCTGCTCGATCGACGAAATCTGCGCTTCCCGTCCCGGCCCCCCTTCCTTGGGCAGCGGCAGGTGCACGGCCTTGAGCACGACTTCGCGGTGCAACACCGGATCGACGGCGTGGTAGGACACGCTGACGTGATCGCGGCGCAGTTCGCGCAGGATCGCGTAGCGTCCGATCGTCTTCAGGTTGGGCGGCAGCGATTCGGGCATCGCGCGCGGGCTAGGCTGCTCGGACGGTCATGGGGGGTGGCGCGAGCGTATCGCGCGCGCGGCGACTCGGCCAATCGTACGAACGCATGTCAGACGCCGGTCGACGCTTCGGCATCAGAACCGGTGTCGCAGCGTCTGCGTCTGCCCCGCCTTGACGTCGATGCTTGCCTTCATCGGCGGCGCATCGCCGTTGCGCACTTCAATTGCATAGGAGCCCGGCGGCAGGTTCATCTTGGTCAGCGGCGGAGAGACGCCGCGCCGCTCGCCGTTGACCAGGACCTCGCCCCAGGGCGCAATGGCCAGCATCACCACCCCGTCGGCCGGCGGCGGGGAGGCGGCCGCCGAGCTGCGTTCCGGCGTGCCGGAAGGCGCCGCCGTCGCGGTGCTATCGGCGGCGGGGCCGGCGGCCGAGGCTGCCGCGCCCGGCGCCTTTGCCGGTTGCGGCGCAACGGCGGCCGGGCGCGGGGTGAGGACGACGGTGTGCTCGGCCGCCGACTGTTCGGCCTGCTGCCGCAGCCACAGCAGGCCGGCCGCGATGAGCAGCAGCACGGCGGCCAGCGCCACCATCACGCGCGCGCGCCGGGACGGCTGCACGGGCGTCGTGCCGGTGCGTGGGCCTCCTTCCTGCCCTTCCATTTCGCGGTTGCCGGCGAAGGCGGCCAGGTCGTTGCGCAGGTCGCCCGCGGTCTGGTAGCGCGCCTCGATGTCCTTGGTCAGCGCCTTGCCGATGATGCGGATGAGCTCCGGCGGCGTATCCGGGCGCAGTTCGGCGACCGGTGTCGGTTCGTCGTTGACCAGCTTGGCCAGCAGCTCGTCGACGTTCGGCGCGTCGAAGGCGCGCTTGCTGGTGACCATTTCGTACAGGATCGAGCCCAGCGAGAACACGTCGCTGCGCGCGTCGATCGGCAGGCCGCGCGCCTGCTCCGGCGACATGTAGTTCGGCGTGCCGATCAGCTGCGACGGCTTCGGCGAGCCGCTCTCGCTGCGCGGCATGGCCACGCCGAAGTCGAGCACCTTCGGCTTCATCTCGCGCGACAGGAAGATGTTGCTCGGCTTGATGTCGCGGTGGATCAGGCCGCGCTTGTGCGCGTAGTGCACGGCATCGGCGATGCGCGCCATCAGCGCCGCCGCCTGGCGCACGCCTAGCCGCGAGCCGACGTACAGGTACTCGTGCAGGTCGCGGCCGTGCAGCCGCTCCATCGCGATGTAGGCGAGGGTGTCGGTCTTGCCGGCGTCGAAGATGGTGACGATGTGCGGATGGTTCAGGCCCGCCGCGGCGCGGGCTTCCTTGATGAAGTTGGCCTCGGCCCTCTCGCGCGCCTTGTCGTTGACGGCGAGCGGAATCGCCTTGATCGCCACGTCGCGGCCGAGGACCGGATCGCGCGCCGCGTAGACGACGCCGTTGGCGCCGCGGCCGATCTCGCCGACCACCGTGAAGCGGCCGATCGTCTCCGGCGGCGGCGTCAGCAGCGCTGCCGGGTCGTAGCCGGTGGTGACCGTCGTCGTCTTGGTCTGCATCAGGAGCGAAATTATCGCACCCGGCTCCCGCGGCAGAAGGCAAAACGATCCGTTCGGCTGATCCGGGCACAGGCTGCGCCGCCCAGCGGCGCAATCGCCGACCCCGAGCGCGGCCTCAGCCGCGCGAGAAGACGATCGACTCGCGCCGCAGCAGCTGGGCCTGCTGCCACAGGCAGACCACGGTGACTGCCGCGCAGACGGCGGCCGGCACCAGCAGATGGCTGGCGGCGATCGGTTCGCCGCGCAGCACCTTCATCAGCACGGTCAGTTGCGCCACCGACGGCACCCACAATTGCCACGCGGCGTCGCGCACGGTCAGGAACACCGGCACCAGGGCCGAGAACTGCGCCGCCATGGCGATGTAGCTGACGTAGGTCTGCGCCTCCTTGAACGACCGGCCGAAAGTGGCAGCGAGCATGGTGAGCGCCGCCATCAGCGCGGCGAAGGGCAGCAGCACGACGGCGAACAACGCCACCTCGCGCAGGCGCAGTTGCATCAGCGCCGACAGCGTCTCGTTGGCGACGAAGCGCATCGACACCAGGAAGCCCACCATCGTCAGCACGACGATCACCGTCGAGTAGACCATCACCACCGCCCACTTGCCGACGACCAGCACGCCGGCATCGACCGGATTGGCCAGCAGCGGTTCGAGCGAGCCGCGCTCGCGCTCGCCGGCGGTGACATCGATGGCCACCGACAGCGCGCCGAACACGGCGACGATCAGCGCCGCCCACGGCACGATGAACAGCAGCTGCGCCCCGCGCGCCTGGGTCGAGGCGAGGTTGATCTCCTCCAGCCGCACCGCCGCCAGCAGCTGCGGCGCGAGGCCGCGTGCCAGCAGCCGCTGCGTGCCGAGTTCGCGGTTGAAGCTCTCGACCAGGCGCATCGCCGTGCGCACCACCGGCTGCGCCTTGTCGTGGCTTTCGTCGTAGACGACCTCGATGTCGATTGTCTCGCCGCGCGCCAGCCGCTGCTCGAAGTCGGCCGGCGGCCGGATCACCGCGTTGCCCAGCGCGCCGCGGCGCAGTTCGTCGAGATAGTCGGGGCGGGCTTCGACCACGCGCGCGCCGGCACGGCGCAGGAAGTTGACCAGCGTCGGCGCATGCCCGGTGCCGGCGATGATCACCTCGCGCTCGGCGACGCGCTCCTCCAGTCCGGAGATGAAGTTCGACATCAGCACGAACACCACCGGCCCGGCGAGCATCGCCAGCAGCAGCGCGATCGTCCAGCTGCGCCGGTCGCGCACGGCGTCGCGCAGTTCCTTGGCAAAGACGACCCAGGCGCGGCTCATTGCGCGCTCCGCGCCGAAGTCAGCCGCACGAAGATGTCCTCGAGGCTGCCGCCGCTGCCGGCGCGCAGCGTCTCGGCGCTGCCTGCCGCCAGCGTGCGGCCGTGGCCGACGATGACGATGTGGTCCGACAGCGCCTCGACCTCCTGCATGATGTGCGTCGAGAAGACGATGCACTTGCCGCGTCCGCGCAGGTGGCCGAGCAGCTGGCGCAGCGCGCGGGTGGACATCACGTCCAGCCCGTTGGTCGGCTCGTCGAGGATCAGGTGCTGCGGATCGTGGATCAGCGCCCGCGCCAGCGCCACCTTCATCCGCTCGCCCGAGGAGAAACCTTCTGTGCGCCGGTCGAGCAGTTCCTCCATGTCGAGCAGCGTCGCCATCTCCGCCAGCCGGGCGGCGAAATCGCCGGCCGCCACGCCGCGCAGTTCGGCGTAGTAGGCAATGTTCTCGCGCGCGGTCAGCCGCGTGTAAAGCCCGCGCGCGTCGGACAGCACGCCCAGTTGCGCGCGCACGGCGATCGGGTCGCGGGTCACATCGATGCCGCCGACCGTGGCCGTGCCGCGGTCGGGGCGCATCAGCGTGGCCAGGATGCGCAAGGTGGTCGTCTTGCCGGCGCCATTGGGACCGAGCAGCGCCGTGATGCGGCCATCCTCGGCGACGAAACTCACGTCCTCGACCGCGGCGAGCGGCACGCGAGCGCCGCGGCGGCGGGCGATGAAACGCTTGCCGAGGGCGCGCACCTCGATCATCGCCGCGCGCCGTTCGCCGACGGCGGTGCGAAGTACGTCGGCGCCGGCAGCTTCTTCAGGCAGTCGAGGTCGAGTCCCTGCGCGCCGGCCTGGCGGATGAAGCCGGCCACCAGGTCCGGGGCGCAGCCCTGCAGCGATGCGCCGTGGGCGAGATTGGGCGCGACGACATGCGTCGCCCGCTTCAGCCGGCGTGCGACCGCCTCGCCGTGGCGCGGCGGCGTGGCCGGATCGGCACCGCCGGAGAGGATCAGCACCGGCACGTCGGCATCGGAAGCGCCGTAGAAGCCGGCAGGCACGGCGCGCGTGGGCACGTCGGCACAGGCCTGGTCGTAGGTATCGATGAAAGCGGTGCCGAAACGCGTCGCGGCCACTGCGGCGCGGGCGGCGGCGTCGACGCGTGGCAGGTCCTCGGCGCAGACCACGGCGAAGTGCATGCCCTCGGCGAAGTTCTCGGTGACGTTGCCGCTCATTGAAGCGGCGATGCTGAGAAGCGGTGTCAGGTTGCCGCTGCCGGCCTCGGCCAGCGCGTGCGGCAGCAGTGCCGCCAGCGGCGGCGCATACAGCGGCAGGCGCAGCAGCGAGGCCAGCGTGGCACGGTCCAGCTGCACCCTCTCGGCAAGGCCGGTCAGCGGGTGCGTCACGTCGGCACGCAGGCCTTCGCCATCGACGCTTGCCAGCAGCCGTTCGATGACCGTCGTGAGCGCCGGATAACGCGCGTCGCAGGCGACATCGCCAGCGCAGCCGGCCAGCAGCGCCTCGAGGCTGGCCTGCGCGTCAAGGGCGAAACTGGCCGGCAGCGCCATGTCCGCGGGCGCCACGCCGTCGAGCACGACGCTGCGCACGCGCGCCGGGAACTGGCGCAGGTACTCCAGCGCCGCGCGCGTGCCGTACGAGGCGCCCCACAGGTTGATCCTGTCGTGGCCGAGCGCGGCGCGCACCGCCTCGACGTCGCGCACGGCGATCCAGGTGGCGTACTGGCGCAGGTCGTTGACTTGGGCCAGCCGGCGCAGGCACTCGCGCGTGCGGGCGGCGACGCGCGTCGCGTCGAGCGACTCGGCGAGGCTGCGCGCCGGCGGCGGCCGTTCGCGCTCGCAGTCGAGCGCGTTCGATGCGCCGGTGCCGCGCTGGTCGATGTAGACGATGTCGCGGCGCGCGTTCAGGCGTGCGAACAGCGGCTGCACCTGGCCGGCGATGCGCCGTGCCGCCTGCCCGGGGCCGCCGGCAAAGACGAACACCGGCTCGAGCACGCGCGCTCGCGCCAGTGCCGGCACCACCGCGTAGTGCACTTCGATGCGCCGGCCATCGGGTCGATCCGGATCCTCGGCAACGACAACGTGTCCGCACTGCACTTCACGGTCGATGCCCTTCAGCCGACAGGGCGCTGTCTGCGCGCTGGCTGCGGCGCAGACGGCAGCGAGCAGGAGCAGCGCGGCGCCGGCCGCGCAGCGCCGGCGGACGATCTCAGCCATCGGCGATCTTCAGGCCGATCACGCCGGCGACGATGAGCGCCACGCAGCCGATGCGCAGCGCGCTGGCCGGTTCGTCGAACAGCACGATGCCGAGGATCATTGCGCCGGCCGCGCCGATGCCGACCCACGCCGCGTAGGCCGTGCCGACGGGCAACGCCTTCATCGCCAGGCCGAGCAGGGCGAACGATGCCAGCGCAACGACGAGCACGACGCCGCTGGCCAGCGGCCGGGTGAACCCATCCGTGTACTTCATGCCGACTGCCCAGGCCACTTCGAGCGCCCCGGCGATGACGAGCAGGATCCAGGCCTGCGCGGCAGAAGGATTGAGCAACGGCATCGGATCGGCTGTTCAGCGGGTGGCGAGGTCGGGCATCGGCTGCGCAATGTAGCGGAAGCCGGGCCCGGCGATCGCGCGCGAGCGGCGGCCGTCGATCGAAAGCTCAATAGAATCGCCGCGTGAATCCCACCGCACGCCAAGCACTTGCCGGCGGTCTCGCGCTCGCGGTGGCGGGTAGCGTGATGTTCTCGGCCAAGGCGGTCGTGGTCAAGCTCGCCTATCGCCATGGTGTCGATGCCGAGACGCTGCTGGCGCTGCGCATGCTGATGGCGGTGCCGTTCTTCGCCGCCGCGCTGTGGTGGACCTCGCGCGGCGCGGCTCGCCTGACGGCGGGCGAGCACGCGCTGCTGTTTACGATCGGGCTGCTCGGCTATTACCTGGCCAGCTACCTCGATTTCCTCGGCCTGCAGTACATCAGCGCCGCGCTGGAGCGGCTGATCCTGTACCTGAACCCGACGCTGGTGCTGCTGCTGTCGGTGCTGGTGCTGCGCCGGCCGGTGACGCGCTTCGACGTCATCGCGCTCATGCTGTCCTACGGCGGCATTCTGCTCGCGTTCTGGCACGACGTTCGGCTCGACGCCGAAGGTGTGGGCCTCGGCGCGCTGCTGGTCTTCGGCTCGGCGGCCTCGTACGCGGGGTATCTCGTGCTTTCCGGCGAACTGGTGCGCCGGGTCGGCGCGATCCGCCTGACCGCCTACGCGATGTGCGTCGCGACCGCGGGCGTGTGCCTGCAGTTCACGCTGATGCGGCCGCTGGCGGGTCTCGCCCAGCCGGCGCCGGTGCTGTGGCTGTCGCTGCTCAACGCCGTGCTGTGCACCGTGCTGCCGGTGTTCGCCACCATGATGGCGGTGGCGCGCATCGGCGCCGGCACCGTGGCGCTGGCCGGCATGGTCGGGCCGGTATCGACGATCGCGCTAGGCTATGCCTTTCTCGCCGAGCCGATCTCGGGCTGGCAACTGGCCGGCACCGCGCTCGTGCTCGCCGGCGTCTTCGTGCTTTCCCGCAAGTCGGGTGTTGTGAACAAGTGAACAACGAGGAGAACCCAGGATGAAAACGAAAGCCATCATCGTCCACGAACACGGCGGGCCGGAAGTGCTGAAGCTGGTCGAGGTCGATGTTGCCGATCCCGGCCCGGACGAGGTGCGCATTCGCCAGCACGCCATCGGACTGAACTTCATCGACATCTACCATCGCACCGGCCTGTATCCGAACGCCACGCCGCACGGGATCGGTTCCGAAGGCGCCGGCGTCGTCGAAGCGGTCGGCGCCAACGTCAAGTTCCTGAAGGAAGGCGACCGCGTCGCCTACGGGCAGAGCCCGCTCGGCGCCTACGCCGAAACGCGGGTGATGCCGGCGGCGATGGTGGTCAAGCTGCCGAAAAAGATCGGCTTCGACGAGGCGGCGGCGTCGATGCTCAAGGGCCTTACGGTGCAGTACCTGTTCCGCCAGACCTACCGGCTGCAGGGCAATGAAACGATCCTTTTCCATGCCGCCGCCGGCGGCGTCGGCCTCATTGCCTGCCAGTGGGCGAGAGCGCTCGGCGTGAAGCTGATCGGCACCGTCAGCTCGCCGGAGAAGGCGGCGCTGGCGAAAAGACACGGCGCGTGGGCGACGATCGACTACACGAAAGAGAACTTCGTCGAGCGCGTGAAAGAACTCACCAACGGCGCCAAGGTGCCGGTGGTCTACGACGGCGTGGGCAAGGACACGTGGGAGGGCTCGCTCGACTGCCTGCAGCCGCGCGGGCTGATGGTGAGCTTCGGCAACGCCTCCGGCGCGGTCACCGGCGTGAACCTCGGCATCCTCGCCGCCAAGGGCTCGCTGTTCGTCACCCGGCCGACCCTTGGCACCCATGTCGTGCCGCGCTCGCGGCTGGAGGCGTCGGCCGAGGAACTGTTCGACATGATCACCAGCGGCAAGATCAAGGTCGAAATCGACCAGCGCTACAAGCTCGCTGACGCGGCGCAGGCGCACATTGATCTGGCCGCCCGCAAGACCACGGGTTCGTCGGTGCTGGTGCCGTAACGCTTGCGTGAAGCGTCGAGGCGGGCGCGCCGGTTCGGCAGTCGGCGGGCCGCCGCGCCACGTGGTTCCGCCCACGGCCGCGACGTGACTGCCGGCGCCGCGGGATGACCTCGGCCCGCCTCGCGGCAACGGCTGGGGCGCATTGCCGCCGCCGGATCCCGTGTCCTCCGAGCCGCGCCGCCTGATCGTGCTGCTGTCGGCCGGCGCCTTCGGCAGCGCCGCGTCGATGCGCATCGCCGACGCCCAGCTGCCGGCGCTGGCCATCGGTTTCGGCGTGACGCTGGGCAGCGCGGCGCACGTCATCACCGTGTTTTCGGTCGCCTACGGGCTGATGCAACTCGTCTTCGGCCCACTGGCCGATCGCTACGGCAAGTGGAACGTGGTCACGCTCGCCGTGCTCGCCTCGGGCCTCACCGCCTCAGCATGCGCGCTCGCGCCCGACTATCCGACGCTGCTGTGGGCGCGCCTGGCCGCCGGCGCGACCTGCGCCGCGGTGATCCCGATGGCGATGGCGTGGATCGGCGACGCCGTGCCATACGAGCGCCGGCAGGCCGTGCTGGCGCGCTTCCTCACCGGGCAGATCCTCGGCCTGGCCGCCGGCCAGTGGTTGGGCGGACTGGCCGCCGACTACGGCCTGTGGCGCGCGCCGTTCGCGCTGCTGGCGCTGTGTTTCCTCGCCGCCGGCGTGCTGCTGTGGCGCTCGCGCGCCGCCGCGCTCGAAGCCGCGCCGCCGCAGCCGCGCAGCGGCCACCCGCTGCGCGAGGCGGCCGAGGTGCTGCGCGGCCGCTGGCCGCGCGTCGTGCTGTCGGTCGTCTTTGTCGAAGGCCTGGCCGTGTACGGCGCCCTGGCGTTCATGGCCACGCACCTGCATCTGGCCTTCGCCATGTCGCTGGCGCGGGCCGGATCGATCGTCATGCTCTTCGCCGCCGGCGGCCTGCTGTTCGAGACCGTTTCCGCGGCGCTGGTGCGCCGCCTCGGCGAAACCGGGCTGGCGGCCGGCGGCGGCGTGCTGATGGCGCTCGCGCTCGCCGTGCTGGCGCTGTCGCCGATCTGGTGGACCGCGCCGCTGGCCAGCGTCGCGCTCGGTGCCGGCTTCTACATGCTGCATACGACGCTGCAGGCCAATGCCACGCAGATGGCGCCGCAGGCGCGCGGTGCGGCGGTGTCGCTGTTCGCCTCCGGGCTTTTCCTCGGCCAGACGGTCGGCGTGTTCGTCGCCTCGCTGCTGGTCGGCAGTCTCGGCACGGCGCCGGTGCTGGCCGGCGGCGGCATCGGGTTGCTCTTGCTCGGTGTGCTGTTCGCGCGGCTGCGCCGCAGTCACCGGTCGTGACGCTGCCGGCACTCGGACCGGCGCCTCACCATAGCCAGGGAAGCAGCCGCCAGGTGCGAGCCCTGTACTCGGCGTATGGCGCAAAACGCTGCAGCAGGTAGCGCTCTTCGCGCAGCGCCTTGACCACGAGCACGGCAAGCAGGCCCAGCCAGACCGCGAAGCGCCACGGCCGTGGGTCGAGAAGGGCGATGCCGAGGGCCGCCAGCAGCACGGCGCAGTACATCGGATGCCGGATCCAGCGATAGATGCCGCGGGTCACCAGCCGCGCAGTCGCCTTCGGTTCCGGGCGGATGTTGAAGTTGCCCGGGCGGTTGGCATGCAACGCGGCGCCGCCGATGGCGGCCGCGGCCAGCAGCAGGACCACGATCAGCGGCAGCGCCGCCGAGGGCGCCGGCGGCCAGGCGCCAGGAAGCAGGGCGATGGCGAGCGCGAACTGCAGGGTCACGAGCAGCGACGACGGGATGCGGTCCGCCCAGGCCATCGTCGTTCCTGCTGTTACCGCGGCGGCGCCGGCTGCAGCGCCCGGCGGTCAGCGTGCCTCGAACGCCTTGGCGACGATCTCGCGAACGTCGCGCGAGGTCGCGGCGCGGCCGACCTGCTCGAGCGCCTCGCGCATCCGTTGCTGGCGGTCCGGCGTGAAGCGGCGCCAGCGCTCCAGCGTGCGCGCAAGTTTCGCCGCCACCGTCGGATTGATCCGATCGAGCGCCAGCACCTGCTCGGTCCAGAACGCGTATCCGGCGCCGTCGGCGCGATGGAACTCGGCCGGATTGCCGGCGCAGAAGCCGAGCAGCAGCGCGTAGACGTTGTTCGGGTTGGCGAGCGAAAAGCCGCGGTGCTTCATCAGCACGCGCACGCGCTGAAGCACCGGCACCTCGCCGGGCGCGGCGATCGCCGTGGCCTGCAGTTCGAACCACTTGTTCATCAGCAGCGGCTCGTGCGCCCAGTCGCGCGCCAGGCGCACCAGGATCTCGGCCTTGAACGCATTCGGCGTGCTGACGATGGCTGCCAGCGCGGCCTGCCGGTCGGTGATGTTGTCGGCCTCCTCCAGCTGTCGTCTCGCCAGTGCGAGCGCGTCGTCGCCGCCGCCGGCAACCAGATAGGCGAGGGCGGTGTTGCGCAACGCGCGCCGCCCGGCGGCCGGCAGCTCCGGCGAATACGGTGCGCTGTCGCGCAGGCCGACGTACAGGCTGCGCCAGCGCTCGGCCAGGCCCAGACCGAGTTCGCGGCGCAGCCGCTGGCGAGCCGTGCGGATCGCCACCGGGTCGACGATCGCCCGCGCCTCGGCAATGCGCAGTTCCGAGGGCAGGGTGACGAAGCGGCTGCGGAAAGCCGGGGCCAACGCATCGTCGTCCAGAGCCTGCGCGTAGACGTCGCGCAGCAGCGTCTCGGCCGGCGCATCCTGCTGCAGTTCGACGGCGTCGGTGGCGGCGAGCAGGTAGTCGAGGGCCAGGCCCTGGCCCGCGTCCCAGCGGTTGAAGGCGTCGCTGTCGTGCCGGGCCAGCAGGGCGAGGTCCTGCGCCTCGTAGTCGTAGTCGACCTGCACCGGCGCCGAGAAGCCGCGGTTCAGCGACGGCACCGGCCTGGTCTGCACGTCGACGAAGGTGAAGGTATGCGCCGTTTGGGTCAGTTCGAGCACGCGTGTCGTCTTCGCCGCCTCGGGCGCCTCGCCGTCGAGCAGCAGGGGCATGTCGCGCCCGGCCGAGTCGACGAGCCCCAGCGCCAGCGGGATCTGCAACGGCAGTTTGTCCGGCTGGGCCGGTGTCGGCGGTGTGGCCTGGACGACAGTCAGTTCGAACTGCAGCTTCTCCGCCAGGTAGCGGCCGCTCACGGTCAGCCGCGGCGTGCCCGCCTGCGCGTACCAGCGCGAGAACTGCGCCAGATCGCGGCCGTTGGCATCGGCCATCGCGGCGACGAAGTCGTCGCAGGTCACCGCCTGGCCGTCGTGCCGCGTGAAGTAAAGGTCCATGCCGCGGCGGAACCCCGCCTCGCCGAGCAGCGTCGCCAGCACGCGCACCACCTCGGCGCCTTTCTCGTAGACGGTGGGCGTGTAGAAGTTGCCGATCTCCTGGTAGCTGTCCGGCCGCACCGCATGGGCCATCGGTCCGGCGTCCTCGGGGAACTGCACGTCGCGCAGCCGTTGCACGTCCTCGATCCGGCACACCGCGCGCGCGGCCGGATCGCCGGCCATGTCGGCGGAGAACTGCTGGTCGCGAAAGACCGTCAGCCCTTCCTTCAGGCTGAGTTGGAACCAGTCGCGGCAGGTGACGCGGTTGCCGGTCCAGTTGTGGAAGTACTCGTGCGCCACGACCGACTCGATGCGCGCGAAATCCTCGTCGGTGGCCACCTGCGCGTCGGCGAGAACGCGGCGGGCATTGAAGATGTTCAGCCCCTTGTTTTCCATCGCGCCGAGGTTGAAGTCGTTGGAGGCGACGATCATGAAGCGGTCCAGATCGAGTTCGCGGCCGTACTTCTCCTCGTCCCAGGCGATGGCGCGCTTCAGGCTCGCCATGGCGTGCGCGGCGCGCGCCTTCTGCCCCGGCTCGACCCACACCTGCAGCAACACCTCTCGCCCGGAGCGCGTGCGCAGCGTCGCTTCCTCGCATTCGAAGCGGCCGGCCACCAGCGCGAACAGGTACGAGGGCTTCGGGAACGGATCGGACCAGCGGGCGAAGTGGCGGCCGTCCGCAAGCCCGCCCTCGTCGACCAGGTTGCCGTTGGCCAGCAGCACCGGAAAACGCTTGCGCTCGGCGCGCAGCGTCACCTCGTAGACGGCGAGCACGTCCGGACGGTCGGGGAAGAAGGTGATTCGGCGGAAGCCCTCGGCCTCGCACTGCGTGAACAGGTTGTCGTTGGAGGCGAACAGCCCCATCAAGCCCGTGTTCGCGCGCGGCCGGATGCGGTTGACGATCGCCAGTTCGAACTGCGCCGGCACCTCGGCGATGACGAGCGCATGGTCGGTGAGACGGAAGCGGTCGGTTCCGAGGCGCTGGCCATCGAGCGAGACCGACACCAGGTCGAGATCCTCGCCGTCGAGCTGCAGCGGCGCCGCGCCGTCGCCGTTGCGGCGAAGGTGCATGCGCGTCTCGACCACGGTGCGGTCGGCGTCGAGGTCGAACTGCAGTGCCACGCGGTCGACCAGGAAAGCGGGCGGCCGATAGTCGCGGCGGAAAATGGTGGCCGGTGTGTCTTCTTCCATCAGCTCATGCGCAGGGGCGCGGGCGTCGTGGCGGTCCCGCGCAGCGCATCTTATCGTCGGCGCTGCCGGCTCGCGGCGGCCGGGCCTCGGTCAGCGGTCGATCTGCAGCAGCACGGTGAGCACGGCCTGATGCTGGTGCTCGAACTCGCGCAGTTCCTGCCGCGCCTGCGGCCAGTCGCCGGCCGCGCAGTAGGTGCCGACGGCGGCGGCACAGGCCGCCAGCCGGCGCGCACCGAGGAAACGGGCGCTCTCGTCGAGCGCCTGCGCGTGCTGGATGGCGGCGTCCTCGTCGCGCATGTCGATGGCCAGTCGCAGCGCATCGATCAGTTGCGCCGAACGCAGGGCGAAGGCCTCGGCGGCGGTCGGCGCGAAGCTGTCCTTGTCCGCCGTCAGCCGTTGCAGGCGCGCCGCAGCGGCGCGCAGGCGCTCGACGTCGCTGGCGGTCTTGCCGCCGATGACATCGCCGCCGATGACCGTTTGCGTGCCGAGGGTGTGTTCGATGGCGGCCTGCAGCCTCGCCATCTGCACCGGCTTGTGCAGGTGGCCGGCGAAACCGGCGGCGAGGCAACGGGCGCGATCATCCGCGCCGACCAGTCCGGTCACCGCGATCGCCGGCACGATTCCCCTTCGCTGCGCGGCCTCGCCCTGGCGCAGCCGGCGCAGCACCTCGAAGCCGTCGATCTCCGGCATCGACAGATCGATCATCAGCAGATCGAACGGCTCGGCCAGCGCCCGCTCGACCGCGCGCCGGGCGTCGGTTTCGGTCTCCGCTTCGAATCCGGTCAGGCGCAGCAGCTGCGCCAGCACCGCCGCCGACAGATCGTCATCGTCGACGATCAGCACGCGCCGTCCGGCGTGAGCCGCCACGCGACCTTTGACTCTACCGATGGCCACCGCGGAATGCATCATCGACAGGGGAAGGTGGCAGAGTAGCTCTGCGGCGCCGCGCCGACATGGCGCGAGTCCGGCTGGCAGACTGTCCGATCACAGTGGACGTGTCCCGCGTCGCGTCGTGAGGTGGAAGTCGGGGAAAGAGCATGCCGCAGGTCCCGCGCCGCGTGTAGCAGCGGCCACAAGACGGCGGAGTGACGCGTGGCGCCTGCCTTGCCCGTGCGCGTCCATGCGGGAGCTTCGGCCGCGGCGGACGACGACTCGCCTGTGTGCGGGAGCACGCGGTCGTGCCTGGGCGAAGCCCGGCCGTCGGGGCGCTTAGAAGTCGATGTCATCGCGGATCGCGGCCACGCCGGCCCGCGCGCACAGCTCATCGGCCTCGCCGGTGGGCGCGCCGGAAACTCCGATGGCGCCGATGATCGAGCCGGCCGTTTCGATCAGCACGCCGCCGCCGACGGCGACCACGCCCGGCCGGTGGCGGATCCCCGACGACGGCTTGCCGGGTTGCGTCTCGGCGGCGAATTCGAGCGTGTTGCTGCGGAAGCTGACCGCGGTCCAGCCCTTGCCGACCGCCGTGCCCGGCGTGTGTGGCCCGGCGAAGCGGTCGCGCAGCAGCGCCTGCTCGACGCCACCGCGGTCGACCACCGCCACCGCGACCTGGTAGCCGCGCTTGCGGCAATCTTCGAGCGCGGCGCGGACCGCCTTCATCGCCGTCTCCGGCACGAGCTGGCGGATGGTGAACGTGCCGCGTTCCTGTGCCTGCACGTTCGCGGCCGCCGCCAGGGCCGCGATGAAAAGCACGCCATTGAGTCGAATCATCGTCTTGTCCTCCGTCTTGCTCGTCTGGTTCGTATTGTGCTGCCCGCCGCAGTGTAGTCAGCGGCTCGCCCTTGGCATTGACAAGAAGTCAGGCCATGGCATTCGGCGCCGGCAGGGTCGCGTCGTCGCGGTTGCGGCGGCCAGGACCCGGCGGAAAGCCGTGCCAGTTCGGTGCAGAGGATGCGGATCGAACCCGACTGCGGCAGCAGCACGCCGCCGAGCAACGCCAGCAGCGTGCTCTTGCCGCTGCCGCTTTCGCCATGGATGAATACGATTCGCCGCCGGCGACGCTGAACTCGACGACATCGAGGCAGGCCTTGGCCTGGCCCGGCCTGGCAAAGCACGGCTCGCGCAGGCTGACCGCGTATTCGGCCAACGGCAGTCCCGCTACCAGCGAAGCTGGCGCGCCCGCGGCCTCAGGCGGTGCGCCGACTGGCCCTTTGGTCCGGCCAGTTGCGCATCGATGCGGTGCAGGCGCTTGAACGGGTCGAACAGCCGGACGTCGATCTCGCGCAACGCCGCGATGTCCTCGCAGCGGTAAATGAACGTGCCGTTCAGCTCCGCACGGCCGTCGTCGGTCGTGCCCGCTGCGCCGCCGCCACCACTACCGAGCAGTTCCGGCGCCAGCGCGGCAGAGGCGAGTTCGACCTTGGCCGGCCTGCAGCGCGCCGCCGGCGTTGTCGCGAACGCATCGCCGGAGCGCAGCACCTGCGCCATTTCGCGAACGCGATTGCGCTCGGCTTCGGTCCTCGGCTCGCGTTCGAAGCCGAGCAGCGATTCGAGCGGGGCATCGAGCGTCATCGTGATCGTGGCGCCGTAGATGGCGACGGTGAGGGCGGCGACACCGTGCGTGTGCGACTTGGCGGCAAGCGCGGCGAAGGCGGCGCACACGCCGGCAAGGAAAGCAGCAGCGCACAGCTGGTGAAGGGCTTTGTTCATCGGAAATCCAGAAAGCGGCGTTCGACAGACAGTGGAACCTGCCTCAAGACCGCCGCCGGGGATTTCGAGACAGGTTCTACGAGTGCGGCCATCGCGTCGCCGACGCTTGCCGGCGATCTCAGCCGGCGCCGGCCGGTCGCGCATCGCATGGGCCGCGGGACGTGCCGCCTTCCAGGCGGGCACGGGTTCGCGGCTCGGCAATCGCGTCGCGGCAGCGGAGTCAGGTCAGGGGAGGCTCTGCGCCGCGTCGTCGCCACCGTCGCGTCGAACAGCGAACGCATGGCGGCGGTGCGTTCGCGCATCTCGCCGGCGTCGGCGGGCAGCAGGGTGTCGAGCAGGTCGACGTCCATCTTCAGCGCCGTCAACGCCTGGCCGAGTTCGTCGTGCAGCTCGCGCGCGATGCGCGTGCGTTCGGCCTCGCGCACCTGCGGCATCGCGATCGAAAGCTGGCGCAGTTCCTCGTGCGCACCGCGAAGCTGCTGCTCGGCGCGCACACGCTCGGAAATGTCGCGCAGGATCACCGTCATCAGCCGCTGGCCGCCGACCGTGGCCTGCGAGATCGACGCCTCGAGCGGAAACTCGCGGCCGTCGGCGCGCAGGCCGGCGAGTGCCTGTTGCAGCCCCATGCGGCGCGATGTCTCGCCGGTGCGGATGAAGCGCTCGATGTGCTGCCGATGCGCGGCGCGGAAGCGTTCTGGCAGGAAGCGGTCGAGTGGCCCGCCGATAGCGTCGGCCGCGGCGCAGCCGAACATCCGCTCGGCCGCGGCGTTGAACAGCACGATGCGCTGCCCGGCGTCGATCGTGATGATGCCGTCCATCGCCGAGTGGACGATGGCGTCGAGGCGCGCTTCGCTCTCGTCCTGCGTGCCCATCGGCGAGGGCGGAGAGCGGAAAGCGCCGTTGGCTGGCCTGTCCGGCATCGGCGGGACGTGGAGAGTGCTCCGGGCGCCGATGTTAGCCGCGAGTCTGGGCAATATGCCCGCGACGGTGTAACGGGTTTCGGTACACGATGCAGTGCGCGCCGCCCGTGACTGGCTGCATCGTTCGTACGCAGCTTCGCGCCGCGCGCGCTGCGTCATTGCGCGAGAACGCGGCGGTGGTTCGGCGCATACGCGTCAGCAGCAACGCGCGCGAGCCGTGCGGGCGCTTCGCTCAGGCCGCGGCCGGGCGCAGGTCGCGCGTCAGTTCGCGGATCGCGCCTTCGTCGAGCGTTTCGCGCGCCAGCAGTTCTCGTGCGCAGCGTTCGAGCACGTCGCGGTTGCGGCCGAGGATTTCGGTGGTGCGGTCGAAGGCGGCCATCACGATGCCGCGCACGGCGTTGTCGATGCGCTGCTGCGTCTCGGCGCCGACCTGGCAGCCGCCCTGGGTCAGTCCCGGCACTTCGAGGAAGCGCGGCCGCTGCGCCTCGTAGGCGACGTAGCCGAGTTCCTCGACCATGCCGAAGCGCGTGACCATGTCGCGGGCGATGTCGGTCACCTTGGCCAGGTCGTCGACCGCACCGGTGGAAAGATGGCCGAAGACCAGCTTCTCCGCCGCGCGGCCGCCGAGCAGCACCATGATCTTGCGTTCGAGTTCCTCGCGCGTCATCAGGAAACGGTCCTCGGTCGGCCGCTGGATCGTGTAGCCGAGCGCGCCGATGCCGCGCGGGATGATCGAGACCTTGTGCACCGGGTCGGTGCCGGGCAGGGCCAGCGCGGTGAGCGCATGGCCCATCTCGTGGTAGGCGACGACCTCGCGCTCCCTCGGGTTGAGCACGCGGTTGCGCTTCTCCAGCCCGGCGATGATCCGTTCGATCGCCGTGGTGAAGTCCGCCAGCGTGATCACTTCGCCCCTGCGCCGCGTGGCGGCGAGCGCGGCCTCGTTGACGAGGTTGGCCAGGTCGGCGCCGGAAAAGCCGGTGGT
This sequence comes from uncultured Burkholderiaceae bacterium, assembly GCA_964509545.1. Taxonomy (GTDB): domain Bacteria; phylum Pseudomonadota; class Gammaproteobacteria; order Burkholderiales; family Burkholderiaceae_F; genus JADJWR01. The sequence goes on along the minus strand of CAZDXQ010000010.1, from coordinate 72,441 downwards.
GAGCTGAGCCACCTGTTCCAGGTCGACGTCCGGCGCCAGCTTCACCTTGCGGATGTGCACTTTCAGGATCTGCACGCGACCGGTCTTGTCGGGCCGGTCGACCAGCACCTGGCGGTCGAAGCGGCCGGCGCGCAGCAGCGCCGGGTCGAGGATCTCCGGCCGGTTGGTGGCGGCGAGCAGCACCAGCCCGCTGGAGCTGTCGAAGCCGTCGAGCTCGACCAGAAGCTGCTGCAGCGTCTGCTCGCGCTCGTCGTGGCCGCCGATGGGCGAGGCGATGCCGCGCGCGCGTCCGAGCGCATCGAGCTCGTCGATGAAGATGATTGCCGGCGCCTTCTGCCGTGCCTGCTCGAAGAGGTCGCGCACGCGGGCGGCGCCGACGCCGACGAACATCTCGACGAACTCGCTGCCTGAGATCGAGAAGAACGGTACGCCGGCCTCGCCCGCCACCGCCTTGGCCAGCAGTGTCTTGCCGGTGCCGGGCGGGCCGACCAGCAGCACGCCCTTGGGCATGCGCGCGCCGAGGCGGCCGTAGTCCTTCGGGTTCTTCAGGAACTCGACCACCTCCTGCAGCTCGGCCTTGGCCTCGTCGACGCCGGCCACGTCGGCGAAGGTGACGCCGGTGTCCTTCTCGACGTAGACCTTGGCCCGGCTCTTGCCGATGCTCATGAACCCGCCGATGCCGCCCTGTTTCTCGGCGAGTCTGCGCACGAGGAAGAACCACAGGCCGAAGAACACCAGCGCCGGCACCACCCACGACAGCAGGTCGCGCAGGAAGGTGCTCTCGACCACGCGCGTGTACGGCACGTCGTACTTCGCCAGCCGCTCGGCGAGATCGGGCTCGACGCGGTTGGCGACGATGGTCGTCTTGCCGCGGTCGGGCGTCTTCAGTTTCCCGGTGATCGTGGTCTCGCCGACCACCACCTCGGCGACACGGCCCTCGGCCAGCGCCTTCTCGAACTCGCTATACGGCACCGGCTCGATCGTGCGTTGCGCCTGCCACAGGTTCTGCAGCGTCAGCAGCGCCATCGCCGCCAGGATCCAGTAGACGACGTTCCAGCGGGTCTGCGGATTGATGCCGTTCATGTTCAGGTCCCGGGCTGCAGCGTCACTTCGACCTCGCGTTCGCGGCCGTCGCGCAGCACCGACAGTTTGACCGTATCGCCGATGCCGAAGTCGTCGAGCCGCGCGAGCAGCCGGCCGACCGAATCGACGCGCTGGCCCTGCACGGCGACGATGACATCGCCCGGCGCGATGCTGCCGTCGCGCCCGATCTGCGCGCCCTGCAGTCCGGCCTTCGCCGCGGCCGAGCCGGGCGCCACGCGCAGCACGAACACGCCCTGCACGTCGAGCAGCGACTGCAGCCGCTTGTTCAGCGCCTCGTCGACCTCGATGCCGAGCGCGGGGCGGATATAGCGGCCGGTGCGGATGATCTGCGGCACGACGCGGTTCACCGTATCCACCGGCACGGCGAAGCCGATTCCGGCGGAAGCCCCGGACGGGCTGAAGATCGCCGTGTTGATGCCGATCAGCCGGCCGGAGGAATCGAGCAGCGGCCCGCCGGAGTTGCCGGGGTTGATCGCCGCGTCGGTCTGGATCAGGTGCTCGATCGTGCCGCGCTCGCTCGGCAGCGAACGGTCGAGCGCCGAGACGATGCCGGTGGTCAGCGTCCAGTCCAGCCCGAACGGATTGCCGATGGCGAAGACCTTCTGCCCTACCTTTAGGTTGGCGCTTTCGCCGATCGGCACCGGCGGCGGCCGCTTGAAGCCCACGCCGATGCGCAGCACCGCGATGTCGTGCGCCGGGCTGGCGCCGACCAGCGCCGCCCTGTAGTCGCGGCCGTCGGCCAGCCGCACGGTGGCCTCGCTGGCGCCCTCGATCACGTGGAAGTTGGTCACCACGTGGCCTTGCTCGTCCCAGACGAAGCCGGAGCCGGTGCCGCGCGGCACCGAGAAGATGTTGCGCGTCCAGAAGTCCTGCACCTGCTGCCGCGTGCTGATGTAGACGACCGAATCGCGCGCGCGCTCGAACAGTTCGATCATCGCCTGCTCGTCGGCGGCCAGATCGCCGCGCGGCGTGACCAGCCGTGGTGCCGCATCGCGCGCCGCCTGGTCGGCAGGCGAGCCCGGCAGGCCCGGCCACCAGCGCACGAGCGCGAACAGCGCTGCGGCGGCCAGCAGCAGCAGGAACAGGCGGGGAGCGCGGCGATCGGGCATCAGGGATTCTTCAAGGCGCTGCGTTGTGCGAGATGCGGCCGGCAACAGTATCCACGAGGGCGGCATTGCCTTCGAGATGCGTTACTACTGCGGCAATTTCGGCCGAGGGATGGAGCCCTCTGTCTGTGCGGGTCTTTGCATGCCGCTGTTGCGGTCCGTTGAAGGCCATCCGGAGGGCTCGCTGTGTCATGCCGCAGATCCCGCTGCGGGCGACGTTGCAGGCACGTTGTACTGACTGGGTTTCAGTCTGCCTTTGTCTTACCGGCGGACCTTGACCGGGGGTCCAGCTAGGTGAGTTGGCGCCCACCTAATCCGTTCGGATGACCTGAGGCGACCGCTCAGCGGGGCTGGATTGACCGTCCAGCACTGGCAAATCAAGGTAGCGCAAACGCGGTATCACCCGAAAAGGCGATCGGAAGACACGGATCGGTTAAACGAGATGAGTGCATGCCTTGATTCCCTTGCACGGGGGAACAGCTTCGAGCCCGACGGCCCCGACCTCGGCAGCGACCCACTGCACATCAGCACGCAGCAGATGCGCCGCGGCCGCGCCTGCGGCGCCTGCGGCGCGCGGACGCTTGTCTACAACATCAGCCTCGACGGCGGCCCCGGAACCCCGGACACCTGCGTCGAGGTCGGCGACAAGGACGCCATCGTCGTCGAGTTCACGCTGGCGCAGTGGCTCGATCCGGCCAACCAGCTGCAGATCGAGAACTACTTCGCCCACCGCGCCAGGTTCGCCGCTGCCGGCGCCGGCCGCGGCGCCAGCGGGCCGGCCGCCAACTTCACCTTCAGGTTCGGTTCATCGACGTTGACCGTGCCGATGACGAGTCGGCTGGTCGTGTCGGTGGATGGCTACGGCATCGCCGACGAAGCCAACTAGCCGCATTGACCCACCCATCACGAACGACATTCCGCTAACTGCGCTTCCCGGGAGAACAAGATGAGCACAACCAGCGGCACTTCAGGCGATGACACGCTGACCGGCACCACCAGCAATGACACGCTGAGCGGCGGCGCCGGTGACGACACGCTGTATGGAGGCGACGGAAACGACAAGCTCATCGGCGGCGCGGGCGACGACACTTTGGAAGGCGGCAGTGGCAACGACAGCCTTGTCGGCGGCTCAGGCGAAGACACATTGGACGGCAGCAGCGGCAGCGACACGCTGAACGGCGACTCCGGCGACGACATCTTCATCTACCGGCTCAGTGAGAACACCGGCGCGACCGATCTTTACAACGGCGGATCGGGATGGGACGTCGTGCGCATCATGCTGACGAACCCGGAGTGGCTTTACAACAGCACCGTGCAGGCCGAACTGACGCGCTACTTCACACACCTGGAAACCGTGAAGCGCAACGCGCAGACCGGCGAAGTCTCCAACGGATCGAGCAGCGACTTCACGTTCAATTTCGGCAACGGGACCACGCTTACCGTCACGATGATGGAGGCGCTCGAGGTCTACGTCGACGGTGTTCTCGTCGACCTCGACCGGCCCGTGGTCGATGGCGGGACTTTCGTCGGTGCAGTGCGTGAGGACGGCGACTCGGATGCGAACCCTGCGACGGCGCAGAGCGTCAGCGGCAACATTACATTCTTCGATCTCGACGTCACCGACACGCACACGGTATCGATCTTGCCGCCGGCCGGGGCCATTGGCACGCTGTGCGCAACGGTCGCGAATGCTGCATTTGGCGACGGGCAGGGCATCGTCGACTGGACCTACACGCTGAACAATTCCGCTGCGCAGTACTTGGCTGCCGGCGAGACAAAGCAGGAAGTGTTCAGCGTCGTCATCACCGATGACGAAGGGCAGTCGGTCACGCAGCAGGTGCAGATCACCATCACTGGCGACAACGACCAGGTGCAGATCGGCAGCGCGGTG
>CAZDXQ010000010.1:0-68240 GCA_964509545.1 uncultured Burkholderiaceae bacterium | reverse complement strand
CCATTGGCGACGGCGCGGTGCAGACGGTGCAGATCACCATCACTGGCGACAACGACCAGGTGCAGATCGGCAGCGCGGTGCTCGCCGGCGACGCCGAGGAAGACAGCGGCGACTACGCGGCCAGCGGCACCATCGCCTTCACCGACGTCGACCTGATCGACACGCACAGCGTGACGGTCACGCCGGGCGGCAGCGGCTACCTGGGCAGCTTCACCACCAGCCTGACCGACAGCACCGGCACGGGCAGCGGCTCGCTGGCGTGGAACTTCAGCGTCGATAACAGCGCGCTGCAGTACCTGGGCGAAGGCCAGACCGTCATCCAGACCTACGACGTGGCCATTGGCGACGGCGCGGTGCAGACGGTGCAGATCACCATCACTGGCGACAACGATGCGCCGATCCTTAACGCGGCCGTCAATCCTGTTCTCGGTACGGTCAATGAAGACGCGGGCGCCCCCGTAGGAGTAGTCGGCACACTGGTGTCGAACATCGTCGGTCTTGGTGCCAACGTCAGCGATGTCGACAACGGCGCGGTAACCGGCATCGCCATCACGGCCACGGCGACGGCGCTGGGCAAGCTGTGGTACTCGACCGACGGCGGTAGCACTTGGCAGCTTGCGCCAGCGGTGTCGGACAGCAATGCGCTACTGCTGGCCGCCGATGCGAGCACGCGCATCTACTTCGAACCAGCAAATGACTTCAACGGGACGGTGGCCAATGCAATCACCTTCCGCGCCTGGGATCAGACATCGGGGACGAACGGGAGCACGGCTAATACGAGCGTCAACGGCGGCACGACGGCCTTCTCTGCGCAGACGGACACGGCGAGCCTGCAGGTGACGGCCGTGAACGATGGTCCGGTCGCGCAGAACGATGTGATCTATGCCACGAACAGCACGACGGTGACGCTGTCCATCGCAGCGCTGCTGGGCAACGATATCGACATTGACGGGTTAGCGCTGACGCTGCAGTCGCTGACGCCAGGCACCGGCATCAGCGGTATGACCATCAACACCAACGGCACTTTCTCCTTCACCACCGACGCAACCGGCGGCACGGTGGCTTCGCCGACTGTGCGCACATTCACCTATACGGTTTCGGACGGGGCCGGTGGCACGGACACGGCGACCGTGACTGTGAACGTCGTCAGCAGCACGGGGGGGGCGAACACGATCGACCTGTCCGGATGCAGTTACGACGCGGCTTTCATCGATGGCAAAGGGAACGGCGACGATCTGACCAGCGGTGCGACGGGCGCCGTGCTGATCGGTGGCGCCAACAACGACACGCTGAACGGCTCGAGCGGCAAAGACGTTCTGCGTGGCGGTGCGGGCAACGATAATCTCGACGGCGGCGCAGGCATTGACCTGCTCGACCTGAGCGACGGGGGTGCTGCGGTCAACTTTACGTTGGTTCAGAGCAGTTCGTTCACGGGCGTCGGGCTGACCGGATTGATCGGTCTCGGCAACGACAACTACCGGAATATAGAAGGCGTGATCGGTACCAATTTCAGCGACACGCTGAACGGTTCGGCATTCGACGACATCCTGATCGGCCTGGGCGGCAACGACACGCTGAACGGTAACGCCGGCAACGACACGCTGCGCGGCGGCGCCGGTGACGACACGATCGACGGCGGCAGCGGCATCGACCTGCTCGACTTCAGCGATGGCACGGCCGGTATCACGTTCACTCTGGTGCAGAGTGCATCGAACACGGTGGAGAACTTGTCGGCGGCTGGTCTCGGAACCGACACGTATCGCAACATGGAAGGGGTGATCGGCACTCAGCACAACGATACGCTCACTGGCAGCGGTGGCGACGATGTGCTGGCCGGCGGGGGCGGCGCCGATACGCTGACCGGCGGCGCCGGCAGCGACACGTTCCTGTTCAATACCGCGCCGAACGCGGTCGATACGATCACCGACTTCCAGGCCAACGGCGTCGACATGATCGAGCTGTCTGCGCTCGCGTTCGACAACAGTGGCGCGACCGGCGCGCTCGGCGCTGGCCGCTTCGCCAGTGTCAGCGACGGCACGGGCGCCAGCGTGGTGGTCGGGGCGGGCGCGAAGGTGATCTACGACAGCGCCAGCGGCAACCTGTACTACGACTCGGACGGCGGCGACGCCACAACGGGGCGCTCGCTGTTTGCGAACGTGACGATCACCGACGGCGGAACCTTCGATCACAACGACATCAAGGTCGGGCCGTAGCGGTCGCGGGAAGCGAAGGCGGTCCGACGACAGGCCAGCGTATGTGCTGCGCCGATCGCGGCCGATGCACGGGCGCCTCCCCCGTGCATCGCGCCGCGCCGGCCTTCAGGCGCGATTTTCTCCTCTGGCGGCGGCGCTCACGCTAGCTTTCGCCTGGCCACTCGCCCCTTAGCCTCGTACCGATGAACGACCTGCACGACCTGATCCGCCGCCCCCTGCGGGCGGTGGCCGTCTTCTCGTTCTTCGTCAACCTGCTGCTGCTGGTGCCGGCGCTGTTCATGCTGCAGGTGTTCGACCGCGTGCTGGCCAGCGGCAGCCGCGAGACGCTGCTGATGCTGCTGCTCGGCGCCGGCATCGCGCTGCTGCTGATGCTGCTGCTCGATAACCTGCGCAGCCGGCTGCAGGCGGTGATCGGCCAGATCGTCGGCGAATCGCTGCTGCCGGAGGTGGCGCGGCGCATGCTGGCGCAGGCGGCGCGACGCGTCGAGCGCGTGCCGGGCGAAGGCCTGCGCGACGTGGCCACGCTGCGCTCGCTGTTTTCGACGCAGGCGCTGCTGTCGATGTTCGATGCGCCATGGATCGTCATCTACGTGGCGGTGATCTGGCTGGCGCATCCGTTGCTTGGCATGGCGGCGGCATTCGCCGCGGCGCTGATGTTGGCGCTGGCGGTCGTCACCGACCGTCTGACGCGCAAGGGCCTGGAAGAGGTGCAGCGCGAAGGCAACAAGACCGCGCGCTACCTCGAATCTTCGATGCACAACGCCGAGGTCGTCGAGACGCTCGGCATGGCCGACGCGCTGCTGGCGCGCTGGCGGCAACTGAATGCGCGCGTGATCGGGCTGCAGCAGTCCTCGACCCGTCGCTCGGTGGCCATGGCGGCCGGCGCGCGCACCTTGCGGCAGGCGGTGCAGGTGCTGATGCTGGCCACCGGCGCCTACCTGGTGATCACGCAGGCGGCCACGGCCGGCGTGATGGTGGCCACGACCATCCTGCTCGGCCGCGCGCTGGCGCCGGTGGAGCAGATGGTCGCCAGCTGGAAGCTGCTGGCCGAGGCGCGAGCCGCCTATGGCCGGCTGCGCGCGCTGCTCGACGGCGCGGCGGCGCCGGAGCGCATGGCGTTGCCGGCGCCAAGCGGCACGCTCGACGCCGCGGGGCTGGTGCTGCGCGCACCCGGCGCCGAGAAGATGATCCTCGCCGGCGTGTCGTTCCATCTGGATGCGGGCGAGGCGCTGGCGGTGATCGGCGCCAGCGGCGCCGGCAAGAGCTCGCTGATGCGCGTGCTGGCCGGCATCTGGCCGCCGGCGGCGGGCAGCGTGCGGCTCGACGGCGCCGACCTGACGCAACTGCCGCGCGAATCGGTCGGCCCGTACATCGGCTACGTGCCGCAGGACGTCGAACTGTTCAGCGGCACGGTGGCGGAGAACATCGCCCGGCTGGGCCAGGTGGACGAGGTGCAGGTGGTCAATGCGGCGATGGCCGCCGGCGTGCACGAGATGATCCTGGCGCTGCCCCAGGGCTACGACACGCGCATCGAGCAGATGGGCGCGATGCTGTCGCCCGGCCAGCGGCAGCGGCTGGCGCTGGCGCGCGCGCTCTACGGCGAGCCGAAGCTGCTGCTGCTCGACGAGCCGAACTCCAATCTTGACGGCGCCGGCGAGGCGGCGCTGGGCGAGGCGCTGAAGGCGCTGCGCGGCAGGGTGACGGTGGTCATGGTCACGCATCGGACGAACCTCGTGCAGCACGCCGACCGGATGCTGGTGCTCGATGGCGGCCGGGTGAAGCACTTCGGCACCGTGCCCGAGGTGATGCGCGCGATGCAGGCGACCTCCGAGAAGTCCGGTGCCCAGGTGGTGCCGATGCCGCGCGCCGTGCCGGCCGGGGCCCCCGTGGCCGCCACTGCCGGGAGGAGCGCATGAGCGTCGGCGCGGCGGCGAAACGCAATTCGTTCACGCTGCAGGAGCCGGCGCTGGCCGGATTGCCGCAGACCGACAGCGCGTTGCAGCCGAGCCTGCAGGAGGCGCGCTCGCTGATGCGCGCCGGCCGGTGGGTGCTGCTCGTCGGGCTGCTGCCGCTCGCGGCCTGGATGGCGCTGGCGCCGCTGGCCTCGGCGGTGGTGGCGCCGGCGTTCGTCAAGGTCGACCTGAACCGGCGGCCGGTGCAGCACGCCGAAGGCGGAATCGTGCGCGAGGTGCGCGTGCGCGACGGCCAGCAGGTGGCCGAGGGCGAAACGCTGCTGGTGCTGGGCGACGTCGGCGTCGATGCGGACCTGAACCGCTGGGACTATCGCGTCGCCGCCGAGCGCATCAGCATCACGCGGCTCGAAGCCGAGCAGGCGCTGGCGCCGGACTTCAGCCTGCCGGCGGATCTCGCCAAGGCCACGGAAAGCGATCCGCGGCTGGCCGAACTGCTGAAAAAGGAAAGGGCGCTGTTCGCCGCCCGCCGCGATGCGATGGTCGGGCAGATCGGCCTGCTGCGGGCGCAGCGCGAGAAGGTGGCGCAGGAAGCGGCGGCGCTGAAGGCGCAGATCGCGCAGGCGGCCGAGGCGCTCGCGCTGCAGAAGCAGGAACTGGCCACGAACCGCAACCTGCTGAAGGACGGCTTCATCTCGGCCACGCGGATCACGCAGTTGGAGGCGGGGATCGCCGACTACTCGGTGAAGCTGGAGGAGCGGCGCTCCGAACTGGCGCGGGCCGAGCAGCGCATGGTCGACAACGACCTGCGCGCGCGTTCGCTCGAAAGCGAATACCGGCAGCAGGCGAGCGACCAGTTGAAGGCCACCCAGGCGCGGCTGTCCGAACTGCAGCAGGAGCAGCGCAAGAGCAGAGACGCGGCCAAACGGCAGGTGATCGTGGCGCCGGTGGCCGGCGAGGTGATGGACCTGAAGTTCAACACGCCGGGCGCGGTGATCGCGCCGCGCGAGCCGATCGCCGACATCGTGCCCAGTGCGCAGCGGCTGGTGGTCGAAGCGCGCGTGCGGCCGGAAGACATCAACCGCGTCTACCGCGACCAGGCGGCGGAGATCCGCTTCACCGCGTTTGCCTACCGGACCACGAAGCTGGTCGATGGCAAGGTGTTCTACGTCTCGGCCGACCGGCTGGTCGACCGGGCCACCAACGTGCCGTACTACGTGGTCAACATCGAGGCCGACGCCGGGTCGCTGGCCAAGGCCGGCGACCTGAAGCTGCTCGCCGGCATGCCGGCGGAGGTCTACATCAAGGGCGAAGAGCGCACGCCGCTGGCGTACCTGCTCGAACCGCTGACCCAGGTCGTGCGCCGGGCCGGGCGGGAGCGGTAGGGGCGGCGGGCGCGACCAGGGCCCGGCGACTGTCGCGCAGGCACGATCTCTGCAATGGTCGTCCCGGCGCAGGCCGGGACCCAATCTTCGAGGCCGCCAACTTGGGTCCCGGCCTGCGCCAGGACGACGGGCCTGCGTCGTTCCCGCCCTCGATCGGAGTCAGGGCAGGCTCCGGCGGGAACCCAGTGTCTTTTCAGAAGTGGTTGGTGATCGCGTCGTCGTCGCGGCTGACCCGTTCGCAGCAAGCGCGTGGTTTCGGCTCGGTGCGCGGGCGCCTCAGGACCCCATCCCGGCGCGCCGCATCTGCGCGCGCATCTCGTCGAGCTCTTCGAGCAGGTCCGCGACCAGCGCCGCCAGTTCGGGCACGGCGTCGAAGTCGCGCTCGAAGCGCCGCATCTGCCGCACCCGCCACAGCTCTCGGCTGCCGAAGCGCCAGGCCGACGGCGACTCGCCGGAGACCGAAAGCAGCCCCTCGCGCACGTGCTCGATCACCCAGTCGGGCGGCACGGCGGCCACGCGCGACAGTTCCTCGAGCGTCAGGCAGGCGTCGTCGAGCAGGGCGCCGATCAGGCTGTCCGTGGTCTGCATTTCAGGCTCCACCGCCGGCGCGTGGGTCGAATTTCAGTTCGCGCGCCATCGTTTCGTAGATCTCCTTCGCCCGCGCCGTATCCGCCGCCGGCAACACGACGCGCACCGTCAGTTCGAGGTCGCCGGGCGGATTGCCGGGCACGCCCTTGCCGCGCACCACCAGTTGCCGGCCGCTCTGCGCGCCGGCCGGGATGCGCACCTTCAGCGTGCTGCCGTCGGGCAACTGCACCGGGATCACCGCGCCGAGGGCGGCCTCCCACGGTGCCACCGGCAGGTCGACGCGCAAGTCGCGGCCGCTCAGGTGGAAGCGCGGATGCGGGTGGAAATGCACTTCGAGCAGCAGGTCGCCCGCCGGCGCGCCGCCGAAGCCGGGTGCGCCCTGGCCGGCGAGCCGGATCAGCTGGCCTTCGCGAACCCCCTTGGGAATCTGCACGTCGAGCGTGCGCGTGTCGAGCACGACGCGGCCGGCCGCGTCCATTCTGGGCACCCGCAGGCTGATCTGCCGGGTGGCGCCGCGCCAGGCGTCCTCGATGTCGAGCACGATCTTGGCGTGGTGGTCCTCGCCGCGCGCTTCGAAGCGCTCGCGGCGACCGAATCCCGCTTCGCGGCCACGCCCGCCCATGCGGCCGAACAGTTCGGCGAAGAAGTCGCTGAAATCCGCCGCCTCGCCGCCGAAGCCCGGCCCGGAGAACTCGAAGTTGGCGTCCCAGTCGGGCGGGGGCCGAAAATCCTGCCCCGGCTGGTAGCCGCGGCCGAGCGCGTCGTAGGCGGCGCGCTTCTCGGGGTCGGACAGCACCGCGTAGGCCTCGTTGACCTCCTTCATGCGCGCCTCGGCGCCGGACTCCTTGCTCAGGTCCGGGTGGTACTTGCGCGCCAGCTTGCGGTACGCCTTCTTGATCTCGTCGGCGGTGGCGTCGCGGGCCACCCCCAGCGTCTGGTAGTAGTCCTTGAACTGCAATCGGCCCTCCCGCGCCTCGGCGCGCCGGCCGGCTTCGGCCCGACGTGCCGCTAACCGTTAGATGGCCGCCGCGCGCGGTGACTTCAAGCCCCTTGAAATGCGTGGCGGCCGGCACGAATTAGCAAAGCGTAGTGGCAACCAAGGGACCGGCGGCGAGCCGGTGGACCGAAACGACCGAAGGAGGTGACTCGTGATCTACCGATCCCTGTTTCCCCGCGACATCTTCGCGGAATTCGATCGCCTGCAGCGTGAACTGCAGCAAAGCTTCGACCTGTCGCCCAGCATCCGCGGCTTCGGCCGTGGCGGCTTTCCGGCGCTGAACATCGGCGGCACGCAGCAGTCCGTCGAGATCTATGCCTTCGCGCCGGGGCTGGATCCCGAGAAGATCGATGTGAACATCGACCGCGGCGTGCTCACCATCCAGGGCGAACGCGAATCGAGCGCGCCCGAGGACGAGAAGACGGCGGTGCACATCAACGAGCGCTTTGCCGGGCGCTTCCGGCGCGTGGTCAGCCTGCCCGACGATGTCGATCCGAACGCCGTCAGTGCCGAATACCGCGACGGCGTGCTGCACCTGAGCATCAGGCGCCGCGAATCGGCGATGCCGCGCCGTATCGAAGTCAAGTGAATAGGAGGTGATCCCATGACCAACGACGTCAAGAAGCAGGACAACAACGGCCGCCGCGATGCCGTGCTGCCGCCGGTGGACGTGATCGAGGACGCGACCGGCATCACGCTGTTCGCCGATCTGCCGGGTGTGTCGAAGCAGCAGCTGAACCTGCGCGTCGAGGCCGACACGCTGACCATCGAGGGCGACGTCGGCCTGGCCACGCCCGAGGGGCTGCAGGCCAGCCACGCCGAGGTTCAGGTGCCGCGCTACCGGCGCGTGTTCACGCTGAGCAAGGAACTCGACCCCGAGAAGATCGCGGCCGAGATGAACCACGGTGTGCTGAAGCTGCGCATTCCCAAGGCCGAACACGCGCAGCCGCGCAAGGTGCAGATCCGCGTCAGCTGATCGGAGGCTTGGCACATCTTTTCGCGTTGCTTGTGGAGGACGACGATGAAGATGAGTGAAGTCAGGCAGGGCGTCGGTGCGCTTTGGGGTTCGGTGGCGGAAGGCTGGCAGCGGTTGCGCGACTCCGCCGCGAGCGCATTGACGCGCTTCCGCGCCAGCGACAAATCGAACCTGCCGGCGCGCAGCGATGTCGACGACCAGTTCTACCTGCCGTCGAACGGCTGGTCGATGCTCGGCGGCGACGTCTTCGAGGACGACCGGCGGCTGGTGGTGCGGCTGGAGATCCCCGGCATGTCGAAGCGCGACTTCGACATCGAGGTGCTCGACGACGTGCTGGTGGTGCGCGGCGAAAAGCGCTTCGAGCGCGAGACGAGCGAAGGCCGCTGGCGCGTGATCCAGTGCGCCTACGGCAGCTTCCTGCGCAGCGTGCCGCTGCCGGTGCCGGTGCGCTCGGACAAGGCCAGCGCCAGCTACAAGGACGGCGTGCTCAGGATCGAACTGCCGAAGGTCGAGCCGGGCCGACCGAGGCGCGTGACGCTGAAGGTCGATTGACCGGGCCGGGGTCGCCGCTGCGGCCCCGGCCGCATGCGCGAGTCAGGCGTCGTTCCAATGCGGGCGCACCGCGATCACATGCCCTGCGCAATGCGAGTCGCCGACGCGCGCTCGTTCGGCGCAAGGCCGCGAGTTGTCGTCGCGTTTCGTCGAGAAGGAAGCCCGAACGCTCGCCCGCTGTCAGCCGCGCCTCGAGCTTTATGAGGATCTCGCGCGTGGTCCTTGGTTGTTCGCTGTTGGCCACTGGCAAGGCGCGGCAGAAACGCCAGACGTCCGCGCCGCCGCCAAGCGCGCCGCCGTCCGGATAAAGCCAATCGGAAGTGGCCAGCTGCTCGGCCGGTGGCAGCAGCGCCAGGAACTCGGCGCGTGCCTTGGCGTCGCCTCGGTCGCGGTACGCCGACGCATACGACGGCAAGATCTTCACCGCCAGCAGCTTGCACGCTCGCAGGGCTGCCCATTGTTCAGCGCCGCGCACGCACGTGCAACGGCGCAGCGGTGATCAGCGCGTGTCGAATCGAGCTGCACGACAAGGCGCCGCCGCCGGAGTGCGGTTCATCGGCCGGCGACCTGCGACCACTCGCCGGCGTCGAAGCCCACCGTCAGCTCACCGCCGGGCCACTCGACCACCGGGCGCCTGATCACGCTCGGCTGCGCGAGCATCAGCGCGCGGGCGCTGCGGGCGTCGGCCACGGCGTTGCGCGTCGCCTCGTCGAGCCGGCGCCAGGTCGTGCCGCGGCGGTTCAGCAGCGCTTCCCAGCCGACTCGTGCGATCCAGGCACCGAGCCGGTCGGCAGGCACGCCCTGCTTGCGGAAGTCGTGGAAGACATAGGCGTGTCGGTTGTCCTCCAGCCAGGCACGCGCCCGCTTGACGGTGTCGCAGTTGGCGATGCCGTAAAGCCGGGTGGTCATCATGTGCCTTTCGATTCGGTGGGCGGCAGTCGCCAGGACGAATGATCGCGACGGCGCGGGTCGCCGGCCGTCACTTCACGAACATCACCCGCATCCCCAGCATCTGGCCGCCGGGGCGGTCGAGCACGCGGATCGTGCACTGGCGCGGAACGAAGCCCTCGGGCAGCGGCTGGCTGCCGCGCAGCACCTGGTGCGTCGGCACCGAGATCGCGATCGGCTCGAGCGCGATCGTGCTCTCGCCGCCGCGCGCGGACTCGCCGCTGACCGTCAGTTGCATGACCCCGGCGAGCGGCTTGCCCCGCGCGCCTTCGCGCGAAAGCGCGACCTCGTATGCGAGCGTCTTGCCCGGGCTCGTGATGCGGGCGGCGCGGACTTCGACGGCGCCGCCGCGCGGGTCCGGCGGCAGCGCAGCGGCGACGAAGGCGACGTCTTCGCGCAACCGTTCGACCGTCTGGCGGCTGGCCGAAAGCTCGTCAGCGAGGCGCTTGTTCTCGGCGGTGGTGGCCGCAAGGTTCTTCGCGGTCTCCGCCAGTTCAGCCTGCAGGCGCTTCCGGCCGGCGTCCGCCTGCGCGAACGAATCGCGCAGTTGGGCCGTTTCGGCCGCCGACAACCGCGGCGGCAGGTGCCGCTCCTGGACGTAGATCACGCCCGCCGCACCGGCGGCGATGCCGAGCAGCAGCAGAAGCAACCAGCGGGGTACGCGCCGTTTCGAACGGCGGGAACTGTACGGCTCGAAGACGACGGGCTTGGAGCGTCCGAACATTGCAGGTTCTGTCTAGGCTGCCGGGCGCCGGGGCTGCCGGCGGCGGCGAACGGCCGAAGATATCGCCTCGGCGCGGCGTCGAAGCCGAACATTGCCACAAGAATGCGGGCCATCGCCCGGATGAGTTGCGTTGATGCCGAAGACCGCCCGCGCGCTGTCGGACCAGCGCGATCCCGCGCTCGCCGTCTGTTCCCTGCTGCGCCTGAGGCGGCGTGCATGGCATCGCGTCGTGGAGGAAGGCAAACGCCACCACGGTGGTGGCGTCCGTACGAAGATGGTGGAGGCGGCGGGAATCGAACCCGCGTCCGCAAGTGTTCCTCAGACGGCTCTACATGCGTAGCCGACCTATTTGGATCTCGCCGTGCGCTTAGCCAGCCGGCAGGCCGACGCACAGCCAGTCACTGGATCTCGATGTCCGGCGTCGTGACGCCGCCGGCATCCAGCCTCTGTATATGTCGCTGCTGTCGGTTGCCCGACCTAGCCCAGGGGCCAGCTAGTGCAGCGTCTCACCGGGTTTAGGCGGCGAGAGCGAAACGCTCGTCGTTGGCGTTTGTAGTGTTCCAGATGGATTTACGAGGTCACTGGTCCTCGGCATGCCCCGCACTGATTCGCTACCCGCGTCGAAACCAGGTCGCCCCCAGCTGCCGGTGATTGTACGACCCCAGATGGGTCACTTCAGCGAAAAATCAACCCTTGCCGGCGGCATCTTGGCGTCGCCGGAACCGTCGAGCAGCGGCGCGACCAGGAACAGCCGCTCGCGCGGCACCTTGCCCTGCTCGCTGAGGTGGTCGCGCACGGCGGTGGCGCGGTCGTTGGCCAGCCGGCGCAGGTCGTCTTCGGTGACGGTCAGCGTGCCGAGGATCAGCCTCTCCATCTCGGCCGCCGGAATCGCCTTGGCGATGCCGAGTACGTTGCGCGGCTTCTCCGGGATCTTCTCGTCGGCGTACACCCGTGCGAGCAGTCGTTCGCGCTCCTCGGCGGCGACAGTGATCGTGGCGGGATCGGCGCTGCCACCGGCGCGCACCAGCTCGCGCAGCTTCGCGGCGCGCAGTTTGCCGTCGAGCTTGGCGCGGCGCAGGGCTCCGGTGTCGACGGCAGCGAGCGCCCGGCCGGTCATGTCGAGCCGAAGGGCCGGCCGGTCGAGCAGCGCTTTGGCCAGTGTCTCCAGTTTCCTGACCTGAACTTCGGTGAGCAGCGCCGAACCGGGCGCGAACTCGATGTGGCCGAGATCCGGGCCGCCGCCGAACGCTGCGGCGAGCAGCGAGAACGGCGCGGTGACGATCTTGGTCAGCAGGTTGACGATGACCTGCACGATGATGCCGCCGATGGAGAACTCCGGATCGTCGAGCGAACCGGAGATCGGCAGGCGGATGTCGATCTCGCCGCGGCTGTTCTTCAGCAGGGCGACGGCGAGGAGCACCGGCAGCTTGGTGGCGCTCGGGCTGTCGACACGTTCGCCGAAAGTCAGCTGGTCGAGGAAAAGATGGTTCTCGGCCTGCAGCCTGTTGTTCTCGATCTTGTACTGCACGTCCATCGACAGCTTGCCGCGCGTGATCGGGTAACCGGCGTACTTGGCCGAATAGGGCGTCAGTCGCGGCAGCTCGACACCCTGCGTGGTGCCGCGCAGGTCGAGCGCCAGAGGTTCGGCCAGCGGATTGACCTTGCCGGTGATCTCGACCGGAGCGTCGCCGTCGACGCGGCCGCGGACCGAGACGTCGGCGAGTTCGGCGCGATCGGACACAAATTCGCTCACTGTCCCGACGAGGTCGGTCAGGTTGGCGGTGTAATTGGGCTTGATGAAGTTGTCGGTGAAGTTGATGTTGCCGCGCTGGATCTCGGTCGCGCCGATGCGGATGCGCATGGGTTGCGCGGCAGCGGCGCCGGCTGGCGAGGTCGAAGCCGCCGGCGCTGTTGCCGCGCTGTCGTCGGTGGACTCGGCGGCGGCCGGCGATCGAAAGACTTCGACGAGGTTCAACTTGCCCTGCTCGGACAGGATCGCCCGGGCGTAGAAGTCGTTGAGCTTGACGCTGCCGATGTCGACATACGGCGGCTGGGCGCCGGTGTCGAGTCGTACTGCATCGAGCGCGAGCGCCTGCCAGCGCGCCAGTTCGGTCTCGCCGTCCGGGTTCAGCGCCGCGAAGTTGGTGAGCCGGGCGCCGCCGTCGAAGCGGATCGCCGGCGCATCCTTGGCCATGCCGAAAGCGAGCGTGCCGTTGCTCCACACGGCGGCGCTGGCGAGCACGGCATTGGCGTAGCGCGCCGCGTAGGGGCGCAGCGCGCTGACGTCGACGTTGGCGACATCGAGTTTCAGCTCGCCAGCCATCGGCTGCACGCGCAGCCAGCCGCGCGCCTGCGCCGAGCCGCCGCCGAGCCGCGTGCGCAACTGAATGGCCATACGGGCGCCGAGATCGCTGCCGGCGTTGCGGATCACCGCATTGAGGCCTTCCACGGCCACCTTCACCGGCGGCTGCACCGCGATGTCGGTGGCCAGTGCGCGGGCGTTGACGACCTCGACTTCGGCGAGATGGACCTTCCATGGAGGCCCGCGAGCGGCGGCCGCTGCGGGGGCCGATTCGACGATGAGCTTCTGCCAGTCGAAGCGCCCGTCGGCGTCGCGCGTGGCCCACGCACGCAGGCCGGCAACGCTGGCGCGTTCGATCTGCACGTCACGCTGCAGCAGGTCGAGGCCGATGCCGGCGACCTCGAGTCGCGCGAGCGCAAGCTGCGCCGCATTGCCCGCCGGCCCGCGCAGGCGCAGGGCACTTCCGCTCAGGCGCCCGTTGGTCACCTTCAGGTCGAAATCGTCGCCGGACTGCGCAGCAGTGATTCGGGCGCCGACCTCGACGGTGCCGTCGACCGCCGCGCGGATGATCGGCCGCAGGTACGGTGCCAGGCCGGCAAGCGGCAGCCCGTCGATCGTCGCGTCGAGTCCAAGTTGCAGCGGCGCGGCGCGCAGCTCACCGGCAAGTTTCAGCCGGGTACCGTCGTCCGTGCGGGCGGCGGCCGACAGCCTGGCCGGTGCATCTGCGCTGCTGGTGAACTGGTCGATCTCGACCGCAAGCGCCTGCAATGTCCGCGCGAAGTCGACCGACTCGTCACGGAAATGCACGATTCCGTCGCTGGCGCGCGCCTTGGCGACGCGAACGACAAACGGCGCGGCGCTGCCCGCCGGCGCGCCAGTACTCTGTCCCGCATCGGCAGGGACGGCCGCGACCGGTGCGTTCGCGCCGAACGCCGCCAGGCCGGCCAGCGAACCGTCGGCACGCCGGGTGGCGCGGAGCACAGGCGCGTTGAGCGTCACCGAGGCGACCTTTGCCGAGCGCGCCAGCAGCCCGACTTCGTCGAGCACGATCTCCAGCGCGCGCCATTCGACCAGCGGCTCGTCCATGTCCTGCGGCTGCAGCGCGAAGTCGCGTATCGCGGCGCGGCCGGTCAGCAGCAATCGGGCCGGCTGCGCCGGACGGTCCGCCCGGGCTGCGACGGCGCGGCGGAAGACAAGGCGCAGGTCCGTATCCAGCTCGCCGCGCGGCACGCTGAAGCGCAGCGGTACCGGCGCATAGCCGAGATAGGTCGGCAGTTGCAGGCCGCTCGCGCGGAAGCTCAGCGAGGTCTCGAGCGAGTCGGCGAACGGCAAGGTCTCGCCCTCGAGCCGGAACGGCGCACCATTGACGCGTGCCGCAACGACCGGCTTGACCTGGATGTCCTCGTCGTCCGGCAGGCTGGAAATGAAGGGGATGCCGATGGCTAGTTCCGTCACCGCATGCCGCCGACCGACGACACGGTCGTCGATGTCAATGGCGCCGTCGGCCAGTTCGATGTTGTTGACGGCGAAGCGCGCGGGTTCGCCAGTGCCCGGTTTGGCCGCCAGCCGCTCGACGATGTCGCTGAAGTTGAAGCGATTCGGCGCGAGGCGTACGACATTGGTGCGCAGGCCCTGCAGCCGCAGCGACCTGACCACCGGCGCCAGGGGCCAGATCGAACTGGCGCCAAGCTGCGTTCGCAGTTCGGCCAAGGTCAGCAGCGGCAGCTTTTCATCCGCTGCGCCGCCGATCGACAGGTCGCGCACTTCGAGGCGCAGCGTCAGCGGGTTGAAGCGGATCGTGCCGACCTGCCAAACGCGTCCGGTCTCGCGCGCAGCGACGGTTTCGATTCCCCAGCGCACGGCCGCCGGCACGCCGAGCGCCAGGCCGATGAGCACTGCCGCGATCGCCGCCGCGATGGAGGCCGTGGTGATCGCCAGCCGGCGCGAAAAGGTCATGGCACGAGCTTGCCGCGATTCTTCTGATCGCGCACAGCGCGGCGCGACATTGCCATTATGGCGATCGGGCGCGAAGGGGCTCAGAGCCCGATCAAAGGCAGCAACTGTTCCGGCGACTCGATCACGTGATCGCAGCCCCAGGCCGTGACGTCCGTTTGCTCGCCGAGATAGCCGTAGGCGGCGACCACGGTGCCAACGCCGGCGGCCTGGCCGGCCTGCACATCGCGCAGGTCGTCGCCGACATAGATGCAATGGCGGGAGTCGACGCCGCAGACCTGCAGCGCGTGCAACAGCGGCGCCGGATGCGGCTTGGCATGCGCGGTCGTATCGCCGCTGACCACGCAGGCCGCGCGCTGGCGCAGGCCAAGCCGTTCGATCAGCGGCTCGGTGAAGCGACGCACCTTGTTGGTGACCACGCCCCAGCGGCATCCCTCGGCTTCAAGGCGGGCAAGCGTTTCAGCCATGCCGGAAAAAAGCTTCGTGTGCACGCACAATGCCTGTTCATAGTGGGCGAGGAACTCCAGCCGCGCCGCCTCGTAGTCAGAATCGCCAGGGGCCAGCCCGAGTGCCCGGCCGACCAGTCCGCGCGCGCCGTGGCTGGCCATCGGTCGCAGGACCTCGATCGGCAGCGGTTCGAGCCCGCGATCGGCCCGCTGCCTATTGGCGGCGGCGGCGAGATCCGGCGCCGTGTCGGCAAGCGTGCCGTCCAGGTCGAACAGCACCAGGTCGATCGGCATCATTCGGGCTTGCGGCAGGCGACGAGGTAGTTGACGTCGGTGTCGCGGCCGAGTGCAAAACGCTTCGTCAGCGGGTTGTAGGTCAGGCCGAGGATCTCGACGACGTCCAGCCCGGCCCGCCGGGCCATGGTCGCCAGTTCGCTCGGCCGGATGAATTTGGCGTACTCGTGCGTGCCGCGCGGCAGAAGGCGCAGCACATATTCGGCGCCGACGATGGCGAACAGGAAGGCCTTCGGATTGCGATTGATGGTCGAGATGAAGACCCAGCCGCCGGCTCGCGCGAGGCGGCTGCACGCCTGCACGCTGCTGCCCGGATCGGGCACGTGCTCGAGCATCTCCATGCAGGTGACGACATCGAAGGCCGCCGGCGACTCCTGCGCCAGCGCCTCGGCGCTTGTTTCGCGGTAGTCGACCGCGACCCCGGCTTCCAGCGCGTGCAGCTGCGCGACCCTCAATGGCTTGACCGACAGATCGATGCCGGTGACCCGGGCGCCGCGGCTGGCCATCGCTTCGGCGAGGATGCCGCCGCCGCAGCCGACGTCGACAACGCGTTTGCCGGACAGCAGGGCGAGGCGGTCGATCCAGTCCAGCCGCAACGGATTGATTTCGTGCAGGGGACGCATGTCGCCCTGCGGATCCCACCAGCGGTGCGCCAGCGCGCCGAACTTCTGCAACTCTGCGGCATCGACGTTGGAATGAGGCGCTGACGTGGTCGTTTCCATGGTCTTGATCTTATCTGGCCGAACGCCGGGCGCCGCGACTGCGGCTTGCAGGGGCTGCCTTAGCCAGAAGCTGCATGGATTAGCCGAATCGCGCGACGGCCGCTGTCAGTTTGCATGATGCTTGCTTCGACGGCCGTTCCGCTAGAGTTCCGCACACCTGAGTTGGGGGAAAACACCGAGGGCCGCCCATGACCCATCTGAAGCCTTGTTTCGCACTGATGATCGCGCTGGCCTCGCCGCTGGCAATCGCGCAGGCGCCGTCCGCGGTCATGTCGCCGCCGCCGACGGTCGACGTCAAGCCGGTCGAACACGCCAGGCCGCTGGAGATGCCGAGCTTCGACGCACTGAAGGGCGAGGGGCTCTTTTACTTTTCCGGCACGCGCATGGTCAACCTGCGGGCAGCCGACAAGCCGCAGGGCGATCGCTATCCGCTGACCGAAACCAGCAGCGACTCGGCGGTTACGGCCTTCAACGGCAACATCGACGTGCAGCACTTTGTCCGCGACGGCGAGCGGCATGCGATCGGCCGGCCGAACTTCGCGGTTCCCGAAAGCGACGGCAGCGTCCAACTCGTCTACCAGTCGACGAGCCCGCTGCGCCTGAAGGTGACCCTGAAAGCCTACGATGTCTCAGGGTTGCCGATCCGCGCCTTCCTGCGCACGCCGGAGAACTTCACCAAACCCGAGGCGGCACGTGTGGGCGAAGCGAAGTTCCCGTCCGGATCGGTGGCCTATCTGTCGACGGTCCGTTTCCAGGATGACGTACTGATTCTGCCCAAGCGCGAGTCGTTTACCGGGGCGGCGAATACGCGGCAGATGGTCGGCAACTTCGCCAAAGACACGCCGTTTTGCCTGTCCTATGAAGATCGCAACGGCGCGCGGCCTTACGCAATGATGTTCCGCGATGCCGCCGCCGCCCGTGGCCGCGTGCAGCTCTACTCGGCCAAGTCGGGGACGATGTTCTGCGCCCGGGCGACGGAAGAGGTACTGGCCGAGGGCACATGGGAAGAAACGACGGTCGGCGGCACGAAGGCCGTGGTGCTGTCGTTCGGCGCCAACGTCGATCCTCTGGACACCGGCGTGGCCAACGTCGAGCGCGAGGCCGCGCGCATCGCCTTCGTCGAGCCGCGCAAAGGCGCGCCGGGCGTGCGCCCCGGAAAGCTGTACAAGGCTGGAGCGAAGATCGCGGATTATCAGTACCGCTTCAACGGCACGGCGGCCGCGGCGGTGCGCAGTGCGATGGGCATACCGTGATTTCGCCGCGACGGCGCATCGGCGGCTGACCCGAGCGCCAGCAAAAAGCCCCGCCGAGGCGGGGCTTTTTTCATTGCGGCAACGCCGCTCAGCGCTTCACCGTCCGGGTGCCGATGACTTCGATCTCCACGCGACGGTTCTTGGCGCGACCATCGGCGGTGCGGTTGTCTGCGACCGGCTGCGTCTCGCCCTTGCCTTCGGTGTAGATCCGGTTCGCCTCGATGCCCTTGCTCACCAGGTACTGCTTGACGGCATCGGCGCGACGGGCCGACAGCCGCTGGTTGTAGGCGTCCGCGCCGACCGAGTCGGTATGGCCGACGGCGACGATCACTTCGAGGTTCACACCGGCAAGCTTCGAGACCAGATCGTCGAGCTTGGCGCGTGCCTCGGGCTTCAGTACCGCCTTGTCGAAATCGAACAGCGCGTCAGCCGCGAAGGTGACCTTCTCGCTGGTCGGCTTCGGCGGGGCCGGCGGCGGTGGCGGCGGCGGTGCCGGAGGTGCTGCAGCCGGTGGCGGCGGCGGTGGCGGCGGCGGCGGCGGCGGAGGCGGTTCGCAGACTTCTTTCGGCAGCGCTGCCTTGTCGCAGGCGCATCCGGCCCCCTGCGGACCGTCGACGCCGGCAAGTTGCGGCGTCCACCAAGGCGTACGCCAGCACAGGCCGAACGGATCGACGACGACGTTGCCGCGCGGATCGAGGACATATGCCGGCGCGTTCTTGCCGCCGGGGATGTCCTTCGACTGCGCGATTGCGGCGCCCGAGGTGACCGCCATCGCTGTCGCGAACAGGACGCCTAGTTTCGCGGTTTTCTTCATAGTTCTCCTCTCTGAAAATGGCAGGGCGGTCCGGATCCGTACACGGCCTGACACGCGGTCAGACTGCGCGGCCGATGCCTGAAGCCGATTCTGTCGATGGCGCGATAACGCTCACGCCTGTTTCTTCAACAACTGCCGGCAACGATTTTGCCACGCTGTGGAAGACGACAGGACCACGCGGTCAAGTGCCGTTCCATCATCCGTGACAAGCTGTCGCGTCTGCACAACACGACGGCCAGCGACCCAAACGTCAGTCACGTGTTCGCGTCCGCTCGCATAGAGCAGGTGCGATACGGGATCGAACATCGGCGAAACCTCCGGGCTAGACAGTTCGACTGCCACGAGATCGGCTTCCTTGCCGGCTTCGATCGAGCCGATGCGCTTGTCCAGGCCAAGAGCGCGCGCGCCGTTGATCGTCGCGCATTCGAGCGCGGCAGCCGCAGGCAGGGCCGACGCATCGTTGGCCACGGCCTTGGCGAGCAGCGCCGCCAACCGGGCCTCGTCGAGCATGTCGAGGCGATTGTTGCTTGCCGCGCCGTCGGTGCCGAGCGCGACGTTGACCCCGGCGGCGAGCATCGCCGGCACCCGCGCCAGGCCACTGGCGAGCTTCAGGTTCGACACCGGGCAGTGCGCGACGCTCGCGCCGACGCGCGCGAGCTGGGCGATTTCGGCGTCGGTCAGATGCACCGCGTGCACCGCGATCAGCCGCTCTGACAGCAGCCCGAGGCGATCGAGGCGTTCCAGCGGCCGCAGGCCATGACGTTCGATCGATTCGTCGACCTCGTGCGCCGTCTCGTGCACGTGCATGTGCACCGGCAGATCGAGTTCCTCGGCCAGCATGGCCACGCGGGCCAGTGTCTCGTCGCTCACCGTGTAGGGCGCGTGCGGCGCCAGCGTGAAGCTGACCCGCGCTTCGTCGCGCAGCGCGTCACGCGCCTGCAGCCCCTTGCGCAGGTAGTCCTCGGCATCGACCGCGTAGGCGGTCGGAAACTCGATCGCGATGATGCCGACGACCGCGCGCATGCCTGCCGCCGTCAAGGCCCGGGCCACGATGTCCGGATAGAAATACATGTCGGAGCACGTGGTGACGCCGGCGCGCAGCATCTCGACGGCGGCCAGCCGCGCGCCGTCGTGAACGAACTCCTCGCCGACCAGCGCCTGCTCCAGTGGCCAGATGCGTTCCGTCAGCCAGCGCTGCAATGGCAGATCGTCGCCAATGCCGCGCAGCATCGCCATCGACGCGTGGGTGTGGGCGTTCACGAGTCCCGGCACGATCACGTGCTCGGGCAAGTCAACGACGTTGCCGGCACTGAAGCGAAGCGCGGCGTCGGCTGCCGGCAGCAGGGCGCGGATCACGCCGCCGGCCAGGGCAATCGCATGGTCCTCCAGCACGACGCCATGCGGCCGCACCGGCACGATCCAGCGCGGCATGATCAGCGCGTCGACACGCTCGGCAGAGTTGTCCACGTCGGGTCCCGGGGCGCAGCGGCAAACGGGCGCAATAGTGCCATGCGCGGCCAGGGTGCAGGCATGGCGCTGATAAACTGACGCGCTTGCCTGCTGCCCAAGGGGCGCCGGTCAGCCGTCCGTTTCGGGTCTGACGCCGGCGCGCGTTGTTGGTCGCGGCGCCGCTGCGGAAATGGACCCATTCGCCAAGGAAACCCTGCCCGTCTCGCTTGAAGAGGAGATGCGGCGCTCCTATCTCGATTACGCGATGAGCGTGATCGTCGGCCGGGCGCTGCCCGACGTGCGCGATGGCCTGAAGCCTGTGCATCGGCGCGTGCTGTACGCGATGCACGAGCTGGCCAACCACTACAACCGGCCGTACAAGAAGTCGGCCCGCATCGTCGGCGATGTCATCGGCAAGTACCACCCGCACGGCGACCAGGCCGTCTACGACACGCTGGTGCGTATGGCGCAGGATTTTTCGCTGCGCTATCTGCTGATCGACGGCCAGGGCAACTTCGGCTCGGTCGATGGCGACAACGCCGCGGCGATGCGCTACACCGAGGTTCGGCTGGCGAAGCTGGCGCACGAGCTGCTCGCCGACATCGAGAAGGAAACGGTCGACTTCGGCCCGAACTACGACGGCTCGGAAAAAGAACCGCTGATCCTGCCGGCGCGGCTGCCGAACCTGCTGGTCAACGGCTCGTCGGGCATCGCGGTGGGCATGGCGACCAACATCCCGCCGCACAACCTCGGCGAGATCGTCGACGCCAGCCTTCTTCTGCTGCGCAATCCGGAGGTGTCGATCGAGGAGCTGATCGAACTGGTGCCGGCGCCGGACTTCCCGACCGCGGCGATCGTCTACGGGCTGGAGGGCGTGCGCGAGGGCTATCGCACCGGCCGGGGCCGCTTGGTGATGCGCGCCAAGACGCACTTCGAGGACGTCGACCGCGGCACGCGCCAGGCGATCATCGTCGACGAGCTGCCCTACCAGGTGAACAAGCGGCTGCTGCTCGAGCGCATCGCCGAGATGGTCGGCGAGAAGAAACTCGAAGGCATCTCCGATATCCGCGACGAGTCCGACAAGAGCGGCATGCGCGTGGTCATCGAGCTGAAGCGCGGCGAAGTGGCCGAGGTCGTGCTGAACAACCTGTACAAGCAGACCCAGCTGCAGGACACGTTCGGCATGAACATGGTGGCGCTGGTCGACGGCCAGCCGAAGCTGCTCAACCTGAAGCAGATGATGGAGGCGTTCCTCGCGCATCGGCGCGAGGTGGTCACGCGGCGCACCGTGTTCGAACTGCGCGAGGCGCGCGACCGCGGCCACGTGCTCGAAGGCCTGGCGGTGGCGCTGGCCAACATCGACGAGTTCATCGCCATCATCAAGGCGGCGCCCACTCCGCCGGTGGCCAAGACGGAACTGATGGCGCAGGCCTGGGATTCTTCGCTGGTGCGCGAGATGCTCGCCCGCGCCGGGAGCCAGCGCGACGCCTACCGCCCGCTCGGGCTCGACCCGCAGTTCGGGCTGCAGGCCGACGGGCTGTACCGGCTGTCGGACACGCAGGCCGGCGAGATCCTGCAGATGCGCCTGCAGCGCCTGACCGGGCTGGAGCAGGACAAGATCCGCAACGAGTACCGGGAGGTGATGGATCGCATCGCCGACCTGCTCGACATCCTGGCGCGGCCCGAGCGGATCACCGTCATCATCGGCGACGAACTCTCGGCGGTGAAGAAGGAGTTCGGCGACGCCCGCCGCTCGGAGATCGTGCGCAGCGCCGAGGACCTGCAGACGGCCGATCTGATCACGCCGCAGGACATGGTGGTGACGCTGTCACACGCCGGCTACATCAAGAGCCAGCCTCTGGCCGACTACCGCGCGCAGAAGCGCGGCGGGCGCGGCCGGCAGGCGGCGGCGACCCGCGAAGACGACTGGATCGACCAGCTGTTCATCGCCAACACGCACGACACGATCCTGTGCTTCTCGGATCGCGGCCGGCTGTACTGGCTGAAGGTGTGGGAGGTGCCGCAGGGATCGCGGGCGTCGCGCGGCAAGCCGATCGTCAACATGTTCCCCCTCGGCGACCGTGAAAAGATCACGGTCGTGCTGCCGATCCGCGAGTACGACGAACATCATTTCGTGTTCATGGCCACGGCCCAGGGCACGGTGAAGAAAACGGCGCTCATCGAGTTCTCGAACCCGCGCCGGGCCGGCATCATCGCCGTCGATCTGGAGCCCGGCGACTACCTGATCGGCGCCGCGATCACCGACGGCCGGCACGACGTGATGCTGTTCTCGGATGCCGGCAAGGCTGTGCGCTTCGACGAGAACGATGTGCGGCCGATGGGCCGCAACGCGCGCGGCGTCCGCGGCATGCAGCTCGATCCCGGCGGCAGCGTGATCGCGCTGCTGGTGGCCGAGGACGAGGCGCAGAGCGTGCTCACGGCGACCGAGAACGGCTACGGCAAGCGTACGCCGATCGTCGAGTACACGCGCCACGGGCGGGCGACCCGCGGCATGATCGCCATCGCCACCAGCCCGCGCAATGGCAAGGTCGTTGCCGCGACGCTGGTGAGGCCGGAAGACGAGATCATGCTGATCACCACCGGCGGCGTGCTGATCCGCACCCGGGTGGCCGAGATCCGCGAAATGGGCCGGGCCACTCAGGGCGTGACGCTGATCGCCCTCGACGAGGGCACGCGGCTTTCCGGCCTGCAACGGATTGTCGAAACCGACGAGATCGGTGCGGCCGAGGGCGCGCAGGCCTCCGAGGGCGGCGAAGCATCTTGATGACGCGCGGGCGTTGCAGTCGAGCTTGCAGGACGGGGCCTGATGGTGGATGAGCCTCTGAAGGACCTTCGCGCGGCCATCGATGAGATCGATCGGCGTCTGGTCGGGCTGCTCAACGAAAGGGCGCGGCTGGCGCAGCAGGTCGGGCACCTGAAGCAGAGCGGCGGCGCGCCGGTGTACCGGCCGGAGCGCGAAGCCGAGGTGCTGCGCAACGTCGCCGCCGCCAGCGCCGGGCCGTTGCCGGAGGCAGCAGTGGTGGCGATCTTCCGCGAGGTGATCTCCGCGTGCCGGGCGCTCGAGCGCGCGCTACGTGTCGCATACCTCGGCCCGGCCGGCACGTTCACCGAACTTGCGCTGCTCAAGCATTTCGGCGCCTCGGTCGAAGCGGTGCCCTGTCCATCGATCGACGAGGCGTTCCGCGCCGTCGAGGCGGGCAGCGTCGACTTTGCCATCGCGCCCGTGGAAAACTCGACCGAGGGCTCGATCACGCGGACGCTCGACCTGCTGCTGGCGACGCCGCTGGCGATCGTGGCCGAGGTGTCGCTGCCGGTGACGCATCATTTGCTGACGCGCAGCGGCAGCATGCAGGGGGTGACCTGCATCGCCGCGCACGCGCAGGCGCTGGCCCAGTGTGTGAACTGGCTGAACCTGAACTACCCGCAGCTGGAACGGCGCGCCGTGACCAGCAACGCCGAGGCGGCGCGCCTGGCCTCGACCGAGGCGAACATCGCCGCGATCGCCGGCGAGGCGGCGGCCGGCCTTTACGGGCTGGCGACGGTGGCCAGCCACATCCAGGACGATCCCGGCAACCGCACGCGTTTTGTCGTGCTCGGCCGGCAGCGCACGAGGCCCAGCGGGCGCGACAAGACCTCGCTGATCCTGGCGGTGCCGAACCGCGCAGGGGCCGTTTATCACATGCTGGCGCCGCTGGCGCAGCACGGCGTGTCGATGACGCGCTTCGAGTCGCGGCCGGCCAAGACCGGCGCCTGGGAGTATTACTTCTACGTCGACATCGAGGGTCACGAACGCGAACCGAAAGTGGCGCTTGCCCTCGAACAGCTGCGCGGCGCCTGCGCGTTTTACAAGAGCCTCGGCTCCTATCCGGTCGCCTTTTGACAAAGGACATCGTCATGGCCGCAGTCGAGCAGCCCGCCAGCGCATCACATGCC
Organism: uncultured Burkholderiaceae bacterium; assembly: GCA_964509545.1. GTDB lineage: Bacteria > Pseudomonadota > Gammaproteobacteria > Burkholderiales > Burkholderiaceae_F > JADJWR01. Next base: position 44,760 of record CAZDXQ010000010.1, on the reverse strand, counting down.
ATCGAGGCGCTGCCTTATGTGCGCGCGATCGCGCCGTACCAGGCCGGCAAGCCGATCGAGGAACTGGCGCGCGAGTACGGGCTGCAGGCGGACAGCATCGTCAAGCTGGCCTCGAACGAGAACCCGCTCGGCATGCCGGCATCGGCGCGCTCGGCGATCGAGGCGGCGCTGGCGGAGCTTGGCCGCTATCCGGATTCGAACGGCTTCGAGCTGAAGGCCGCGCTGTCGCGCAAGCTCGACGTGCCGGCGGACTGGATCACGCTCGGCAACGGCAGCAACGACATCCTCGAAGCGGCGGCCGCGGTGATGCTGGCGCCCGGGCGCAGCTGTGTGTACGCGCAGCACTCCTTCGCCGTCTACCCGCTGGCAACGCAGGCGCGAGGCGCGCGCGCGATCGTGGTACCGGCTCGCGACTACGGCCACGACCTCGGCGCCATGCTGGCGTCAATTGAAGCGGACACGCGGCTGGTCTTCGTTGCCAATCCGAACAATCCGACAGGCACGTTCATCGATGCGGAGACGATGGCAGGGTTCCTCGCTAAGGTGCCGCGCCATGTCGTCGTGGTGCTCGACGAGGCCTACAACGAGTATGTGGCGCCCGAGCTTCGCCACCCGAGCATCGACTGGGTGCGGCGCTATCCGAACCTGCTCGTGTCGCGCTCGTTTTCCAAGGCTTACGGGCTGGCCGGCCTGCGCGTCGGCTACGGTGTCGCGCAGACCGAACTGACCGACCTGCTCAATCGGGTCCGCCAGCCGTTCAACTGCAACTCGCTGGCGCAGGCCGCGGCCGTGGCGGCGCTGGCTGACCATGCCTTCGTCGCCCGTGGCGTCGAAGTCAACCGCGGCGGCATGGCGCAGATCACGGCCGCCTTCGACGCGCTTGGCCTGCGCTACCTGCCCAGCTTCGGCAATTTCGTGCTCGTGCACGTCGGCGACGGCGCCCGCGTCTACCAGGGGCTGCTGCGCAGGGGCGTGATCGTGCGGCCGGTGGCCAACTACGGACTGCCGCAATGGCTGCGGGTCACCATCGGCCTGCCCGAGGAAAACGAGAGATTCATCGCCGCGCTGCGCGAGGCCTTGCGGGACGGCGCATGAGGGTCGCGCTGATCGGCGTTGGCATGATCGGCGGCTCGCTGCTTGCCGCCTGGCGTCAGGCGGGGATGCTGGAGGAGGCGACCGGTTACGACATCGATGCGCAGGCGCTTGCCGGCGCCGCTGCACGCGGCCTGATCGATCGCGTTGCGGGATCGGTGGCGCAGGCCGTCGCCGGGGCGCAGCTCGTGCTCGTCGCCACGCCGGTCGGCGCGATGCGCGAGGTGTTTGCACAGATGGCGCCGGCGCTGCCGCAGGCTGCGATCCTGACCGATGTCGGCAGCACGAAGGGTGATGTCATCGCCCACGCGCGGGCGGCGCTGGCGGCGGCATTCGATCGCTTCGTACCAGCGCATCCGATCGCCGGCAAGGAACTGCCCGGTGTCGAGCATGCCGATGCGCGGCTGTTCGTCGGCAAGCGGGCGATTGTCACGCCCGTGCCTCAGACGCGTGCCGACGCGCTGGCGCAGGTCGAGAGGCTGTTCGCCGCCGCAGGCGCGAGCGTCGAGCGCATGGAGGCGGGCGAACACGATCGCATCTTCGCCGCCGTCAGCCATCTGCCGCACCTGCTGTCGTACGCGCTGATCGCCGCCATCGGCGCCGAGGCCGACGGCGAACGCAAACTGGGCTACGGCGGCGCGGGCTTCCGTGATTTCACGCGCATCGCCGCGTCGTCACCGGTGATGTGGCGCGACATCTGCGTTGCCAACCGGGTGGCGCTGGGCGAGGAACTGCGCGGCTATCGGGCGCTGCTCGATCGGCTGCAGCAGGCGGTCGACGGCGGCGATGCGGCCATGCTGCAGCAGACTTTCGAACGGGCGGCACAGATGCGCCGGCGCTGGGCCAATGCAGCCGATGCAGGCTGAACGGTCCAGCGCAGGACAGGGCTGGCCGGAGCAACTGACCGTGGCGCCGTTCGCGCATGCGCGCGGCGTGGTTCGCCTGCCGGGATCGAAGAGCATCTCCAACCGCGTGCTGCTGCTGGCCGCGCTGGCGCAGGGAACGACCGTGCTGTCGCGCCTGCTCGATGCCGACGACACGCGAGTGATGATCGAGGCACTGCGCGCGCTCGGTGTGGCCGTCGCCAGCGATGGCGAGGGCGTTCGTGTGACCGGCTGCGGCGGCAGGTTTCCGGCCCGCAGCGCCGATCTGTTTCTCGGCAACGCTGGCACGGCGACGCGTTCGCTGACCGCGGCGCTGGCCTTCGCCGGCGGCCATTACCGGATCGACGGCGTTGCGCGCATGCGCGAGCGGCCGATCGGCGACCTGGTCGATGCGCTCAATGCGCTCGGCGCCTGCATCGAGTACGAAGGCATGGCGGGATTTCCGCCGCTGCGCATCGGGCCGGCGCAGTCCTTGCGCAGCGATGAGGTCAGCATCCGCGGCGAGGTGTCGAGCCAGTTCGTCAGCGGCCTGCTGATGGCCGCGCCGCTGATCGCGCCGCTGGGCGGCCTGCGTGTGCAGGTCGCGGGCGAACTGATCTCGCAGCCGTACGTGGCGATGACGACGGCGATGATGCGGCGCTTCGGCGTCGACGTGAAGCAAAGCGGTGATGGCTTCGTCGTCCCCCGCGCCGATTACGTCTCGCCGGGAGCGCTGGCGATCGAGGGCGATGCGTCGAGTGCCTCGTACTTCCTTGCCCTCGGTCTGCTCGCCGGCGGGCCGGTGCGGGTCGAGGGCGTCGGGCGCGATAGCGTGCAGGGCGATGTCGCCTTCGCCGACCTGCTGCAGGCCATGGGGGCGCAGATCGAGCGCGGCGCCGACTGGATCGAGGCGCGCGCCGGCAGCGGTCTGCGCCCGGTCGACTGGGACTGCACGCCGATCCCGGACGCGGCAATGACCGCCGTCGTCGTCGCCATGTTCGCGCCGGGACGCAGCACGTTGCGCGGCATCGGCTCATGGCGGGTCAAGGAAACCGACCGCATCGCCGCGATGGCGGCCGAACTGCGCAAACTCGGCGCGAGCGTCGAGGAGGGCCCCGACAGACTTTCCGTTACCGGTCCGACGGCGCTGCGCGAGGCGACGATCGAAACCTACGACGATCATCGCATCGCCATGTGTTTCGCGCTGGCCGCCGCCGGCGGCGTGCCGGTCCACATCCGCGACCCTCGCTGCGTCAGCAAGACGTTTCCGCGATTTTTCGAGGAACTGTCGGCGCTGGTGCGGACGGGCGCAGGCTGAAACGGGCCCAGGCACGTTCGTGCAGCAGGTAGGCAACGGTGTTGGCCAGCGGTTCGAGCAGGGCAAGCGCGCCGGCAATGGGTACGCTGCCGGTCAGCAGGTAGGCGACGGCGAAGGCGACCGCGAAATGCACGACCGCAAACGTCGCGGTCTTGGCCAGGCTGTGAGAAAGCGGGATACGCATCGAGAGCTCCGTATTTGAGAATCGTTCTCGTTATGGTATCCAGGCGGCACCGCGGGTCCATTGAATTGTCTTGATCGGGCTGATAGGCAGCGGATCTTGGTGACTGTTCCGGTGATCGCCATCGACGGACCCACCGCCTCCGGCAAGGGGACCGTGGCGCAGCGCGTGGCTGGCGTGCTCGGCTGGCATTACCTGGACAGCGGCGCGCTGTATCGGCTGGTCGCGCTGCGCGCGCTGGAGTCGGGCATCGAGGCGGCCGACGCCGAGGCGCTGGCGCAACTGGCCAAAGGCCTGCGGCCGCGCTTTAACGCTGACCGCATCGAACTGGACGGGCGCGATGTCACCGACGACATTCGCCGCGAGGACGTCGGTGCGATGGCGTCACGGATTGCCGTGCATCCCGCGCTGCGCGCCGCATTGCTCGGCTTGCAGAAGGGTTTTCGCCGGCCGCCGGGGCTGGTCGCCGATGGTCGCGACATGGGCACCGTCGTTTTTCCCGACGCCCAACTGAAGGTCTTTCTCACCGCCAGCGTCGACGCCCGCGCCGAGCGACGCCATAAGCAGTTGAGGGAGAAAGGCTTTTTCAGTAACATGTCCAACCTTTTGCAGGATCTGCGAGCGCGTGACGAACGCGACAGCAACCGCTCAGCGGCGCCGCTGAAGCCTGCAGAAGACGCCCGCCGGCTCGACAGTTCGAATCTCACGATCGACGAAGTCGTGCTTCAGATCCTCGAGTGGCATGGCGAACGCTGATCCGCCGCGGCTGCAGCGGATGGGCAAAGGGTGCGCGACCTCGCCTGTCGGGCAGGACGCGTGGTGTTCAACTCCGCCGGGGCGCAAGGCTGCGGCGAGATTGAAGGTCAATTGATGTCTTCCGTCGCAACGCAAACCAGCTCTGGCAAAGAGAGCTTCGCAGCACTTTTCGAGGAAAGCCTGGCGCGCAAGGAAATGCGCGCCGGAGAGGTGATCACCGCGGAGGTCGTCCGCGTCGACTACAACTTCGTGGTCGTCAATGCAGGCCTCAAGAGCGAGGCCTACATCCCGATCGAGGAATTCAAGAACGACCAGGGCGAGGTCGACGTCAAGCCCGGCGACTTCGTCTCGGTGGCCATCGAGTCGCTCGAGAACGGCTATGGCGACACCATCCTGTCGCGCGACAAGGCCAAGCGGCTCGCGGCCTGGCTGAATTTGGAAAAGGCGCTTGAAAACGGCGAACTTGTTACCGGCACCATTTCCGGCAAGGTCAAGGGCGGCCTGACGGTGATGACCAACGGCATCCGTGCTTTCCTGCCCGGCTCGCTGGTCGACACGCGGCCGGTGAAGGACACGACGCCGTTCGAAGGCAAGACGCTCGAATTCAAGGTCATCAAGCTCGATCGCAAGCGCAACAACGTCGTGCTGTCCCGCCGCGCCGTGATCGAGGCGAGCATGGGCGAGGAGCGCGCCAAGCTGCTCGAGACGCTGCGCGAGGGCGCGATCGTCAAGGGCGTGGTGAAGAACATCACCGACTACGGCGCGTTCGTCGACCTTGGCGGCATCGACGGCCTGCTGCACATCACCGACCTCGCCTGGCGGCGCGTGCGCCACCCGAGCGAGGTGGTCCAGGTCGGCCAGGAACTGACCGCCAAGGTCCTGAAGTTCGATCAGGAGAAGAACCGCGTCTCGCTGGGTATCAAGCAGCTCGGCGAGGATCCGTGGGTGGGTCTGGGCCGCCGTTATCCGCAGGGCACGCGGCTGTTCGGCAAGGTCACCAACATCACCGACTATGGCGCGTTCGTCGAGATCGAGGCCGGCATCGAGGGCCTGGTGCACGTCTCGGAGATGGACTGGACCAACAAGAATGTCGATCCGAAGAAGGTCGTGGCGCTCGGTGACGAGGTCGAGGTGATGGTGCTGGAGATCGACGAGGATCGCCGCCGCATCTCGCTCGGCATGAAGCAGTGCAAGCCGAATCCCTGGGACGACTTCGCCATTGCTCACAAGAAGGGCGACCGCGTCAAGGGTCAGATCAAGTCGATCACCGACTTCGGCGTCTTCATCGGCCTGCCGGGCAACATCGACGGTCTGGTGCACCTGTCGGACCTGTCGTGGAACGAATCCGGCGAGGAAGCGGTGCGCAAGTTCAAGAAGGGCGACGAGGTCGAGGCCGTGGTGCTGGCCATCGACGTCGAGCGCGAGCGCATCTCGCTCGGCATCAAGCAGATGGCCGGCGACCCGTTCACGAACTTCGCCGCCACGCACGAGAAGGGTTCGCTCGTCACGGGCAAGGTCAAGAGCGTCGACGCCAAAGGCGCGGTGATCGACCTCGGCGGCGACGTGGAAGGGTATCTGCGCGCCTCCGAGATCTCCTCCGACCGCGTCGAGGATGCGCGCAATCACCTGAAGGAAGGCGACACCGTCTCGGCGCTGATCATCAACGTCGACCGCAAGAACCGCAGCCTGAACCTGTCGATCAAGGCCAAGGACAGTGCCGAGGCGAGCGAGGCGATGGAACGGATGAAGGCCGAGGCCACCACCGGCACGACAAACCTCGGCGCGCTGCTGAAAGCCAAGCTGGACACGCAGAACCGCTAGGGCAGCCGAGCCGCAGCCATGAGGATGCTCACCCGCTCCGAACTGATCGGCCGCTTGTCCGAACGCAACCCGCGGCTGTCGCCGCGGGACGCGGACGAGGCGGTCAAGTGCATGCTCGACACGATGACCCGCGCGCTCGCCGATGGCGGGCGGGTGGAGATCCGCGGCTTCGGCAGCTTTGCGCTGAACTACCGGCCGCCGCGGATCGGACGCAACCCGAAGTCTGGCGAGCGGGTGCATGTACCGGCCAAGTTCGTGCCGCATTTCAAGGCCGGCAAGGAACTGCGCAGCCGGGTCGATCAGGGGGCTGCTATATCAGCGTCGGCCGCTGCCGGTGCCGGATGAATCCGTCGGCTGACTGAGTTTCGGGCCCCGCCGCGCGCGGGGCTTTTTTTGTCTCACGACCGAAAGGCGCGCGCGGTCCTGCAGGTACGCGTGCGTAAAATGCCCGCGCTATGGGAGAAGCGCGCGGATGAATGTGCTCGCCTGGCTTTTGCGCCTGCTGTTCTTTCTCGCCATCCTCTGGTTCGCGCTGAAGAACACGATGCCGGTGAGCGTGCGGCTGACCGAGACGCTGGTCTGGGATGGAGTGCCGCTGGTGCTGGTCATGCTGGCTTGCCTGCTCGTCGGCATGCTGCTCGGCGCGATGGCACTGGCGCCGCGGCTTTTTCGGCTGCACCGAAGGGCCGCGGCCGCGGAAGGTGGCGAGCAGCGCGTGCGTGCGGCGCCACTTGCTGAGCCCGAGCCCGGCGGCGACCGGTTGGCCCATGTCGCGCGCCGCGCCGGTGCGGTCGGAGAGATCGACGCGACCGACACCACCATTGCTCCGCGCCGATGATCGAACTGGAGCTGTGGTATCTGGTCGCATTGCCGCTGCTGTTCGCGGCGGGCTGGTGGCTGCGCGGATTCGATGCGAGGCAGCGCAGCGGCGATGTCGACGGCGGGCCGCGGGCGTATTTCCGCGGCCTGAACTACCTGCTCAACGAACAGCCCGACAAGGCAATCGATGCGTTCATCGAGGTGGTCAAGCTCGATCCGGAAACGATCGATCTGCATTTTGCGCTCGGCAACCTTTTTCGCCGCCGCGGCGAGGTCGACCGGGCGGTGCGCATCCACACGCACCTGCTGAACCGCGCCGACCTGCCGTCGCGCAGCCGCTCCGAGGCACTGGCCGAACTGGGCCACGACTACCTCAAAGGCGGGCTGCTCGACCGCGCCGAGGACACGTTCACGCGCCTGCTCGACGAGCCGCGGCATCGCGTCGATGCATTGCGCGCGCTGCTGCGCATCTTCCAGATGGAGCGCGAGTGGGGCAAGGCGATCGACATCGCGCGCCGCCTCGAACGTGAGGCCGGCGAAAGCAGCCATGTGCAGGTGGCGCATTTCCACTGCGAGGCGGCCGAACAGGCGCTGGCAGCGAAGGATGCGGACGGCGCGCAGCGCCATCTCGAGCAGGCGCTGAAGATCAACAGGAAATCGGTGCGCGCGGCCATCCTGGCCGGCGACCTGGCGGCGCGACGTGGCGACACCGCCGCGGCGGTCAGCCACTGGAAGCAGGTCGGCGAGATCAATCCCGAGTATCTGCCGCTGGTGGCAGCGCGGCTGGCCGATGCCCTCGACGCCTCCGGTCAGCGCGGCGAGGCGCTGAACTTCCTGCGGCGCAGCCTGCTCGATCACCCGTCGATCGACCTGCTCGACATCACGCATGCGCGGACGGCGGCCTGGGAAAGCGCTTCGGCAGCCGACGCGCTGCTGCGAGACGAACTGCAGCGACATCCGTCGCTGTTGGGATTCGAGCGGCTGCTGTCCTCACGATCGCCTGGGCCGTTCGGCGATGCGCCGCTGGAACAGCTGCGGCTGCTGATCCAGGCGCAGGCGCGCAAGCTGGCACGCTACCGTTGCAGCAAGTGCGGCTTCCGCGCGCGCGAGTTCCACTGGCAGTGTCCGGGCTGCAGCAGCTGGGACAGCTATCCGCCGCGCCGGATCGAAGAGCTGGATGCACAGTAGGCCTGCGATGCGCGTGCCGCTGGCGCTGATCGCGCTGCTGCAGGCTGCGGCCGCTGCCGCGCTTGAGCTCAACACGGCGACGCGGGCGCAGCTGGAGCAACTTCGGGGCCTGGGCGTGGCGACGACCGAGCGCATCCTGCGGGAGCGGTCGCGGCAGCCTTTCGCCGACTGGGACGACCTGGCGGCGCGCGTGGCGGGGCTGCGCGGCAAGCGCGCCGAACAACTCGATCAGCAAGGCCTCACCGTCAACGGTCGGCGGCGGCCGGAGAAAGGCGAGAACCGCAGATGAACTATCAGAGCATCGAGGCGACCATCGGCAATACGCCCATGGTGAGGTTGCAGCGCATCGGCGCGGCGGACAATGCGCGGCGCGGCAACGTCATCATCGGCAAGCTGGAAGGCAACAATCCGGGCGGGTCGGTCAAGGATCGGCCCGCATATTCGATGATCCGCCGCGCCGAGGAGCGCGGCGAGATCCGTCCCGGCGACCGGCTGATCGAGGCCACCAGCGGCAATACCGGCATCGCCCTGGCGATGATCGCGGCGATGAAGGGCTACCGGATGACATTGATCATGCCGGACAACCTGTCGGCCGAGCGACGCGCCAGCATGACTGCCTATGGCGCCGAACTGATCCTCACTCCGGCGTCAAGAGGCGGCATGGAATACGCGCGCGACCTGGCGATGCAGATGCAGGCCCGGGGCGAAGGCCGCGTGCTCGACCAGTTCGCCAATGCCGACAACCCGCGCGCGCACTACGAGACGACCGGACCGGAGATCTGGCGCGACACCGGCGGCCGCCTGACGCACTTCGTCTCCAGCATGGGCACCACGGGCACCATCATGGGCGTGTCGCGCTTCCTCAAGGAAAAGAACGTGGCCGTGCAGATCGTCGGCGCGCAGCCGGCCGAGGGCTCGCAGATCCCGGGCATCCGCAAGTGGCCCGACGCGTATCTGCCGAAGATCTACGACGCCGCCCGTGTTGACCGGCTCGAATACGTGACCCAGGCCGATGCCGAAGCGATGGCGCGCCGAATGGCTGCGGAAGAGGGCATCTTCTGCGGCATCTCCTCCGGCGGCGCCTGCACGATCGCGCTGCGCATCGCCAACGAGGTCGAGAACGCCACGATCGTCTTTATCGTCTGCGACCGCGGCGACCGCTACCTGTCAACAGGCGTGTTTCCTGCGTGAGAGTCACCAAAGAACTCCTGCCACGGATTCACACGGATGAACGCGGATGAAAATACGCCCCATCCTTCAGCCGCCGCGCCTGCACGAGCGCATCGCGGCTCCGAGCGCCTCTGCTGACGGTTTCTCGAAGTTGAATCCGTGTCGATCCGTGTTCATCCGTGGCGAAAGGTTCTTCACTGAGCCGCCACCGGAATCTTGCCGATCTTCGCCTGCCACTCGCGCGGGCCGGTCTGGTGCACCGACGTGCCGTCGCTCGACACCGCCACGGTGACCGGCATGTCCTTGACGTCGAACTCGTAGATCGCTTCCATGCCGAGGTCGGCGAAGGCGAGCACCTTGGCCGCCTTGATCGCCTTGGCCACCAGATAGGCTGCGCCGCCGACCGCCATCAGGTAGGCGCTCTTGTGCTTGCGGATCGCCTCGATCGCCGCCGGGCCGCGTTCGGACTTGCCGATCATTGCGATCAGCCCGGTCTGCGCAAGCATCATCTCGGTGAACTTGTCCATCCGCGTCGCCGTGGTCGGGCCGGCCGGACCGACGACCTCGTCGCGCACCGGGTCGACCGGGCCGACGTAGTAGATGACGCGGTTGGTGAAGTCCACGGGCAGCTTCTCGCCCTTGGCCAGCATGTCCTTGATCCGCTGGTGCGCGGCGTCGCGGCCGGTCAGCATCCTGCCGGAAAGCAGCAGCGTGTCGCCCGGCTTCCACGAGGCGATTTCTTCCCTGGTCAGCCGGTTCAGGTCGACGCGCCTGCTCTTCTGGTAATCGGGTGCCCACTGCACCTTTGGCCACAGGTCGAGCGACGGCGGCTCCAGGTAAGCGGGGCCGCTGCCGTCGAGCACGAAATGCGCATGACGCGTGGCGGCGCAGTTCGGGATCATCGCCACCGGCTTCGATGCGGCGTGCGTCGGATACATCCTGATCTTCACGTCGAGGACGGTGGTCAGCCCGCCGAGTCCCTGCGCGCCGATGCCGAGCGCATTGACCTTGTCGTACAACTCGACGCGCAGCTTCTCGACATCGTTGCTCGGGCCGCGGGCGAGCAGTTCGTACATGTCGATGTCGTCCATCAGCGCTTCCTTGGCCATGGTCATCGCCTTCTCGGCGGTGCCGCCGATGCCGATGCCGAGCATGCCGGGCGGGCACCAGCCGGCACCCATCGTCGGCACCGTCTTCAGCACCCAGTCGACGATCGAGTCCGACGGATTGAGCATCACGAACTTGCTCTTGTTCTCCGAGCCGCCGCCCTTGGCTGCGACCGAGACCTCGACCGTGTTGCCGGGTACGATCTGCACATTGACCACCGCCGGCGTGTTGTCCCGGGTGTTCTGGCGGCCGAACTCTGGCGGCTTGACAACCGAGGCGCGCAGCTTGTTGTCCGGATTCAGGTAACCCTGCCGCACGCCCTCGTTGATGGCGTCCTCCAACGAGCCGGTGAAGCCCTCCCAGCGCACGTCCATGCCGACCTTCAGGAAGACGTTGACGATGCCGGTGTCCTGGCAGATCGGCCGGTGGCCTTCGGCGCACATCTTCGAATTGGTGAGGATCTGCGCGATCGCGTCCCTGGCCGCCGGGCTCTGCTCCTGCTCGTAGGCGCGGGCGAGGTGGGCGATGTAGTCGGCCGGGTGGTAGTAGCTGATGTACTGCAGCGCTGCGGCGATGCTTTCGATGAGATCGGCCTGCTTGATCGTGGTCATGGTTGCCTCGCGGTTCGTGTGTGCTGGTGGGCGCCCCCCACCGCCTTCGCGCCGGCCCTCAATGCCCCTGACCCTCGTCGGCGACGACGGGGCGCGCGCTGCCGAAAAGGATGCGGTCGGTGGCGGCGATGGCCATCGCCGATACCAGGAAGGTAAGGTGGATGCCGGTCTGCGCGATCAGGGTCTTGTTGTCGTAGTTCGCGGCGTTGATGAACGTCTTCAGGAGGTGGATCGAACTGATGCCGATGATCGCCGTTGCCAGCTTGACCTTCAATACGCTGGCATTGACGTGCGACAACCATTCCGGTTGATCCGGGTGCCCCTCGAGGTTCAGCCTCGAGACGAACGTCTCGTAACCACCGACGATCACCATGATCAGCAGGTTGGAGATCATCACCACGTCGATCAGGCCGAGCACGACCAGCATGATCACCGTCTCGTTCAGCTTGGCCGGCGTTCCGTCGGTCGGCATCGCATAGCCGACCGCGCGGTACAGGTCCGAGATCGAGCGCGCGTCGCCGAACGCCGCGCCGAGCAGATGCACGAGTTCGACCCAGAAGTGGTACACATAGACGCCCTGCGCCAGGATCAGGCCGACGTACAGCGGCAGCTGCAGCCAGCGGCTGGCGAAGATCAGGCGCGGCACGGGCGATAGCGGGCGCGCGTTGGCGCGCTCGACGGAAACGGGGGTCATGAAGGGTCTGTTGCACTCGTGAAAACCCGCAGATTCTAGCCAGCCGCGTGCGGGCAATATGCGGGCTGCGTTCCGGCTCCGCGGCAGGCGCGATCGCGGCGAGCGAGGGACTTGAACCGGCGAGCGCAGCCCACACCTTGAACTGGCGTGCGCGCCGGCGGTCGAAAGCGGTGACCGAAGGCGCAGCCGCCGCAAACATCAACGGCCGTAGCGAGTCGACGAATGTAGAGCTGTCGTATCGATCTGATAGAGCAACTTCGGCGCGTTCAGTAGACTGGCGCGCGTTCCCGTTAACGACCTGATGGAGACCCTATGAAACGCATCGCGCTGTTCGTGCTTACGAACCTTGCGATCATCGTCGTGCTGATGCTGTTCCTGAACATCATCGGCGCAGTGTTCGGCATCAATTTCGCCGGCGTCGGCGGCCGCCAGCTCGACCTCGGCGCACTGGCCGTCTTCGCGCTGGTGGTCGGTTTCACCGGCGCGTTCATCTCGCTGGCGATCAGCAAGCCGATGGCCAAGTGGTCGACCGGCGCCCGCGTCATCGACCGTCCGGCCAACGCGATGGAAGCCTGGCTGGTCGACGCCGTGCGCGCGCATGCGACCAAGGCCGGCATCGGCATGCCCGAGGTCGCGATCTACGACGGCGAGCCGAACGCGTTCGCCACTGGCATGTCGAGGAACAGCGCGCTGGTGGCGGTGTCCACCGGCCTGCTGCAGTCGATGAGCAAGGACGAGGTCGACGCCGTGCTCGGACACGAAGTGGCGCATGTGGCCAACGGCGACATGGTGACGATGACGCTGATCCAGGGCGTGATGAACACCTTCGTCGTGTTCCTGTCGCGCGTCATCGGCTGGGTTGTCGACCGCATGATCCTGAAGAACGAAAGCGATGCGCCCGGCATGGGCTACTGGGTCAGCGTGATCGTGCTCGACATCGCGCTTGGCTTCCTCGCCGCGATCATCGTCGCCTGGTTCTCGCGCCAGCGCGAGTTCCGTGCCGACGCCGGTGCGGCGACCTACATCGGTTCGCCGCGACCGATGATCAACGCGCTGGCGCGGCTCGGCGGCATGGAGCCTGGCGAGTTGCCGCAGCAGGTCAAGAGCATGGGCATCAACGCCCGGCCAAGCGGGCTGCTGGCGCTGTTCTCGAGCCATCCACCGATCGAGGACCGCATCCGCGCTCTGCAGGCGATGGGTCGCTGATCACCCCCAGCTGGACGAAAAGCCGGGCGCAATGCCCGGCTTTTCATTTGCGCTCCCGCACCCTGCTGCGGGCAACGAAGTCGGCCAGCCAGCTCAACGCCACCGCGGCGACGGCCAGGCCCACGGCTGCTGCGAGCCAGAAACTCGCCGCCGGACCGAGCGGCCACGGTGCCGGCGGGTGGTAGGCGAGCCACCAGCCGCCACCGAGGCCGAGCGCCCACAGCGTCACGCTGTGGATCAGCATCGGCGCGAACGCCACCTTGTAGCCGCGCAGCACAAAGGCGGCGATGCCCTGCACGGCGTCGAAGAGGTGAAACAGCAGGCCAAGCCCGAGCAGGCCGAGCGCCACCGACGCCACGTGCGGATCGCGCGTGAACTGGGCGATCAGCGGCTCGCGCAGCACGAAGACGACGATCACGACCAGCACCGCCGTGACCAGGGCGACGCGGTAGCCACGCAGGCCCGCGCGTCGTGCTGCGGCGGGCGCGCCCGCGCCCAGAGCCTGCGCCACCAGCACACTGCTGGCGATGCCGTAGGACAGCGGCAGCATGAACAGCAGCGCGATGACATTGGCGACGATCTGATGGCCCGCGACCGTCGTCGCGCCGAAGCGCGCCAGCAGCAGCGTGATGAAGGTGAACGACGAGACCTCGATCAGCGTCATGCCGCCGCTGGGAACGCCCAGGCGCAGCAGTTCCCGTTGCCGCGCCCACAGGGGGCCGTGCCTGAGGCCTGGCGGCGCGCGGAAGCGCCGGTAGAACGGATCGAACCGCCATAGCAGCCAGTTGGCGAGCAGCATCAGCCACATGATCAGCGCGGTGGCCACGCCGCATCCGGCGCCGCCCAGCGCCGGCACAGGTCCGGCGCCGTAGATGAAGAGCGGGTTCAGCGGAACCTTGGCGGCGAGCGCGCCGAGGTTGATCAGCATCGTCACCGTCGGCCGCGACACGGCGGCGTTCAGCGCAATGTAGGCGCGCGAGGCCAGCGCGGCCGGCAGACCCGCAGCCACGGCCCACAGATACACCGACGAGATCGCCGCAACGTCCGCCTCAGCGCCGATCAGTTGCAGCCATGGCCGGTTGACGAGCAGCGGTGGCAGCGCAAGCAGCGTCAGGAACAGCGCCAGCCACAGCGTCTGCTCGACATCGATGCCGATCTCGGTGAAGCGGCGCGCGCCGTAATGGTGGCCGGCGATCGGTGTCAGCGCCTGCAGCGTCGCCATGAAGCCGACGAACACGGTGGCGTAGATGCTCGAGCCGAGCGCGACGCCGGCCAGATCGGTCGCCGACAGCCGTCCGGCCATGACGGTGTCGATGACGCCGAGGCCGATGACCGCCACCTGCGCGACGAGGATCGGCCAGGCAAGCGCCAGCAGGGCGCGCGTTGATTCTTCTGCAGCGTGGACTGGCTGCGCGCGGTCCGACGATGAGGTTCCGCTGCTCAATCGCCGACGCGCCGGTACAGGCGGATCACCTCGTCGGCCCGGCCCGGGCGGCTGCCGTGCCAGACCTCGATCCAGCGGCCCGGTGGCGGGCTGTCGTCGAGCAGCGAGCCGCCGAGGTCACGGTGCAGCGCGAACGGGCAGTCCTCGTCGATGCGGCTGGCGAAGCGGATGCCGCCGTGATAGGCAAAGACGGCGCGATGCGACGGGCGCAGATGGTGCGCCAGAACGCAGGCCGCGGCAGTTCCGCCTCGCGCCATTTCTGCCGTCGCGGCCCGCGCCAGCGGCGCGAACGAGCGACGGTGATCGACGGCGCCCAGGAACAGCGAAGAGAAACTGACCCAAAGAGCAACCAGTCCGGTGGCGGCGAGCATCGGTCCGCGCCACAGCGCGCCGCTGGGCTGGCGCACGCGCCAGGTCACCAGCGCCAGCCAGAAGCCGGTCGCCGCGGCAGCCACTGCGACCTGGCCCCAGTCGAGCGGCGGGATGTAGCCGATCGTCTGGCGCAGCACGGAGGTGTGCATCTTCGGCGGGAAGCCGGCGTGCAGGGCGAAGAAGTAAGCCCAGAGCGCCAGCGAAAAAAGGCAGTAGGCCGTGATCGCAAACCAGTCCATCGCGTTTTCGGCCGCACGGCGCAGCGACACGGCGCCAAAGGCGGCAAGCAGGACCAGCGGCGGCAGCAGGAAGACCAGATCCGCGACGTTGGGCGACCGCGTCAGCAGCAGTCCGCCGACGTGTAAGGCGAGCAGCACGGCGCCGAAAGCGATGTGCGGCCGTCGCAGTCCATGGCGCCAGGCGTACAGCGCCCACGCGGCGAGCGGCCACAGCGGCCATGTGTACCAGGGCAGGGCACGCAACAGCCAGAGCAGGCTGTCGGCCGATGGCAGCGAGATCTCCTGCAGGCTGGCGCCGATCCATTCGGCGAGATAGGCGCGGCCCGCTTCGCCGTGCTGCCCGATGACTGCGGTCAGCCATGTCCCGAAGACGGCTGCGGCAGCGGCGAGCATCGCCGCGGCCGCGCGCGCGCGGACCGGGCGCGGCCGCGTGCCGGCGACCAGCGGAAGTGCCGCCAGCGCCAGCCACAGCGCCGGCTGCAGGCTGCGCGTCAACAGCAGCGCTCCGAGCCCGATGCCAACGAGCAGCGCGCCCGCATAAGGCCGCTCGAGCGACAAGGCCAGGCCGTAGGTCGCCAGGCACGACAGGGCGAAGGCCGCCGCGCCGCTGGTCGTCTCATGCAGGCTCACGATCGGCCCGATCGTGCCGAGCACGAGCAGCACCGACACGTCGGCCAGCATGCGGCCGTAGTCGCGCGCGGTCGCCTCGCCGCCGAAGGCGAAGGCCACCGGCTGCGCTTCTTCGCGCCGCGCCAGGCGCAGCGTCGCGTACCACAGCGCCGCGGTGGCGAGAAAGAACCAGAGCGCGACGGTCAGGCGCGCCGCGGGGATCTCGCCGATCGCCTGCCCGAGCAGCGCGATCGCCGCGGCGCCTGCCCAGAAGGCCAGCGGCCCGTCGGCGCTGACCAGTTCTCCGGCAACGCCCGGCAGCAGCCATTCGCCCGAGCGCGCCATCGTCCACATGATGCCGAAGCCGGAGGCATCGTCCTCCTGCCACGGATCGCGGCCGAACAGGCCGGTGACGATGTAGGCGACGATCAGCGCCAGCAGCACCGCGCGCGGCAGCTTGGCGGCGGCGGCGGCGCTGACGCGGGCCGGGGAGGGGCGCTCGTCGAAGACCATGTGTGGGTTCCGGGGCGCATGTTAGGGCGTCGGCGCCATGGCCAACACCCCGTCGGCGCTTCGCACCGGCAGCGCGCGGACGAAAAAAAGGGCAGCCCACGCTGCCCCGGGATGCGACCGAAGCTTTCCGCTCAGCGGCGGCGTTTCTTCGCCTCGCTGGCTTCTGCCGCTGCCGCGGCGGCCGCGGCATTGACCTGCTGCGTCTTGGCAGCGAACTTCTGGCGGAATTTCTCCACCCGGCCGGTCTCGACGACGCGCGTCTGGGCGCCGGTGTAGAACGGATGCGATTCGGAGGACGTTTCGAGCTTGTACAGCGGGTACTCCTTGCCGTCCTTCCAGGTGATGGTTTCCCTGGTCTGCAGCGTGGAGCGGGTGATGAAGCTGTAATCGTTTGAGATGTCCTGGAAGACGACCTCGCGGTATTCAGGGTGGATGCCGGGTTTCATAGGTCCTCTTTCGATGCGGCCGCCAGTCCGAACCACGTTCGGGCCACGTGCCGGGCCGGGAAAGCGCCGGATTATCGCCGAATCGTCAGTGACGGGCAAACCGCGCGAGCGCCGGTCTGCAGGAGGCGGTCATCCGCCTCGGCGCATCATTTCGAAGAACTCGGCATTGCTCTTGGTCTGGCGCATCTTGTCGAGGAGGAACTCCATCGCCTCGATTTCGTCCATGCCGTAGAGCAGCTTGCGCAGGATCCACACCTTCTGCAGGATCGCCGGCTCGAGCAGCAGTTCCTCGCGCCGGGTGCCGGAGCGGTTCACGTTAAGCGCCGGATAGACGCGTTTTTCGGCCAGCCGGCGTTCCATGTGGATCTCCATGTTGCCGGTGCCCTTGAACTCCTCGTAGATGACGTCGTCCATGCGCGAGCCGGTGTCGATCAGCGCGGTGGCGATGATCGTCAGCGACCCGCCTTCCTCGATGTTGCGGGCGGCGCCGAAGAAGCGCTTCGGCCGCTGCAGCGCGTTGGCGTCGACACCGCCGGTCAGCACCTTGCCCGAGGCCGGCACCACCGTGTTGTAGGCGCGGGCCAGGCGGGTGATCGAATCGAGCAGGATGACCACGTCCTTCTTGCTTTCGGCCAGCCTCTTCGCCTTCTCGATCACCATCTCTGCCACCTGCACGTGGCGCACGGCCGGCTCGTCGAAGGTCGAGGCGACGACCTCGCCGCGCACCGAGCGCTGCATCTCGGTCACTTCTTCCGGCCGCTCGTCGATCAGCAGGACGATCAGCACGACGTCCGGATGGTTGGCGGCGATGGCGTGCGCGATGTGCTGCATCAGCACCGTCTTGCCGCTCTTCGGGCTGGCCACCAGCAGGCCGCGGGCGCCCTTGCCGATCGGCGCGATGATGTCGACCAGGCGGCCGGTGATGTTCTCCTCGGCCTTGATCTCGCGCTCGAGCTTCAGCGGCTCGTCGGGGAACAGCGGCGTCAGGTTCTCGAACAGGATGCGGTGCTTGGTCGACTCCGGCGGCTGGCCGTTGACCTTGTCGACCTTGACCAGCGCGAAGTAGCGCTCGCCGTCCTTGGGCGTGCGCACCTCGCCTTCGATCGAGTCGCCGGTGTGCAGGTTGAAGCGGCGGATCTGCGACGGCGAGATGTAGATGTCGTCGGTGCTTGCCAGGTACGAGGACTCCGGCGCGCGGAGGAAGCCGAAGCCGTCGGGCAGCACTTCCAGCGTGCCGTCGCCGTAGATCGGCTCGCCGGCCTTGGCTTTCTTCTTCAGGATCGCAAACATCAGTTCCTGCTTGCGCATCCGGTTGGCGTTGTCGATTTCGAGCGTGCCCGCCATGTCCATGAGTTGGGACACGTGCAGGGCTTTGAGTTCGGACAGTTGCATAAGCTTCGGCGGGAGTAGTGGGGCGCCGAGGGACAGGCAGGCGCCCGCGAGGGAGACAGAGATGTGGCCGGCGCTTCTGGCGCCGGCCATCTCCGGCTAGATGTTGCTGTCGATGAAGGCGGTCAGTTGCGACTTGGACAGGGCGCCGACCTTGGTGCCGACCACCGCGCCGTTCTTGAACAGCATCAGCGTCGGAATGCCGCGGATGCCGTATTTCGCCGGCGTGGCCTGGTTCTCGTCGACATTCAGCTTGGCCACCGTAAGCTTGCCCTTGTAGTCGCCGGCCACCTCATCGAGGATCGGCGCGATCATCCGGCAAGGGCCGCACCATTCTGCCCAGTAGTCGACCAGCACCGGCTGGTCGGCCTTCAGCACATCGGATTCGAACGACGCGTCGCTCACGTACTTGATGTCCTGGCTCATGACATATCCTCTCTGCGCCGGACGCGGCGCGCGGAATCGGGAAGACGGTGGGGAAAGACGGGGATCTGGACCGGCCAGCAGCGCCCCCTACACGCGGGGGCGACGGCCAAAGTTGCGGCAATGTTAGCACTGCGGGCGCGCCGTGCGCGGCCGGCGACCCGCTTCCTACAATCGGCCGATGCCGATCGATCGCCTCCGACTTGCCGCTGACGAGAGCTTCTGGCCGCAGGCCGCGGCCGCCGTTGCCGAACTCGCCGAGCGCCTGCGCCTGTCCGCGGCCACGCTGCACCGGCTGCTGTGGCTGGTGCCTGCCGGCGCGCATGCCGTTCGCGCCCGTGCCGCGCTGCGCGCGCAGCTGGGCGGGGCGGCCTTCATCCCGCCGCGCATCGCGCCGCTTTCCGCATGGCTCGGGCGGCCGCTGCGATCGACGACCGCAGCCCAGGCCGAACTGTTCGCCGCGCTGCGCGCCAACGCCTGGGTGCGCGATGCCTTTGGCGCGCAGGCGGCGGCGCTGTGGTCGCTGGCAGCCGCCATCGCCCAGCTTGCCGACGAACTGAGCCTGGCCGCGATCGGCGACGCCGAGGCGTTCGCCGGGCGTCTGCAGGCCAGCCTCGCGCGCCACTTTCACCGCCGCGCGACCCGCGCATTGCAGCCACAGGCGCAGCTGGTGCTGCAGCTGTGGCACGCGCGCCGCGGCGCCGACGATGGCGCCGCGGCGGCGTTGCGCGAGTTGCAGAAGCGCGCGGAAGCGGCCGCCGGCCCGCTCGTGTATCTCGGCGGTCAAGCCGGTGGGGGTATAGCGGCCTGGGAAGAGGCCTTCCTGCAGCGCTGGGCGCAGCGCGCGCCGGTGCTGCTCGTGCAGGCCGACCTCCGCGCCGCGCTGGCGCAGCGACCGCTGCTGGCCGCCGCCTGGCCGGAAATGGCGGGGATCGAAGCGCCGCGGCCGATCGCGCTGCGCGCCGGCGCGCTCGCCGGGACGCCGGCTGGTCGGCGGCCGCTGGATCTGATCGCCGCCTCGTCGCTGGAGGACGAGGCCGGCGCTGTTGCGCGGCAGGTGCTCGAATGGCGCCGCGAAGGCGTCGAGTCGATCGCGCTGGTCGCGCTCGACCGGCTGACGGCGAGGCGCGTGCGCGCGCTGCTCGAACGGGTCCGCGTGCTCGTGCGGGACGAGACCGGCTGGAAGCTCTCGACCACCAGCGCCGCGGCGGCGGTGATGCGCTGGTACGACCTCGTCGCCGACGACCTGTACTGGCGCGACCTGCTCGATTGGCTGAAATCCAGCTTCACGCTGGCCGGACGGACGGACAAGGCGCAGCGGGTGGCGGCGTTCGAGGCGGCGATCCGCGCCGCCGGCGCCCTGCAGGGCGCTGAGGCGATCCGCCGCGCACTGGTGCAGCTCGCCGGCCGCGGCCCGGCCGAGGCATTGGCCGCGCAAGGCGCGCGCGAAGTGCTGGACCTGATCGTCGCGCAGCGGCAGCTCACGCAGCAGGCTGGCCCGACGCTGGCCGCGCATCTTCGCGCGCTCGACGCCGCGCTCGACGCGCTCGGCATGCGCGTCGCGCTGGCCGCCGATGCCGTCGGCCGCGCCGTGTTGCGCGAGATCGACCAGCTCGGGACGGAGCTGTCGGCGATCGGCGGCCGCGCCTCGCTCGCCGAGTTTCGCGCGCTGCTCGCCGCGCGCTTCGAGGACGCGGCGTTCGTCGACACACAGGTCGACTCGCCGGTGGTCATGGTGTCGCTGGCGGCGACGGCGCTGCGGCCTTTCGACGCCGCGCTGCTGATCGGCGCCGACGCGCAGCACCTGCCTGCCGTGCCTGCCGAACTGTTGTTCATGTCGAACGCGGTGCGCGCCGAGCTCGGCCTGGACACTGCCGAGGAGACGTTGCGCGGCCAGGCGGCGCAGCTTGCGGCACTGATCGCCAACGTGCCGCGCGTTGCCGTGACCTGGCGCACGCACCGCGGCGACGAGCCCAATGCGCTGTCGCCACTGCTGCAGCGGCTGCAGTTCGTCGCGCAGCGCGCGCTCGGCGACGATCTGCTGCGCCCGACGGCAGGGCAGACATTCGCGGTCGCGCCGGCTGCAGCCGCGCGTCCGGCGCCAAGCGCCGCAGGCCTGCTTCCCGGCCGCGTCTCGGCCAGCCAGTGCCAGAGCCTGGTCGACTGCGCCTACCAGTTTTACGCGCGTTGCCTGCTGCGGCTCGCCGAGCCGGAAGACGTGATCGAGATGCCGGACAAGCGCGACTTCGGCGAGGCGCTGCATGCCGTGCTCAAGCGCTTTCACGTCGAGTGGGGGCCAGCGGCCTTCGATTCGATCGACCGGCAGCAGCTTGCCGACAGCCTGCGCCGGCACGCGCGCAGCGTCTTCGACCCGCTGGTCGAGAGCGCGCCGGCGATGCTCGCTTTCGCCCGTCGTTTCGACGGTCTGGTCGACGGCTACCTCGACTGGCTGCGCGAACATGCGGCGCAGGGCTGGCGCTTCGGCGCTGCGGAGAAACCGCTGGCTCAGCGCATCGCGTTGCGCGACGGGCGCGAAATCGAACTGCATGGCCGGCTCGATCGCATCGACGAAGACGGCCAGGGCAGCGCACTGCTGCTCGACTACAAGGCGCGCGCCGCCGACGCGCTCAAGCGCGCATTGAAGGAGCCGGGCGAAGACGTACAGCTCCCCTTCTACGGCCTGCTGCTGGCGCGGCCTTCGCGATCTGCCGCCTATGTCAGCTTCGAGCGCGCGCGCGAGGACCGGCGCGGCGTCGAGACCGTTTCCGTGCCGCAGCCGTTCGACACCCTCGTCGATTCGGTGGCGGCGCGACTGCAGGCGGACCTGCAGCGCGTCGCCGACGGCGCGCCGCTGCCGGCGATCGGCGCCGAGGCGGTGTGCGCCTACTGCGAGATGCGCGGCCTGTGCCGGCGCGACTACTGGGAGCCGGACGGCGAGCGTCCTGCCGACGCCGAGGCGGCCCCGTGAGCGAGTATCTTGCCGACGACCGGCCGATCGGCGAAGAGGAATTCACGCGCCGCGCCTGCGATCCGCGCCGCAGCGCCGTCGTCGAAGCGTGCGCCGGCAGCGGCAAGACCTGGCTGCTCGTCGGCCGCGCTGTGCGCGCACTGCTCGACGGCGCCGCGCCGGGGCAGATCCTCGCCATCACCTTTACCCGCCGCGCGGCGCAGGAGATGCGGGCGCGGCTGCTAAAGGAACTGCAACACCTGGCGGACGCCGGTGACGACGCCGTGGTCGAGTGGCTGCAGCAGCGCGGCATGACCACCGAGGCGGCACACGCGGCGGTCGTCCCGGCGCGCAATCTGTACGAGCGCGTGCTGACGGCGCGCGTGCCGATGGCGATCGAAACGTTCCACGGCTGG
Source organism: uncultured Burkholderiaceae bacterium (assembly GCA_964509545.1). Taxonomy (GTDB): domain Bacteria; phylum Pseudomonadota; class Gammaproteobacteria; order Burkholderiales; family Burkholderiaceae_F; genus JADJWR01. Next base: position 23,136 of record CAZDXQ010000010.1, on the reverse strand, counting down.
TTCTGGCATCTGGTCGGCAGCGCGCCGCTCGGCGCCGGCGTGCCGTATGCGCCGGTGCTGCTCGAGGCGATCGACCGCCTGCGCGCCGACGCCTGGCTGCACTTCACCGCGCTGCTGCTGCGGCCGGAGAACGCGGCGCAGCGCGCGGCGTGGGAGTGGCTGCTCGACGACATCGGCGAGGATTCCGCGCGCTGGCTGCTGATGCAGTTCCTGAACAAGCGTGCCGAATGGTGGAGTTTCGCCGGCGACGACGAAGAAACCGCCGTGGCGCGGGCGCTGGCGCCGCTGCGTGGTGCCGGCGACACCGATCCGCGCCGCCGGCTGCGCAGCGCCGATTTCGTCGAGGCCATCGGCGCGCTGGCCGACCTGTGGCCTGCGCTCGCCACGCCGCTGAAGAACGCGGAGCAGGCGGCGGTCCGGGCGCGGCAGTGGCTGGCGGCCCCGCAGGCCGATCCGGCGCAGGACTTCCGCGACGCCTGCCTGATCGTGCTGACCAACAGCCAGACGCCGATCGCAACGCTGCTGCCGGAGCGCATCGCCCCGAAGCTGGCGCCGGCGCAGGCGCAGCGCTACGCGCAGGCGCACGGCACGGTCGTCGACAGCCTGCAGCGGCTGATCGCCGAGCAGCGCAACTGGCGGGCGCTGAAGCTGAACGAGGCGGCGCTGGCCTGCGGCCGGCTGCTGATCGCCGCCTACCAGCGGCTGAAGGCGCAGCAGCAGGCGCTCGACTTCACCGACCTCGAGTGGCAGGCGCACCGCCTGCTCGCCGATGCCGACCACGCGGCCTACATGCAGGTGCGGCTCGACGCGCGCTACCGCCACATCCTGATCGACGAGTTCCAGGACACCAACCCGCTGCAATGGCAGGTGCTGCAGTCGTGGCTGGCGGGCTACGGCGAGGCCGAAGAGGGCGCGGCAGCGGACCGGCCGAGCGTGTTCGTCGTCGGCGACCCCAAGCAGTCGATCTACCGCTTCCGCCGCGCCGAGCCGCGCGTCTTCGACGCGGCGATCGAGCTGCTGTGCCGCAGCTTCGGCGCCACGCACCTGCGCACCAACGTCACCCGCCGCAACGCGCAGGGGCTGGTCGACGTGCTCAACCTGACGATGCCGGGTAATCCGCTGTACCAGGCGCAGAGCACGCGGGCGAGGGCCGCCGGCGCCTTCGTGCTGCTGCCGCTGGCGCCGGTCGCCCCGGCAATGGAGCGCACGCCGGACGGCAGTCTGCGCGATGTGCTCACCACGGCCCGCGCCGAGCGTGATGCGCAGACGCGTTATCGCGAAGGCCAGCAACTGGCCCGCGAGATCACGCGCTGGGTGGCGACGCTGCGCGTTGCCGAGGATGGCGGGCAACGCGCGGCGCGCTTTTCCGACGTGCTGCTGCTGGTGCGCCGGCGCACGCACCTGGCCGAATACGAGCGCGCGCTGCGCGACGCCGGTATCCCCTTCGTCAGCGATCGCCGTGGCGGCCTGCTGGCCACGACCGAGGCCGACGACCTGACCGCCCTGCTCGAATTCCTGACCACGCCGTCGGCTGACCTGCGCCTGGCGAGAGCGCTGCGCGCGCCGATTTTCGGCTGCTCCGACGACGATCTGATCGCGCTGGCAGCCGCACCGGGCGCGAGCTGGTGGCAGCGCCTGCAAGCGCTTGCGGCCGCATCGGCATCGGCGGCGGGGCCGGATGCCGTGGCGTCGTCGCCCGCTTCGGCGCCCGCCCAAGGATGTCCTGCCGCCGCGGACAGCGGCCGCGACGAGCGCGACGAGATCGGCAGCGGCGCGCTCGATGAGCGGCCGCTTTGCCGCGCCGCGCGCCTGCTGACTCGCTGGCTCGAGCTTGCCGGCGTGCTGCCGGTACACGACCTGCTCGACCGCGTCTACTTCGAAGGCGACGTGCGCCGCCGCTACGCCGCGGCGGCGCCGGCGGCGCTGCACGCGCAGGTGCAGGCTAATCTGGACGCTTTCATCGAACTGGCGCTGGCGATCGATGCCGGGCGCTATCCGAGCCTGCCGCGCTTCATCGACGAACTGGCCGGCCTGAAGCGACACGCGCCCGAGGAGGCGCCGGACGAAGGGCTTGCCGATGTCGGCAACGCAGTGCGGGTGATGACGATCCACGGCGCCAAGGGCCTCGAAGCCGAGATCGTCGTCCTTGCCGATGCGCACACACGGCCGACGCCGGAAGCCGAAAGCGTGCTCGTCGTCTGGCCGGCGCAGTCTGCGGCACCGGCGCATGTGTCGCTGGTCGCGCGCGGCGAGCGGGGGCGCGACGAGGCACGCGCGCCGTGGTTTGCCGACGACGACGCGCAGCGCGAGCAGGAAGACTGGAACCTGCTCTACGTGGCGGCCACGCGCGCCCGCCAAGTGCTGGTGGCCAGCGGCAGCGAAAGCGGCCGGAGCATCGCCGATCCGACCTGGTACACGCGGCTGCAGGCGGCGCAGGCGCTTTCGTGCGAGGCTGCCATCGGCCGGTTGCCGACGCAATCCGGCGGCTCGCGCGAGGTGCGCGACTTCCTGCCGGCGCCGCTGCCGACCGGCCGGCGCGTGCCCGAGTTGCCCGAGTCCGAGGCGCAGCGGCTCGGCCGCGCCTGGCACGCTTTGCTGGAAATGGGCGACCGCGCCGATGTGCAGGCGATCGCGCGCGCGCACGGCCTGACGCGCGAGCAGGCAACCGCGGCTGCCGCCGCCGCGGCGCGCGTGCGCGAGAAGCTGCCGCATCTTTTCGCCGACGAAGCGCAGGCGGAAATCGAGCTGGTCGCCGCCGACGGCGAACTGCTGCGCATCGACCGCCTGGTCGAGTCCGCCGACGCGCTGTGGATCATCGATTTCAAGTGGCGCGTCGGCCCGTCCGAGCGGCCGCAGTACGAGGCGCAGGTGCGGCGCTACGCGCAGGTGTTGCGCGCCGTTCGTGAGGACAAGCCGGTTCGGCTGGCGCTGGTGACGGCGGAAGGCGAGCTGATCGAGGTGCCGGGTTGACGCCGCCGTGGCGCGCGCTTGCGTCGGCCGCTACGGCATGTTCTCGTCGTCGGCGTAGACCGCGCGGTCGCGCGCCCAGTCGCGCAGCGCATCGATCCGCTCGGCCATGATCACCGACAGCGGCCGCGTGCGCTGCAGTTCGGCGACGATGTCGGCGGAAGACAGCGCCGCCGAACGGGCGCGGGTCTCGAACGACGCGGCGACGATCGCCTGCTCGATCTCGGCGCCGGTGAATCCTTCGGCCAGGCGGGCAAGAGCGGCGACGTCGAAGCGCGCCGGATCGTGGCCGCGCCTGCGCAGGTGGATCGCCGCGATCTGCTCGCGCGCCTGCGGCCCGGGAAAGTCGACGAAGAAGATCTCGTCGAAGCGCCCCTTGCGGATCAGCTCCGGCGGCAGTTGCGCAATGTCGTTGGCCGTGGCGACGATGAACACCGGCGCCTGCCGTTCCGACAGCCAGGTGAGCAGCGTGCCGAGCACGCGCCGCGACACGCCGCCGTCGTGTTCGCCGGAGCCGGTGGCCACGCCCTTTTCGATCTCGTCGACCCACAGTACGCAGGGCGACATGCCTTCTGCGGCGGACAGCGCCAGGCGCAGGTTGCGTTCGGTCTCGCCGTAGTACTTGTTGTACAGCGCGCCGAAATCGAGCCGCATGATCGGCACGTTCCACTCGCCGGCGATCGCCCTTGCGGCCAAGCTCTTGCCGCCGCCCTGCACGCCGAGCAGGACGATGCCCTTCGGCCGGTCGACCGCTTCGGCGCCCTTGCTCTCGAGAAACGGCCGGCGGCGCAGTTCGAGCCAGTGCTTCAGGCGCGACAGGCCGCCGACGTCGGTGAAGCGCAGCCTGCTGGTTTCGAAGCCAAGGGCGCCAGCGCCGCCGAGTGCCTCGTGCTTGGTCGTCAGCACGCGGCGCAGGTCGTCGGCATTGATCTCGCCGTCGGCGCGCAGCGCCTGCCGCACCAGGCGGCGCACGTCGTCCTGCTCCAGCCCCATCAGGTGCAGCACCAGAAGCTCGATCACGTCGCGGTCGGCGCGCGCCTTCTCGCCCGACTGCGTGTGCCACAGCCGCGCCTCCTCGCGGATGATGCCGCGGATCTCCTCGCGCGTCGGCAATTGCGGGCGGAAATGCGCCGCCAGGCGCAGGATCTCGGACGGCAGCTCCTCGAGCCGCGGGCTGACGAGCACCAGCGTGCGCGCCGTGCGCTGGTGTTCCAGCGCGATCTCGCGGATCAGCCGGGTGTTGACCGGGTCCTTGATGCCCGGGTGCGCGTCGCACAGGGCGTAGACACCGTTCTGCGCCGTCTTGTCGATGTGCTTGAGCGCGTCGCGCAGCTCGTTGGTGTTGTAGATGGCTTCGTCGCGGCTGTGCCGGCTGATGCCGTCGGTGATGCTCCAGCGGAACAGCACCTGCTGTTCGAGATTGCAGGCACGCTCCAGCAGCTTCAGGATGCGCGGCTCCTCGTGCGTCTCGATCAGGATAATCGGCACCCGCGAGCGCAGCAGCGCGGACAGTTCGCGGACTTCGGCCTGTTCGTTCATTCGTGGTTTTCGCCGGGGCGAGGGGCGGCGCAACACTCCGGAAAGTCATGCTACCCCGCAGTGGCGAGGCGAGCCGAGCCCTATCCCGGTCGCGACGCGCCATCGTTGCGCGGTGGTAGCGGCGCGCCGGGTCGGTGTTACTCCGGCAGCCCCATCGCTGGTCGACCTGGTCATGAGTGCGCGTGAACAGGAAGCGGCCCAACGGGGTGGTCGTTCGGCGCCTGAAGCGCCACGACGAGGAGACTCGGCGCGCCCGACCCCAGCCAAGTCCGGTCGGTTGCTGCTCCAACGTGCAGGCGCGGGAAATCCCGCGCGGCAAGTCGTCCACCCCGTTCCGATTCGGCCGACCTGACGTTGACGCAGGGCAAAGCAGGGGAAGCGGCGACTGCGACACTGTGTACGCAAAATCCTGACGAGCCTTCGCGAAGGTCTGACCTACGGCCACCGCAACGGCGCATGGCGCGCATCAGTCGACGTCGTCGCGAATGCCCGGCCGTATCGGCACCGCGCGAGCCACGGACTTCGCTCGACTGAGCGAGCAACGCCCAGACAGATCGGCGTCGGACACCAGGCGCACACCATGGTCTCCGCCAGGCCAATCGCGCGAGGCATTGGAAGCGGGATGCGATGAGGAGGGCAACCTCATGATGCTCGAACTGAGTTCGGCAGAGCGGGAACTGCTGAAAAAAGTCCTTGATTCCTATCTTTCGGAACTGCGGCAAGCCATTGCCGCAACCAAACGCGACACGTCGCCCCTGCACGCCGAAGAGGATCTGGTCAAGGGTCTGCAGAAGAAGGTATCGGCATCGCAGTGACGACTTCGGTGCGTCTGCGGACCCCGGCTGAGCGGGGCGCAGCGAAGGGGGCCCGATTGCCGCAGCAAGGTTGAATCTGTGGGGCGTCGCGGCAGATCGGCGCCGCCGAGAGGTCGACAATCGGTCACGGGTGCCGGGCCGCGCGGCCGCGCGATGCGGACCGCCTGCGCGCACGAGCCGCCTCATCCCCGGCTGATACCATTCGTCCCGGCGGGCCCCCTCGCATGGAGGTGCCGTGAACCTGGTCAGGTCGGGAACGAAGCAGCCACAGCGGAGTGCCCCCAGTGCCGAGGACAAGGCTCGCCTCTTCCCGCTCCCGCCGCAATGCCTTTTCGCATCGACGCCGCGCAGCCGCGCGATACCGGCATCCTGCTGTCGCTGATCCGCGCGCTGGCGCAGTACGAACGGCTGTCGCACCTTGTCGTCGGCACCGAGGCGCAGCTGCACGAGGAACTGTTCGGCGCACGGCCGGTGATCGAGGCGGTGGTCGGATGGGAGGGCGAGCGCGCCGTCGGCTTCGCGCTGTACTTCCACAATTTCTCGACCTTCCTGGCGCGGCGCGGCCTGTATCTCGAAGACCTGTTCGTCGTGCCCGAGGCGCGCGGCCGCGGCTACGGCAAGGCGCTGATGCGCCACGTCGCGCGGGTGGCGGTCGAGCGCGAATGTGGCCGTTTCGAGTGGGCGGTGCTCGACTGGAACCAGCCGGCGATCGACTTCTACCGGTCGCTCGGCGCGGAGGTGCTGCCGGACTGGCGCATCTGTCGCCTTACCGGCGAGGCGCTTGCGGCCCTTGGTGGCCGCGACTGACGCTCGCCTCGGTCGGCTACGCCGCGACGGCCGGCGCCCGTTTCCAGAACCCGGTCGCCTCCTGCAGCGCGTAGGCGAGTTGCAGCACCCCGAAGTCGTCGCGATAGCGGCCGACGATCTGCAGGCCGATCGGCAATCCCTCCGCCGAGAAGCCGCAGGGCACCGAGACGGCCGGGTGACCGGTGACGGTGATGATCCAGCACGAGGTCATCCACTCCAGGTAATCGCGCATGATCCGGCCGTCGATCTCGCGCACCCAGGGCTCGTCGACTGGAAAGGGCAGCACCTGCGCCGTCGGCAGCACGAGGAACTCGTAGCGCTCGAAGAACGCGTGCACGCGCTCAAACAGTTCCGTGCGCTTCAGTTCGGCGTCGGCGATCTGCCGCGCGGTCAGTTGCAGGCCCTGCTCGACGTTCCAGATGACGGTGTCCTTCAACTGGTCGCGGTGCTTCTCCAGATGTTCGGCGTGGGTGGCGGCGAAGATCTGCGCCCGCTGCACGTGGAAGATCTCGCGCGCGTGAGAGAAGTCGGCGATCGCCTCCTCGGTGCGGCAGCCGAGCGACTCGAAGGTCGGGCGCTGCGCGTCGATCGCGGCCGCGACCTGTGCCGCGACCGGCGCCAGGCCGCCCAACGCCGGTGCCCAGGCGACGCTCGTGCCGTTGAAGTCGCGCGCCAGCGGCCGGGCGAACAGCGAGCCCGGCTCGGTGAGCGAGATCGGCACCCGCGAATCCGGGCCGCTCACGGCCTGCATCAGCAGCGCCACGTCCTGCACCGTCCGCCCCATCGCGCCCTGCACCGACAGCGTGTTCCAGGCGAGCTTGCTCGGATGCTTGGGCACGCGGCCGGCCGACGCGCGCAGCCCGACCACGTTGCAGAAGGCGGCCGGGTTGCGCAGGCTGCCGCCGAGGTCGCTGCCGTCGGCCAGCGGCACCATGCCGCAGGCGAGCGCCACTGCCGCGCCGCCCGAGGAGCCGCCGCAGGTGCGGGCGAGGTCGTAGGGATTGCGCGTGGCGCCGAACACGGCGTTGAAGGTCTGCGCGCCGGCGCCGAACTCGGGCGTGTTGGTCTTGCCGACCGAGATCGCGCCGGCGGCCGCCTGTCGTTCGACGATCAGCGCATCCTCGTCGGGCACGAAGTCGCGATAGATCGTCGACCCCCAGGTCGTGCGCACGCCGCGCGTCGGCACGAGGTCCTTGTGCGCGGTCGGCAGGCCGTGCAGCAGGTGCAGCGGCTCGCCGCGCGCCTGCCGCGCATCGGCAGCGCGCGCCCGTTGCATCGCCTGCGCGGGATGGAAGGTGACGATGGCATTGACCTGCGGGTTGACGCGCTCGATCTGCGCGATGTGGCTCCGCATCAGTTCAACCGCGGAAACCTTGCGGCCGCGGATCAGCGCCGCCAGTTCGGTGGCGGGAAGGAAGCACAGTTCGCTGGCTGACATCGGTGTCACGTTCCTGGGCGATGGGCGAGGCAGGGTAGCACCGCGAGGTCGGCCGCCGTGCGCCGAGGCCATCCCTGCGCATCGCTAGAATGCCGTGCATGTCGTATCAGGCCCTCGCCCGCAAGTGGCGCCCGCGCGATTTCGCCACCACGGTCGGCCAGGATCACGTGGTGCGCGCGCTGTCGAATGCGCTGGAGCAGAAGCGGCTGCACCATGCCTACCTTTTCACCGGCACGCGCGGCGTCGGCAAGACCACGCTGGCGCGCATCCTCGCCAAGGCGCTGAACTGCATCGGCGCCGACGGCGCCGGCGGCATCACCTCGTCGCCTTGCAACCAGTGCGAGGTGTGCGCCGCGATCGACGCCGGCCGATTCATCGACTACATCGAGATGGACGCGGCGAGCAACCGCAGCGTCGACGAGATGACGGCGCTGCTCGAGCGCGCCGTCTACGCGCCGAGCAATGCCCGCTTCAAGGTGTACATGATCGACGAGGTGCACATGCTCACCTCGCACGCCTTCAACGCGATGCTCAAGACGCTCGAGGAGCCGCCGGAATACGTGAAGTTCATCCTCGCGACCACCGATCCGCAGAAGATCCCGGTCACGGTGCTTTCCCGCTGCCTGCAGTTCAACCTGAAGCAGATGACGCCGGCGGCGATCGCCGGTCGGCTGACCGAGATCCTCGGCCTCGAGGGCATCGGCGCCGAGCCGGCTGCGGTGCAGATGCTCGCCCGCGCCGCGCGCGGCAGCATGCGCGACGGCCTGTCGCTGCTCGACCAGGCGATCGCCTACAGCGGCGGCAGCGTCACGCTGCAGGCGGTGCAGGCGATGCTCGGCGCGGTGGACGGCATGACGCTGGTCCGGCTGCTCGATGCGCTGGCCGCTGGCGACTCGGCGCAGATGCTCGCGGTGGCCGACGAGATGGCGGCGCGGAGCTTTTCCTTCGGCCAGGCGCTGCGCGACCTGGCGAGCCTGCTGCACCGGATCGCGCTGGCGCAGCAGACCGAAATGGTCGGCGACGATGTCGACAACGCGGCCGAGATCCAGCGGCTGGCCGCAGCGCTCGCGCCGGACGAGGTGCAGCTTTACTACCAGATCGCGCTGCACGGCCGCAACGACCTGGCGCTGGCGCCGGACGAATACGCCGGCTTCACGATGACGCTGCTGCGCATGCTTGCCTTCGCGCCGCGCGACGAGGCTCGGCCGATGCCGCGGGCAGCGGCTGCGCCTGCGGGCGCTTCGGCGAACGGAACAGGCGTCACCGCTCGGGCGGACGCGGCCCCGGCGGCGCGTGCGGCGACGAGGCCGCAAGCCGCGACAGGCGCGGCGCCGAAGTCGGCCGCGTCGACCGCGTCGGCCGTGCCGGCGTCAGCATTGCCGACAGCGGCGCAGTGGCCGCAGTTCGTCGCCGGAATCCAGGTGGTCGGGCTGGCGCGCGAACTGGCGGCGCATAGCGAACTGCTGGGCGCCGACGGCGATCACTTCCGCCTGCGCGTGCCGATCAAGTCGTACGCCGAGCCGGGCAACGTCGAGCGGCTGCGCGCGGCGTTGACGCAGCACTTCGGCCGGCCGGTGCGTGTGTCGGTGGAAGTCGGCAGCACGGCCGGCGCAACGGCGGCGGCGCTGGCCGAGCAGGCGCGCAGCGAGCGGCAGAAGAGCGCCGAGCAGGCGATCCTGTCCGACCCCTTCGTGCAAGAATTGATCGAGAACTTCGGCGCCCAGGTCGAGCCGCAATCGATCCGCCCGAGCGAGACTTGAGAGGACCACGCAGATGATGAAGAACCAGCTCGCTGGTCTGATGCAGCAGGCGCAGAAGATGCAGGAAAACATGAAGCGCCTGCGGGACGAACTGGCGCAGACCGAAGTCGAGGGGCAGGCCGGCGCCGGCATGGTCAGGGTGCTGATGACCTGCAAGAACCAGGTCCGCCGCGTCAGCATCGACCCGAGCCTGGTCGGCGACGACCGCGACATGCTCGAGGACCTGGTGGCCGCAGCGTTCAACGACGCGGTGCGTCGTGCCGAAGAGATGACGCAGCAGAAGATGCAGTCCGTGACCGCCGGCATGCCGCTGCCGCCGGGGTTCAAGCTGCCGTTCTGATGTTCGGCTCCGGTGTGCGCGACGCTTCGCGTCGCACTTGCATCCTCGCCGGTTAAGTCGGTGCGGCGCGCTTCGGGCGTCCCGGTGCCCGCCGCGGAATCAAGGACACGAAAGGGCGAGCCGCCGGCGACGCCCGCGGCGTCAGCAACGTGAAACTCGGTCCCACTCTCGACAGGCTGGTAGACGCGCTGAAGCGGCTGCCGGGCATCGGGCCGCGCTCGGCACAGCGCATCGCCTTTCACCTGCTGCAGCACGACCGCGACAGCGCGGTGGCGCTTGGCGAAGCGCTGCTGGCGGCGGTCGCCAACATCCGCCACTGCGGCCGCTGCAACACGCTGACCGAGCAGGAGATCTGCGAGACCTGCGCCAATCCGCGGCGCGATGCCGGACTGCTGTGCGTCGTGGAGACGCCGGCCGATCAGTTGATGATCGAGCAGTCGCTGGCCTACTCGGGGCTGTATTTCGTGCTGCTCGGCCGGCTGTCGCCGCTGGACGGCATCGGCCCCAAGGAAATCCAGATGGAGCGGCTGCTCGACCGCGCCGCCGATGGCCTGGTGCGCGAGGTCATCGTCGCCACCTCGTTCACCCCGGAGGGCGACGCCACCGCGCATTACGTGGCCGAACTGCTGCGCGCCCGCGATGCACAGTTGAAAATCACGCGGCTGGCGCGCGGCGTGCCGGTCGGCGCCGAACTCGAGTACACCGACGTGAACACGATCGCGCAGGCGATGCTCGACCGGAGGGCGGCGTGAGCGGGGCACGCACCGTTTCGCGCGAGGGCCGCTCGATGAGACGGTCGGGCCTTACGGCAGTGGCGCCTGCCGCCCAGGCCGGCGGTGCGGCGGCACGCGCCCGCCGTTGTGTGCGTCGTTTCCCGCTACGCGCCGACCGACAATTCCGCGCCGGCGGCGGCGAGGTGCGCTGGTGACCACTGCGCTGTGGTGCGTGCTGGTGGCCGCGCTGCTGCCCTATATGGCCGCGACGATCGCCAAGGCCGGCGGCGAGCGTTACAACAATCGCGACCCGCGCGCCTGGCTGGACAGGCAGCAGGGCTTTCGCGTGCGTGCCAATAACGCGCAGCTGAACAGCTTCGAGGCGTTTCCCTTCTTTGCCGTGGCGGTGATCGTGGCGCAGATGCTGCAGGCACCGCAGGACCGGGTCGATGCGCTGGCGCTGATCTTCATCGGCGCGCGCATCGGCCATCTGGTGAGCTATCTCGCCGACTGGCACTGGGCCCGTTCGGTTGCCTGGCTCATCGGCTGGCTGGCCTGCATCTTCCTGTTCGTCAGCGGCGCCTAGCGCGCAGCCAACAGTCGAATGAAGCGCGCGGCCATCATCGAGCGCCTGGTCGATGCGATCCATCTGCCGATCGGCCGCTGGGACCGCGACGCGCGGCTGCTGTTCTGCAATGGGCCTTACCTCGCCTGGTCAGGACGGAAGGAGGCGCAGCTTCTCGGGCGCACGCTCGAGCAACTCTATGGCGAGCAGGCGTGGGCCGCCGCAGCAGCGGCGTTCGACGCCGGCTTCCGCGGCGAGACTGTCAGCTACGAGCGCCTGCTGACCCACCTCGACGGCGAACCGCGCTGGTGCCGTGTGCAGGTATTTCCGGAGTTCGACCGCGGCGGCGAGGTGGTCGCGATCTACACGATCGCCTTCGACATCCATGATTTCGTCACCACACGGCAGGCGCTGGAGTCGGCGCGGGCGCGGATGTCGCAGTTCGCCGAGAACATCCCGTATCCGATCACCTACGTCGACCGCGGCTGCCGGATCATCTTCGTCAACAAGGCTTATGTCGCCGCGGTGGGCATGGCGGCGACGCAGCTTCTCGGCCGGCCCATCGGCGAGGTGCGCGGCGATGAACTGTGGCGGCGGCACCGGCCCTACTTCGAGCGGGCGCTTGCCGGCGAGGCAGCCGAGTACACGCGCCTGGTTGAATTGCCCGGGCAGGGGCCGCGCTGGATGCGCACCAGCTACGTGCCCGACCGCGACGGCGACGGCGGGGTGATCGGCGTCTACACGATGCTGGTCGACGTGCATGACCTGAAGACGCGCCAGCAGCAACTCGAACACAGCGTCGAGCGCGATCCGGTCACCGACGTGCTCAGCCGGCGCGCGATCATCGAGCGCGTCGAAGGCGCGCTGGCCGACCGCCGCGCCGGCCCGGTGGCGCTGTTCTTCGTCGACCTCGACGGCTTCAAGACCGTGAACGACTTGCTTGGCCACCGCGACGGCGACGTCGTGCTGGCGCGCGTGGCGCAGGCGCTGCAGTCGGCCGTGCGCAGCGACGACAGCGTCGGCCGCTACGGCGGCGACGAATTCCTCGTCCTGGCCCGGGTGCCCGACCGCGAGGCCGCCGCGGTGGTGGCACAGCAACTGGTCGGCGCGATCCGGGCCAGCGCCGCCGATTCCCCGATGCTGGCGCAGGTCAGCGCCAGCATCGGTTTCGCGCTGGCGCCGGAGGATGCCGACAGCGCGTCGAAACTCGTCCAGCGCGCCGACGATGCGATGTACTACGCCAAGCGCAGCGGCAAGAACCGAGCTGCGCACTGTTCGCTGGCACCGATCTGATTATTGGGGTCAAGGCGCGTCCACGTCGAAGGGAAAGTACGTAGCCCGATGCTTCGATGACGCGGTCGGACTGATTTAGCATGCGGGTCCCGGCCGCGCCCGCGGCGCCCAGGCATCTCAAGAGGAGACACGCATGAAACGCACATCCACCCGCCGCGAGTTCCTCGCGACTGCGGCGGCCGCGTCGGCGACGATCGTCGTGCCATCGCTGGCGGGCGCGCAGGCGCTGGAGAAGCGCAAGGTGACGATCGCCGTCGGCGGCAAGAATCTGCTCTATTACCTGCCGCTGACCATCGCCGAGCAGATGAAGTACTTCGAGGCCGAGGGTCTGGAGGTGGAGATCGTCGACTTCGCCGGCGGCGCACGGGCCCTGCAGGCGGTGGTCGGCGGCAGCGCCGACGTCGTCTCCGGCGCCTTCGAGCACACGCTGAACATGCAGGCCAAGGGACAGCCGATGCGCGCCTTCGTGCTGCAGGGGCGCGCGCCGCAGATCGTGCTGGCGGTCAGCACCAAGACGATGGCGAACTACAAGTCGTTGTCCGACCTGAAAGGCAGGAAGATCGGCGTCACGGCGCCGGGATCGTCGACCAACATCATGGCCAACTTCGTGCTGGCCAAGGCCGGCATCAAGCCCAACGAGGTGTCGTATGTCGGCGTCGGCGCCTCGCAGGGCGCGGTGGCGGCGATCCGCGCCGGCCAGATCGATGCCATATCGAACCTCGACCCGGTGATCACGATCCTGCAGCGCGCCGGCGACATCCGGATCATCTCCGATACGCGCGATCCGGCCGAGTCGGAGAAGGTCTTCGGCGGACCGATGCCGGCGGCCTGCCTGTACGCGCCGAACACCTTCACCGATAAGAACCCGAACACGGCGCAGGCGCTCGCCAACGCCATCGTCCGCGCCAACAAGTGGATCCAGCAGGCGGGGCCGTCGGACGTGATCAAGGCCGTTCCGGAGAGCTACCTGCTCGGCGACCGCGCCGTGTACATCGATGCGTTCCTCAAGGCCAAGGCGGCGCTGTCGCCGGACGGCATCTTCCCGGATGCCGGTTCACCGACGGCGCTGCGCGCGCTGGCCAGCGTCGACGAGAAGATGGCAGCCGCCAAGGTCGACCTGAAGGCCAACTACACCAACGAATTCGCGCGCAAGGCGAACGCGAAATACAGGTGATCCGCGACGAGGCGTGGCCGGCCAGCGAGGGCCGGTCACTGCCTTCGGCGCGCTGCCCGCTGCGATGACTCCCGCCCTTGAACTCGCCGGCGTCACCTGCACGTTCGTCTCGCGCGAGGACCGCACCCAGCGTTACACCGCGGTCAGCGAGGTGACGCTGTCGATCGCGCCCGGCGAGTTCGTCAGCGTCGTCGGCCCCACCGGCTGCGGCAAGAGCACGCTGCTGAACGTGGCGGCGGGGCTGCTCGAACCCAGCCGTGGCGCGGTGCGTGTCTTCGGCCAGCAACTCGTCGGCATCAACCGGCGAGCCGGCTACATCTTCCAGTCGGAAGCGCTGATGCCGTGGCGCACGGCGCTGGAGAACGTGACCGCCGGGCTCGAGTTCCGCGGCGTGCCGCAGGAGCAGGCGCGCCGCCAGGCCGACGAATGGCTGCGCCGGGTCGGACTCGGCGGCTTCGGCGACCGCTATCCGCACCAGCTTTCCGGCGGCATGCGCAAGCGCACGTCGCTGGCGCAGACGCTGGTGCTCGACCCGGACATCATTCTGATGGACGAGCCTTTCTCTGCCCTCGACGTCCAGACGCGGCAATTGATGGAGAACGAGGTGCTCGACCTGTGGGCCGCCAAGCGCAAGGCGGTGCTGTTCATCACCCACGACCTGGACGAGGCGATCGCGATGAGCGACCGGGTTGTCGTCCTGTCCGCGGGGCCGGCATCGCACCCGATCGGCGAGTTCGCGATCGACCTGCCGCGGCCGCGCGACGTGGCCGAGGTGCGGGTGACGCCGCGCTTCATCGAACTGCACAAGGCGATCTGGGACGTGCTGCGCGAGGAAGTGCTCAAGGGCTACGCGCAGCAGAAGCTGGCGGCCTGAACGCGCCGTCGGCCCGGTACGACGGGGAAAGCCGAAAGATCATGTGGCAGTCGATCAAGCCGAATCAGAAGAACCTTCGCCTCTGGCAGGCCGGCATGCTGGTGGCGTTCTTCGTCTTCTGGCACGTGATGACCGCGCCCGGCCTGGTGCCGCATTTCCTTTTCGCCAAGGAGAACGACGCCGCGTTCTTCCTCGGCGAGCCGCTGAAGATCTTCGCTCGCATCTGGGAGTGGTTCGCCGTCAGGCGCGACATCTACCCGCACCTGTGGATCACGCTGGTGGAGACGGTGCTGGCCTTCGCCATCGGCACCGCCGCCGGTCTGCTGATGGGCATGTGGCTGGCGCTGAGCCCGATGGCGGCGGCGATCCTCGACCCCTACATCAAGGCCTTCAACTCGATGCCGCGCATCATCCTGGCGCCGATCTTTGCCGTGTGGTTCGGGCTCGGCATCGCCTCCAAGGTGGCGCTGGGCTTCACGCTGGTGTTCTTCATCGTCTTCTTCAACGTTTACCAGGGCGTCAAGGAAGTGAGCCCGACCGTGCTGGCCAACGCGCGCATGCTCGGCGCCGGCCAGCGGCAGCTGCTGCGCCATGTGTACCTGCCCAGCGCGACCAGCTGGGTGTTCTCGTCGCTGCACACCTCGGTCGGACTGGCCTTCGTCGGCGCGGTCGTCGGCGAGTATCTCGGATCGTCTAGCGGCGTGGGCTACCTGATCCTTCAGGCCGAGGGCACGTTCGACATCAACACGGTGATGGCCGGCATCCTGGTGTTGACCGCCTTTGCGCTGGTGCTCGACTGGGCCGTGGGCGTGCTCGAGAAGCGGCTGATGAAGTGGCAGCCGCGCGCCGGCGAGACGGAGAAGCTGTAGCCGGCGTCAGCCGGCCGACTGCTCGAGCTGTCGCTCGAGCTTCGCCGTGTCGGCGGCGAAGATGCGGATGCCCTCGGCGAGCTTTTCGCTCGCCATCGCATCGTCGTTCAGTTGCAGCCGGAACTGTGGCTCGGCCGGCGGCGCAAGGTCCTCGCGCTCGGCCGGGGGCGACAGGGCGCGCGCCACGTCGCCGCTGCCGCGCGCCAGCTCGTCGAGCAGTTCCGGGCTGATCGTCAGCAGGTCGCAGCCGGCGAGCGCCAGGATCTGGCCGGTATTGCGAAAGCTCGCGCCCATGACCTCGGTGCGCGCGCCCGCCGCTTTCAGGCGGCGGTAAATAGCCCGCACGGAGCCCACACCGGGATCGTTCGCGCCGCTGTGGGCAGCTTCATCCCAGCGATCGCCGGCGGCCTTGCGATGCCAGTCGTAGATGCGGCCGACGAAAGGCGAAACCAGCGTTGCGCCTGCCGCTGCTGCGACCTCGGCCTGGGCCAGCGCGAACAGCAGCGTCATGTTGCAGTGGATGCCTTCGCGTTCAAGGGTGGCGGCCGCGCGCAGCCCCTCCCAGGTCGATGCGATCTTGATCAGCACCCGCTCGCGCCCGACGCCGTGGCCGCGGTACAGCTCGATCAGTCGCCGCGCCCGCTCGATCGTCGCCCGCGTGTCGAACGACAGCCGCGCATCGACTTCGGTAGAAACCCGGCCGTCGATCAGCCGCAGGATCTCGACGCCGAAGGCCACCAGAACACGGTCGAGGCGAAGGTGCATCGGTTCGTGCCGCCCGGGGCCGAGCGCGGCCTCGATCAGCCCGCGGTACTCGCGACTGGCCGCGGCCTTCAGGATCAGCGACGGATTGGTCGTCGCGTCGCGCGGCCGCAGCCGGCCGATGGCGGCGATATCGCCGGTGTCGGCGACGATTATCGTGTGCCGGCGCAGGCTTTCGAGCAGCGTGGTCATTTCGCTTCCATTCCGCTTCGCGCGAGTTCATGCGCGGCGCGAGCCACCACGCTCAGGCCAGGCTCAGCGAGGCCGCAGCGAAGCAGGGCGGCTGCTGCGCAAAGATATAATTTGCCAGTTTAGTCAGCGGCGCTGCCGATGCCGCGGTCTGCCGGCGGCCGGCGCAGCGCACCTCGCTGGGGGCACCCGGGGCCACCGGCGGATTCAAGGAGCGCGCTTGTCTTCCCTGATCGACTGTTCCCGTCCCGCGGCGCTGCTGGCGCTGGCCGATGGGACGATCTTTCGCGGCCTAGCCATCGGCGCCGAGGGCCACTGCATCGGCGAAGTCGTGTTCAACACGGCGATGACCGGCTACCAGGAAATCCTGACCGATCCGAGCTACTGCCGGCAGATCGTCACGCTCACCTATCCGCACATCGGAAATACCGGCACCAACGACGAGGACGTCGAAGCCGATCGTGTTCATGCCGCCGGTCTGATCGTGCGTGATCTGCCGCACGTGCACTCGAACTTCCGCGCCCGCGAGTCGCTGGCCGAGTACCTGCGGCGCGAAAAGGTCGTGGCGATCGCCGATATCGATACCCGCAGGCTGACGCGCATCCTGCGCGACAAGGGCGCGCAGGCAGGGGCGATCCTCGTCGGCACCGACGAGGCGCGCGCGGTCGCGCTCGCCCGCTCGTTTCCGGGCATGGCCGGCCTCGATCTGGCCAAGGTGGTGTCGGCGACCGAACCCTACGAATGGACGGAAACGGCGTGGGAACTCGGCCGCGGCTTCGGACGCCTCGACAAGGCGCAGTTTCATGTCGTTGCC
This sequence comes from uncultured Burkholderiaceae bacterium, assembly GCA_964509545.1. Taxonomy (GTDB): domain Bacteria; phylum Pseudomonadota; class Gammaproteobacteria; order Burkholderiales; family Burkholderiaceae_F; genus JADJWR01. The sequence goes on along the minus strand of CAZDXQ010000010.1, from coordinate 6,217 downwards.
TACGACTTCGGCGTCAAGCGCAATATCCTGCGCCTTCTCGCCAGCCGCGGCTGCCGCATCATCGTGGTGCCGGCGACCACGCCCGCCGCCGAGGTTCTGCGCCTGAAGCCCGACGGCGTTTTCCTCTCCAACGGGCCCGGTGATCCGGAGCCGTGCACCTACGCCATCGAGGCGACACGCGAGATCATCGCTGCCGGCAAGCCGACTTTCGGCATCTGCCTCGGCCACCAGATCATGGGGCTCGCCTCGGGCGGTCGCACGCTGAAGATGAAATTCGGCCACCACGGCGCGAACCATCCGGTGCAGGATCTCGACAGCGGCCGGGTGGCGATCACCTCGCAGAATCACGGCTTCGCGGTCGATGCCGCGTCGCTGCCCGGCCACTGCCGGGTCACGCACGTGTCGCTGTTCGACGGTTCGCTGCAGGGTTTCCGCCGCACCGACCGGCCGGCGTTCTGTTTCCAGGGACATCCGGAAGCGAGCCCGGGGCCGCACGACATCGGCTACTTGTTCGATCGCTTCGTCACGCTGATGCAGGAGGCAAGGTGACCTACTCGATCCGCGCCGCGCTCGACGAGGCAGCCAATGCGCTCGACCGGCTGCGCCGCGATGACGCGATGCTGGCCCGCATCGAGCGGGCCGGCGACCTGCTCGCGGCGACGTTCGCCGCCGGTGGCCGGGTTTTCTCCTGCGGCAACGGCGGCTCGATGTGCGACGCGATGCATTTCGCCGAGGAACTGACCGGCCGTTTCCGCGACGACCGCCCCGGTTATGCCGCGATGGCGATTTCGGATCCGGGCCACCTGTCCTGCGTCGGCAACGATTACGGCTACGAACAGGTCTTCGCCCGCTACGTGCGCGCGCACGGCCGCGCCGGCGACCTGCTGCTCGCCATCACCACCAGCGGCACGAGCCGGAACGTGGTGGCGGCGGCGCAGGCGGCCAAGGAACGGGGAATGCGGGTGCTCGCGCTGACCGGCCGCGAAGCCACGCCGATCGTCGAACTCGCCGACATCGCGATCGTCACCGTCGGCGGCCGCTACGCCGACCGCGTGCAGGAGCTGCACATCAAGGTCATTCACATCCTGATCGAACTGGTCGAGCGGAAACTGGCGCCGGCCAATTACGCCTGAAGCGATGGCGGCCGTCGTCGGACAGCGGAAAGCCGGCGCGGCGGCAGGGCGCCGCTGGCCGCGCTGGCTGCTGCTGCTGCCGGCGCTCGCCATCTATCCGCTCGCCGTCCTCGGCTACGTGTACGGGCACACGCTGACCTCGGGCCTGCCCGGCCCGCGCCACGGACCGCAGGACGCCTATCGGCACACGTTGGCCAGCGCCATCGTCGCCTACACGATCTCGCCGCGCGCCGTGCACTGGGTGACCGCGCTGATGGAGATTGCCGACGATCCGGGCAGCCGGATGGATCGGCACAACAATGCGATCGGCGCCGCGATCGGCGCCTCCGCCGCCTCATTCGCCGAGATCCGGCCACGGGTTGAAGCGCGCGTGCAGGCCGGCCGGGTCCATGCCATCGATCCGCAGCAGGTGACGTGGCTGGCGCGGCGCCACTGGCGCGAACTGCCCTTCTAGCTCACAAGATGCCCAAACGCACCGACATCAAATCGATCCTGATCATCGGCGCCGGCCCGATCGTCATCGGTCAGGCCTGCGAGTTCGACTACTCGGGCGCGCAGGCCTGCAAGGCGCTCAAGACCGAGGGCTACCGCGTCATCCTGGTCAACAGCAATCCGGCGACGATCATGACCGACCCGGGCACGGCTGATGTCACGTACATCGAGCCGATCACCTGGCAGGTCCTCGAGCGGATCATCGCCAAGGAAAAGCCCGACGCGATCCTGCCGACGATGGGCGGGCAGACGGCGCTGAACTGCGCCATGGACCTGTACAACAACGGCGTGCTGCACCGGCACGGCGTGCAGCTGATCGGCGCCTCGCCGGAGGCGATCGCCAAGGCCGAGGACCGGCTGAAGTTCAAGGAAGCGATGACGCGCATCGGGCTGGCTTCGGCGCGCTCAGGCATCGCCCATTCGCTGCCGGAGGCGATGGAGGTGCAGACAAGCCTCGGCTTCCCGGTGGTGATCCGGCCAAGCTTCACGCTCGGCGGCACCGGCGGCGGTGTGGCCTGGAACATGGAGGAGTTCGTCGCCATCTGCCAGCGCGGGCTCGACCTGTCGCCGACCAAGGAACTGCTGATCGAGGAGTCGCTGCTCGGCTGGAAGGAGTTTGAGATGGAGGTCGTTCGCGACAGGGCGGACAACTGCATCATCGTCTGCTCGATCGAGAACTTCGACCCGATGGGCATTCACACCGGCGACTCGATCACCGTCGCGCCGGCGCAGACGCTGACCGACAAGGAGTACCAGCTGCTGCGCAATGCCTCGATCGCCACCCTGCGCGAAATCGGGGTGGACACCGGCGGCTCCAACGTGCAGTTCGCGATCAATCCGCGCGACGGCCGCATGGTGGTGATCGAGATGAACCCGCGCGTGTCGCGCTCCTCGGCGCTGGCGTCGAAGGCGACCGGCTTTCCGATCGCCAAGGTCGCGGCGAAACTCGCCGTCGGCTACACGCTCGACGAACTGCGCAACGAGATCACCGGTGGCGCCACTCCGGCCAGCTTCGAGCCGACCATCGACTACGTCGTCACCAAGATCCCGCGCTTCGCGTTCGAGAAGTTCCCGCAGGCCGACCCGCACCTGACCACGCAGATGAAGTCCGTGGGCGAGGTGATGGCCATCGGCCGAACCTTCCAGGAATCGGTGCAAAAGGCGCTGCGCGGGCTGGAGGTCGGCGCCGACGGCTTCGACGAGCGCTCGACCGACCGCGACGAGATCACCGAGGAACTCGGCGACCCCGGGCCCGAGCGCATCTGGTACGTGGCCGACGGCTTTCGCGTCGGCCTGACGGTGCCGGAGATCCACGAGGAAACGGGCATCGACCCCTGGTTCCTGGCGCAGGTCGAGGAACTCGTGCACCTGGAGCAGCGGCTGGCGGGGCGGACGCTGGCGTCGCTGTCCGCCGCGGAGCTGCGCCTGCTCAAGCGCAAGGGATTCTCCGACCGCCGGCTGGCGAAGCTGCTCGGCAGCCAGGCCGCCGAGGTGCGCGCGCAGCGGCTGCGCCTGGACGTGCGGCCGGTGTACAAGCGCGTCGACACCTGCGCCGCCGAATTCGCCACCACCACCGCCTACATGTACTCGACCTACGAGGAGGAGTGCGAGGCGCAGCCGACGGGCAGGAAGAAGATCATGGTGCTCGGCGGCGGGCCGAACCGGATCGGCCAGGGCATCGAGTTCGACTACTGCTGCGTGCACGCGGCGCTCGCCCTGCGCGAGGACGGCTACGAGACGATCATGGTCAACTGCAACCCGGAGACCGTCTCGACCGACTACGACACGTCCGACCGCCTTTACTTCGAGCCGCTGACGCTCGAGGACGTGCTGGCGATCGTCGACGTTGAAAAGCCCTTTGGCGTGATCGTGCAGTACGGCGGCCAGACGCCGCTGAAGCTGGCGCGGGACCTCGAGGCCAACGGCGTGCCGATCATCGGCACGACGCCGGATTCGATCGACGTCGCCGAGGACCGCGAGCGCTTCCAGCAGCTGCTGACGAAGCTGGATCTGAAGCAGCCGCCGAACCGGACCGCGCGCAACGAGGCCGATGCCCTGCGGCTGGCGGAGGAAATCGGCTATCCGCTGGTGGTGCGGCCCAGCTACGTGCTCGGCGGCCGGGCGATGGAGATCGTTCACGAGGGGCGCGATCTGCAGCGCTACATGCGCGAGGCGGTGAAGGTCAGTAACGAGTCACCGGTGCTGCTCGACCGATTCCTCGACGACGCCATCGAGGTCGACGTCGACGCGGTTGCCGACGGCGTCGAGGTGCGCATCGGCGGCGTGATGGAGCACATCGAGCAGGCCGGCGTGCATTCGGGCGACTCCGCCTGCTCGCTGCCGCCGTATTCGCTGAGCCCGGCGATGATCGACGAGCTGAAGCGGCAGACCACGGAAATGGCGCGGGCGTTGCGCGTGGTCGGGCTGATGAACGTCCAGTTCGCCATCCAGGACGGCACGGTCTACGTGCTGGAGGTCAATCCGCGCGCCTCGCGCACCGTGCCGTTCGTTTCCAAGGCCACCGGCGAGGCGCTGGCCAAGATCGCGGCGCGCTGCATGGTGGGCCGGCGCCTGGCCGAGCAACAGGTGCGGGTCGAGGTCGTGCCACCGTACTTCTCGGTCAAGGAATCGGTGTTCCCGTTTGCCAAGTTCCCCGGCGTCGACACGCTGCTCGGCCCGGAGATGCGCTCGACCGGCGAGGTGATGGGCGTGGGCCGCACCTTCGGCGAGGCGCTGTTCAAGTCGCAACTGGCTGCCGGCGTCGTGCTGCCGCCCAAGGGCACGGTATTCCTCAGCGTGAAGGACACCGACAAGCCAAAGACGATAGCGGTGGCGCATCTGCTGCAAGAAATGGGCTACGAACTCGTGGCCACGCGCGGCACGGCGGCGGCGCTTGAAGCCGCGGGCATCCCGGTGCGGCCCGTGCTGAAGGTCAAGGAAGGGCGCCCGCACGTGGTCGACCTGCTGAAGAACGGCGAGATCAACCTCGTCATCACCACCGTGGCCGAGAACCGGCATCAGATCGCCGACTCGCGCTCGATCCGCACCACCTCGCTCGCCCAGCGCGTGACCTACTACACGACGATCGCCGGCGGCCGGGCCGCGGTCGAGGGCATGAAGCACCTCGACCGCCTCGACGTGTACGACCTGCAGGGGCTGCATCGGTCGCTGGCGGCTGCCGCCTGACGCCGCCCCGTGGTCCCGGTTGCAGCGCCGCGGCCGGCGGGCTAGAGTTGCGCCAATTGCCCCGGCTGCGTCGGGGCATTCTTTTTGGACTTGCTACGCGATGCCGATTCCGATCACCGCCGCGGGTGCCGAACGCCTGAAGGCCGAACTGCAGCGGCTGAAGGCTGTCGAGCGGCCCGCGATCATCCAGGCGATCAAGGAAGCCCGGGACAAAGGCGATCTTTCGGAGAACGCCGAGTACGAGGCGGCGCGCGAGCGGCAGGGCTTCATCGAAGGCCGCATCATGGAACTCGAGGGCAAGATCGGCGCCCTGCAGGTGATCGACCCGGCCAGCGTCGATTCGGGCGGCCGCATCGTCTTCGGCGCCACCGTGCTGCTCGAGGACCTCGCCGCCGGCGACCACGTCAAGTACCAGATCGTCGGCGACGACGAAGCCGACATCAAGGCCGGGCTGATCTCGGTGTCGAGCCCGATCGCGCGCGCGCTGATTGGCAAGTCCGAGGGCGACATCATCGAGTTCCTCGCTCCGGGCGGCCGGCGCGAATACGAAGTTCTCGAAGTCCGGTACGTCTGACGGCGCCGCGCGGCGCGCAATCCATGGCCGGGCTGCTGGCGGGGATCCGCGTTCTCGACCTCACGAACGTCCTGGCCGGGCCGTTCTGCGGCTACCCGCTGGCGCAGATCGGCGCCGACGTGATCAAGGTCGAGGTCCCGGGCAGCGGCGATCTGGCCCGCCAGCTCGGCGCTGATCCGGCGCTGAACGCGCGGCAAATGGGCGCGTCGTTCCTGGCCCAGAACGCCGGCAAGCGCTCGGTCACGATCGACCTGAAGCGCGATGCCGGACGCGAGGTCTTCCTGCGCCTGCTCGCCGGCGCCGACGTGCTGCTGGAGAACTTCCGTCCCGGCGTGATGCAGCGGCTGGGACTCGACTACCCGCGGCTGAAACCGCTCAAACCCGATCTGGTGTACTGCGCGATCTCGGGCTTCGGCCAGGACGGGCCGCTGCGCGAGAACCCGGCCTACGACCAGATCGTCCAGGGCCTGGCCGGCGTGATGAGCATCACCGGCGATGCGGCGAGCGCGCCGCTGCGGGCGGGCTTTCCGCTCGCCGATACCCTGGGCGGCATCACGGCGGCCTTTGCCGTCGCTGCGGCGCTGCTCCGGCGCGGCCGCAGCGGCGAGGGCGCGTTCATCGACGCGTCGATGCTCGAGGCGACGCTCGCGGCCATGGGCTGGCCGGTGTCGAACTACCTGATCGCCGGCGAGGCGCCGGTTCCGATGGGCAACGACAATGCCACGGCCAGCCCCTCTGGCGCGTTTCGCTGCCGCGACGGCCTGCTCAATATCGCCGCCCAGTAGTGTCCCAACGTTCTCAGCCGAGTCGCTGTCAAGTAGATGATCTGTCT
>CAZDXQ010000009.1:0-113581 GCA_964509545.1 uncultured Burkholderiaceae bacterium | reverse complement strand
CCCGGAGAAGGTACCGGGTCCGGCTGACCGCCGCCGCGACCAGTCCCGGGTCTGAAGTCGGCGCTGTCAGCGCTGCCGTTGATCAAGCATCGTTCGACCAACCTCTGACCCGGGTCGCTACACGCGCAGTTGGCCTTCGGCGACCATCACGGCCGCGCCGCCGACGCGCACGGCGGTGATCGCGCCTTCGCGGAGGTCGAGTTCGACCTGCAGTTCGCTCGGCCGTCCCATTTCGATGCCCTGTTCGAGCCGCACCGCCAGCGTGCCGTCGCGCGGTTGCGGCGCGTGCGTTGCAAGCCAGCCGGCAAATGCGGCGGCGGCCGAGCCTGTGGCGGGATCTTCGGCCACGCCGACGCCGGGCGCGAACATGCGCACGCGCCAGCGCATTGCGCCGGTCCGCGCGACCGGATAGACCTTCTGCGTCGCGTAGTCCGACAGCACCTCGCGCCAGATCGGCAGGTCGAGCGTGCAGCGCGCCAACGCCTCGACGCCCGCCAGCGGCACGACCAGGAACGGGACGCCGCAGGACCAGCAGGCGCTGCCGTCGAGCACTTCGCCGTCGGCAAGCGAAAGCATCCTCGCCAGCGCCGAGGCCGGCGGTGGCGGCGGACCGGGTTCGGGCAGGCGCGCCGCCGTCAGCCGGCAGTGGGTGACGCGATCGCCGTCGCGGACGATTTCCACGGGTACCGGACCGACGCCTTCCTCGAAGACGATTGCGCCGATGTCGGCGCCGATCGCGCCGATCGTCGCCAGCACGAAGGCAGTGCCGATCGTCGGATGGCCGGCGAACGGCAGTTCGCCGCCCGGCGTGAAGATGCGAACGCGCGCGATGTGACGCGCATCGTCAGGCGGCAGAACGAAGGTCGTTTCAGAGTAGTTGAACTCGCGCGCGATGGCCTGCATCTGCGCCGTCGTCAGGCCGCGCGCGTCGGGCAGCACGGCCAGCGGATTGCCGCTGAAGGCAGTGTCGGTGAACACGTCGCAGGTGAAGAAACGACAGGTCTTCATCGAAAGCTCCTTTCCGTGCGGCCGACGACGATGGTGACGACCACGGCGATGGCCGCTGCCCAGGTCAGCGGCTCGACCTGCTCGCCGAACAGCAGGCCGGCAAAGGCGAGGGTGAAGAACGCCTGCAGCAACTGCACCTGGCCGACGCGGGCGATGCCGCCGAGCGCCAGTCCGTTGTACCAGGCAAAGAAGCCGGCGACCTGCGAGATCAGCGTCACGTAGGCCAGCGCACCCCAGGCCGCTGCGCCGGCTGCCGGCGGCGTTTCCAGGGCCAGCCACAGCGCCACCGGCAGCGTCAGCGGCAGCGCCAGCACCAGCGACCAGAGGATGGTGTTCACGCCACCGAGGGTGCGCGACAGCCGCCCGCCGGCGACATAGCCGACGGCGCCGATCAGCACCGCCGCCAGCATCCACAGATGGCCGGCACCGACGGCAAGGCCTTGGCGCAGCGCGAAGCCGACGACGATCGCCGACCCGATCGCCGCACACAGCCAGAAGCGCGCTCGGTGCCGTTCGCCGAGCCACAGCGCGGCAAGCAGCGCGGTGGCGAACGGCAGCAGGCCGTTGATGACGGCGCCGTGGTTCGCCGGCAGAGTGCGCATCGCCAAAGACGAGCACAGCGGAAAGCCGATCACCACGCCGACCACGCAGCCGGCCAGCCAGGGCAGGTGCTCGGCAGCGGGGCGCGGCGCGCGTGCCAGCCGCAGCCACAGCGCGCTGACAAGGCCGGCGAGCGCCATGCGGCCGAAAGCCACGAACCAGGCGTCAAGCTCGGCGACCGCCAGCCGGGTCATCGGCAGCGTCAGCGAGAACGCCAGCACGCCGAGCAGGCCGAGCAGCAGGCCGAGCCGCTCGCGGGATGCCGCGCCGGCCGCTGCGGCGGTCGTGGCGATGGCCGAATTCATGGGCAAGTCATGGCAGCGGGCCGCGCTGATGCCACTGCGCGCGGCGCACCGGACGACCTTCTCGCAGACGCTCGAAGCATTCGCCTTTGGGGCGGAGCGGGATCCGGCGAGCGCAACCGCTTGCGCCCGCCCCCGCGATGCCGGCCGCGCCTGGCTGCGCGTGATCTGGCGTGCTTGGGTCGACCGCAAACCCTATGACCCATCTCGCCACCACGCCGCTCAACTCTTGCTCAACACGGCCGGGGGTTGACACAGGGTGTCTCATGTGATCGGCAGCGTCAGCACGCCGGCCGCCGCCGGCCGCATCATCAGCCTGCGGTACCAGCGTTCGACGTTGGCGTGCGGCGCATGGGGCTGCGGCAGCCCGAACCAGCGGTGCGCCGAGCAGCCGACGGCGATGTCGCCCATCGTGAAGCGCTCGCCGCAGAGGAATTCGCGCTCGACCAGCTGCGCGTCGAGGATCGCCAGCAGCGCTTCGGTGGCGCTGTTGGACTCGTCGATCAGCGCCTGCGAACGCGACTCGGGCGCGGTCCGGATCAGCTGCATGAAGGCGTTGCGCATCGCCAGCATCAGTTCGGAGGCGTGCCAGTCCATCCAGCGGTCGGCATCGGCGCGCTGGCGCAGATCGGTCGGCCACAGCGTGCCTGCGCCGTGCTTCGCGGCGAGGTAGCGGACGATCGCATTCGATTCCCACAGCACGAAGCCGTCGTCGTCGATGACCGGGATCTTGCCGTTCGGGTTCATGCGCAGGTACTCCGGCGTCCTGTTGCCGCCGAAGCTGCCGCCGGCGTCGATGCGCTCGAACGCCAACCCCAGTTCGCTTGCGGTCCACACGACCTTCTGCACGTTGATCGAACTGAGCCTTCCCCAGATGCGCAGACCCATCATTCCTCCGTGATCAGTTGTGCCAGGGTCGCCACGCCGCGATCGATCGTCGGCGGCGGCACGGTGACGAAGCTCAGCCGCAGCATGTTGCGCCGCGGCTGGCTGGCGTAGAACGGTTTGCCCGGCACGAAGACCACGCCGGCGGCGATCGCGCGATCGAGCAGGCGCAGCGTGTCGATCGGTTCGGGCAGCGTCAACCACACGAACATGCCGCCCTCCGGTTCGGTCCAGCGCACGGCCGGCGGCATGTGCGCGCGCAGCGCGGCCAGCATCGCGTCCGCCTGCGTCGCGTACAGCCTGCGCACTTTCGGCAACTGTCCGTCGAGCAGACCGCCTTCGAGCACACGCGCCACCGCCCGCTGGGTCAGCGTCGCCGTGTGCAGGTCGGTGGCCTGCTTCAGCCGCGCCAGCAGATCGATGGCCGGTCGCGGGCCGACCACGTAGCCCAGGCGCAGCCCCGGCGCCAGCACCTTGGAAAACGAGCACACGCGCAGCGTACGTTCGACTGCAAACTGACGCAGGCTCGGCGGCGGTGGCCGGCGGTACCACAGTTCGCCGTACGGATCGTCCTCGATCAGCCAGAAATCATGTCGGCGCGCCGCCTCCGCGAGCGCGCAGCGGCGCTCGACGGCGAGCGTGCCGCCGGTCGGGTTCTGGAAGTTCGGCATCACGTAGGCGAGCCTTGCGCCCGACGTCGCCTCGGCGTCGATCGCATCCGGATTCAGGCCGCCCTCGTCGGCGGGCAGCGGCCGAAACACCGGAGCGAAGGGCGCGAAGGCCTGCAGCGCGCCGAGATAGGTCGGCGATTCGACCAGCAGCGGCGCATCTTCCTCGACCATCGCCTTGCCGATCAGGTCGAGCGCCTGCTGCGACCCCGAAACGATCAGCACCTGTTCGGCATCGGTCGGCACGCCGCGCGCGCTTTCCTGCGCCGCGATCCAGGCACGCAACGGGAGATGGCCCTCGGTGGCGCTGTACTGCAGCGCGCTCGCCGGCTCCTGCGCCAGCACGGTATCAAAGGCGGTACGCAGCGCCTCGGCGGGGAAGGACTGCGGCGCCGGCAGGCCGCCGGCCAGCGAGATCATCCCGGGCCGCAGGGCCACCTTCAGGATCTCGCGGATCAGAGAGCCCTGCACGCGCGTCGTGCGGCGGGTCGCGGGCACGGTCGCCGTGGGCATGTCGACAGGGGCGTTCATCGCTTGGCCTCGTGCTGGGTTTCGCCGCTCCCAGGGCCGTAGGGCACCACCGAGCCGGGGACGACAGACAGGCTTGCAATGTACCGGACCGACCAGTACAGTGCCAGTACAGTTTTCCGGTCAATCGAAGCTTCTGGCCTGCCGCGTCCGGCAGGACAGTTGCCGCATGAGGCGCATGATGGCCGCTGACCTGCGCTGGGAATTCACCGACAGCCCGAAGGCCGACGATCTCGACGCGGTCGACGCAGGGCTGCACCTGTACAACCTCGCCGCGGCCGACCTCGATGCCGTGCGGCCGCTGGCCTGCTTCGTGCGAACCGCCTCCGGCGAGGTGGTTGGCGGACTGCGCGCGCGCCAATGGGGCGCGGCGGTCGAGGTGCAGCAGCTCTGGGTCGATGAATCGCGACGGCGGCAGGGCCTCGGTGCGCGGCTGATGCAGATGATCGAGCAGCACGCGCGCAGCCGCGGCGCGCAGGTGATCTACCTCGACACCTTCACCTTCCAGGCGCCGGACTTCTATCAAGGCTGCGGCTTCCGCCCTGCGGCGCGTATCGACGGCTTTCCGCAAGGCATCGCCAGGTTCCTGATGATCAAGCGGCTGGATGCCGCCGGCAGCGGCGGATGAACGATCGGCTGCCGTCGGCCGAGAACGCGACGCTTGGCCGCGAGCCGGCGGTGCTGCCCGGCGCGGAACGGACGCTGGCCGAGCAGCTTGCCGCATGGCTGCGCCTGCGCATCGACGAACACGCGCTGAAGCCCGGCACGCGGTTGCCATCGATCCGCCGCTTTGCCGAGCAGAAAGGCGTCAGCCGCTCGACGGTGGTCGAGGCCTATGACCGGCTGATCGCCGCCGGCCACGTCGAATCGCGCCGCGGCTCGGGCTTTTACGTGCGTGCCGGCCGCGCCGCCGGCGCCGCGGCCCGTACGGCGCGCAGCGCGCCGGCGCAATTGCAGCAGCCGATCGACGTGGTGTGGCTGCTGCGCTCGATGCTGCGCCAGTCGCCGGCCAGCGACCATCCCGGCGCCGGCCTGCTGCCGCCGGCCTGGCTCGACGATGAACTGGTCGCCAGTGCGGTGCGCGCGGTCGGCCGCAGCGCCGGCAGTGCGTTGCTCAGCTACGGCGTGCCCGAAGGCTACCTGCCGCTGCGGCAGCAACTGGCGCAGCGTCTGGCGCAGGCGGAGATCGGCGTCGCGGCCGAGCAGATCGTCACCACGCAAGGCGTCACGCACGGCATCGACCTGGTGGCGCGCCATTTCATCGCGCCGGGCGACACTGTCTTCGTCGAGGACCCGGCCTGGTACGTGATGTTCGGCCGCTTCGCCGCCTTCGGGGCGCGGGTGGTCGGCGTGCCGCGCGGCGCCGACGGGCCGGACATCGACGTGCTTGCCAATCTGCTCACGCGCTACCAGCCGAAACTCTTCGTCGTCGGCTCGGTGCTGCACAACCCGACCGGCACGTCGATCAGCGCGGCGAATGCGCACCGGCTGCTCAAGCTCGCCGACGAATACGGCTTCGTCATCGTCGAGGACGATGTCTATGGGGACCTGTACCCGGGCCGCGCCCTGCGGCTGGCGAGCCTCGATCAACTGCGGCGCGTCGTCTACCTCGGTGGTTTCTCGAAGACGCTGGCCGCCAACCTGCGCGTCGGCTTCATCGCGGCCGCGTCCGAGCTGGCGCCGCAGCTGGCCAACCTGAAGATGCTGACAGGGCTGACGACGCCCGAGCTGACCGAACGCGTGGTGGCGCGGATCCTCGCCGAAGGTCAGTACCGCCGGCACCTGGACCGCGTGCGCGGCAAGCTCGACGCGGCGCGCGACCGGACTGCGCGCGCGCTGGAGAAGATCGGTGCGAAGCTGTACACGGAACCTGCCGCCGGCATTTTCCTCTGGGTCGACTTCGGTCGCGACACCAATGCCATCGCCTTGGAGGCGAGCGGCCAGGACATCCTGTGCGCGCCGGGCAGCCTGTTCTCGCCGACACAGATGCCGAGCACGTGGATGCGGGTGTCTGCGGCCACGTGCCTGAACCCGGCGGCGATGAAGTTCCTCGCGCAGGCCATCGACCGCTGACGCCGGTTTCGCCTTCGAGCGCCGCGCCGTCGCGCCGATTGTCGTCGGCCTGCCGCTGCACGCGGAGCGCGCGTCGTACGCGTGCCCGGCAGCCCATCGGGGAGGACCCTGCCGCCGACGATCGCCGGATCAGAACAGCCCGGTGATCCGCCCGTGTTCGTCGATATCGATCTTCGTCGCCGCCGGTTCCCGGGGCAGCCCGGGCATGGTCATGATGTCGCCGCAGAGCATGATGACGAATTCGGCGCCGGCGGCCAGCCGCACATCACGCACGTTGACGACGTGGCCGTTCGGCGCGCCGCGCAACTGCGGGTCGGTCGAGAACGAGTACTGGGTCTTGGCCACGCACACCGGCAGCCGGCCATAGCCGTCGTCCTGCAGCCGGCGGATCTGCGTGCGCACGCGGGTATCGGCGGTGATGTCGGCGGCACCGTAGATGCGCGTGGTGATCGTCTTCAGCTTCTGCCACAGCGGCAATTCGTCGTCGTAGAGAAAGCGAAAGTCGGCGGCGCCGCTGTCGGCCATGCGCAAGACCTCGCGGGCGAGATCTTCGGCGCCTGCGCCGCCGGCTTCGAAGTGCCGGGTGAGCACCACCGGCGCGCCGTGATGCGCGATCTTCTGCTGCACAAGCCGCAGTTCGGCATCGGTGTCGCTGGCGAAGTGATTGAGCGCGACGACGACCAGCAGTCCGAAGTGGTTGCGCAGGTTGTTCAGGTGCCGCTCGAGGTTCGCGATCCCGCGTTCGAGCCGCGGCAGGTCTTCCGCGGCCAGATCGGCCGCTGGGGCGCCGCCATGGAACTTCAGGGCCCGGATCGTCGCCACCAGCACCGCGGCGTCAGGCCGCAGGCCGGACTTGCGGCACTTGATGTCGATGAACTTTTCCGCGCCGAGATCGGCGCCGAAGCCGGCTTCCGTGACGACATAGTCGCCGAGCTTCAGTGCCGCGCGCGTGGCGAGCACCGAATTGCAGCCATGAGCGATGTTGCCGAACGGCCCGCCGTGGATGAACGCCGGATTGTTCTCCAGCGTCTGCACCAGGTTCGGGGCCAGCGCGTCGCGCAGCAGCGCCGACATCGCGCCATGCGCATTCAGGTCGCGGGCGCGGATCGGCGCCAGCGCCCGCGTATAGCCGACGACGATGTTGCCGAGCCGCTCCTTCAGGTCGGCCAGCGAAGTGGCCAGGCACAGGATCGCCATCACTTCCGAGGCGGCGACGATGTCGAAGCCGTCCTCGCGCGGAAAGCCGTTGGCCGCACCGCCGAGCCCGATCGTGATTGCGCGCAGGGCGCGGTCGTTCAGGTCGACGACGCGGCGCCACGTGATCCGGCGCAGGTCGAAGCGCAGCGGATTGTCGTGATGGATATGGTTGTCGATCAGCGCCGCCAGCAGGTTGTTGGCCAGCGCGATGGCGGAGAAATCGCCGGTGAAGTGAAGATTGATGTCCTCCATCGGCACCACCTGTGCCCGGCCGCCGCCGGCCGCGCCGCCCTTCATGCCGAACACCGGCCCGAGCGACGGCTCGCGCAGTGCGATCACCGCGTTCCTGCCGATGCGGTTCAGCGCATCGCCGAGGCCGACCACCGTCGTGGTCTTTCCTTCGCCGGCCGGCGTCGGGCTGACCGCGGTGACGAGGATCAGCTTGCCGTCGGGCCGGTCGTTCAATCGCGCCAGATGGTCGAGCGCGACCTTGGCCTTGTAGCGGCCATAAGGCAGCAGGGCGTCGGCGGGAATGCCAAGCCGCTCGCGCGCCAGATCGACGATCGGCCTCAGCACGGCCGCCTGCGCGATGTCGTTGTCGGATTGCATTGCGGTGTCTCCCGTTGTTCGTCTTCTGCGTCACGGCCGCAAACCCGGCACTGGAAGCCTCGCCATGCGAGCGATCGCCGCGGCCACGCCCGGCTGGCGCGGCGAGTCATGCGCTGTCCACGCCGGACTCTGCCCGATCCGGTGGCCGCCATGGACGTGCGGGCCAGACGTCGCACGGAACGAATTGTCACGTATTGGCAACGCGCAGCTTTGCCCGACCCGCGCCTCTACAATCGCGCCCCTTGCCGCGCGGCGCAGCGCTCAACGGGCCCCAGCCAGTGTCGTCGCAGAACCTCATTCGCGTGATCGGCGGCTTCGTGCTGCGGCACGGGCGCGCCTATCTGCTGTCGGCGCTGATGCTGATCGGCGTGGCGGTGCTCACCGTCTGGGTGCCGCGGCAGGTCGGCCACATCGTCGATGCGCTGATCGCGGATCGACTGTCCGGGCCGGCCATGTGGCGCGAGCTCGGCCTGCTGGCGGCGATGGGCGCGGCGATCTATCTGCTGCGCGTCGGCTGGCGGCTGCAGCTTTTCGCTGCCGCCTATCGGCTCGGCGTCGAACTGCGCGCGCAGCTTTACGCGCGGCTGACGACGCAGGGACCGCAGTTCTTCCACCGCAGCCGCACCGGCGACCTGATGGCGCGCGCGACCAACGACGTCGACGCGGTCGAACTGGCCGCCGGCGAGGCCTTCCTCGCCGGTTTCGACGGCACACTGACGCTGGTGCTGGTGGTGGCGATGATGACACTGGGCGTCGACTGGCGGCTGGCGCTGGTTGCGCTGCTGCCGTTTCCGTTCATGGCGTGGAGCTTCTGGGTGATCTCGCAGCGCGTACATGACGGCTGGCGCCGCTCGCTCGACCGCTTCTCGATGCTCAACGACCACGTACAGGAGACGGTGACCGGCGTGCGCACGCTGCGCTCGCTCGGCCTCGAAGGCCGGGCCGATGCCGAGTTCACCCGGCGGGCGAAAGCTGCTGCCGACGCCAGCTTCGATGCGCTGAAGTGGGAGGCGGCCTACGAGCCGGCCGTGGGGCTGACCTTGACTGCCGCGACGGCGCTGACGCTCGGCGTTGGCGGCTGGTTCGTCTGGCGCGGCGAGTTGACGGTCGGCCAGCTGACGGCCTTCTCGATGTACCTCGGGCAGCTGATCTGGCCGATGTTCGCGATGGGCTGGGTGCTGTCGCTGCTGGAGCGCGGCCGCGCCGCATGGTCGCGGCTGCAACCGGTGCTCAGCGAGGCGCCGGGCATCGACGATCGGGGTGAGCTGCCGCAAGTCCACGTCGGGCCGCTGCGGTTCGATGCGGTCAGTTTTTCCTACCCCGGCCAGACGGCGCGGGCGCTCGACGAGGTGTCGATCGAACTTGCACCGGGGCAGACGCTCGGCGTGGTCGGACCCACCGGCGCCGGCAAGTCGACGCTGATCCACCTGCTGCTGCGCCATTATGGGCCGCTGCAGGGGCAGATTCTCTGGGGCGGCGCGCCGATCGAGCATTATCGGCTGGCGGCACTGCGCGCGGCGATCGCTTGGGTACCGCAGGAACCGTTTCTGTTCTCCGCCTCGATCGCGCAGAACATCGCGCTGGCCCGGGCCGAGGCGACGCGCGCCGAGGTCGAGCAGGCGGCGCAGCTGGCCGACCTGGCCAGCGACGTGCGCCGCTTCGCCGATGGCTACGACACGCTGGTCGGCGAGCGCGGCGTGACGCTGTCCGGCGGGCAGCGGCAGCGGGTGGCCATCGCGCGGGCGCTGCTGACCGACACGCCGCTGCTGGTGCTCGACGACGCCTTGAGCGCGGTGGACACCGGCACCGAGACGCGCATCCTCGAGCATCTGCGCGGCGCGCATGCCGGACGCACGGCGATCATCGTCAGCCACCGGCTTTCGGCGGTGGCCGATGCCGACCAGATCGTGGTGCTGAAGGCCGGTCGCGTCGTCGAGCGCGGCAGCCACGACGAGCTGCTGGCGGCCGACGGCTGGTACGCGGCGCAGTGGCGCTACCAGCAGCTGGAGGCGAGCCTCGATGCCGCATGAAGCCGTGGCGCTGGCGTCCGGGGGCCGGCGCGAGCCGGTGCGCGGCGAACGCCGGCAGGGCCTGCGGCTGCTGGCGCGCGCGGCTGCGCCGGAGGCGCGCCAGCTCGGCCGGGCCACGGGCTGGCTGGCTGCGGCCGGGCTGCTGGAGGCGATCGGGCCGGTGCTCGGCAAGCACTTCATCGACAGCCACCTGCTGCCGCGCGACTTCGACCCGGTGGCGATCTCGCTGCTGCTCGCGGGCATCCTGCTCGCCGGCTGGGCCGCGAGCGGGTTGCGCTACCTGCAACTGGTGCGGCTGGCGGCGCTGGCGATGCGTTCGGTGCAGCGTCTGCGCGAATGGGTCTACGGGCACGTGCTAAGGCTGCCGATGGCGTTCTTCGACCGCGCCATCACCGGGCAGCTGGTCAGCCGCATCACCAACGACACCGAGCAGATCCGCCAGCTGTACCAGCAGGTGCTGTTCGAGGTGCTGCAGGGGCTGACCGTGCTTGCCGGGGCGATCGTCGCCATGGCCTGGCTCGACTGGCGGCTGATGCTGATCGTGCTAATGCTGGTGCCGGCGACGATCGGCATCATCTGGGCCTACCAGAGGCTGTCGGCGCCGGCGGTGGCGCGCTCGCGCGAACTGCGCAGCGACATCAACGCGCAGATGGCCGAAAGCATCGCCGGCATGAGCGTGCTGCAGGCCAGCGGTGCCGCGCCGCGTTTCCTGCGCCGCTTCACCGACACCAACGACGGCTACTACCGCTCCCGGCTCGGCGAACTGCGTGCCAACGCCTGGCTGCTGCGGCCGGCGCTCGACCTGCTCAACGTGCTGCTGATCGTCGCCGTGATCGCCGCCTTCGGCACGCAGCAGTTCGACGGGCTGCAGATCGGCCTGCTGTACGCGTTCATCAGCTACATCGCGCGGGTGGTCGAGCCGCTGATCCAGATCACGCTGCAGTTCTCGTTGCTGCAGCAGGCGGTGATCGCGGCGGCGCGGGTCAACGCGCTGCTGGCCGAAGGCGGCCCGCCGGCCGTTGGCAGCAGGCGCATCGACAGCGGCACGCTGCGCCTGGCCGACGTGACGTTCGGCTACGACCCCGACGAGCCGGTGCTGCACGGACTTAACCTGGAAGCTCCGTCCGGGCGCTTCTACGGCATCGTCGGCCACACCGGCGCCGGCAAGAGTTCGCTGCTGGCATTGCTGTTGCGTTTCTACGCGCCGCAGGCCGGCCGCATCGAGATCGACGGCGTGCCACTGGGCATGATCGGCGATGCGCAGTTCCGCGCCGACGTCGGCCTGGTGCCGCAGGAGCCGTTCCTGCTCGCCGCCAGCGCACGCGAGAACATCGACATGGGGCGCGGCCTGAGCCAGGCGCAGATCGAGGCGGCGGCGCGCGCCGCGCGCGCGCACGAGTTCATCTCGCGGCTCGAAGACGGCTACGACACGCCACTGGGCGAGGGCGGGGCGCGGTTGTCGTCGGGTCAGAAGCAGCTGATCGCGGTGGCACGCGCGCTGGCCGGTGCGCCGCGCATCCTCTTCCTCGACGAGGCCACCTCACGGATCGACAGCGAAACGGAGCGCGCGGTGGCGCAGGCGCTGGCCGAACTGCACGGCAAGGTCACGGTGATCGCCATCGCCCACCGCCTTTCGACGATCCGCGCCGCTGACCGCATCGTCGTGCTCAACCACGGCCGCATCGCCGAACAGGGCACGCACGACGAGTTGATGGCGATCGGCGGCGGCATCTACCAGCGGCTTTACCTGCTGCAGCAGATCGGTGAGTAAGCCGACGCGCAAGGTCGTCGCGGGTCGCCCGTTCGTCATCTTGGCAGAGGCCCGCATCCCAATTCGTTCGGCGGCAGTTGGGTGCCGGCCCGGCCCGGACCGGCGGCCATGCTGACCGGTACGCTGTTCGCGCTTGCTGCCGGCCTGATGTGGGGGCTGGTGTTCGTCGCGCCGCTGCTGCTGCCCGAGTATCCGCCGGCGCTGCTGTCGGTCGGGCGCTACCTTGCCTTCGGACTGATCGCGTTGCCGCTGGCCTGGCTGGACCGCGCGCGGCTGCGCGAACTGTCGCGCGCCGACTGGCGCGAAGCGGCGAAGCTGGCGCTGGTCGGCAATCTCCTCTACTACCTCTTTCTGGCCGCCGCGATCCAGCGCGCCGGAGGGCCGCTGCCGACGATGATCATCGGCACGCTGCCGGTGGTCATCGCGATCAGCGCCAACCTGCGCGATGCCCGGCGCGACGGCCGCCTGCCCTGGCGCCGGCTGATGCCTTCGCTGCTCGCCATCGGCGCCGGCATCGCATTGGTCAACCACGCCGAGCTGCAGCATCTGCAGCAGGCGCCTGCGGCCGATGCGGCACGCTATGCGATCGGCGCTATGCTGGCCGTGGGCGCCGTTGCCTGCTGGACCTGGTATCCGATCCGTAACGCGGACTGGCTGCGCGCCCATCCCGAGCGCAGCCCGCGCGTCTGGGCCACGGCGCAGGGCGTGGCAACGCTGCCGCTGGCCGCGATCGGGCTGGCCGGCGTTCATGCGTGGTTCGCGGCCACGGCGTATCCGTTCGAACTCCCGTTCGGGCCGGCGCCGCAGCGTTTCGTGCTGCTGATGCTCGCCATCGGGCTGTTTGCCTCCTGGCTCGGTACCTTGTGCTGGAACGAAGCGAGCCAGCGGCTGCCGACGGCGCTGGCCGGGCAACTGATCGTCTTCGAGACAGCCGCAGCCCTCGCCTATGCCTTCGCGCTGCGCGGCGCGATCCCGCCGGCCACGACGCTGGCCGGCATCGCGTTGCTGGTTCTCGGCGTGATCCGGGCGCTGCGGGTGAAGCCGGAGCCGCTGCCCGAGGTTCAGGCCGGCGCGCCGCACTGAAATCGACGCGCCACCTGCCGGTGTCGACGCGCAATCAGCCGGCAGGCTGTGTCCGGCCGAGGGCGGCGGTTTCGCTCTGCAGGGCACCGCTGCCGATGTACTGCGAGAAGCTCTCGCACCAGATGGTCAAGGTGTGGAACTGCGTCGGGTCGATACTGGCCGGAAGCACATAGTTCTGCGCGCCTTCGAACGAGCGCAGCTTGGCCAGCCGCACCCGGCCGGAATCGCCGGTGAACTCCCTGTTCTGTCCGACCGGCCGCGTATTCAGGTAGATCCAGTAGTTCGGTCCGGGTCCGGCCCTGAAGTCGGCCTCCAGACGCAGCACCCAGCCGGCATCGGTCCTGACAAGGGTGCCGCGACCATTGGCCCAGTGCACGCTGTCGCGACCGGGCGCCTGCTCGTCGAATCGAAACGTCGCCGCGGGTGCCGCTGCCATCGTCGCCAGCGCCGGGTCGTTGGCCGGCGCCGGCGGAAACAGATAGGGGAAGGCGATCAGCATGCCGACGCTGCCGACGACGGTTCCGATTAGACCGCCGAGGATGAAGCTGAGAAGACGCGAAAACAACGACATGGGCCGACTCCGGGCAGGCAGGGCGCCGCCGGCAGGGGGGCGGCGGGCTGCCGATCAGTCGCGCCGGCGGTCTGTCGCTTACAGCCAGCGCGTTGGCGGGCGACGGTTGACGTCCGACTTCGTACCGCCCGAGACTTCTCACGGCCTGCGCGCCCGCGGGCGGCAGCTGCGATCCCGGCCGCAGCCGCCCTCTTGAAGCGGCAGAATTCGCCCTCAACTCGCCGCCGCGGGCCGCAAGGTCCGCGTTTGCCGAAACACATTTGCCGGGGATTCGTGATGGGTGCTCCCAAAGAGACGCTGGGCTTCCAGGCCGAGGTGAAGCAGCTGCTTCACCTGATGATCCATTCGCTGTATTCGAACAAGGAGATCTTCCTGCGCGAGCTGATCAGCAACGCGTCGGACGCCTGCGACAAGCTGCGCTTCGAGGCCATCGCGCGGCCCGAACTGCTCGAGGGCGGCGGCGAACTGGCGATCCGCGTCGCCTACGACAAGGTCGCGCGCACGGTCACCGTGTCCGACAACGGCATCGGCATGAGCCGCGACGAGGCGGTGCAGCACCTGGGCACGATCGCCAAGAGCGGCACGCGCGAGTTCTTCGCCCAGTTGACCGGCGACCAGCAGAAGGACGCGCAGCTGATCGGCCAGTTCGGCGTCGGCTTCTATTCGAGCTTCATCGTCGCCGACCGCGTGACCGTGATCTCGCGCCGCGCCGGCGCGACGGAAGCGGTGAAGTGGGAGAGCAGCGGTACCGGCGACTTCACCGTCGAGCCGGCCGAACGCGCCGAACGAGGCACCGACGTGATCCTCAGCCTCAAGGAAGGCGAGGACGAGCTGCTGTCGCACTGGAAGCTGAAATCGATCCTGACCAAGTACTCGGACCATATCGCCACGCCGATCCGGATGAAGAAGGAGGAGTGGGACAAGGACAAGAACGAGTACGTGACGAAGGAAGAGGAGGAGACGGTCAACCAGGCCAACGCGCTTTGGGCGCGGGCCAAGAGCGACATCACGGAGGAGCAGTACAAGGAGTTCTACCGTCATGTCTCGCACGACTTCGGCGAGCCGTTGGCGTGGACGCATAACCGCGTCGAGGGCAAGACCGAGTACATCCAGCTTCTGTACCTGCCGGCCAAGGCGCCGTTCGACATCTGGGACCGGCAGAGTCGGCACGGCATCAAGCTGTACGTCAGGCGCGTGTTCATCATGGACGACGCCGAGCAGCTGATGCCCGTTTACCTGCGCTTCGTGCGCGGCGTGATCGACTCTTCCGACCTGCCGCTGAACGTCTCGCGCGAGATCCTGCAGGAGAGCCGTGACGTAAAGAGCATCCGCGAGGGCTCGACCAAACGCGTGCTCGGCCTGCTCGAAGACCTCGCCGAGAACCGCAAGGACGATTACGCGAAGTTCTGGGCCGAGTTCGGACAGGTGCTGAAGGAGGGCATCGGCGAGGACCAGGCGAACAAGGAACGGATCGCCAAGCTGCTGCGCTTCTCGACCACGAAGAGCGATGCGCAGGCGGTGTCGCTGGCCGAATACGTCGGCCGGATGAAGGACAAGCAGAAAGCCATTTACTACGTCACCGCCGACACGCTGGAGGCGGCGAAGAACAGTCCGCATCTGGAGGTGTTTCGCAAGAAGGACGTCGAGGTGCTTCTGCTCACGGACCGCATCGACGAGTGGATGCTGTCGTTCCTGCACGAATTCGACGGCCGGGCCCTGGAATCGATCGCCAGGGGTGATCTGGACCTCGGCGAGCTGGCGGATGCCGCGGAGAAGGAAGAGCAGGCCAAGGTCGCCGACGAGTACAAGGAGCTGGTCGGCAAGGTCAAGGAAGCGCTCGGCGAACGGGTCAAGGACGTGCGCGTGACACTGCGCCTGACCGATTCGCCGGCCTGCGTGGTGGCCGACCGCGACGCGATGAGCGGCCACCTGGCGCGGCTGCTGAAGGCTGCCGGGCAGAAGGCGCCGGACAGCAAGCCGATCCTCGAGCTGAACCCGCACCATGCGCTGGTGCAGCGGCTGAAGTACGAGGGAGCCAGGCTCGCCGACTGGTCGGCGCTGCTGCTCGAACAGGCGGTGCTTGCCGAAGGGGGCCAGCTCGACGACCCCGCCGCGTTCGTGCGCCGCGTCAATACGCTGCTGCTCGACGCGGCGGCAAAGTGACGGCGGCGTCCAAGAGCAAGCGCCGCAGGCGCGCGGCGATTGGAGACGACGCCGTCATCCCGGTTGCGCGAAGCGCAGACCGGGATCCAAATGCAGGGCGGTCGAAATTGAGCCCCGGCCGTCGCCGGGGCGACGGCGGCAGGCTCGGCCCCGGCCGGGAAGACACCCTCGTCCCCGTCCCCGACAGGAGCGCCCGGGGGCAGGCTGCAGCCGGGATCCAGCGTCTTGCGGGTGAAGGACGCTCGGTTCCCGCGTCCGCGGGAAAGACACCGAAGGGCAAGGGCAAGGCCGGCACGCGCATCCTGCGCGGCTTCCCGCCGATCATCGATCAGCGCACCGAGACGCTGATCCTCGGCAGCTTCCCGAGCGAGGCCTCGCTGGCGGCGGGGCAGTACTACGCCCATCCGCGCAACCAGTTCTGGCGGCTGCTCGGCGCGCTGCTCGGCGAGCCGCTGGCCGAGATCGCCTATACCGAGCGCGTGGCGCGGGTGCTGGCGCATCGCGTCGGCATCTGGGACGTGCTCGATGCCTGCCGGCGGCCGGGCAGCCTCGATTCCGACATCCGCGACCCGCGCGCCAACGACTTCGATGCCCTGCGCCGGCGGGCGCCGGGGTTGCGCCGAGTGCTGTTCAACGGCGGCAGGGCCGGCCGCTTCGCCGGCCGGTTCGCGGCTGCCGGATTCGCCACCGTAGTGCTGCCGTCGAGCAGCCCGGCGCACGCAGCGCGTCGCTTCGACGAGAAGCTCGCTCTGTGGCGGGCAGCGTTCCAGCTGGCGCCGTGAGCCGTCGAGCACCGGCCCGATTCGGCCGCCGCGCGTCGCCGCAGGTCACGCTGTCCGAGGAAGACGGTGTGCGCTACCTGCATTTCGGCACCGAGTGGGTGCAGGGGGCGATGCGCATCGGTCGTCCGTGGGCAATCGAACTCGAGTACCAGCAGCAGATGATGGCGCCGCTGTTGTTCCTGCCCGCACCGGCGCGCGTACTGCAGCTCGGCCTGGGCGCGGCGGCGCTGGCGAAATTCTGCTGGCGGCATCTCGCGGGCACGGAGACGACCGTCGTCGAGATCAGCGACGAAGTCGTGGCGACGGCGCGACGCTGGTTCGCACTGCCGCAGGACGACGCGCGGCTCACGGTGCTGGTCGATGACGCGCGCAACGTCGTTTCGCACCCGCGCCTGCGCCGCGGCTTCGACTGGCTGCAGGTCGACCTGTACGACAGGGCCGCGCGCGGCCCGGTGCTCGACGATCCTCCGTTTTACGCCGCCTGCCGGCGTCTGCTGCGTCCACCCGGCGTGGCCGTGTTCAACCTTTTTGGGCGTGGGTTCGAGCCGAGCCTTGCGCGTATCGCCGCCGCCTTCGACGATCGCGTGCTGGTGCTGGCCGAAGCCGACGCGGGCAATCGGGTCGTGCTGGCGCTGGCCGGGCCGCCGCTGGCGATCGGCTGGGCGGCGCTGTACCGTCATGCGACTGAGATCGAACGCCAGCTCGGGCTGCCGGCGCGCAAGTGGGTCTCGGGGCTGCGCGGCCAGGGCGACGGGAGCGATGAACTGCGGATCTGAACCTCGGCGCCGCTTCAACGCGCTGCGCATTGACCGGCCGCGAGTCATCCGATCGTCCATACGTACAATCCGGATGACGGAGTTGACACGGCGGCGTGCGGCGATAGAGTCGATGCACGGCAGCGGCGCGCCCGGGAAAATGGCAGACTGCGACTCGCGCGCAGCGTAATTGCTTACGATGACCGAGAAGACCTCGTTGCCGAACTTGTCCGTCCAGCAGGCGACCGACCTGTTGCGCAATGGGCTGGGTCTGCTGCACGAGCAGCTTTCGTCGGCGCTGGGAGCGATGTTCCCGCCGGCGATCGAATACCTGGCGGCAAAACTTGACAACGATCTCGGCGCGCCGGTGGCACGTCGCTTTCTCGGCGGGCGTCGCGACCCGCTGCTGCGCGGTTTCGCCAGCCGCTTCAAACAGGAACAGGACGAGGTTCTCGGCCGGCTGTTCAAGCGCGACAAGGCCGGATCGGGCGTGGCGAAGATCAGCGCCGATTCGCTGACGCTGATGGAAGACGAGGCGGTCACCACCGCCGACATCGTTTCGAAGATCGCGCGGCGGATGCAGGGACCGATCGAACTGACGCTGCGCGAAGTCAACCTGGTCACTGCGCACCTGACCGGCCGCGAGAGCGTTCGCGTCGGTGACGATCCGTTCGCGCCCGATGTTTGCATGAAGGCGCTGCTGGAGGTGGCGCGCGACCTCGGGCTGGAGCCCAGCGGCTGGGCATCGTTGCTGGCGGCCTTCGAGAAGCCGATCGGCGAGGAACTCGGCCGCGGCTACCAGCGGGTGCTCGATCATTTCCGCAAGCACCGCGTCGATGCCGCCGCAATCCGGCGCGAGGCGGCCGCCAAGCAGGCGTTGGGCCGGCCGACGCTGAACCCGCCGACCAGGCCGCCCAGCCTCGAAGGCGACTTCACGTCCGGGTTCAGTCCGGTGACGAAGAGCCCGTCGGCCGCCAAGCGTCTGGCCTGGATGGATGAGGTGCCGCGCGTCAATGCCCTTCCACCATCGTCTGCCGCCGGAGAAGGTGCAGGCGGTGTTGGTGGCGCAGGAGGCGGCGGCGGGGCGGTCGCCGATGTCCGCGCCTCGCTGAACAACCTGATGGCGCGGATGAACGCCGATCTGCGCGGCACGCCGGTGCCGGCGTCGTTGCCCTTGCCGGGCAAGCCGCCGCCCGACCTGATTGCCGCCATCAGCGAGATGCAGCGGCTCGGCGCGCAGGCCGCCGCGGAGGGCGGAATGGCGCCGGCGGTGGGCATGGCCGGCGCCGACCAGGGCGCCTGGCGCGAAGTCCTGCTGGCCAAGTCCAACCGCACGGTGGACAAGCTGACGATCGAGATCGTCGGCATGCTGTTCGACCATGTGCTGCAGGACAACCAGGTGCCTGCCGAGATCAAGGCGGTACTGTCGAGGCTGCAGTTCCCGGTGCTGAAGGTGGCGTTGACCGATGCCGACTTCTTCGCCTCCAGCAATCACCCGGCGCGCCGGCTGATCGACCGGCTGGCGTCGACCGCGGTCGGCTGGGAGCCTTACGGAGACGAGAACCAGCGCTACAAGGCCGAGGTCGAGCGCATCGTGCAGCAGGTGCTCGAGCGCTTTGACAAGGACATGGGCACGTTCGAGCAGCTGCTCGGCGAATTCGACATGTTCCTGACCGAGATGCCGGCGCGCGAGACCGATCCGGTGGCGCGCGCCAAGCGGGCGCTGGAAGAGGCCGAGAAGCGCGAAGTGCTGGTCATCAACACGACGATCCAGGTGCGGCGCGCCTTCGAGCATGTCGAGCTGGAGCCGTATCTGCGCGAATTCCTGGTCGGACCCTGGGTGCAGGCGCTGGTCAGCGCCACGCTGCGCGACGAGCAGACGCCGGGTTTTTCCAAGGCCTTCCGCCAAGTCATCCACGACGTGGTCTGGAGCGTGCAGCCGAAGGTCTCCGCCGACGAGCGCAAGCGCCTGGTGGCGCTGATTCCGGCGATGACGCGGGTGCTGCGCGACGGCCTCACCATGATCCGCATGCCGGAGCAGGAGCAGCAGAACTTCCTCAAGCAGCTGATGGCCTCGCACGCGGTGGCGGTGCGGCCGGTGGACCAGGCGACGTACATCAAGTCCAAGGTCGCCACCGGCGAACTGCGGCAGAAGCTCGACGAGATGCACATCACCGGCACCTTCCCGATCAGCACGTCCGCCGGTGGCGTGAAGGTGAGCGTCGGCGCCGTGCAGCGCGCGGCCGAGCACCATGCCGCGCAGCTGGTGATGCCGGAGCCGATCGCCGCGGCCACACCGGTCAGCTTCGAGCAGGACGCCGCCTTCGACGAGCAGATCGCGGCCTGGCAGCGCGGCAACTGGTTCAACCTGTACGACGGCAAGGAAGTGATCAAGGTCAGGCTGCGCTGGATCAGCCCGCTGCGCACGCTGTACATGTTCAGCGGCGGCGAGGACAAGAACGCGCGCGTGCTGTCGCCGGAAACGATCAAGTCCTACCTGAAGCAGGGCTGGCTGAAACCGCTCGAGGCGGTGCCGCTCACCAAGCGCATTGTCGATCGCGTGGTCGGCCAGTTGGAGCGCTCGCCGAAGGGCGCCGAGGAAATCGCCAGCAAGATCGGCGTGCCGACGGCCGTCAGGCCGGCCTGAGCAGCGCGGTCTCTGCCCTGCGCGGCGCGTCCGCCGCCGAGAGGCCAACAGGGCAGAAAGCGGCTATTTCGACAGCGTTCGCATGGCCCGCGTCAGCCCTTCGAGGCTTAGCGGATACATGCGATCGCCCATCAGCTGCCGCACCAGCGAGATCGACTGCCGGTACTGCCACAGCGCTTCGGGCTCGGGATTGATCCAGACGTGCTTCGGGAAGTGCTGGGTGAAGCGCTGCAGCCAGACCGCGCCGGCTTCGGGATTGTTGTGCTCGACGCTGCCTCCCGGCTGCAGGATCTCGTACGGGCTCATCGTCGCGTCGCCGACGAAGATCAGCTTGTAATCGGGGTTGTACTTGCGCAGCACGTCGACGGTATCGAATTTCTCGGCAAAGCGCCGCCGGTTGTTGCGCCACAGCCGCTCGTAGACGCAGTTGTGGAAATAGTAGAACTCCAGGTGCTTGAACTCGGCCTTGCTGGCCGAGAACAGCTCCTCGACGCGCTTGATGTGTTCGTCCATCGTGCCGCCGACATCGAGCAGCATCAGCACCTTGACCGCGTTGTGCCGCTCCGGCACCAGCTTCAGGTCCAGCCAGCCGGCGTTCTTCGCCGTCGACTCGATGGTCTCGTGCAGGTCGAGCTCCAGCTCCGAACCCTCGCGGGCGAAACGGCGCAGCCGGCGCAGCGCGACCTTGATGTTGCGCGTGCCCAGTTCGACCTGGTCGTCATAGTCGCGGTAGGCGCGCGCCTCCCAGACCTTGACCGCGCTCCTGTTGCCCTTCGTTGGCCCGCCGATGCGAATGCCCTCGGGGTTGCGGCCGCCATGGCCGAACGGCGAAGTGCCGCCCGAGCCGATCCACTTGCTGCCGCCGTGGTGCGCGCCGTCCTGTTCCTCGAGCCGCTTGCGGAACTCCTGCATCAGCCGGTCGAAGCCGAGTGCCTCGAGCTGCGCCAGCTCCTCAGCCGTGAACTCGCGTTCGAGCAGGCTCCGGAACCAGGCATCCGGGATCTCGCGAGCGAAGTCGATCGACGCCTGCACGCCGTTGAAGAACTCGCCGAAGGCACGGTCGAAACGATCGAAAAGCGCCTCGTCCTTGACCAGTGTGGCGCGCGACAGGAAGTAAAAGTCGTCGATCGACGGGCGGATCACATCGTGTTTCAGCGCCGCCAGCAGCGTCAGCAGCTCGTTGATCGACACCGGCAGCCGGGCGGCGCGCAGGTGGTAGAAGAAATTGATCAGCATGGCGGCAATCTACTCCAGCCAGCGCCGATCTCCGCGCTGACCCGGATCGGGAATCGCGTCGCCGTCGGCGCGCGGCAGCGCGTCGTCGATGCGCAACCATGGCAGGCGGTCGGCGTGGCAGATGTGAATGGCCGGCTCGATCTCGGCGCATCGGTCGATGGTGCCGTGATGCACTGAAACCTTGTCCCAGCGGGCAGGATCGATGCTTTCGGTCCACATGATCGTGCCGCAGTCGGGGCAGAACGCACGCCGGAATTCGGCCGACGTGGTGACGAAGCGCGGCGCACCGCGCAGCAGGCGCAATCCCGGGCGTGGCGTATTGACCCAGGCGATCACCGGTGCGCCGCTGCCGCGGCGGCAGATCGAGCAGTGGCAGTAGCCGGCGTCGAAGACGTCGGCGAAGGCGTAGCGGATCGCGCCGCAGAAGCAGCCGCCCTCGTAGGCGCCGCGGTAAAGCATCGGCTCAGCGGTGACGAGCCAGGCGCAGTTCGAGGTGGCGCTTCACATCGCGCCATTCGGCCGCGAGGATGCTGTACATCACCGTGTCGCGCACCGTGCCGTCGCGCCGCGCTGCATGGTGGCGGATCACGCCGTCTCTCTTTGCGCCGAGCGCCTCGATCGCCGCCTGCGAGGCGAAGTTGAAGTTGTCGGTGCGAAGGCCGACCACCTTGCAGCCGAGCGTCTCGAACGCATGGCCGAGCAGCAGCCACTTGCACGCGGTGTTCACGTGCGTCTTCTGGCAGCGCCGCGCATACCACGTGTAACCGATCTCGACCCGGTCGATGGGGGGCACGATATCGTGGTAGCGGGTCGAGCCGACGATGCTGCCGCTGGCCAGGTCGCGCACCGCCCAGGGCAGCATGTGGCCGGCCTGCTGCCCGGCGAGTGCGGCCGAAATGTAGGCGTGTGTTTCCTCGGGCGCCGGCACCGAGGTGAACCAGAGCTTCCACAGCTCGCCGTCGCCTGCGGCCGCCACCAGGCCGTCGTGATGCTCGCGCGCCAGCGGCTCCAGGCGCACGCCGTGCGCTTCGAGGGTGATGGGGGCGGGGGCGATCATCCCTGGGGTGGCATTGGACGCCGGCCTGCGCCGGGGCGCCGACGACTGCGACGTCAGCGGTTCTGCCGCGCCATGAACACAAGGCGCTCGAAAAGGTGCATGTCCTGCTCGTTCTTCAGCAAGGCGCCTGCCAGCGGCGGCACGAACAGCTTGTCGTCCTTGGCGCGCAGCGCCTCGGCCGGGATCTGCTCGGCCACCAGCAGCTTGAGCCAGTCGAGCAGCTCGGACGTCGACGGCTTCTTCTTCAGGCCCGGCACCTCGCGCATGGCGAAGAAGGTCGCCATCGCGTTGGCCAGAAGTTCGCGGCGCAGCCCCGGGAAGTGCACGTCGACGATCGCCTGCATCGTTTCCTTGGTCGGGAAGCGGATGTAGTGGAAGAAGCAGCGGCGCAGGAAGGCGTCGGGCAGTTCCTTCTCGTTGTTCGACGTGATCACCACCAGCGGCCGGTGCCGTGCCTTGATCGTCTGCCGCGTTTCGTAGACGTGGAACTCCATGCGGTCGAGCTCGCGCAGCAGGTCGTTGGGGAACTCGATGTCGGCCTTGTCGATCTCGTCGATCAGCAGCACCGACGGGGCCTCGGATTCGAACGCCTGCCACAGCACGCCGCGGACGATGTAGTTGCCGATGTCGTGCACCCGGTCGTCGCCGAGCTGCGAGTCGCGCAGCCGGCTTACCGCGTCGTACTCGTACAGCCCCTGCTGCGCCTTGGTGGTGGACTTGATGTGCCAGGCCAGCATCGGCATGCCGAGTGCTCGCGCCACTTCCTCGGCCAGCATCGTCTTGCCGGTGCCGGGCTCGCCCTTGATCAGCAGCGGCCGCTGCAGCGTCAGCGCCGCGTTGACGGCCAGCTTCAGGTCATCGGCGGCGACGTAGGTGTCGGTACCGTCGAAACGGGGCGCGGCGGCCGGGGACAAGGACATGACGACTCTCGCAACAGTGACGGCAGGCAGTATACGGAGGCACTGCAAGGAGGCACTGCGTCGGCGCGGACGCGCTCGGCCGCGGATGGACCCGCAGCCGAGCGCTCCGCTAGAATCCGCCCGCTTTTCCCCAGCGATCCCTGCCGAGGCCGCTGCGCGACGCGGTTGTCGGCTTTTTTCTTTACTGGATCTCCACGCGATGAAGCCAATCCTCTTCGTGCTGCTGGCAGGCTGTGCTGCAGCGGCCTCTGCGCAGCAGCCTGCTGCCGGCGGCGACGCGAAAGCAGCGGCGCAACAGGTGTCGATGTGTACCGGCTGCCACTCGATTCCCGGCTACCAGGCGTCTTTCCCGCGCGTGTACCGCGTGCCGATGATCGCCGGCCAGTCGGCCGCGTACATCGAAGCGGCGCTGCGTGCCTACGCCAAGGGCGAACGCAGCCATCCGACGATGGACGGCATCTCCAGGACACTGTCGGACAAGCAGATCGCCGAT
Source organism: uncultured Burkholderiaceae bacterium (assembly GCA_964509545.1). Lineage (GTDB taxonomy): Bacteria > Pseudomonadota > Gammaproteobacteria > Burkholderiales > Burkholderiaceae_F > JADJWR01. The sequence continues at coordinate 90,203 of CAZDXQ010000009.1, read as the reverse complement.
ATCGCCGCCTACTACGCGCAGCGCGGCGCGGCGGCCAAATGAGCGGAGTCACGCCGATGAAGAAACGGATCCTGCTGGCCGCTTTCGCCGCCCTCGCAGCGCAGGGCGCAGCCGCGGCGGATCGCGCCGCCGGCGCCAAGATCGCGGATGCCCAGTGCGCGGCATGCCATGGCAAGGACGGCAAGACGCCGACCGACCCTTCGTATCCGATCATTGCCGGCCAGCACGCCGACTATCTCGCCAAGGCGCTGAACGACTATCACACCGGCGCGCGCAAGAACGCGATCATGGGTGCCATTGCCAAGCCGCTGTCGAAGAACGACATGCAGAACCTGGCCGCGCACTTTTCATCGCTGCCCGGGCCGCTGACGCATCGCAAGTAGGGCGGCGCCGGCAGGGCTAGGCACCGCCGGTGCCCGGCATCATTTTCCGGCGCGGCGGAGCAGGCAGTCGAGATAGGCGGCATTGATTGCCGTCGGGTCGGCGACAGCGCCGGCCCGCTGAGCGTTCCAGACCACCTCGCCGAGGCATTCGATCGCTTCGTGCGCGGCGGCGTGCTCGTCGACGGCGCGCGCGGCCAGCCGGCGGAATGCGGCGACGATGCCGGGCGGCTGGTCGATTGAAAGCTGCTCTTCCAGCGCCAGATGCATCGACAGGTGCAGGAACGGATTGGTCTGGCCGCGCTCGACGGTGAATTCCTCGGCCAGCGCGCGCGGCTCGTCGGCGAGCAGTGCGTGATACTCGGGGTGGACGCCGATCCACTTCAGCGCCGCGGCCTCCAGTGGCGAGACCAGGCTTCCGTCCCGGTGCTTGCGCCAGGCGGCACAGAAAAAACGGCGGACGTCGTCGCGTGAGGGATTGAACATCGGCTCCGTCAAGAGCGCGTCGAACACGCAACTGCGAGGCGCGCTGCTGGTCGCCGTTTCGGCTGCGGCCTTCGGCGCGATGCCGATCTTCGCACGTCTGGCCTACGCCGCCGGAGTCGATCTGTACGGTCTTCTGGCGGCCCGTTTTGCCGTCGCCGCCGCCGTCCTCGTCCTGATCGCCTTTTCCCGCGGCGCGCGCTGGCCGCGCGGACGCACGCTGCCCGGCGTGCTGGCGATGGGGGCGCTGGGCTACACAGGGCAGGCGTTTCTTTACTTCAGCGCCCTGAATCATGCCGATGCCAGCCTGGTCGCGCTGCTGCTGTATTCGTTCCCCTTCGTCGTCGCCGTGCTGGCGGCGGTCTTCCTCGGCGAACGGCTCGACGGTGTGCTCATCGTCGCTCTGCTGGTGGCCAGCGGCGGACTCGTGCTGACCATTGGCGGCGGCCAGGGCACGCCGCTGGGCATCGCGCTCGGCCTCGGGGCCGCACTTGTCTATTCCGTCTACATCGTCGTCGGCAGCCGCGTGCTGCGCGATGCCGACCCGATCGCCACCAGCAGCCTCGTCTGCGTCGCGGCCGCGGCCAGTTACGGACTGATCGCCGCCGGCCGCAGCGTCGCTGGCGTCGGACCGAACTGGCCGGCGCTCGCCGCCGGCTGGCAGCCGGTGCTGGCGCTGGCCGTCATCAGCACGGTGTTGCCGATCGCCACGTTCTTTGCCGGGCTGCGCCGGCTCGGCGCCACGCTGACCTCCGTGCTGTCCACGCTCGAACCGGTGGTCAGCGTGATCCTCGCCGCGGTGGTGCTCGGCGAGCGGATCGGTCTCGTTCAGGCCGCCGGCGGCGCCATCGTGATCGGCATGGCGATCTGGCTGGCGCTGCGGCCGGCGCCGCGGTAGCCGATCGCGCGACACGGCGGGCTGCCGGCGCCGAACCGCCCGCGTGGCGACGCCGCCGCAAACCGTTATCCGGCGCCTCGCCGCCTGCACGGAATCGGTGTCGGCGACCGTCCGACGCAGTGCGCGAAGGTTGTCTCGCCGTCCGTGTGCTCAGCCCGGCGCCTTCGTCTTCGGGCGGTATTCGCACCATGGCGCGATCGTGCAGCGCCAGCACTGCGGCTTGCGCGCCTTGCACACGTAACGGCCGTGCAGGATCAGCCAATGGTGCGCATCCTTGCGGAACTCGTCGGGGACGAATTTCTCCAGTCGCCGCTCGACCTCGTCGACGTTGCCGCCCGGCGCCAGGCCGGTGCGGTTGGCGACGCGGAAGATGTGCGTGTCCACGGCGATCGTCGGCTCGCCGAAGGCGGTGTTCAGCACCACGTTGGCCGTCTTGCGGCCGACTCCCGGCAGCGCCTCGAGGGCGGCGCGGCTGCGCGGCACCTCGCCGCCGTGCTGCTCGACGAGCATCCGCGCCAGCCTGGCCACGTTCTTCGCCTTGGTGCGATACAGGCCAATGCTCTGGATGTAGGGAACGAGCCCGTCCTCGCCGAGGGCAGCGACTGCCGATGGGGTGTCGGCCACCGCGAACAGCCGGCGCGTGGCCAGATTGACGCTGCGGTCGGTCGCCTGCGCCGACAGCACCACGGCCACGAGCAGCTCGAACGGCGTGCGGTATTCGAGTTCGGTGGCCGGATTCGGATTGGCCTCGCGCAGTCGCGCGAAGATCGCCCGGCGCTTCTCCGCGTTCATCCGCTTGCCACCGCCTGCCGGCGACGGGCACGGGCGCGCTCGATCGCCGCCTGCACGATCGCCTTCTTCTTCTCGACGTCCGCGCGCGGCAGATCGTCGCGCGCGTCGAGTTCGTCGAGCTTGGCCAGCGCCTTGGCGGCGAGCCGTTCGTCGTGCTGCCGTCGCTCGCGTTGCAGCCGCGTCTGCCGTGCCTCGTAGCGGCCGCGCGCCGCCGCGGCGTCGGCCGCCGTCCAGGCCCGCGGCGGCACGACCGGCACCATGGCGATGCAGTCCGTCGGACAGGGCGGCAGACACAGGTCGCAGCCGGTGCAGGCGCTGCCGAGCACGGTATGCATCATCCTGGGGCTGCCGACGATCGCATCAACCGGGCAGGCCTGGATACACAGCGTGCAGCCGATACAGAGCGATTCGTCGATCACCGCCATTGTCAGCGGCCGCTCGACGCCGTGTTCCGGATTCAGCGGCAGCACCGGCCGGCCGAGCAGGGCGGCCAGCCCGGCGATGCCGGCCGCACCTCCCGGCGGGCACTGGTTGATCGGCGCCTGCCCGGCGGCGATCGCCTCCGCATAAGGGCGGCAACCGGCAAAGCCGCACTTCGTGCACTGGGTCTGCGGCAGCAGCGCATCGATGCGGTCAGCAAGCGAGGTGCCCATCGCGGCAAATGTAAGGCCTGGCCCGGGTGCGATCAGCGGCGCTCGCTTTCGGCAAGCGTCTGCCGGTAGCGGTCGAGCCGCGGGCCGCCCAGTTCGACGGCGCGCCGGGCGGCGGCCTGCGCCTGGGCGGGCTGCCGCAGCGCCAGCAGCGCATGGGCGAGGTTGTTCCAGGCGTCGGCATGTACGGGTTCAAGTTGCACCGCGCGCTCGAAGGCGGCGCGTGCGGCGGCGGCGTCACCGGCGGCCAGCGCCGTGTTGCCGAGTCCGAACCAGGCGTTTACGAGCTGCGGCGCGCGTTCGACCAGCGCCGCGAACGCGGCTTGGGCGGCGCCGGGGTTGACGCGCTCCAGCGCTGCGGCAGCCTGCAGCAGGGCCTCATCGGAGACGCTTGCGGGCAGCGCCTGCGGCGGCGTGGCGACCATCGCCCAGTGGCCGCTGCGGGCCCACGTCCGTTCGAACACCGCAAGGTGCAGCCGCTGCCTTTCGGTCAGCCCCGAGTGCAGGATGATCTCGCCACGCCCCAGGTCATAGCCGATCACCACGGCGTAATGCCACACCGGCGCCACCGGCAGCGCCAGGTTCTGCAGCACGATCACCGGCCGTCCCAGCGCCACCTCGGTCAGCACGGCGTCGAGCCGTGGCGGCAGTTCGACCGCGAGCCGCCCGTGGCGCCGGGCGGTGGCGAGCATTTCCGGCTGCAGGCTGCCCTGGCGCGCCGGCAGGTACACCTGCGCCTTCAGAGACTGCGCATCGACGGCGACGCCGCTGGCGGCAAGCGCCATCGCCAGCGACGCCGGTCCGCACTGGTAGTCGTCCTGGGCGACAAAAGGAACGTGCGCCAGCAGCCGCGGCGCGGCCAGCGCCGGCGGCGGCGCTCCGCGCAGGGCATCGGCCTGCGGCGTGCTCGCGCAGCCGCCGAGCAGGAGCGCAGAAACGACAACCCCCGCCAGGGCGGGGGTTGGCCTGCGCCGCGGCCCTCGACTCAACGGATCGGTCGGGTGAACGGGAAGACCTTGGTCAGGCCGAGGATGTCGGTGATCAGGAGGATCACGAAGATCGCGAACAGCACGCCGATCACGTCGCCGCCGGCCGGCAACTGGTCGATCCGATCGGCAAGCAGGCGCGCCTCTTCCGGCGTCAGCGCGGCGATGCGCGCCTCGACCTCGGCCGGGTCGACGCCACGCGCGGCGAGCTGGTCGCGCACCTCCTGTCGCGCCAGAAGATCGCGTGTGCGCTCCTGCAACGAGGTGGTGATTGCTTCATCGGTGCGAACCAGGCTGGCCTGCGCCGGCACCGGCATGGTGGTCGACAGCAGGGCGATCGCGGCGACGGTCGCGGTCAGGCGCTTGAACATGGACATCGGCGGCTCTCCTCGTGAAACTGCGCGGATTCTCGTCCCGTCCGCGGACACGAAGTCAGCGTGACGGCGGGTCGTTGTGCGCGCGGATGAAATCGCGAACCCGAGGGTAAATCATTTCGCGCCAGCGGCGGCCGGAGAAGATCCCGTAGTGGCCCGCGCCTTCCGCCGTCAGGTGCTGCTTCCTATCCTTTGGGATTCCCGTACATAGGTCATGGGCCGCCTGGGTCTGGCCGCTGCCCGAGATGTCGTCGAGTTCACCCTCGACCGTGAACAGCGCCACGGTGCGGATGTCCTGAGGCCGGACGCGCTTGCCGCGCACCTCCCAGGTGCCTTTCGGCAGGCGGTGCTCCTGGAACACCGTCTTGATCGTTTCCAGGTAGTACTCGGCCGGCAGGTCGATCACGGCGTTGTACTCGTCGTAGAAGCGGCGATGCCCCTCGGCGTCGTCCAGGTCGCCCTTGACCAGGTCGAGGTAGTAGTCCCAGTGCGAGTTCAGGTGCCGGTCCGGATTCATCGCTACGAAGCCGGCGTGCTGAAGGAAGCCCGGATAGACCTTGCGCAGGTAGCCCGGATGCGACGACGGCACCGTGAAGATCACGTTGTTCTCGAACCACTTGTGGTTCTTGCGGATGGCGAGCGCGTTGACCTGGGTCGGGTTGCGCCGCGTGTCGATCGGCCCGCCCATCATGGTCATCGACCGCGGCAGGCGCGGATCGTTGTCGGAGGCCATCAGCGAGATCGCGCCCAGTACGGGCACCGTCGGCTGGCACACCGAGATCACGTGCACGTTCGGGCCGAGGAAGCTGATGAACTCACGCACGTAGCCGACGTAGTCGTCGAGGTGGAACGGCCCCTTGGCGACCGGCACCAGGCGGGCGTCGATCCAGTCGGTGATCCAGACGTCGTGCTCTGGCAGCAGCGCGCGCACCGTGTCGCGCAGCAGCGTCGCATGGTGTCCGGACAGCGGCGCCACGACCAGCACGCGCGGATCGGCCGCTCGGCGGGCCAGTTTCGGCGGCATCTCACGGCGGAAGTGCAGCAGCCTGCAGAACGGTTTGTCGAGGTCGACCTCCTCGGCCACCGGCACCGTGACCCCGTTGATCACCGTCGGGCTCAGGCCGAACTCGGGCTTTTCGTAGCGCTTGCCGAGCCGGTGCAGCAGGTCGTAGCCGGCCGCAAGCCGGCGTGACATCGGCGTGTACGCGAGCGGGCTGTAGGGGCTGGAGAACAGTTCCGATGTCGCCTGCGCCCACACTGCCAGCGGGTTCATCAGCCGGCGCTGCAACTCATGCAGGTGGTAGAGCATCCGGCCCTCCCCGGAACGATACCCTCCAGCCGGGTCTCCCCCGCTGGTCGTGCAGACCGATGCTCCCCCCGGCAGATCGCCCGCGAACGACGGAAAAGACGGTCATTCAGCCCGTATATGGTCAACTGGTCAGGCCAATCGGCGGGCGAAGCATAACCGATGCAAGCCGTTACCAGTAGTTCTCGACCGCCATGTGCCCGGGGGCGCCGCGCCGCGACGTCGTGTAGCCATGCCCGGCGAGCAGCTTGCGCGTGTCGTCGACCATCTCCGGATTGCCGCAGATCATGATGCGTGAGCGCTGGTGGTCGAGCGACAGGCCGACATGCGCCTCGAGCGAGTGATCGGCGATCGCGGCCGGAATGCGCGCAGCCAGCGTTGCGGGCACGTTCACGCGGGTCACGGCCTGCGCGTAGCGCAGCTTTTGCGCCATCGGCGCGAACAACTCGTGGCTGCGGAACGCCTCGATCGTGTCGGCGTATGCCAGCTCATTCGGGTAGCGCACGCTGTGCACCAGGATCAGGTTTTCGTACTGCTCCCAGGTGCGCGGATCCCACAGCATGGACAGGAACGGCGCCAGCCCGGTGCCGGTGGAAAGCATCCACAGGTCGGCGCCGTTTTCGAAGCGGTCGAGGGTCAGGAAACCGTAATTGGTCTTCTCGACATAGACGGTGTCGCCGACCTTCAGCCGCGACAGTTCGGAGGTGAACTCCCCGCCCGGCACGACGATCGAATAGAACTCCAGGTGCTCGTCATAGTCGGCGGAGACGATCGAATAGGCGCGCCAGACGATCTTCTCGCCGGAGGGGTTCTTCGGGTTGTTGGGGTCCGGCTTCTTCACGCCCAGTCGCGCGAACTGCCCGGGCACGAAGCGGAAGCCCTTGAACCGCGTCAGCCGGAAGGAGAAGAGGTTAGGCGCCCACGGGTGAATCCAGAGGATCTTCTCCGCGGTGTACTTGTCGGGGGCAACCATCGGCTAAGCGCTTCGCGTGTACGCGTCGCTGCGCGACGCACGTGCACGCGAAGCGGAGAAATTGGCGCGGCGGGCTTGAGGCGGCTCGGCGCCCGCCGCGCTTTCAACTGCCACGAAAGGGCGCGAGGCCGGGCGGCGGCAGGCGGTCAACGCTCGAGGTACTTCAGTTTGTCGCGGACGTCTTTCCACTCGTCGGCGTCTTCCGGGTGCGGCTTCATGCGGGTGATCGACGGCCATGCGCGCGAAAGTTCGACGTTAAGGGCGATGAACTGGCGCTGGTCTTCGGGCACGTCCTCCTCGGCGTAGATGGCGTTGACCGGGCACTCGGGGATGCAGACGGCGCAGTCGATGCACTCGTCGGGCTCGATGACCAGCATGTTCGGTCCCTCGCGGAAGCAGTCCACGGGGCAGACGTCGACGCAGTCGGTGTATTTGCACTTGATGCAGGATTCGGTGACGACGTGAGTCATCGGCGCAGGCATGAGCGGCGTTGAAGGCCGTTATTCTACGCGGCGCATCGCGGCGGCCTGCCGCGAATCCGCGTCGGAAAAGGGGAAGGGATGGTCGAATCGAAAACGCGCCGGCGCCTGCTGCTGGCATCCACCGCCGGCGCAACCTGGCCTTTGATCGGCCGGGCGCAGGCGGCTCGGCCGATCCGCATCGGCGAAATCAACAGCTATTCGACGATCCCGCAGTTCCTCGTGCCCTACCGCAAGGCCTGGGAACTGGCGGTCGAGGAGGTCAACGCCGCCGGAGGACTGCTCGGTCGCCGCGTCGAGGTGATCGCCCGCGACGATGCCGGCAAACCCGACGACGCCGTCCGCCATGCCACCGAACTGGTGGCCAGCGAAAAGGTCGATCTGCTCGCTGGAACCTTCCTGTCGAACGTCGGTCTGGCGGTGGCCGAGTTTGCGGCGCGCAACAGGATCCTGTTCATGGCCAGCGAGCCGCTGACCGACGCGCTGGTCTGGGACAAGGGCAACCGCTACACCTTCCGCCTGCGTGCCAGCACCTACATGCAGAGCGCGATGCTGGTCGAGGAGGCGCGAAAGCTGCCGGCGAAGCGCTGGGTCAGCATCGCGCCGAACTACGAGTACGGGCAGAGCGCGGTGGCGAGCTTCAAGGCGCTGCTGAAGAGCGCGCGGCCGGACGTCGAGTTCGTCGCCGAGCAGTGGCCGGCGCTCGGCAAGCTGGAAGCGGGCAGCACGGTGCAGGCCGTGCTTGCCGCGCGGCCGGAAGCGGTGTTCAACGTCACCTTCGGCGCCGACCTGGCGCGTCTGGTGCGCGAAGGCAACCTGCGCGGCCTGTTCCCGCGCGTGCCGACGGTGAGCCTGCTGTCGGGCGAGCCCGAGTACCTCGACGTGCTGAAGGACGAGACGCCGAAGGGCTGGATCGTCACCGGCTATCCGTGGGACCAGATCGACACGCCGGAGCACGCCAAGTTCTTCAACGCCTACTACAGGCGGCACAACGACAACCCGCGGCTCGGTTCGGTGGTCGGCTACGCGGCGATGCAGGCGATCTTCGCCGCCATCGCCAAAGCCCGGTCGACCGACACCGAGCGCCTGATCGCGGCGCTGCGCGGCCTGCAGTTTTCGACGCCGTTCGGCCCGGTCGTCATGCGCGCGCTCGACCAGCAGTCGACGATGGGCGCCTATGTCGGCAAGCTCGACGTGCGCGGGGGCAAAGGCACGATGGTCGAGTGGCGCTACGCCGACGGCGCGAAGTACCTGCCGGGCGACGACGAAGTGCGCCGGCGCAGACCGGCGGAAGCGATGAAGTGACGCGGTCCGCCGCCGCGCATCGGCGGCGTCGTTGACACGGGCGCGCCGGCGCGGGCCGCCTGCGCCGGCCACGCTCGGCGGCCGGTCGCCGCCGCGCGCGAACCTATGATGCGCGCTGCGCGATGACGTCGCGGGCGCGCCGCGCCATCGTCGCCACGACTCCGCCGCATAGGCTCCATGGATCTGCTCCTCGCCCAGTTCCTCACCGGCCTGGCCTACGCCTCGACGCTTTTCCTGGTCTCGGCCGGACTGACCATCATCTTCGGCGTCACGCGGGTCGTGAACTTCGCGCACGGCTCGCTGTACATGCTTGGCGCCTATCTCGCCTACACGATCACCGGGAGCCTTCCGGTCACGCCTGCCGGCTACTTCGGCGGCATGCTGCTGGCGGCACTGATGGTGGCGGCGGCCGGCGTGCTGATCGAGGTGCTGATCCTGCGTCGCATCTACGAGGCGCCGGAGATCTTCCAGTTGCTCGCCACCTTCGGCGTGGTGCTGATCGTGCAGGACCTGACCCTTTGGCTGTGGGGGCCCGAGGATCTGTTCGCGCCGCGCGCGCCCGGGCTGGCCGGCGCGGTCGAGATGGCCGGCGCCTTCGTGCCGCAGTACACGCTGCTGCTGCTGGCCGCCGGCCCGCTGGTATTTGCCGCGCTTTGGGCCGTATTCCATCGGACCCGCTGGGGAATCGAGGTGCGCGCGGCGACCAGCGACGGCCAGATGGCTTCGGCGCTGGGCGTGGACCGTCGCTGGCTGTTCACGACCGTGTTCGCGCTCGGTGCGTTTCTCGCCGGCCTGGCCGGCGCGCTGCAGATCCCGCGCGAGTCGATCACGCTGCAGATGGACCTCGCGGTGATCGTCGAGGCCTTCGTCGTCGTGGTCGTCGGCGGCCTGGGTTCGATCAGCGGCGCCTTCCTCGCCTCGCTGCTGATCGGGCTGCTGCATGCCTTCGGCGTGCTGTGGCTGCCGAAGTCGGCGCTGGTGCTGGCCTTCGTCGCCATGGCGCTGGTGCTGATCGTGCGGCCATTCGGACTGCTCGGCCGGGCCGAGATCGCCACCCACGCACGGCTGCACCCGCACGCGCCGTTCCAGCCTGCCGGTGGAGCACTGCGCAGCGTCGCCCTGCTGGCGCTGATTGCTGCGGCGAGCGCGCCGCTGTGGGCCAGCGACTACGCGCTGGTGATCCTGACCGAGATGGCGATCCTGGCGATCGTCGCCGCCAGCTTGCATTTCTTCATGAGCCACGGCGGCATCACCTCGTTCGGCCACGCCGCCTTCTTCGGGCTGGGTGCCTACGGCGCGGCGCTCGCGGCACGGCTGCTCGCCCTGCCGTTTGCGCTGAACCTGCTCGCCGGTGCGCTGCTTGCCGGCGTGGCCGCGGCCGCCTCGGGCTGGTTCGTGCTGCGCGCGCAAGGCGTCTATGCGGCGATGCTGACGCTGGCATTCGCGCAGATCCTGTGGTCGGTGGCGACGCAGTGGGTCGAAGTCACCGGCGGCGACAACGGCATCCTCGGCCTCTGGCCGCCCGCGCCACTGGCCGGCAAGACCGCCTATTACGTGCTGACTTTGCTGCTCGCGGCCGCCAGCCTGTACCTAGCGCGGCGCGCCGCGCTGGCGCCTTTCGGCTACGCGCTTCGTGCCGGCCGCGACGCGCCGCTGCGCGCCGAGGCCAGCGGCATCGACGTCGGCCGAGTGCAGTGGGCGGCCTTCGCCGCCGGCGGTGCTTTTGCCGGCCTCGCCGGCGTGCTCAATGCGTACCAGAAAGGGTCGGTGTTTCCGAACTCGCTGGCGATCGCGCAGTCGCTCGACGCGCTGGTCATGGTGCTCGCCGGCGGCCTGCAGACGCTGTCGGGGCCGATCGTCGGCGCCGCCGCCTATCACGGGCTGGCGGTCGAGCTGACGCGCGGCACCGAGCACTGGCGGCTGGTGCTCGGCCTGGCGATCGTCGTGCTGGCGATCGCCTTTCCGCAGGGCATCGCCGGTTTCCTGCGCCAGCGCTTCGAGCCGCGCGCGAGGGCGACCGCGGCGGGCGGCGGGTCGGCGGGACAGGCGCGATGAGCCTGCTGCGCGGCGAGGGCATCGCCAGGCACTTCGGCGGCGTGCGCGCCGTCGACGGCGTCAGCGTCCGACTGCAGGCCGGCGAGTTCGCCGCGCTGATCGGGCCGAACGGCGCCGGCAAGTCGACGCTTTTCGCCGTGATTGCCGGACAGCAGGCGGCGGACGCCGGCCGCGTGCTGTTCGCCGGCCGCGATGTCACCCGGCTGGCGCCGGCGCAGCGTGCGCGCCTCGGCATAGGACGCAGCTTCCAGTCGGCGCAGGCGTTTGCGTCGATGACCGTGCGGCAGAACGTGCAGGTGGCGCTGGCCGCGCGCCGCGGCCGGCATGTCGATCCCTGGCGGCCGCTTTGGCGACTGCATGGCGACGAGGCGCAGGCGCTGCTGGCGCGCGTCGAACTGCAGGAGCAGGGCGAGCGTGCCGCCGCAGACCTCGCCTACGCCGATGTCAAGCGGCTCGAACTGGCCATCGCGCTGGCCGGCGAACCGCAACTGCTGCTGATGGACGAGCCGACCGCCGGCATGGCGGCGGCGGAGCGGCGCTCGCTGATGGACCTGGTCGCGGCGATCGCGGCCGACCGGGGGCTGACGGTGCTGTTCACCGAGCACAGCATGGACGTGGTCTTCGGCTATGCGCGACGGCTGCTCGTCATGTCGCGCGGTCAACTGATCGCCGATGGCGTCCCCGAAGAGGTACGCGCGCTGCCTGCCGTGCAGGCGGCCTACTTCGGCGAGGCCGGATGAGGCGTCGCCGAGGCCTGGCGCGGGCGCCAGTGCTGGGGCGGGGCCGCGGCGCGGCGGCAGGCCGCGTGCGCAGCAGCCGCGGCGCTCGCGTCACCCGCATCGGCAGGGTGCAGCGTTGAACGCTGTGGCGACGACCCTGGCCCTGCGCGGCCTCGATGCCTTCTACGGCAAGGCGCAGGCGCTGTTCGGGCTGCAACTCGATGTCGCGGCGGGCGAAGTGGTGGCATTGATCGGCCGCAACGGCGCCGGCAAGTCGACGTTGCTCAAGAGCATCATCGGCCTGGTGTCGAGCCGGGGCGAGATCGAGTTCGAAAGTCGCCGCATCGATGCGCTGCCGCCGCATCTTCGGGCGCGGCGCGGGTTGGGTTACGTGCCAGAGGACCGGCGCATCTTCGGCGACCTGTCGGTGCGCGAAAACCTTCTCGTCGGCAGCCAGGGCCGGCCGCTGGATCTCGAGCCGCTGCTGGCGCTGTTCCCGAACCTGCGCGAGATGCTCGACCGGCGCGCCGTGCAGATGAGCGGCGGCGAGCAGCAGATGCTGGCGCTGGCGCGCACGCTGGCGGGCCGGCCGCGGCTGGTGCTGCTCGACGAGCCGTCCGAGGGCATCGCGCCGATCGTCGTCACCCGGCTCGCGGCCGCGGTGCGGGCGATGAAGGCGCAGGGCGTGGCCGTGCTGCTTTCCGAGCAGAACCCGCGGTTCGTCGCCGCCGTCGCCGATCGTGCGTTGCTGCTCGATCGCGGTCATCTGGTGGGCGCGGCTACCGTCGCCGAACTTTCTCCGCCATCGCCGCCGGTGCGGGCGGTTCTGGGTCTCTAGCCTGTGCCGGCTGCAACCCCTGCGCCGTGCGGGCGCTGTCGACTGTCGCACGCCTCGCATGATTGTCCGAGAATGTGCCTGCGCGCCGCAGCGGCGGCGCGATGACGAGGAGTGGCGATGGACTTCGATTTCTCTGCCGAGGCACAGGCGATGCAGCAGACGCTGCGCCGCTTTGTCGATCGCGAGGTGCTGCCGGCCAACGACGAATGGCACCGGCTCGCCGAGGCCGGCATTTATCCGCTGGCGGTGGTCGAGCCGCTGAAGGCGAAGGCCAGGGCCGCGGGGCTGTGGAACCTGTTCCTGCCGGGCCTGAAGCCCGACGAACCCGGCACGCGCATGTCCAACCTCGACTACGCGCCGATGGCCGAGATCATGGGCCGCATTCCCTGGTCCTCCGAGGTGTTCAACTGCAACGCGCCCGATACCGGAAACATCGAGCTGCTGTATCTGGCGGCGAATCCCGGGCAGCGCGAGCAGTGGTTGAAACCGCTGCTGGCGGGCGAAATCCGCTCGGCCTTCGCCATGACCGAACCCGACGTGGCCTCGTCGGACGCGACCAACATCCGCACCAGCATCCGTCGCGACGGCGACTCGTACGTGATCAACGGCCGCAAATGGTTCATCACCAACGCGGCGCATCCGAACTGCCGCATCGCGATCGTGCTCGGCGTCACCGATGAACGACCCGAGGCCGATCCGCACCGGCGCCACTCGATGGTGCTGGTGCCGATGGACACCCCGGGCCTCACGGTGGTGCGCAACATTCCCATCATGCATCACCACTCGCCCGACGGGCACTGCGAGCTCACCTTCCGCGACGTACGCGTGCCGGCGTCGAACCTGCTCGGCGAGGAAGGGCAGGGTTTCAAGCTGGCGCAGGCCCGCCTCGGCCCGGGGCGCGTGCACCACTGCATGCGCACGATCGGCCAGTGCGAGCTCGCCTTGGAACTGATGTGCGAGCGGGCGCTCGAGCGGCGCACTTTCGGCAGGTACCTCGCCGATTTTGCCAACGTGCAGGACTGGATTGCGGCTTCGCGCATCGAGATCGACCAGGCGCGTCTGTTGGTGCTGCGCGCCGCATGGCTGATGGACAAGGCCGGCAACGCCGCGGCGCGGGTCGATGTCTCGGCGATCAAGGTCGTCGCGGCACAGCTGCAGACGCGGGTGGTCGACCGCGCCATGCAGGTTTTCGGCGCCATGGGGCTGACGCCGGACGTGCCGCTGTCGTACCTGTGGACGTGGGGCCGGGCGCTGCGCTTCATCGACGGCCCCGACGAAGTGCACCTGCGCACGGTGGCACGCGCCGAGCTGGCCAAGGCCAGGGCCAGTCGCGGCTCGACGGCCGCGTACTACCGAGTCGGCTAAGCGGTGCCAGAGTCGATGACGTCCCCGGTTACTTCGCTGCGGGTGAGCCACGACGGCGAAATCGTGCAGCTGCTATTCGACCGTCCGGCGCAGCTGAACGCGCTCGACCGAGCCACGGCGCAGGGTTTCGCGCACGCCTGCCGCGAAATCGCCGCCGACCCGTCGGTGCGCGCCGTGATCATCGGCGGCGCCGGCGGCGCCTTCACCGCCGGCGGCGACCTTGCGGAGCTGCGCGCCGACCCGACCGGTGCGGCAATCGGCCTGATCGGGCCGATGCACGAGGCCATCGTGCTGCTGGCCGAGATGCGCGCGCCGGTGATCGCCGCCCTTCACGGCGCGGTGGCGGGAGCGGGCCTGAGCCTGGCGCTGGCCTGCGACTTCGCCATCGCGGCGCATGGCACGCGCTTCACGTTTGCCTACGTGAACATCGGCGCCAGCTGCGATCTGTCGGGATCCTGGTCGCTGCCGCGGCTGGTCGGGTTGCGCAAGGCACTGGAGATCGCACTGCTCGGCGAGCATTTCGATGCCGCTGAGGCGCTGCGCCTGGGCCTGGTCAACCGCGTCGTGCCGGAGGCCGAACTGGACGCTCAGGTGCTGGCACTGGCGCAACGGCTGGCCCGTGGCCCGGCGCAGTCGATTGCGCAGCTGAAGCGGCTGATGCGGATCTCCTTCGAGCACGACCTGCGCGGGCAGCTCGACGCCGAGCGCGCAGCCTTCCTGCGCTGCGCGGCTTCGGCCGACTTTGCCGAGGGCGTGGACGCGTTCATCGGCAAGCGGCCGGCAAGCTTCGGCGGCCGGTGACCTCGGTAGCGTCACGGTGGCGGCCAGCCGCGTGCGCTGCCGCAGCGCGGCTTTGAGCGGCGCCCCGGGGCTGCGACAATGCGGCCCCTCCGCGCCCCGAATCCGGCCGATGATCATCACCAGCCTGCTCGACACCGACCTGTACAAGTTCACGATGATGCAGGTCGTGCTGCACCATTTTCCCGGAGCGCAGGTCGAGTACCGCTTCAAGTGCCGCAACCCCGGCGTCGACCTGACGCCGTACGCCGACGAGATCCGCGAGCAGATCGAGGCGCTGTGCACGCTGCGCTTCACCGAGGACGAACTGGCCTACCTGCGGGGGCTACGCTTCATCAAGAGCGATTTCGTCGATTTCCTCGGCCTGTTCCAGCTCAACACCAAGTACATCCACGTCGAGCCGGCGCAACACGGCCCGGGCGAGATCTCGATCGTCATCAAGGGGCCGTGGCTGCATACGATCCTGTTCGAGATCCCGGTGCTGGCCATCGTCAACGAGGTGTATTTCCGCGCCACGCAGCGGGCGCCCGACCTCGAATCGGGGCGGCGGCGGCTGAAGGAGAAGATCGCCCTGGTGCGCGGCGATCCCCGGCTCGCCGACCTGCGCATCGCCGACTACGGCACGCGACGGCGCTTCTCCAAGCGCTGGCAGGACGAGGTGCTGGTAACGCTGAAGGACGAACTGCGCGAGAACCTCGCCGGAACCAGCAACGTGATGTACGCGGTCAGGCACGGCCTGATCCCGCTCGGCACGATGGCGCACGAGTACCTGCAGGCCTGCCAGGCGCTCGGGCCGCGGCTGCGCGATTCGCAGACCTACGGCTTCGAGACCTGGGCCCGGGAGTACCGCGGCGACCTCGGCATCGCGCTGTCCGACGTCTACGGCTTCGACGCCTTCCTGCGCGACTTCGACATGTACTTCTGCAAGCTGTTCGACGGCGCCCGGCACGACTCGGGCGACCCGGTGCAGTGGGGAGAGCGGCTGATCGCACACTACGAGCGCAACCGCGTCGATCCGCGCACCAAGACGCTGGTGTTCTCCGACTCGCTGACCTTTCCCAAGGTGATCGAGCTGTACCTTCGCTTTTCCGGGCGGGCGCGGCTGGCCTTCGGCGTCGGCACCAACCTCACCAACGACCTCGGCTACAAGCCGCTGCAGATCGTGATCAAGATGGTCCGCTGCAACGGCCAGCCGGTGGCCAAGCTGTCCGATTCGCCCGAGAAGAACATGTGTGACGACGCGGCCTACCTCGCCTACCTGCGCCAGGTCTTCGAGATTCGAGGCTAGGTGCCGGCGGCGATGGTCGATTCCGCCGACGAAGCACGACGGATCGCGGCACTCGCCACCGCGGCGCTGCGCCTGGTCAACGAGACCGCGGCCACGCACCTGGTCGCTGCCGCCGACCGCGGCGAGACCCGCGCGCAGTTCGACATCGGACCGGTGCAGATCCCGGCCAGCGCGCGCCTGACCGGCCGACTGTACGACCAGATTCTGATCGAGGCGCTGGAACAGGCGGGCGAGGCGTCGCTGGCGCGCGCCTGCCGCGTTTTCGTCGGCCTCGGCTTCGCGCTGGCGACGGTGCCGAAGGTCGAGCGCGAGGACGATGTCGATCGTGTCACCGATGTCGTGCGCAGCATCCGTATCGACCATCTCGAACTCGGCTTTGCCGCCGCGCAGGAGATCACTCGCGGCGCGTCTTCGCCGCTGCTGCAGGCCGTTGCGCTGCCTGCCGCGCACCTGTGGCGTGCGCGCGCCGAGGCGGCACGGCTGGTTGCCCAGTACGAGCGCAAGGCGCTGGCCACGATCGCCGCGCAGGCGGAAAAGGGGGCCGACTCTTGCCGCCTGCCGTGGCGCGAGTTCAGTGCTGGCGCGGTCAGCGCCGAGCACCTGCAGAAGCTGGGCGAGGCGTTGCGCGGCCGCGGGTTTCGGATCGAGACCGTTGATGCCGGAACCACGCTTCGTGTGAGCTGGTAGGCGCGGCTCCCGCAAACGCGGCGTCCGACCTCTGAGGCGGAATAGTTGACTGAAGGATGCTGTTGGCGCCGCGGGGACCTGCGCGGCCGGCTCCGCGGCCGCCGTCGCCCGCACGACAGGAGGCTGTATGCGATTTCGCAAGCTGCAACTCGTCCCGCTGGCGGCGACGCTGGCCGCCGTCGCCATTGCGGCGCCCGCAGCGGCGCAAACGGTTCACGCCCAACTGGCCGGCTATCAGGAGGTGCCCGCCGTGTCGACGGCCGGCAGCGGGCAGTTCACCGCGAAGATCGAGGAGAGCGCCGGCAGCATCTTCTGGGAACTCTCGTACGACGGATTGCAGGCCGACGTAACGCAGGCGCACATCCACTTCGGCCAGCACTCGGTCAACGGCGGGATCACGGTCTGGCTTTGCGGATCGGCAACCAATCCGGGGCCGGCAGGCACGCAAGCCTGCCCGGCGCGATCGGGAACGCTTAACGGCACGATCCTGGCCGGCAATGTCGTCGGACCCGGCGGACAGCAACTGCCGGCCGGCGGTTTCGAGCAACTGGTGAAAGCGATCCGGGCCGGCATGACCTACGCCAACGTGCATACGACGGCGTCGCCCGGCGGCGAGATCCGCGGCCAGATCGGCGGCCAGGGAAACGCGGGCGGCCAGCACTAAGTACTGCGCGACGCGCTGCGCAAGACCCGATCTGCGGGTCTTCGCCGGCGACGGCGCGACAGCGGAACTCATGTCGACTCGCCACGGGTGGCGGCTAGAATCTGCCGCCAACCCGCAGCCCGCGAGCCCGCATGCCCGCCTTGTCCCGGCGTGCCGACAGCCTCGGCACCGAAAACGCGTTCGTCGTCCTCGCCGAGGTCAACGCGCTGGCGCGCGCCGGCCGCGACATCATCTCCTTCTGCATCGGACAGCCTGATTTCGCCACGCCGGAACACATCCAGGACGCCGCGGTGGCGGCGATCCGCGGCGGGCGCCACGGCTACACGCCGTCGGCCGGCATTGACGAGCTGCGCGACGCCGCGGCGCGCTCGATGTCGAGGCTGCGCGGCTTCGAGATCAAGCCGGAGGAAGTCGTCGTCGGCGCCGGAGCCAAGCCGTTCATCGCCTACGCCATCGCCTCGGTCACGGATTTCGGCGTCGGCGACGAGGTCATCTACCCGGTGCCGGGCTTCCCGATCTACGAGTCGCAGATCATCGCCAACGGCGCCGTGCCGGTGCCGCTGCCGCTGCGCGAGTCGCGCCGCTTCGCCTTCGATCCGGACGAACTGGCCGCGCGCATCACGTCGCACACGAAGCTGCTGATCCTGAATTCGCCGCACAACCCGACCGGCGGCCTGCTGACCCTTGCCGATTACCAGGCCATCGCCGAGGTGCTTGCACGCCACCCGCAGGTCTGGGTCTACGCCGACGAGATCTACAGCAAGCTGGTCTACGACGGCCAATTCGTCTCCATCGCCGGCCTGCCCGGCATGCGGGAGCGGACCATCATCTCCGATGGCGCCTCGAAGACCTATGCAATGACCGGCTGGCGCATCGGTTTCACCGCCAATGCCGCGCTGGCCCCGGTGTTCACGCGCTGGATCACCAATACGGAAAGCTGCGCTTCGCAGATCAGCCAGTGGGCGGCGCTGGCCGCGCTCGAAGGACCGCAGGACGAGGCGGAGAAGATGCGCAGCCGCTTCCGCTCTCGCCGCGATCTGATCGTGCGCCTGCTCAATGACGTGCCCGGCTTTGCCTGCGCCTCGCCGGGCGGCGCGTTCTACGCCTGGCCGAATGTCACCGACGCCTGCGCGCTGATCGGCGCCCGCGATTCCGAGGAACTGCGCCGGCGGCTGCTGCACGAGGCCGGCGTGGCGGTGCTGGCCGACATTCACTTCGGCGCGCGCTTCGAGGGCGAGGGCCAGCACATCCGCTTCTCGTACGCCACCAGCGAACAGAACATCGAGCGCGGGGTGGCGCGCATCGCCGATTTCGTCCGCGCCAATACGCGGCCGCCGCGCAAGTGAATTCGCCCTTCGACACCGCGACGGCGCGGGCAGCGATCTTCAGCCGCATTCGCGCGGCGCAGCGCCGCCCGGTTTCGGCGACGGCCGAGGAACTCGCCGCGGTCGAGGACTATCTGGCGCGCCATCCGCAGGGGCCGCGACCGGCGATCGAGGGCGATCTGCGCATCCGTTTCCGCGCCATGTCGGAACGGATGTCGAGCACGGTCGACGAGGTGCCGCACCTGGCCGATGCGCCGGCAGCCGTCGCGCGCTACCTCGATGCGCAGGGGCTGCCGAAGCGGGCGGTGATCTGGCCGACGCTGGAGTCTTTCGACTGGGCCGGCGCCGGGATCGCGGTCGAGTCGCGGCCGCCGCGGCGCGACGAATCGCAGGGGGCGGACCTGGTCGGCATCACCGGCTGCTTCTGCGCCTTCGCCGAGACCGGAACGATCGTGCTCGCTTCCGGGCCGCAGACGCACGCCTCGACGCACCTGCTGCCGGAGACGCACGTCGCACTGGTGCCGGCGTCGCGCATCGTCGCCGGCATGGAGGACGTCTTCGCGCTGCTGCGCGGCGAACGCGGCGGCGCCGAGATGATGTCGCGGGCGCTGAACATGGTTTCCGGGCCGTCGCGCACCGCCGACATCGAGATGACGCTCGTGCTCGGCGCGCACGGGCCATACCGCGTGCACGTCGTGCTGGCGACCGACGACTAAGAAAAGGAGCGCGCCGCGCCAGTCGGTGCGCCGCAGGAGGAGACTTGCAGCGCGTCAGGGGCACCTTTGCCGCGATTCGGCCGTGGCTGGCCGGTTGCGGGCTGACGCTGCCGATGGTGGCGTTTGCCGCCGAACTCGACGGCGCTCGGCTCGGCCTGGGCTGGGCCGTGCCGTTCGTCGGCATGCTGCTGTCCATCGCGCTGCTGCCGCTGCTGGCACTGCGGCTGTGGCACCACCACTACGGCAAGATCGCCGTCGGCTGGTCCGCGCTGACGCTGGTGCCGCTGGCCGCGGCCTATGGCGGCGGCGCCGCGTTCGATCTCGCCGCGCATACGCTGCTGCTGGAGTTCCTGCCGTTCATCATCTTCATCGGCACGCTGTACGTCGTCGCCGGCGGCATTTACGTGCGCGGCAACCTGCACGGCTCGCCGCTGCTCAATACCGGCATCCTCGCCATCGGCGCGGTGCTCGCAAGCCTGATGGGAACCACCGGCGCGGCGATGCTGCTGATCCGGCCGCTGATCCGCGCCAACGACAACCGCCACTACCGCGCGCATACGATCATCTTCTTCATCTTCATCGTCGCCAACGTCGGCGGCTCGCTGACGCCGCTTGGCGATCCGCCGCTGTTCCTCGGTTTCCTGAAGGGCGTGAGCTTTTTCTGGACGCTGCAGTACATGCTGTTGCCGATGCTTTTCGTGGTCGTGATCCTGCTCGTGCTGTACTTCGCCATCGACACGGTGCTGTATCGCAAGGACGTCGCCCGCGGCCTGCGCCGGGACCCAACGCCCGATTCGCCGCTGCGCATCGAAGGCGTGGCCAACTTCGGCCTGCTGCTGCTGGTGATCGGCGCGGTGCTGATGAGCGGGCTGGCCAAGACCGGCATCGAGGTCGACGTGCTCGGCCAGCACCTGTCATTCGAGGGGCTGATGCGCGACGCGGCGTTCCTGGTGATCGCGGCTACCTCGCTGGCCGTGACGAAGAAGGCGACGCGCAAGGCCAACGAATTCGGCTGGGGGCCTGTCGAGGAGGTGGCCAAACTCTTCCTTGGCATCTTCCTGACCATGGCGCCGGTGTTGCTGATGCTCAAGAGCGGCACGGCGGGCGCCTTCGCGCCGCTGGTGCGGCTGGTCACCGACGCCTCCGGGCAGCCGGTGAACAGCATGTACTTCTGGCTGACCGGCGCGCTGTCGTCGTTCCTCGACAACGCGCCGACGTATCTGGTGTTCTTCAACCTGGCCGGCGGCGATCCGCAGGTGCTGATGACGGCGATGGCGCCGACGCTGCTCGCCATCTCGGCCGGCGCCGTGTTCATGGGCGCCAACACCTACATCGGCAACGCGCCGAATTTCATGGTCAAGGCGATCGCCGAGGAGCGCGGCGTGAAGATGCCGGGCTTCTTCGGTTACATGCTGTGGTCCGGCGCCATACTGCTCCCCATCTTCGTCGCAATGACCTTCGTCTTCTTCCGATGAATGCCGAATCGAAACCCGCGGTGGTGGTCACGCGCCGCATCTACCCGCACCTGATCGACGAGCTGAAGTCGGGCTATGCGCTGGTCGAAAACCAGGACGACGCGCCGCTGGCGGCCGACGAGCTCGCGCGCCGCCTGGCCGGCGCCGATGGCGTGCTCATCGTCGCCGGCGAGCGCATCGACGAGGCCCTGCTGGCGGCTTGCCCACGGCTGAAGGTGGCGGCCAATGTCGCCGTCGGTTTCAACAATCTCGACCTTGTCGCCTGCACCCGGCACGGTGTCGTGGCCACGAACACTCCCGATGTGCTCAACGAATCGGTGGCCGACCACGGTTTTGCGCTGCTGCTGGCGGCGGCGCGGCGGCTCGGCGAATCCGAGCGCTGGCTGCGCGCCGGGCACTGGAAGCGCTTCACCTTCGACATGTTCCCCGGCGCCGACCTGCACGGAAGCACGCTCGGCATCGTCGGCATGGGCCGGATCGGGCGGGCGATCGCCCGCCGCGCCGGCGGTTTTTCGATGCGCGTCGTCTATCACAACCGGCAGCCGCTGCCGGCCGCGGAATCCGGCGGCGCCGAGTGGCTCGACAGGGACGACCTGCTGCGCCAGGCCGATCACGTGATCCTGATGGTGCCGTATTCGCCGGCGACGCATCACCTGATCGGTGAGCGGGAACTGGCGCTGATGAAGCCGACCGCGGTGCTCGTCAACCTCGCCCGCGGTGGCGTGGTCGACGACGCGGCGCTGATCCGGGCGCTGCGCGACGGACGCCTGGCAGCGGCCGGGCTCGACGTCTTCGAGAACGAGCCGGCACTCAATCCGGGCTTTCTCGAACTGGAGAACGTGGTGCTGACGCCGCACATCGCCTCGAGCACGCGCGCCACGCGCGAGGCGATGGCGCGGCTGGCGATGCGCAACCTGGCCGAGGCGCTGGCCGGCCGCCGTCCGCCATGCCTGCTGAACCCCGAGGTCTGGGACAATCGCCGCCGCTGAGGAAAGGACGCGACCGATGTCGGAGATCAAGTACAAGCGCGAGCACCATCTGTCGATCAGGGACGCGAAGAAGATCGCGCAGAAGGCGGCCGACGACCTCGGCAAGGAATACGACCTGGTCTCGGAGTGGGAGGGCGATACGCTGCACTTCCACCGCAGCGGCGTCGACGGCCACATGCACGTGACGCCGCACTACATCGACCTGAACGTGAAGCTCGGTTTCCTGCTGCGGCCGTTCAAGTCGGCCTTCGAGCATCACATCGAGCGCAACCTCGATGCGCTGCTGGCGGCGAGCCCGAAGGAGGGGGCGACGAAAGCAGCGAAGGCGGCGAAGAAGGGCAGTAAGCGCAAGGCCTGAGCGAAGCTCGCTCCAGCGGCTCCCGTTCGTGCTGCTTTCCCCTCAACGGTCCCAGCGCGACTCGACCAACGACGGGCAGGACGGATGTCGGCCGTCGGTCACTCCCTGTCTTCCGCGTGCCCCTGAGCCGACGCACGCTACGACCGGTCTCAAGGTGCAGCGGACACCACCCCGCGTAGCGCACGCACTGCCGCAGCTCCCGACGCCGCTTGTTATGCAGCGGCCTGAAGCGTGAAGTCGACATGAACCGTATCGAAGGGGAAAACGAATCCCTCCTCGAGTCGATCGAGCACTCCCGCTAGAAGCAGCGCGTGGACATCTGTGTGCACACCCTTCACATCGCGACCGACGCGTCGCGCAATTTCGCGAAGCGCCAGCGGACCCGCCCCGGCCATCGCGCGCAGAATCGCCAGGCGATTGGGTGCGAGTACGCGCCATAGCAGTTCCGGAGACGCAAAGTCGATGCGCGCCCCGGGCCGCTCCGACCTGCCCCGCATCGCCTTGGACAGCCGAGCCTTTACCCCAGTCAAGGAAGCCACCCCGATCGTCACCACTTTCATTCCTTCTGCTCCCACGCGGCCACGTCCGCCCAGAAATCGACCTGCAGAACGTCCAGGGAACGAAAACGGTATGCCCGTTCACGACCGCCAACGTGCCGATGATCACCTTTCCCCGCCTCGTTGTCGTATCTGACGACGCAGGCGCCATCGACGACATAGGTGAGCCGGTACTTGAGGTTGTGGGTACATCCCACAACGGGTTCGTTCAGACGCCAAACCACCAGCTCGACGAACGATCTCTCGTCCAGCGCAAATCTCTGCGCCAGAAGGGATTCCGCATCCATGTTGTAAATGCTGCCAACAAGCCGCCATGTTGTCAATATTTACAACGACGGCCGAGCCCAACGTGCCTCGAACCGGCGCAAGCGCTAACGCGTCGAGCGACCGGTGAGTGAGGTGGACCGGTCACTGGACCAGAAAATCGCCGATGTCGGGAAGGGGTCGCAGGAACCGGTCGATTCGCCGACCTCGCAGGCTTTTTCGGCGCTTCGTGACCGGTCGGGCCGAATCTGACCCGGTCGACCTTCCTCTACTCACGCAGGCACCTTAGCTGGGACGGGTCGACCCCGACGGCGACGGGGGTGCTGTCGGCGAACTTCGGCGCTCCGCCGCGGTGGGTCTGGTCCGCAGTCAGTTCGACTGCGCCGACACGCACCCGGTAGCGCGTAGTCTCGCCGAGAAACTCGGCGGCCACCACTTCGCCCTGCAGCCAGAGCTGCGCGGGGTCGCGTCGGGCAGCGGCGTCCTGCAGCGTGACCACGTGCGGGCGGAAGCTGATCGCCGCGCGGCCGGCGGCCAGGTCGGCGCGGCGCGGCAGACACAGGCGCAACGAGTCGGCGCCGGAGAAGATCATCACGTCGCCGTCGGCCGCCAGTTCGCCTTCGAGCAAGTTCATCGTGCCGACGAAGTTGGCCACGAAGCGGTTGACCGGGAAATCGAACAACTCGGCCGGCGTGCCGACCTGCTGCACGACGCCCCCATCGAGCACCGCCATGCGGTCGGCGGTGGTCATCGCCTCTTCCTGGTCGTGCGTGACGAAGATCGTCGTGATGCCGAGCTTGCGCTGCAGTGCCAGCAGTTCCTGCCGCATCGTCACGCGCAGCTTCTTGTCGAGGTTCGACAGCGGCTCGTCGAGCAACAGGACCTGCGGCTCGATGACGATCGTTCGGGCCAGCGCCACGCGCTGCTGCTGCCCGCCGGAGAGCTGGTTCGGCCGGCGCTGCGCATAGTCGCGCAGGCCGACCAGGTCGAGTGCGGCCTCGGTGCGGCGGCGGATCTCGTCGCGCGGCCGCTTGCGTTCGACCAGTCCGAAGGCGACGTTGTCCGCCACCGACAGGTGCGGCCACAGCGCGTAGCTCTGGAACACCATGCCGATGTTGCGCGCGTGCGGGGCGACGTGCGTGATGTCGCGCCCGTCGACCAGCAGTTCGCCGCGGTTGTGTCGGTTGAAGCCCGCGATCAGCCGAAGTAGCGTCGACTTGCCCGAGCCGGACGGCCCGAGCAGGGCGAAGAACTCGCCCGGCTCGATCTTCAGCGTGACGTCCTTCAGCACCTCGGTCCGGCCGTAGGCCAGGCCGATGCTGCGGCATTCGACGGCGACTTTCTTCATCATGCTCCTTCGGCGGCGCGAGCCGGAGCGTTCGCCACCTGCGCCCGCTCGACCACGCGGTGCGACAGGTAGGTGCCCAGCGCCACCAGCGCCACAGCCAGCACGCCGAGCGCCGCGCCGGGCCCGCGGCCGGCGACCGACTGCATGTACAGATAAATGCCGTAGCTCATAGGCGCCTGCGATTCCTTGACCACCAGCAGGATCGTCGCCGACAGTTCCACGGCGGCGGTGATGAAGCTGGAGACAAAACCCGCGAGGATGCCGCCGGCCATCAGCGGGATGACGATCCGCCGAACCGTGCGCCAGCCGCTGGCGCCGAGCATCTCGGCCGCCTCTTCGAGTGCGACGTTGATCTGCTGCAGCGCGGCCATGCACGAGCGCAGCGCGTAGGGCAGGCGGCGCACCGCGTAGGCGATCATGATCAGGATCCAGGTCTGCGTGATCGGCACGTCGCCGATCTGCACGCCCTGGAACGTGCGCAGGTAGCCGATCGCCAGCACGATGCCGGGCACCGCGATCGCGGCGCTGGCCGCGAAGTCCAGCCACTGCCGGCCGGGAAGCCGCGTGCGCAGGATCAGGTACGCGATCGTGACCCCGATGGCGACGTCGATCAGCGCCGCCAGTCCGCAGTACAGCAGGGTGTTGCGGATCATGAAGCCGCTTTCGGCGAACACGGCCGCGTAATGCTTCAGCGTGTAGGCGTCGGGCAGTGGCGCGAAACTCCAGACCTGCGCGAAGGACAGGATCGCGAGGCCCAGGTGCGGCGACAGCACGACCAGCAGCACGAACACGATGCCGCCGTAGGCGGCGATCGACTCGCCGCGCGACAGCCTGCGCCGCGCTAGCCCGCCGGCGCCTTTCTGCACCGTCGTGTAGTCCTTGCCCTTCATCACCCGCACCGACAGCCACAGCGCGAGGATCGAGAAGGCGATCATGATCACGCTGATCACGTAGCCCATCGGGTCCTCGAGCCCGACCTGGGTGATCCGCAGGTAGGCCTGCGGCGCGAGCATGTTGGTCTGCCCCAGCACCAGCGGCGTACCGAGGTCGTCGAACACCTTGATGAACACCAGCGCCGCCCCCGCCAGATAGCCGGGCAGGGCGAGCGGGAAGACCACGCGCCGGAACAGCCGCCAGCCGCGGCAGCCGAGGTTCAGCGCCGCCTCCTCCATCGCGCTGTCGATGTTGCGCAGTGCGACGATCAGGTTCATCAGGATGAACGGGAAGTAGTGCAGGCTCTCGACGAAGATCGCGCCATTGAGCCCCTGCATGAACGGGACCGTGAAGCCGAAGTGCTCGTCGAGCAGCAGGTTCACCGACCCTGAGCGGCCCCAGATCAGCGTCATCGCCACCGCGCCGACGAACGGCGGCATGATCAGCGGCAGCACGCCGAGGGTCTGGATCAGGATCGCGCCGCGGAACTCGAAGCGCACCGTGAGGTACGCCAGCGGCACCGCGATCGCCGAGGCGATCGCCACGCTCACCAGCGCCACGTACAGCGAGTTGCCGAACGACTCGCGCATCAGCGAGGTGGTGAAGAACGACGCGAAGTGGCCGAGCGTGAAGCTGCCGTCGGCCTCGGCGAACGCGGTGACGAAGACGGTGCCGACCGGCACCAGCAGGAACGCCGCGAGGAAGGCGATGACGGCGGCCGCCGCCAGCAGGCTGCCTGGCGAAACGCCCCAGGCGCGGCGCAGCGACGCAAAGACGGCGCCCGAGGTCGTCACGGCTGTGGTTGTGCTCATGGACGTCAGCTCAGGTCCGCGGAGCCGGTATTCGCCGAAATGCCGCGTCGTCCCCGTGCACGCCGGGACCCAATTGGACCGCGGCTTGCGCCGGGGTGACGCTTGCTCGTCAGTTCCTTCCCTGCCCGGGGAAGGCAACCTTCAAATCAGCCCCGCCGCCCTGCGCGCGAGTTCCGCGGCCTTCTCGTAGTTCGCCCGCGCCTTGCTGTTCCACGATTCCTCGAGGCCGGTGATCTTCTTCGCCACCGCCACTTCCTTCTTGTTCGACGCGAACAGCTTCTGGAACTCGGCCTGGTCGGCGATCTGCGCCGAAACCACCGGCGTGAAGGCCAGTTCGCGCGCCTGCTTGATCAGTTCGGCCGCCTGCGCATTCTTCTTCGTCGCGTTGCGCGCCTCGGCGTCGTGGATCGCCTTCGTCGCCGCCTGCAGTTCCTTCAGGCGGAACGTGATTGTCTGGTCGAAGATCGATTGCACCAGCGAGTAGCGGCTCTCGGACAGGTCGGCGTTGAACTGGACCTTGCTGCGCTTGGCGATCGCCACCGGCTCCGGGTAGCCGGCCGGGATCTTCGACCCGAACGCGCTGTAGGCGAGCACCGGCAGGCGCGAGATCTTCGGATCGAGCAGGATCTCCTGTCCTTCCTGGCTCAACGCGAACTGGATGAAGGTCCTGCCCTCGGCCGCGTTCCTGCCGCCGGCGATCAGCGCGATGTTGGCCGGCACGATCGAGGTCATCTGCGGGTAGACGAACTCGACCGGGAAGCCCGAGTACTTGCCGGCCAGGCCGAAGAAGTCGATCACCGGGCCGGCGCCGAACTGGCCGTTGTTCAGGCCATCGGGCACGCCGAAGGAGCGCTCGGTGATCTGCGCGCTGTTGCCGGCCATCTGCAGGATCTGGCTCCAGCCCTTGTCCCAGCCCTCGCCCTGCAGGATGGTCTCGACCGTCAGGTGCATGGTGCCGGAGCGCGACGGCGCGGTCATCGCCACGTGGCCGAACCACTGCGGCCTGACGAGATCGGTCCACTCCTTCGGCGCCTCGAGCTTGTTCGCCTTCAGGTAGCGGACGTTGTACATGATCCCGTAGCCGGCCAGCGCCTGGCCGAAGTAGAAGCCCTCGGGGTCGTTGATCGGGTAGTTGCCGATCTTCACCGGCACCTTCGGGTTGGCGACGTCGGCGGCCTTGGCGAGCAGCTTGTCGCGCTTCAGCACCTCGAAGGCGTCCGGCGCGCTGGCCCAGAACACGTCGGGCCGCTGGCCTTCGGCCGTCTCGCGAACGAAGGCGATCGACGCCACCGTGCTCTTGTTCAGGATCTCCAGCTTGATGCCCGGATGGCGTTTCTCGAAGGCGGCGCGGTAGGCGGCGGTCAGTTCCTTGGGAAACGACGTGATCACCGTCACCGTTCCGGCCAATGCCGCGGGCGCGGCCAGCGTCAGAACTGCGGCAAGGGTCGCGAGGGTGCGCATGGGAAGTTCTCCTGCGGATTCAGCGAATGGCGATGAAGGCGGCGGCACCGCAGCGGTGCCGTGCACCCGTGTAGACGGCAACGGCCCGCCCGCGCGGGCCCGACGGATTGCGTGGCGGCCTCAGCCCTTGAGGTCGTCGATCAGCGCCACGTACTGCTTCATCGCGTCGTTGGCCGACGTGCCCTTGATCTCGCTCCACGCGTCCCACTTGGCGCGACCGACCATGTCGGTGAAGCCGGGCCGCTTGCCCTCGACATCGCCGCTGGTGGCCTGCTTGTACAGCGCGTAGAGCTTCAGCAGGGTGGCGTTGTCGGGCCGCTCGGGCAGGTTCTTCGATGCAGTCACGGCGGCCTCGAACTTCGCTTTCAGGTCGCTCATCCATGTCTCCTCGTTCTGGACTTTCGATCTTGGCCGACTATTATGGAGCGGCACCGCTGGGCTGGCAAAGACACCGCGCGCATTACGGTCGGCCCGCAGGTCGCGGCTGCGCATTCAGGAGGAGAAAATGCCCCATCGCGAACGCATGTCGCCGGTCGACACGGCCTGGCTGCGCATGGACTCGCCGGGCAACCTGATGATGATCGTCGGCGTCGACGTTTTCGACGGTCCGTGCGACGAGCCGCGCCTGCGCAAGGTGCTGCAGGAGCATCTGCTGCCGTACTTCCAGTTCCGGGCCCGTGCGGTGCAGGACGCCACCGGCGCCTGGTGGGAGGAGGACGAAGACTTCGATCTCGACCGGCACCTCGTGCGCATCGGCCTGCCGGGCAAGGGCGGAAAGCGCGAACTGCAGAAACTGGTGGCGCAACTGGCCGGGCAAGGGCTCGATGCGCAGCGGCCGCTATGGCAGTTCCACCTGGTCGAGAACTACGACCATGGCCACGCGCTGATCGTGCGCATCCACCATTGCATCGGTGACGGCATCGGCCTGATGGGCCTGGTGATGGGCATGACCAGCGCCGAGGCGAACAAGGACGCCGATGCGCCGCCGCCGCGGCCGCGGCGCGGCCGGCGCGACGGCGGACTGATCGAGCAGTGGCTGCAGCCGCTGACCGACGCGACGGTCAAGGCCATCGACGCCACGGGCGAGCTGGCCAGCCGCGTGCTCGCGGCCTCCGGCAGCGTGATCGACGATCCGAACCTCGCCACCGACGCCGCCAGCGAGGCCGCGCGCATCGCCGCGCAGGTAGCGCGCGATGCGATGGCGCTGGCGCTGATGGAAAACGACACGCCCACCAGCCTGAAGGGCAAGCCGGGCGGCTCCAAGGTCGTCGCCTGGAACGAACCGCTGCCGCTGGCCGACGTCAAGGCCGTCGGCAAGGCGCTCGGCTGCTCGGTCAACGACGTGCTGCTGTCGTGCGCGGCAGGGGCGATCCGCGGCTATCTCGCCGAACGCGGCGAGGACGTCGAGGGCGCCGAGCTGCGCGCGATGGTGCCGGTCAACCTGCGCCCGCCGGGGCGCGCGCAGTCGCTGGGCAACAAGTTCGGCCTGGTGCCGCTGCTGCTGCCGATCGGCATCGAGGATCCGCTCGAACGCGTGCTGATGGTGCGCAGCCGGATGAACGAGCTGAAGGACGGCTACACGGCGGTGCTTGCCATGGCGGTCCTCGGCGCCACCGGGCTGGTGCCGCGGCTGTTGCAGAAGCAGGTGCTCGACCTGCTGGCGTCGAAGGCCACTGCCGTGATGACCAACGTTCCGGGCCCGCAGCAGGCGCTGTACATGGCCGGTGCTCGACTGCGCCAGATGCTGTTCTGGGTGCCGCAGTCCGGAGACATCGGCGTCGGCGTGTCGATCCTGTCGTACGACGGCGGCGTGCAGTTCGGGCTTGTCACCGACAAGAAGCTGTGCGCCGAGCCGCAGGCGATCATCGACCGCTTCGCGCCCGAGTTCGAGCAGCTGCTGTATGCGGTGCTGCTCGCCCCATGGGACGAGCAGGTCGACCCGCAGGTCGCCGAGCGCGCGCTGGCGGCAACCGAATCTCTGGCGCGGGCGGCGAGCCATCTGGGCGGCAACGGCGAAGCCGCGGCGGCGCAGCCGGCCGCGGTCGCGGCAGCGGCCGAGGAAGCGCCGACCGCGGCGCCGCCTCGCCGCAAGCGTTCCGCGTTCGCCGCGGCGCGGGCGGCAGCACGCGGATGAGGGTGCCACGGGTACCGTACCCAACGAAGTCGGCTGACCCGGTAGACAAATGAGCACCGTCGCGATCCATCGCGAGGACGCCTACGCGCAGCAGTGCGACGCGGTCGTGACGCGGCTGGCGGACGACGGCGTCGAACTCGATCGCACGGTCTTCTACCCGCTCGGCGGCGGCCAGGCGGGCGACTGCGGGGTGTTGCGTCTGGCCGATGGCACCACTTTGCCGGTGGTCGACGCGCGCAAGAGCCGGCAGCCGGAGGCGACACCGGACGACACGCTGCACCTGCTCGGCCCCGACAGCCACTGGCGCGCCAGAGTGTCGGTCGGCACGCCGGTGCGCGCCGAGATCGACTGGGTGCGCCGCTACCGGCACATGCGCTTTCACACCGCCACGCACCTGTTGTGCGCGGTGGTGCGCGAACTGGTCGATGGGTGCAGCATCACTGCCGAGTATGCGCGGCTCGACTTCGCGATGACCGCGCCGCTGGACAAGGGCATGGTGCAGCAGGGACTCGACGAACTGGTGGCGCGCGCGCTGCCCGTTGCCTGCGAATGGATCTCCGACGAGCAACTGCAGGCCAATCCGCAGCTGGTCAAGTCGATGAGCGTCAGCCCACCGCTGGGCTTCGGTCGCGTGCGACTGGTCCGCGTCGACGGCATCGACCTTCAGCCCTGCGGCGGCACGCACGTGCGCAACACCGCCGAGATCGGCGCGGTGCGCGTGGCGAAGATCGAAAAGAAAAGCGCGCGCACACGTCGCGTCGTTCTGGAGCTTGCATGACCCGCGCGCTTTGCTTTCGGTGCAGGCTGACCTCGCGCCGCGAGGTCAAGCGCGCGTCAGCGCGCGGCCGAAGCCAAAAGAAAAGCGCGCGCACACGTCGCGTCGTTCTGGAGCTTGCATGACCCGCGCGCTTTGCTTTCGGTGCAGGCTGACCTCGCGCCGCGAGGTCAAGCGCGCGTCAGCGCGCGGCCGAAGCCAAAAGAAAAGCGCGCGCACACGTCGCGTCGTTCTGGAGCTTGCATGACGGCCTGGCGCCGTCCGCGCCGCAAGGTTGGGGATTGACGATGCACGATCACGACCACGATCACGATCATCCCGAAGGCAGCGATCTCGGCCCGATGGAAGCGCGCGTGCGCGCGCTCGAATCGATCCTCATCGAAAAGGGCTACGTCGATCCGGCCGCGCTCGACGCGATCATCGACGCCTACGAGACGAAGATCGGTCCGCGCAACGGCGCGCGCGTGGTGGCGCGGGCGTGGCGCGATGCAGCCTTTGCGCAGCGGTTGCGCCAGGACGCGACCGCCGCGATCGCCGAGCTCGGCTTCAGCGGCCGGCAGGGCGAACACATGGTCGCCGTGTTCAACGACCGCGATACCCATCACATGGTGGTGTGCACGCTGTGCTCGTGCTATCCGTGGCCGGTGCTGGGCCTGCCGCCGGTCTGGTACAAGTCGGCGCCGTACCGCTCGCGGGCGGTGATCGATCCGCGCGGCGTGCTGGCCGAGTTCGGCGTGCAACTGCCGGCGGACAAGAACATCCGCGTCTGGGACTCGACGGCCGAAATCCGCTATCTGGTCGTGCCGGAGCGGCCGGCGGGCACGGAAGGCTGGAGCGAAGCGCAGCTTGCGCAACTGGTCACGCGCGACAGCATGATCGGTACCGGACTGCCGCGGCTGCCGGCGGAGGTCCGGGCATGAACGGGGCGCAGGATCTGGGCGGGCAGATGGGCTTCGGGCCGGTGGTGGCCGAGGCCAACGAGCCGCCGTTTCATGCCGAATGGGAAAAGCGCGCGCTGGCGGTGACGCTTGCCTGCGGCGCGATGGGGCACTGGAGCCTAGATGCGAGCCGGCACGCGCGCGAGACGCTGCACCCGGTCGACTACCTGACGTCGAGCTACTACGAGATCTGGATCAAGGCGCTGGAGAAACTGCTGCGGGCGCACGGATTCGTCGAAGACGAAGAACTGCGCGCCGGGCGGACGCTGGCGCCGCCGCGCCCGCCGAACCGGGTGCTGCGGGAAGGCGAGGTAGCCGCGGCGCTGGCGCGCGGTTCGCCGACCGAGCGGCCGGCCGCGCAGCCGGCGAAATTTGCCGTCGGCGATCTTGTGCGCACCGCCAACGCGCACCCGCTCGGCCACACGCGCGTGCCGCGTTATGCCCGTGGACGTATCGGCCGCATCGAGCAGGTGAACGGCGTGCACGTGTTCGCCAATACCAGCGCGCACGGGCTGGGCGAAGACCCGCAATGGCTGTACACGGTGGTTTTCGACGGCCGCGAGCTGTGGGGCCATGAGGCGGACCCGCACCTTTCGGTGAGCATCAACGCCTGGGAGAGCACGCTCGAGCCTGCCGCGCCCGAGCGTGTTGCCGGCGACGCGCATGTGGCACGAGCGCCGTCTGCTGCTGCGGCCACGCCGCCGAAGGGGCGGGGCCGTGGGCGGGCAACGCGCACAGCGACCGATGAATCCGCCTGAACTGGAAGCGGCGCTGCGCGACGTCGCAGCACTGCCGCGCGACGAATCCGGCCCGGTGTTTGCCGCGCCCTGGCAGGCGCAGGCCTTTGCATTGGCCGTGCACCTGCACCAGAAGGGGCTGTTCACCTGGCCGCAATGGGCGCAGGCGCTGGCCACCGAGATCCGCGCCGCCGGTGACGATGACGACGGCAGCCGCTACTACGAGTACTGGGTGGCGGCGCTGGAGAAACTGGTTGCCGCGCGCGGCGCCACCGATGCGGCGGCGCTGCACGAGCGTGCCGACGCCTGGGTGCGGGCCGCGGCGGCCACACCGCACGGCAAGCCGATCGAACTGAGCAACGATCCGCTGGCGCCGCGCTGATCGCCGCCGGCAACGCACTTTCGCAACCCAAGGAGCCACTGCCGTGAGCGATCGGGGCTACCTGCGCCAGCCGGCGATCCGCGGCGGGACGATCGTGTTCGTCTGCGACGACGACCTGTGGACGGTCGGCGACGGTGGCGGCATCGCGCGGCGGCTGACCGCCGGGCTGGGCGAGCCGTCGACCCCGGCGCTGTCCCCCGACGGGCGCTGGCTCGCCTATGTCAGCCGCGACGAGCAGCACTCCGAGGTCTACCTGATGCCGGCCGAAGGCGGGCCGGCGCGGCGGATGACCTGGCTCGGTCCTGACGTGATGGTGCGCGGCTTCACCCCGGACGGCCGCATCCTGTTCGTCACCACTTACGGCCAGCCGTTCTTCCGCAACTATCGCGCGTGGACGCTCGGCCTCGACGGCGGGCTGCCCGAGTTGCTGCCCTACGGTCAGGTCAATCATCTGTCGTTCGGTCCGGGCGGGGCCAAGGTCATCGGCCGCAACACCGCCGATCCGGCGCGCTGGAAACGTTATCGCGGCGGCACGGCCGGCCATCTGTGGATCGATGCGGAAGGTCGCGACGAGTTTCGGCGGATGAGCGAACTGGCCGGCAACCTCGCCAGCCCGATGTGGGTCGGCAGCCGCATCTATTTCCTGTCCGACTGCGAAGGCGTGGGCAACATCTATTCGTGCCTTGCCGATGGCGGCGACCTGACGCGGCACACCGATCACGACGATTTCTACGCCCGCCACGCCTCGACCGACGGCGCGCGCATCGTCTACCAGTGCGGCGCCGAGGTCTGGCTGTTCGACCCGGAGAGCAACGCGACACGCAGGCTCGACATCCGCGTGCCGGCGCACCGCACGCAGGCGGCGCGGCGCTTCGTCGCCGCCGCCGACAACCTCGACGGCTTTGACCTGCATCCGCAGGGGCACTCGCTGGCTGTTGGCGTACGGGGCCGGCTGTTTTCGTTCGCCCTGTGGGAAGGTGCGGTGCGGCAGCACGGGCAGGCGCAGGGCGTTCGTTACCGGCTCGGTCGCTGGCTGGCCGACGGTTCGCAGGTGGTCGTCAGCGACGCCGGCGGCGAGGAGCGCATCGAACTGGCCGAAGCCGACGGCACGCGTACGTTCGACTGGGATGTCGGCCGCGTGATCGCATTGGCCGCGGCGCCGAAGGGTCGCCGCATCGCCATTGCCAACCACCGCAACGAGGTGCTGATCGGCGATCTCGATAGTGGCATGCTGAAACTGGCCGACCGCAGCGAATGCGGGCGCAGCGAGGAACTGGCGTGGTCGCCTGACGGGGACTGGCTGGCCTATCCGTTCTGGACCAGTGCGCGCCACTGCGCGATCAAGCTGTACGACGTCGCCAACGCAACCGGGCATCTGCTGACGCAGCCGGAGTTCCGCGACAGCGCGCCGGCGTTCGATCCGGCCGGACGTTATCTGTATTTCATCTCGGTGCGCACCTACGACCCGGTGTACGACAACGTCCAGTTCGAACTGAGCTTCCCGCGTGCGGCGCGGCCTTACCTGATCGCGCTACAGGCCGATGCGCGACCGCCCTTCGATCCGGCGCCGCGCGGCATGAAGTCGCCAGAGAGCGACGGCACTGCGGCACCGCGGCCGCAGGCGGCACCGCTGCGCATCGATCTGGACGACATCGCGCGGCGCATCGCCGCCTTTCCCGTTGCCGAAGGCCGTTATGGCCGGATTGCGGCGACGCACCGGCACGTGCTGTGGAGCAGTCTTCCGGTTCCCGGCGCGCATGGGCGCGGCGGCCACAAGGAGTCGCCGGGCCGGCTCGAAGCCTTCGATTTCGAGACGCTGCGCGCGGAAACCTGGGTCGACCGCGTCGACGAATTCCAGCTGTCGGCCGACACGACAACGCTGATC
The DNA here is from genome assembly GCA_964509545.1 of uncultured Burkholderiaceae bacterium. Taxonomy (GTDB): domain Bacteria; phylum Pseudomonadota; class Gammaproteobacteria; order Burkholderiales; family Burkholderiaceae_F; genus JADJWR01. Next base: position 56,074 of record CAZDXQ010000009.1, on the reverse strand, counting down.
GTGCGCGACGGCAAGAAGCTGCGCGCCTTCGACGCCGCGCACAAGCCGGAGAACAAAGGCGGCGACGAGGCGCCGTCGCGGGCGAGCGGCTGGATCGACCTTGCGCGCGTGCGCGTGTCTGTCGAGCCGCGCGCCGAGTGGCGGCAGATGCTGCGCGAGGTCTGGCGGCTGCAGCGCGATCACTTCTGGGTCCCTGACATGTCCGGAGTCGACTGGGCCGCGGTCTACGCGCGCTACGCGCCGCTGCTCGACCGTGTGGCCACGCGCGGCGAACTGTCCGACCTGATCTGGGAGATGCAGGGCGAACTGGGCACGTCGCACGCGTATGAGTCCGGCGGCGACCATCGCAAGCCGCCGCCGCTGGCGCTGGGGCAACTTGCCGCCGACTTGCGACTGCACGCCGACGGCGGCTATGCGATCGAGCACATCGCCCGCGGCGACCCGTGGGAGGCCGCCGCCGATTCGCCGCTGAACGCGATCGGCGTGCTGGCCCGGCGTGGCGATCGCATCGTCGCCGTCAACGGCCAGCCCGTGTCGCGCGCGGTGCCGCCGCAGGCGCTGCTGGTCAACCAGGCCGGCAGCCGGGTGGCGCTGTCGCTGGCCGACGAACGCGGCATCCGGGAGGTGGTCGTCAGCGTGCTGGCCGACGAAGTGCCGGCGCGCTATCGCGAATGGGTCGAGCGCAACCGCCGCTGGGTGCACGAGGCCTCTGCCGGGCGCGTCGGCTACCTGCACCTGCCCGACATGATGTCGGCCGGCTTTGCCGAATTCCATCGCTACTTCCTCGCCGAATGCGACCGCGACGGGCTGATCGTCGATGTCCGCTACAACCGCGGCGGCCATGTGTCGCAACTGCTGCTGGAAAAGGTGGCGCGGCGGCGCATCGGCTACGACCTGCAGCGCTGGGGCCGGCCACAGCCTTATCCGATCGAATCGGCCGCCGGAGCAGTGGTGGCGCTGACCAACGAACATGCCGGATCCGACGGCGACATCTTCTCGCACTGCTTCAAGCTGATGAAAATCGGCCCGCTGGTCGGCAAGCGCACGTGGGGCGGCGTGATCGGCATCTGGCCGCGCCACCTGCTCGCCGACGGCACCGAGACGACGCAGCCGGAGTTCTCGTTCTGGTTCAGCGACGTCGGCTGGCAGGTCGAGAACTACGGCACCGATCCGGACATCGACGTCGATAACGCGCCGCAGGACGCGGTCGCCGGCCGCGACCGCCAGCTCGAGACGGCGCTTCAGGTGGTGCTCGAGCGTGTCGCGCAGCAGGCGGGCGCGCCGGATTTCGGCCCGCGGCCGAACCTGGCCCGGCCGCCGCTGCCGCCGCGTCGATAGAGGGCGCAACGCATGAGTTCGGCAAACGGTCCACCGCGCGATCGAGGCGAATCGCAACCGATGAGTTCGGCGCAGGACGTGCTCGAGTTCTGGTTCGGCGTGCCCGGATCGCCGGACCACGGCCGCAGCCGCAAACTGTGGTTCACCAAGGCGGACGCGACCGATGCGCTGATCCGCAGCCGCTTCGGCGTGACGGTCGATGCGGCCCTGCGCGGCGAGCTGCAACATTGGATGGCGGGTGACGCGCGCACGGCACTGGCCTTGATCATCGTGCTCGACCAGTTCACCCGCAACGTCTTCCGCGACAGCGCACGCGCTTTTGCCGGCGATGCGGCGGCGCTGGCGGTGGCCAGGATGTTGGTCGGCGATCGCCGCGACCGGCAGCTATCGGCGCTCGAGCGCTGGTTCGCCTACATGCCGTTCGAGCACTCCGAAGCGATCGCCGACCAGCGCGAGTCGCTGCGCCTGTTCGGCGGGCTCGCGCGGGAGGGCCTGACCGAGCCACTGGTCTGGGCGCAGAAGCATTACGACGTGATCGCCCGTTTCGGCCGCTACCCGCATCGCAACGAACTGCTCGGCCGCACCTCGACCGCCGAAGAACTCGAATTCCTGCGCCAGAGCGGATCGCGCTTCTGAGCGCCCCCGGGGGGTTCAAGCAAGCCCGGGGCGGCCCGCTGTTTCCTTGACTCGGCCGCTACTTCTCGGCGACGAAGACAAAGCGGAAGGTGGCGAAGAAGTAGTCGCCGTCGGCGGTGCGCGACCGGATATCGGCTATCCAGCGGTCAATCGCCGCGGCGTCGATGCCGCTTTGGCGGGCGGCGCTGCGCACCACGGGCAGCATGCCCGCGCCAAAGGATTCCGGATCGAAGCGCGTCTCGACGATCGGCACCGCCTCGCAGCGCGACAGCCGCAGTCCGGCGCCGCGCATCAGCCGATGCAGCTGTCGCGGCAGATGCGGATGGGCGAAGTGCTGCGCGCGCGCGGCGAGCATCCGCCGGCTCAGTTCCGGGTCGGCCGATTCATACGTGCACAGGTCCCAATCGGTTTCGAGCACAGCCAGCCGCCCGCCGGGCTTGAGCACCCGCGCCGCCTCGGCGACCGCACGCGCGACCTGCGGCACGTACGAATACACCTGCGCCGCAACGACGAAATCGACGCTTGCGTCATCCAATTCGAGCGCCGTGGCGTCGCCGTGGCGCACGGTAACGGCATCGTCGAGGCCGGCGGCGGCGACGCGCGCGGCCGCCTCGCCGACCATGTGCTCGCTGTTGTCGAAGGCGATGATGCGGCCGCCGGGGGCGACGTCCTGCGCCAGTTCGAGCGTCAGGTGAGCCAGTCCGCAGCCGACGTCGACTCCCGTTTCGCCCGCTCGCGCGGCCAGCACGGCGCGGAACCGGGTTCGCTGCGCCACCACCTGCGCGCTGGAATACATGCGTTCGAGTTGCGCCGCGGCGCGGGCATCGAACTGGGTCGGCGAGTGGTTTACCGTCATGCGTTGCGCAGCCGCGAACAAGAGGGGTGCGGCAGCGTACATCGGTTCGTGCGCTGCGGCTCCGCCTGCGGACTCGAACTTCAGGCCACCGGCGGCGGAATCGCCGTCAACCCGGAATCAGGCTGCGCCAGAGGTCCATCCGCTTCATCACCGGCTCCCCGGTCACGCCGCGCACCGCGCCGGCGCCGTCCAGGTGCAACTGCGCGCGCATCATGTGACGATTCCAGTCGTCGCTTCCCATGACCTGATCGAGCCTGGCGCTGTCGCCGCGGATCAGGAAAAAGCCGTTCATGTCGCCGCCGTGAGTGTTCAGGAAGACGACTTCGAATGACTGGATGCTGCCGGCTTTCTGCAGCCCGCCGACATAGCTGACGAATTCGTTGAAATGCTCGGCACTGATGCGCTCGCGTCCGGGCAGCGATCGGTTCCAGGCGAAGAAAATGGCGTTCGAGCTCATCGGAGTCCTCCTGTGCGTTGTCGATCGCAGGTCGTGGACCGCACGTGTCGGCCTCGCTGGCGCGGGCCGATTCCGCACGGGTCGCGCCAAGGTACGCGGCAACGCGTCGCAGCAGTAACCCCGCTTTTGCGTGCGGCACTCTTGGCGCTTGCCCGCAGGCGATTCGCGCGTGCGAATCGCTTGTGGACAAGCTCTTATCATCGCCGGCGACCCAGGTGGAGTGTTCGATGGCGCAGATTTCATTCCCGCCGATCGCAGTGGTCGGCGCCGGCGCGGTGGGCTGCTACTACGGCGGCATGCTGGCGCGCGCCGGCGCGCCGGTAACGCTGATCGGCCGGCCGGTCCATGTGGACGCGATCAGGCGCGACGGCCTGCTGCTCGATACGCTGAACTTCAGCGAACGCGTTGCCGTCGGTGCCAGCACCGATGTCGCGGCAGCAGGCGGGGCGCGACTGGTGCTGTTCTGCGTCAAGTCGACCGACACCGAGGCGACCGCGCGCGCGCTGGCACCGCATCTTGGCGCCGATGCGATCGTGCTGTCGCTGCAAAATGGCGTCGACAATCTGGAGCGGATCCGCGCGATCGTCGATGCGCCGTGTCTTGCCGCGGTGGTGTATGTCGCGGCGGCGATGGCTGCTCCGGGGTACGTGCGCCATACAGGCCGCGGCGACCTCGTGATCGGCGCCATCGAAACCGAGGCGAAGGCACGGGCTGCTGCACAGCCGTTGCTCGATGAGGTCGCCGGCTGGCTGCAGCGCGCCGGTATCGGCTGCACGGTCTCGGAAAACGTCGAAGGCGAGCTGTGGGCCAAGCTGCTGATCAACTGCGCCTACAACGCCATCTCGGCGCTCGGCCGCGCGCGTTACCGCCGCATCGGCGCGCATCCGCTGGCGCTCGGCGTGCTGCAGGCGTCGGTACGCGAAGTGATGGCGGTCGCGCTGGCCGCGGGCGTGAAGCTTCCGGACGGCGATCCGGTCGAGGCGGCGCTCGCCATCTCGCACTCGATGGCCGGGGCGACCTCGTCGACGGCGCAGGACATCGCCCGCGGCAGACGCACCGAGATCGACCATCTGAACGGCTACGTCGTGCGCCGCGGCGAGGCGCTCGGCGTGCCGGTGCCGGTGAATCGCACGCTGCACGCGCTGGTCAGGCTGCTCGAGGAGGCCGAACCCGACGAAGCGCGATGAGCCCGACTGCCGCGGGAATGCCGCGCACGAAGGCGGTCGGCAGCAGCGGCATCGGTATACTTCGCTTTTACCGGAACCGCCTGCCCCGCGCGCAGGCGTGGCGAACATGACCAAGTATGTCTTCGTCACCGGTGGGGTGGTGTCCTCCCTTGGCAAGGGCATCGCCGCCGCCTCGCTGGCCGCGATCCTCGAATCGCGCGGCCTGAAGGTCACCCTCCTCAAACTCGATCCGTACATCAACGTCGATCCCGGCACGATGTCGCCGTTCCAGCACGGCGAGGTCTTCGTCACCGAGGACGGCGCCGAGACCGACCTCGACCTCGGTCACTACGAGCGGTTCATCAGCGCGAAGATGCGCAAGGTGAACAACTTCACCACCGGCCAGATCTACGAGTCGGTGATCAAGAAGGAGCGCAGGGGCGAGTACCTCGGCAAGACCGTGCAGGTGATCCCGCACGTGACCAACGAGATCCAGGCGTTCATCGAGCGCGGCGCGCAGGCGGCGTGGGACGGCAAGACCGACGTGGCCATCGTCGAGATCGGCGGCACCGTCGGCGATATCGAATCGCTGCCCTTCGTCGAGGCGGCGCGGCAGATGAGCCTGCGCCTGGGCCGCGGCTCCTGCTGCTTCGTTCACCTGACGCTGGTGCCGTTCATCGCCAGCGCCGGCGAACTGAAGACCAAACCGACCCAGCACAGCGTGCAGAAGCTGCGCGAGATCGGCATCTCGCCCGACGTGCTGCTGTGCCGCGCCGACCGGCCGATTCCCGACGAGGAGCGGGCCAAGATCTCGCTGTTCTCCAACGTGCCGATCAACGCCGTGATCTCGGTGTGGGACGTCGACTCGATCTACAAGGTGCCGTCGATGCTGCACAAGCAGGGCGCCGACGAGATCGTCTGCTTCACCCTCGGCCTGGTGTCGCGGCCGGCCGACCTGTCGGCATGGGACAAGCTGGTCTACGCCCTCGAGCATCCCGAACACGAAGTGCGGATCGGCATGATCGGCAAGTACGTCGATCTTTCCGATTCCTATAAGTCGCTGAACGAGGCGCTGATCCACGCCGGAGTGCACACGCGCACGAAAGTGGTGATCGAGTACGTCGACTCGGAGCAGATCGAGCGCGGCGGCACCGCGCTGCTTGCGGGGCTCGACGCGATCCTTGTGCCCGGCGGCTTCGGCAAACGTGGCACCGAGGGCAAGATCGCCGCGATCCAGTACGCACGCGAGAACCGCGTGCCCTACCTCGGCATCTGCCTCGGCATGCAGCTGGCCACCATCGAGTTCGCCCGCCACTTGTGCGGACTCGAAGGCGCCAACTCGACCGAGTTCGACCCCGAGACGCTGCACCCGGTGGTGGCGCTGGTCACCGAGTGGATGGACCGCACCGGCCGCATCGAGCGGCGGAACGCCAAGTCCGACCTCGGCGGCACGATGCGCCTGGGCAGCCAGAAGTGCCCGGTCGAGCCGGGCACTCTGGCGCACCGCATCTACGGCGACTCGGTCAACGAGCGGCACCGCCACCGCTACGAGGTCAACAACGTCTACGTGTCGCAGTTCGAGGCCAAGGGGATGAAGATCTCGGCGCGCACGCCGACCGAGAACCTGCCGGAGATTATGGAACTTCCGGGCCATCCATTCTTCGTCGGCGTGCAGTTCCACCCGGAATTCACCTCGACGCCGCGCGCCGGCCATCCGCTGTTCAAGGCGTTCGTGCAGGCGGCGCTGGCGCATCGCGCGGCGCGCAGCGGGGTGCTGCAGAAGGTGGCGGCTTGAGCAGCCGGAGGTCCGTCCCGCCTGCCGCCCTGAACCGGCGAGCGATCGCGGGCGTGGCGCGAGGGACCGCGTGAAGCTGGCCGGTTTCGAGGTCGGACTGGACCGGCCGTTGTTCCTGATCGCCGGCCCGTGCGTGGTGGAGAGCGAGGCGCTGCAGGTCGACGTGGCCGGGCGGCTGAAGGAAATCACCGCCGGCCTCGGTATTCCCTTCATCTTCAAGTCGAGCTACGACAAGGCCAACCGCTCCTCTGGCCGGAGCTTCCGCGGACCGGGCATCGACGAAGGCCTGCGCGTGCTGGCCGAAGTCAGGCGCCAGGTCGGGGTGCCGGTGCTGACCGACGTACACGCCGAGGCCGAACTGCCTGCGGTCGTCAAGGTCGTCGACGCGATCCAGACGCCGGCCTTCCTGTGCCGGCAGACCGACTTCATCCGTGCCTGTGCCCAGGCCGGTCCGCCGGTGAACATCAAGAAGGGGCAGTTCCTCGCCCCCGGCGACATGAAGAACGTGATCGACAAGGCGCGCGAGGCGGCGCGCGAGGCCGGGTTGCCGGAAGACCGCTTCCTTGCCTGCGAGCGCGGCGCCAGTTTCGGCTACAACAACCTGGTCAGCGACATGCGCTCGCTGGCGATCATGCGCGACACCGGCTGTCCGGTGGTCTTCGATGCCACGCATTCGGTGCAACTGCCGGGCGGGCAGGGCACATCCAGCGGCGGCCAGCGCGAGTTCGTGCCGGTGCTGGCGCGCGCGGCGGTGGCGGTTGGCATCGCCGGCGTGTTCATGGAGACGCATCCGGAGCCGGCCAAGGCGCTCTCCGACGGGCCCAACGCCGTTCCGCTGCGCCGGATGAAGGAACTGCTCGAGTCGCTGGTCGAACTCGACCGCGTGACCAAGCGGCGCGGCTTCATCGAGTCCGACTTCAACTGAGACGAAGGAGGGGCACCATGCCGGCCGGCTACGTCATCGTCGAAATGAAGGTCTCCGATCCGCAGCGGTACAAGGAATACATGGCCGCGGCGCCGGCAACCATCGCCGCCGCCGGCGGCGAATACCTTGTTCGCGGCGGCAAGCACGAAACGCTCGAAGGCAACTGGCAGCCGGCGCGGGTCGCGGTGCTGAAGTTTCCGAGCTACGAACAGGCCAAGGCCTGGTACGACGGCGAGCGTTACCGCGCCGTCCGCGGCAAGCGCGCCGGCGCCACCGAGTACTTCAACATGATCGTCGTCGAAGATCACGACGCCGCCTGAAAACCCCCGTGCAACTTCACAAGAGCAACAGTAATGAGCGCCATCGTTGACATCATCGGCCGCGAGATCCTCGATTCGCGCGGCAACCCCACTGTCGAATGCGACGTGCTGCTGGAATCCGGCGCCATGGGCCGCGCCGCGGTGCCCAGTGGCGCATCGACCGGCTCGCGCGAGGCGATCGAACTGCGCGACGGCGACAAGGCTCGCTACTCCGGCCGTGGCGTTCTCAACGCCGTCGAGCACATCAATACCGAGATCTCCGAGGCGGTGATGGGGCTGGAAGCGAACGAGCAGGCCTTCCTCGACCACACGCTGATCGATCTGGACGGCACCGAGAACAAGTCGCGGCTGGGGGCGAACGCGATCCTCGCCGTGTCGATGGCGGTGGCGAAGAGCGCGGCCGAGGAGGCGGGGCTGCCGCTGTATCGCTACTTCGGCGGCAGCGGCGGCATGCAGCTGCCGGTGCCGATGATGAACGTGATCAACGGCGGCGCGCACGCGAACAACAGCCTCGACATGCAGGAGTTCATGATCGTGCCGGTCGGCGCGCCGAGCTTCGCCGAAGCGGTGCGCTACGGTGCCGAGGTCTTTCACGCGCTGAAGAGAATCATCCACGACCAGGGCATGAGCACGGCGGTGGGCGACGAGGGCGGCTTTGCGCCGAACGTCAAGAACCACGAGGCGGCGATCCAGCTGATCCTGCAGGCGATCGACAAGGCCGGTTACGAGGCCGGCACACAGGTGGCGATCGGCCTGGACTGCGCCGCGAGCGAATTCTTCAAGGACGGCAAGTACCGCCTCGACGGCGAGGGACTGACGCTCGATGCCAGGGGCCTGACCGACCTGCTCGCCGCCTGGTGCGACAAGTACCCGATCGTCTCGGTCGAGGACGGCATGGCCGAGGGCGACTGGGACGGCTGGGCGCACCTGACGAAGACGCTCGGCCGCAAAGTGCAGGTGGTCGGCGACGACATCTTCGTCACCAACACGCGCATCTTCCGCGAGGGCATTGCCAAGGGCATCGCCAACTCGATCCTGATCAAGATCAACCAGATCGGCACGCTGACCGAAACCTTCGCGGCGATCGAGATGGCCAAGCGCGCCGGCTACACCGCGGTGATCAGCCACCGCTCAGGCGAGACCGAGGACAGCACCATCGCCGACATTGCCGTGGGCACCAACGCCGGACAGATCAAGACCGGTTCGATGAGCCGCTCCGACCGCATCGCCAAGTACAACCAGTTGCTGCGCATCGAGGAGGATCTCGGCGATGTCGCCAGCTATCCCGGTCGCGCCGCCTTCTACAGCATCCGCTGACGACGGCCATGCGCTGGGTCGCCTATACGCTGCTGGCGCTGCTGATCGCGGTGCAGTGGCCGCTATGGTTCGGCAAGGGCGGCTGGCTGCGCGTGTGGGAACTGCAGCGTGCGCTGGCGGCGCAGCGTGAGCACAACGCCACGCTGGTGGCGCGCAATAACGTGCTGGCGGCGGAGGTGCGAAGCCTGAAGGAGGGGCGCGAGGCGATCGAGGAGCGGGCGCGGCACGAACTGCACATGACGCGCAGCGACGAAGTGCTGTTCCAGTTGATCCGGCCCGGTGCCGGCCGCGCTGCGCCCGTGACCACGCCGGACAGGTAGGCGGCAGCGCGCACGGTGCGCGCTGGTGTGACGATCGCGGCTGCAGCGGAGCGTGTCGCGCCTTGCCTGCGCTCAAGGGCAGCGGAGAACGCCAACGCAACGGCGACGCCCGAGGTGGCGGACCGGCTGAGGAAAGGAGCTGACGATGAACCTGCATGCTCTGTTGCGACAGCGCGAAAACGACGGCCGGCCGCTGCGCGTCGGCCTGATCGGTGCCGGCAAGTTCGGCTCGATGTACCTGTCGCAGGTGCGGCGCACGCCGGGCATGCGCCTGACTGCGGTCGGCGATCTCGATTGCGCGCGCGCCCGTGCCGCATTGGCCAACGTCGGCTGGAGCGAGGCCGAAACCGGCGCCGTCGCCTTCACCGACGATGCGTCACGGCTGATCGGCCGCGGCGACGTCGACATCGTCATCGACGCCACCGGCTCGCCGGCCGCCGGAATCGCCCACGTGGCCGCCTGCTGCGAGCACGGCAAACACATCGTGATGGTCAACGTCGAGGCCGATGCGCTGGCCGGGCCGCTGCTGGCCCGGCGCGCGCGCGAGGCGGGCATCGTCTACTCGCTCGCCTATGGCGACCAGCCGGCGCTGATCTGCGAGATGGTCGACTGGGCGCGCGCCTGCGGCTTCGAGGTGATCGCCGCCGGCAAGGGCACCAAGTACCTGCCCGAGTACCACGGCTCGACGCCGGAAACGGTCTGGGGCTACTACGGCATCACGCCGGAGAACGCCAGGCTCGGCGGGCTGAACGCGCAGATGTTCAACAGCTTTCTCGACGGCACGAAGAGCGCGATCGAGATGTGCGCGGTAGCCAACGCGACCGGGCTGGCGGCGCCGGCCGGACTGAGCTTTCCTCCCTGCGGCGTGGACGACCTGCCGCGCGTGCTGCGACCTCGCCTCGACGGCGGCATGCTGTCGAATCGCGGCCAGGTCGAAGTGATCTCGTCGCTCGAGCGCGACGGTCGGCCCGTGTTCCGCGACCTGCGCTGGGGCGTGTACGTGGTCTTCGCCGGCGGCAGCGACTACGTCGAGCGCTGCTTCCGCGAGTATGGGCTGGTCACCGACCCTTCGGGCAAATACTCGGCGCTGTACAAGCCGTATCACCTGATCGGACTCGAACTGGGCATCAGCGTGGCCAGCGTCGGCCTGCGCCGCGAGCCGACCGGCGCACCGGTGGCGTTCAGCGCCGATGTCGTCGCCACCGCCAAGCGCAACCTGAAGGAAGGGGAGATGCTCGACGGCGAGGGCGGCTTCACGGTCTACGGCAAGCTGCTGCCTGCGGCCGAGTCGCTGCGCGCCGGCGGCCTGCCCCTCGGCCTGGCGCACAAGGTCAGGCTGACGCGGCCGGTCGCCGCCGGCGAGCAGGTCGGCTGGCGCGACGTCGACATCGACGAAGGACAGCCGGCAGTGCGCTTTCGGCGCGAGATGGAACGGACGATGGCCTGAGCGGGCCGGTGCGCCGCCGGGTCGGACGCAGTTCCACATCGGTATCGACTGGCAGACTGCCGCGCTGCTGCAGGCGCTGCCGGCATCGTGATCCGCGTGCTGGCGCATTTCGATCCGGGCCGGAGCAGGCGCAGAATCGGGCCGCGAACCGGAATAGGAGCGTCCCGCATGGCCGAGTCCCGCCCCAGCGTCGCCGAGAAGCGCCGCGTGTTTCATCTATTGCATTCGTCCGGCTGCTTCGTCATTCCCAATCCCTGGGACGTGGGCAGCGCGCGTTACCTGCAGGGCCTCGGCTTCAAGGCGCTGGCCACGACCAGTTCCGGTTTCGCCTGGTCGCAGGGCCGGCCCGATAGATCGGCCCGGCGCGAGACGGTGCTCGCGCATTTGCACGAGATCGTTGCCGCGACCGACGTGCCGATCAATGCCGACTTCGAAAGCGGCTTCGCGCGCGACGCGAAAGGGGTCGCCGACAGCGTGCGCCTGGCGGTCGAAACCGGCGTGGCCGGGTTGTCGATCGAGGACTCCACCGGCGATCCGGCCCGTCCGCTGTACGACCTCGACGAGGCGGTGGAGCGGTTGCGCGCGGCGCGCAGCGCCATCGACCGGGCCGGTGGCGACACGCTGCTCGTCGGCCGCGCCGAGTGCTTTCTCGTCGGCCGCCCCGACCTCGACGAGACGATCGCCCGACTGAAGGCCTATGCCGGCGCGGGCGCCGACTGCCTTTATGCGCCCGGCATCCTCAGCCGCGAGCAGATCGCGGCCGTCGTCGCTGCCGTCGCGCCCCGGCCGGTCAATCTTCTCGTCGGCGCGGCGACGGAACTGGCGCTGCGCGATATCGCCACGCTTGGCGTGCGGCGCGTCAGCGTCGGCGGCGCGCTGGCGCGGGCCGCGTGGGCGGGATTCATGGGTGCCGCGAAACTGATCGCCGAGCAGGGTCGATTCGACGGCTTTGCCAGTGCGGCACGCGGCCAGGAGCTCGATTCGTTCTTTCGCGACGACCTGAACCGGCGCGGCATGGCATGACGGGGGCGCGGGAGCCGCGCATCGCCCGCGCGCGGCGGGCGGCACCGCCGCGATCGCTTGCCGGCGGCTGCGCGGTCGTGATCGTCGGCAACGCAAAGCTGCCGGGTGGCGCGCGGACGACGACGGTTGCGCTCAATGGCGCACGAGGCTGTCGGCTGTTGGCGTCGCGCCGGAGGCGAACAACTGCGCCACGTCGACGCCGTCGAACGCGTAGCGGGCGTTGCAGAAATCGCAGGTGATCTCGACCTTGCCGCGCTCGGCGATGATCGACTCGGCTTCATCGCGTCCAAGCGAAAGCAGCATGCGGCCGCTGCGCGCCCGCGAGCAACTGCACTCGAAACGCGGCGCCACGGGCTCGAAGTGCTGCAGCCTCTCCTGCCAGTACAGACGATGCGCCAGCGCATCGGGCGCGAGTGCCAGCAGTTCGTCGCGGCGCAGCGTGGCGGTCAGCGCACCAACGCGGTCCCAGGCGTCGATGTCCGGCCGCTCGGCAGCGCCGCCTTCGCTCGGCAGTTTCTGCAGCAGCACGCCGGCGGCGGCGTCGCCGTCGGCAGCAAGCCAAAGCCGCGAATCGAGCTGCTCCGACTGGCGCAGGTAGTTCTCCAGCACCTGCGCGATCGATTCTCCGGCCAGCGGCACCACGCCCTGGTAGGGCTGCTGCCCGGGCTGGCGACCGGTCGGATCGAGCGTGATGGCGCAGCGCGCGTCGCCGTACGGATTGGTCAACTGCTGCAGCGAGGCGCCGTTGTCGATCGTCGCCGACTCGCGCAGCTTGGCAGTGGCGCGCAGCCGCATCTGCGGCCTGACCTCGACGACCAGCAGCCTCACCGGGCCGTTGCCCTGGATCTGCATGACCAGTGCGCCGTCGAACTTGATGTTGGCCGCGAGCAGCGCCGCGGCCGCGGTCATCTCGCCGAGCAGGTGCATGACCGGCGCCGGATAGCGATGATGGGCCGTCATCTGCTGCCAGCTTTCCTGCAACCGCACGATCTCGCCGCGCACCGGCGCGTCGCGAAACAGGAACTTGAGCAGCCGATCGTTCATCGCTGCCGCGCCCAGCCGCCGCGCGCTTGCACCCGCGCCAGTTCGGCGGCGTAGTCGCAGTAGGTGACGATCGTGTGCAGCACCAGCGCCTTCTTCTTCTCGTCCAGCGGCGCCAGCACGCGGGCCGGCTGGCCGCCCCAGAGGAAGCCGCCGCGCAGCACCTGTCCCGGCCGAGTCGTCGCGCCGGCAGCGAGGAAAACGTCGTCCTCGGCGATCGTGCCCGGGGCCACGCGGCTGCCGATCCCGATCAGGCAGCGATCGCCGATCGTGCAGTCGGCCAGCTCGACGTTGTGGCCGATCGTGCTGTCGACACCGATGCGGATGGCGCCGCTTCCCGGCGCCAGCACCGAATTGTCCTGAACGTTGCTTCGTGCGCCGATGACGATCGCCCCGGCGCCGGCGTCGAGGCGGCAGCCGTACCAGATGCTGCTCTTCTCGTCCGCCCGGATGCGGCCGCGCAGCAGCGCCGTGTTGCCGACGAACGCCGTGGGCTCCAGGTCCGCCAGCCGGTCGCCACCGGACCAGTCGGCGTCGGCCGCCTCGATGCGCAGGCGAAGCGCGGCGCGCCGCTGCTGCCGTTCACCGGCCGCGAGCTGACGCACCGGCTTGGCGGGTCGGCCGGCATATAGCCAGCCGCCCTGCAGTTCGCTGCGCGGGAAAACGACGCTTCCGGCGTCGAGCACGCAGCCGGCGGCGACCACCGAGCCGTCGAGGACGACGCAGTCCTCCTCGATCACGCAGTCGTCGTGCACGGTGCAGGCGTGCACCACGGCGTTGGCGCCGATCGTGACGCGATGGCCGATCAGCGTCGGATAAACGTCGTGCGCGATGTGCACGCTCGAACCGCGGCCCATCATCAGGTCGTCGCCGCCGCGCATGTAGTGGCCGTCGGCACGCACCAGCGCGCCGGCACCGAACCAGCCGTCGCGGCCAAGGCTGATGCGGCCGACCAGCGCATGGCCGGCAGCGGCATGGCGGAGCGGTCCGGCCAGCTGCGGCGACGTGTCGCCGTAGGCCAGCACGTTGAGCGGGGTTGTCGAAGTCATTGCGTTGACGCGACCTGCCTTGCGGCGGCGGCGGAAGTGCCGCGACTGCAATCGGCCGGGTGAGTAAATGGGGGCGTTGCCGCCGATGGGCAAGGGTAACCCAGTCGTGCGCGGCCGCCGGCGCGGGCAATCGCCTCGTCGCGTTCCTGCGGCGCCAGCGCCGGCTCGCGCCCCGTGCGCGCGAAGCGGGTGCTCGAGCGGACCAGTGCGGTATGCACGATGCGCAGCAACGCCCCGGGGTTCTCCTGCAACCGCGGCGGCGTGCCCGAGAGCACCAGCACCGGCGCCCAGGCCCCATGCATGCTGGCGATGCCGGTGACGGCGCGGGTCACGGCCGGCCCGGCGGTAGCCCGCGCCACGCCGACGCGGGCGGTCAGTTCGCCGTGGCGGCGCTGTTCGAGGTCAGCGGTGCTGGCGACGAGGCCATGAAGCCTCCTCGTTGGTGTCCGCCAACGCGCGGTCTTGCTCGTGCAAGGCCGATGGATTCCCGCTTGCGCCAGAATGACACGGCGTCTGCACGAAGACGTCCGCTGTGGGGTTGACGCCGCACCCTGTGGTGTCGTCCCGCGGCAGCGGGGATCCGGCGCCGTTCCGAAGCGTCAGAACACCGGGTTCTCGCGATAGGTCCCCCACAGGCCCTTGAGCTTCTCGACGATGTCGCCCATGGTCGCGCCGTTCGTCACCAGCTCGATCGTGATCGGCATGATGTTCTGCGACTCGTCCTTCGCCACCTCGACCAGCTTTTCGAGCAGCCGCTGCACCTTGGCACTGTCGCGTTCGGCGCGAACGCGCCGGGTGCGCGCGATCTGGCGCTCGGCAGTCGACGGGTCGTAGGGGTGGATGTCGATGTCAACGTGCTCTTCCTTCTCGACAAAGCGGTTCACGCCAATCACCGGCTTGTCGCCCGACTGCTTGCGCAGCGCCGTCTCGTAGGCGAAATCGGCGATCTGCTTCTGGAACCAGCCCTGCTCGATCAGCCGGATCGTGCCACCGCGGTCATCGACCTCCTTGAGGATGGCGAAGATCTTCTTCTCGTACTCGCTGGTCAGCGCCTCGACGAACCAGCTGCCGCCGAGCGGGTCGATCACGCTGGTGATGTTCGTCTCCTCGGCGATGATCTGCTGCGTGCGCAGCGCCATTTTCATCGCGTCCTCGGTCGGGATGGCGAAGGCCTCGTCGTAGCCGTTGGTGTGCAGCGACTGCGCGCCGCCAAGCACGGCCGAAAGCGCCTGCAGGGCGGTGCGCACGATGTTCACCTTATACTGCGGCTTGGTCAGCGTCGCCGCCGCCGTCTGGCAATGGAAGCGCAGCCGCATGCTGTCGGGGTTCTTCGCCCCGAAGCGTTCCTTCATGATCTTGGCGTAGCAACGGCGCAGCGCCCGGAACTTGGCGATCTCCTCGAAGAAATCGCCCTGGCTGACGAAGAAGAACGCCAGCCGCGGGGCGAACTCGTCGACCTTCATGCCGGTCTTCAGGACTTCCTCGACGTAGACGATGAGATTCGCCAGCGTGAACGCGGCCTCCTGCAGCGGCGAGGCGCCGGCCTCGCTGATGTGATAGCCGGAGATGTTGATCGGGTTGTAGCGCCTAAGCTGGCGGGCCGAATAGGTGATGATGTCGCGACAGATGCGCACCGACGGCGCGATCGGATAGATGTACTCCTTCTGCGCCATGTACTCCTTCAGGATGTCGGCCTGCACCGTGCCCGACAGCTTGGCGAGGTCGTAGCCGCGCCTGTCGGCCAGCGCGACATACATCGCCAGCAGGATCCAGGCCGTCGGGTTGATCGTCAGCGACACCGAGATCTTCTCAAGGTCGATGCCGTCGAGCAGGGCTTCCATGTCGGCCAGCGTGTCGATGGCCACGCCCTCGCGGCCGACCTCGCCCTCGCTCATCGGGTGGTCGGAGTCGTAGCCCATCAGCGTCGGCATGTCGAAATCGGTCGAGATGCCGGTCTGCCCCTGCGCGATCAGGTACTTGAAGCGTCTGTTGGTGTCCTCGCCGGTGCCGAAGCCGGCGATCTGACGCATCGTCCAGGTGCGGCTGCGGTACATCGTCGGGTACGGCCCGCGCGTGAACGGATAGCGACCGGGCAGGCCGATGTCCTCGACCGGCGTGCTCGCGACGTCGGCCGCGGTGTACACGCGCTTGAGCGGAAAGTCGCCGATGGTGAAGAACTGCTCGCGCCGCTCGGCCTGCTTCTTCAGGAACGACGCGACCTCGTGGGCCTCCCATTCCGTGCGTTCGCGCTCCAGTTGCCGGACCAGATCGGGGTCAAGCCAGTTCATCGGCGAACTCCTTCCTCAGCGTCTGTTCGATCAGCGACTGCGCTGCGGCGTAAGGATCGCTATGCCGGTCGGCAACGCGCTGCGCGAGCGGCGCGGCCAGCGCGGCCGCACGCGCCGCAAAACGCTCGAGCAGCATGGTCTGCGCCGTCTTCTGCAGCCGGAACGCGGCCACGCGCGCCCGCCGCTGCGCGCCGAGCGGTGTCTGCGCCAGCGTTTTCCTGTGCGCGGCGATCCTGTCGAGCAGCACTTCGATGCCTTCGCCGGTGTAGGAACTGACGCCGACGACCGGGATCGGCCACAAAGGTTTCGGCCGGTTCTGCGTGCCGAGCATCAGCATCTGCTTCAGATCGGTCAGCGTGCGGTGGGCGTCGTCGCGGTCGCACTTGCTGACCACGTGGATGTCGGCGATCTCCAGGATGCCGGCCTTGATGGCCTGGATCTCGTCGCCCAGGCCCGGCGCCGAGACGACGATCGTCGTGTCCGAGGCCTTGGCGATCTCGACCTCGTCCTGGCCGACGCCGACGGTCTCGATAATGACCGTGCCGAAGCCGGCGACGTCGAGGATATCGACCGCGTCGAGCGCCGCGCGGGCCATGCCGCCGGTGGCGCCGCGCGTGGCCATGCTGCGGATGAAGACGCCCGGATCGCTGGCCAGTTCGGTCATGCGGATGCGGTCGCCGAGGATCGCGCCGCCCGAATAAGGGCTCGACGGGTCGACGGCAACGATGCCGATCCTCTCGCCGTGCGCGCGCAGCGCGGCGGCGAGCTTTGCCACCAGCGTCGACTTGCCGCTGCCCGGCACGCCGGTCAGCCCGATCACGTGTGCGTGGCCGGCGCGACGGTAGATCTCGGCCAGCGCCGGCCGGGCCTCCGCCGCACCGGACTCGGCCCGCGTGATCAGTCGTCCGGCGGCGCGGGTATTGCCGGCGGCGACCTGCGGCAGGAGATCGAGCGAGGCGACGTAGCTCATCGGCGCGTCAGCGTCGGTCCAGTTCGGCGTTCAGCGCCCGGAAGACCTCGCGGTCGTCGATCACGCGGCGAGCCTTGAAATCGGTGCGCGGGATCGAGCCCGGCGCAACAACCTCGATGCGGGTACGCACGCCGAGCACGGTCTGCAGCTTGCGTGCGACATCGCTGCGGAAGGCCTCGACCGCCTCGCCGCCGCCGCGGTGGATGCCCTCGGTCGGCTCCACGCGCAGCAGCAGCTCGTCCATCGCCGCCTCGCGCGTGATCACGATCCGGTGCTCGCCGCCGTAGCCGGCGACCTGGTTCAGCGCGGCGTCGATCTCGCTCGGATAGATGTTCTCGCCGCGGATCGTGAACATGTCGTCGATGCGGCCGAAGATGCCCTGCGGCAGCCGCGGGTAGGTGCGGCCGCAGGGGTTGTCTTCGTTGACCCACAGCGTCAGGTCGCCGGAAAGCAGCCGGATCATCGGCTGGCTGGTGCGCTCCAGGTGCGTGTACACCGGAGTGCCGCGCTGCCCGTATGGCACGCGGCGGCAGGTGGCCGGATCGCAGACTTCCGTGTAGACGATGTCCTGCCAGCACAGCATGCCCGGGTTCGTCTGCTCGGTGCCGGCGACATTCATCCACGGCGTCATCTCGGCCATCGATCCCGAGTCGTAGACGCGGGCGCCGTAGAGTTCCTCGATGCGCTCCTTCACGCCGGGCACCGAGGCGCCCGGTTCGCCGGAGAAGAACAGGCACTTCAGGCCGAAGTCACGGGGATTCAACCTCTCCTCGCGCGCCACCTCGGCGAGGTGGATGGCATAGCTCGGCGTGCCGTAGAAAGCGGCCGGCTTCATCGTGTGCAGCCAGTGCGCCAGCCGGGCGCTCATGCCCGGCGCGCCGGCACCGAAGGGAAAGGCCCGGGCGCGTAGCCGCTCGGCGCCGGCCAGCGCGCCCCAGCTGCCCAGATACAAACTGAACACGGCGGCAATGCAGATCATGTCTCCGGGACGCAGGCCCATGCCCCACATGATCCGCGCGTGGGCATTGGCGATCGCCCGCCAGTCGCTTCGGCCGACGGCAAAGGCGGTGGGGCGGCCGGTCGTGCCGCTGGTGCCGTGGATATGGAACACCTCGGCCTGCGGAACGCACAGGTAGTCGCCGAAAGGCGGGTGCGCCTCCTGCGCGGCACGCAGGTCGGCCTTCCTGATCACCGGCACCTTCTGCTCGAAGTCCTCGAGCGATTTCAACTGGTTCGGGTGGAATCCGGCCTCGTCCCACTTGCGGCGGTAAAACGGCGCGTTCTCGTAGGCGTAGCGGCAGACCTGCTGCAGCCGGACGAGGATCGCGGCGTCGCGCTCCGGCGGTGCCATCGTCTCGCGCACGGCAAACCAGTAACGGCTGTCGGCGCTCGGCAGGTAATCGTCGTCGTAGGGCGGCGGAAACGACCACTGCTCCATGGCTGCCATGGCGAATCTCCGGGACGGCCGTCGACGAACGGCACTCGGTTAGCGGAAGGCGCAGGCGCTCAGCGTGGCCCGCGACTGCGCACCAGGCGCGTCAGCGAGTCGATGATCGCCTGCGGCGGCGTGTCCTGCAGCATCACCTCGGCCACGCCCATCTTCTTCAGTTCAGCCACGTCCTCGTCGGGCATCACACCTCCGGCGACGACGATGATGTCGCTGGCCTGCCGTTCGTGAAGCAGGCGGAAAATCTTCGGGAACACCGTCATCTGTACGCCGGACAGCAGGCTGACGCCCAGGATGTCGACGTCCTCCTGCACGGCGGTGCCGACCACCTCCTCCGGCGTGCGGTGCAGGCCGGAATAGATGACGTCCATGCCGGCGTCGCGCAGCGTGCGGGCGACGACCTTGACCCCGCGGTCGTGGCCGTCGAGACCGACCTTGGCCAGCAAGACGCGAATCGGTGCGCTCATCGGTTCAACCCCCCTCGCCGGTGCGTTGCCGTTGGCTTTTCGGCTGATCGAATACCGTATACGATATTCGAAGTGTTCTCCAACCCCCGGCGCCTGTCAATCGGCACAGCGAAAATCGCGCTCCAGGAGGGTGAAGTGATGACGATCGGATCATTGGCACCGCAGAAGACGCTGGTGGAGCGTGTCTACGACACGATCCTCGATGCGATCTGCGACGGCTCGCTCGCCGCCGGAACGCGCGTTACACAGGACGATCTGGCGGCGCGGCTGCAGGTGTCGCGACAGCCGGTGATGACGGCGCTCGGCATTCTCAGGCAGCAGGGCTTCCTGGTCGAGCACGGCCGACGAGGCCTGCGCGTGGCACCGGTGGATCGGGCGCGCTTCGATGCGATCTATGAATTCCGCGAGGCGGTCGAGCCGCTCGCTGCGGCACTCGCGGCGCGACGGATCTCGGCCGCGCAACTCGGTCGCGCCAGGGCGCTGGTGGCTGAAGGCAAGCAGGTCGCCGCGGCCGGCGACGCGAAGGCGACGTTGCAGGCGGACGTCGATTTTCACTCGCTGATCTACGAGGCCAGCGGCAATCCGCTGATCGTCGAGTCGATGCAGACGCATTGGCAGCACCTGCGACGCTCGATGGGCGAGGTGCTGCGGCGGCCGCGATTCACGCAGAAAGTGTGGAAAGAGCACGCGGCAATCGTCGAAGCGATCGCCGCCGGCGATGCGCAGAAGGCGGCGCACCTGATCGGGACCCATGTGCGCGAGGCGCACGAGCGCGTGGGCGCCGAATTGGCCGCGGCGGAACGCGCCGCAGCCTGAATCGCTCGGGCCTCGCGGGCGGCCGGGGCGACGGCTTGCCTTCCGGCCGAGGACGGCTAGGCGGGAGGCGCGGCCGGCGGCTGCCAGAGCTCGACCTTGTTGCCGTCGCAGTCGATCAGCCAGGCGAATTCGCCAAGTTCGCCGCTGGCGCGTTGGTAGAGCGGTCGCGCACCTTGTGCCGACGCGCGGGCCAGCAAAGCGCCCAGGTCGTCGACGATCAGGTTGAACATGAACGTCTGCGTGCCCGGGCCGAAGTAGTCGGTGTCGGCGGAAAACGGCGTGAAGACGCAGCGAGCGGATTGCGGCAGTGCCGCCGGATCGAAGACGATGCCGCCCCAGTTGTTGAATTCGAGTCCGAGCACGCGCTGGTACCACGCGCGCAGCCGCGCCGGGTCGGCTGACTTGAAGAACAGCCCGCCCACGCCGAGCACTTTTCCTGCCGCTATCGGCGATGTCATAAAGGGCCTCCTACAATGACAGGCCATCTTATCGCTGGAGGGGGTCTTTGACGGAGCTTCGTTCCGCTGCGCTTCAGGCACTGCAGTCGTGCAGCGTCGGCGAGCGGCTGCAGCGGACGATGCGGCTCGACGAAGCCACGCTGGCCTGCGCGGCCGAAGCGGCACTCGTCGATCCCGGAGGACTGCCGGGCCGGCCGCCACGCCCGCTGCTCGTCGCGCCGGCAGCGGTGGCGGTGCGATCGGTCGGCACGCGCGAAGGCCGGGCGGCGATGCTGCATGCGCTTGCCCACATCGAATTCAACGCGATCGGGCTGGCGCTGGACCATCTTTGGCGCTTTGCCGGCATGCCGGCGCAGTACTACCGCGACTGGGCCCGGGTCGCGGTCGAGGAGGCGAGCCACTTTTCGCTGCTGCGTGCGCGGCTGCAGGACGGCGGCCATGACTACGGTGACTTTCCAGCGCACGACGGCCTGTGGGAAATGGCGCGCCGCACCGCCGACGACGTGCTGGCGCGTATGGCGCTGGTGCCGCGGACGCTCGAGGCGCGCGGCCTGGATGCCTCGCCGGCCGTGCGCGCCAAGTTCGCTGCCTGCGGCGATTCAGCCTCGGCCGCCTTGATCGACGTCATCCTGCGCGACGAAATCGGTCACGTCGCCATCGGCAACCACTGGTTCAGGTATCTTTGTGCATTGCGGCACATTGATCCGGTGCTGTATGAGCGGCAGGCGCAGATGCGCTGCGGCGCGCCCCGTCCGCGCGGCCCGTTCAATATCGCCGCCCGGCTGCAGGCCGGATTCACGGCGGAGGAAGTCGAGCAACTGCGAGACGCCGCCGGCTAGGGGATTTTTCTGTTGAAGTCGTCGCGGCCTCAGCATAGGTTAAAAACACGGGCCGGAAAGGTCGGCAGAATCGGGCTCGGGCATGCGTAACAGACCGATGGGACTATTCGATTCGGTGCGAAACTCGCTGCGCAAGGCGCTGGGGCTGCGCAAGGAGCGCGCCATCCCGCGTCCGGGGCCGAAGCCACGCCTCGGCGCGAAGATCGTCAAGGACGACGTGCGCATCACCGTGCAGGCTGGGCTCACCGACTCGACCTGGAAATGGCTTGTCGACCTCGGCTGGCGCGAGGAAGTGTTCCGCAACAGCCGTCGCGCCTACCGCGAAGTGCCGCCGTCTCGAGTGGCCGAACTGTTCGACGCGGCCGATCCCGACGAGCGGCAGCAGCTGCTGCAACTGGCCGTCGAGGAAGCGGTATACCGCCCGGTGTTCAACCTCGAGCGACGTTGAACCGCAGCCGCGAGGGCGGAATGCGGCGTGCGCTCTAAACCATCCGGCCGAGCGCGCGCATCGTCCGAATGCAATAGCCTTGAACTGCTCGGATGGCCGGCAGTGTCCGGTGCTGGCCGGGTGGCTTCGAGGAGAAGGACAATGGGGGCGTTTGACGGTTTTCGCACCCTTCTGAAAGTACGCAAGGAAAGAAAGCTGGC
The DNA here is from genome assembly GCA_964509545.1 of uncultured Burkholderiaceae bacterium. Classification (GTDB taxonomy): domain Bacteria; phylum Pseudomonadota; class Gammaproteobacteria; order Burkholderiales; family Burkholderiaceae_F; genus JADJWR01. The sequence continues at coordinate 34,451 of CAZDXQ010000009.1, read as the reverse complement.
GCTGCCTGGGCCGAAGCCCAGGCTCGGCGCGAAAGTCTGTCTGCACGATGTGCGCATGACGGTGCAGGCCGGCCTGAGCGATGAGTTGTGGAAATGGCTGCTCGAGCTCGGTTTCCGCGAGATCACGTTCAGCCCCGACCGCCGTCGCTATCGCGATCTGCCGCCGTCGCTGGTCACTCGCCTGTATGACGCACCGCGCGAGGACTGGAGGCCGCTGCTGAAGCAGGCGATCCGCGAATCGGCGGTGCGGCCGTCGGCCGCCGGCAATACGCGCCCGACGCGAAACGCGGCCTGATCAGCGCCTATGCGGCGGCGCCGGCGCGGCGCGCTTCGAGTTCGCGCAGCACGCGCCGCTGTACCTTGCCCGTGGTCGTCATCGGCAGCGCATCGATGAACTCGATCTCCTTGGGGTACTCGTAGGGCGCCAGCTTGCCGCGCACGTGCTGCTGCAGCCTCTTGACGAGCGCAGCGTCGCCGGTGGTGCCGGCGGCGAGCACGACGAAGGCCTTGACGACGGCACCGCGCTCGGCGTCCGGCTTGGGCACCACCGCCACGTTGGCCACCGCCGGGTGGCCGAGCAGGCAGTTTTCGATCTCGCCCGGTCCGATCCGGTAACCGGCGGCTTTGAACATGTCGTCGGCGCGGCCGCGGTACCAGAGGTAGCCGTCGCCGTCCTGCAGCGCGAGGTCGCCGGTGCGACACCACGAGTCGGCCGGGTCGCCGGTGTACTTGCGCCGCGTTGCCTGCTCGTTATTCAGGTAGCCGAGGAAGAAGACCGGGTCGGGGTCGCCGTGGATGTCGCGCCGGTGCACGGCGACCTCTCCGGCCTCGCCGGACGGCAGCACCCGGCCGTCGTCGTCGATGACCGCCACGCGGTGCCCCGGATACGGCCGACCCATCGCGCCCGGCCGCGCCGGCCACTTGTGGTGCGAGTTGCCGACGATGTAGTTGATCTCGGTCTGGCCGAACATCTCGTTGACCGTCACGCCCAGATGCTCGCGCGTCCAGTCGAACACCGCGGTGCCGACAGCTTCGCCGGCGCTCATCACGGCGCGCAGGCGCAGCTTGCCCGGATCGCGCCACTGCGGGGCGCGCATCATCATCTTCAGCGCGGTGGGGAAGAGGAAGGTGTTGGTCACGCCATAGCGGCGCATCAGGTCGAGCGCGCGGTCCGGCGCAAAGCGGCCACGCACGCCGACGATCGGAAAGCCGAAGTACAGCGTCGGCAGCAGCGCATCCATCAGGCCGCCGGTCCAGGCCCAGTCGGCCGGCGACCAGAACACGTCGCCGCGCCGCGGAAACCAGTTCTGCGAAGCGACGAAGCCGGGCAGGTTGCCGATCAACGCACGGTGCGGAATCAACGCGCCCTTGGGCGGACCGGTCGTGCCGCTGGTGTAGATCAGCACCGCCGGGTCATCGGCAAGCGTCACGGCCGGCGTGTAGCGGTCAGCCGCGGGAGCGAGCAGCGCGCTCCATTCGAGTAGGCCGTCGCCCGGTCCGTCGACCGAGATCACGTGCGCGAGATTCGGACACTGGTCGCGCAGCGCAACGATCGCCGGCGCGGTCGCAGCGTCGCAAACCGCCACCCTGGCGCCGCTGTCGTTCAGCCGGAAGGCCAGGGCATCGGCACCGAACAGGCACGACAGTGGCATGGCCACCGCGCCGAGTTGGTAAATGGCCAGGTGCGCGATCGCGGTTTCGGCGCGCTGCGGCAGCACGATGGCCACGCGCTCGCCGCGCCTGACAGCGAGCGCGGCAAGCGCATTCGAGAGCCGGTTGGCATCGCGCATCAGCGCGGCGTAGGAGTAGGTCGCCGCGCGGCCAGCCTCGTCTTCGGTGTACAGCGCGATGCGCGAGCTTTCCGCCGCCCAGCGCCGGCCGCAGACGTCGGCGATGTTGAACTCCGCCGGCACGTGCCAACGGAACCCGTTGTACAGCTCGCGGTACTGGTCGCGGGGCATCGATCTGACCTGTTAGTCTGGCGCGGCCCGATCATCCCGCAGCCGTTTGCGTCCGGCAATCGCCATGAGGCCCGCCCGTTCCCGTTTCCTGCCCGTGCGCGGCCTGCGCTACCACCTGCGCGAGTGGGGCACGCCGGGTGCGCCGATGCTCGTGCTTCTGCACGGCTGGATGGATGTGTCGGCATCGTTCCAGTTCGTCGTCGATGCCCTTGCGCGCGACTGGCACGTGGTGGCGCCGGACTGGCGCGGCTACGGACTGACCGACAAGGGCCCGGGCGACTGCTACTGGTTCGCCGACTACCTCGCCGACCTCGACGCGATCCTCGACGCGGTCGGTGCCGACGCGGCGGTGAACCTGATCGGCCACAGCATGGGCGGCAACATCGCGCTGCTGTACGGCGGCGCGCGGCCGGCGCGGGTCAGGGCGCTGGTCAATCTGGAAGGCTTCGGCCTGAAGGACAGCGACCCAGCGCTGGCGCCGGCCCGTTATGCGCGCTGGCTTGACGAACTGAAGGCGCCGCCGACCGCGCGCCGCTATGCGACGGTCGAAGAGGTTGCACAGCGTCTGCGACGGAACAATCCGCGGCTGGACGCGCACCGCGCGGCCTTTCTTGCCGGCCACTGGTCGCGGCGCACGGCATCTGGCCACTACGAGATCGCCGGCGATCCGGCGCACAAGATCGTCAATCCGGTGCTGTACCGCTGGGCCGAAGTGGCCGCCTGCTGGCGGGCCATCGACTGCCCGGTGCTGTGGGTCGAAGCGACCGATACCGACGCGCATCGCTGGGCCGGCGACAGCGACGAGATCGCGCGCCGCGTCGCGGTGCTGAGGAACGTGCAAGTCGCGCGCGTCACCGACGCCGGCCACATGCTTCATCACGACCAGCCGCAGGCCGTGGCCCGTCTGATCGAGGACTTCATCGAGCGAGTGATCGCCGCGACTCCGTAGAATCGCGCCGATGACACGACTGGCCAGCGAACTGAACGCGGACCTGCATTCGCACTCGACCGTATCCGACGGCACCCTGGCACCGGAGGAGCTGGTGCGGCGCGCCGTGCAGCAGGGCGTCGAACTTTTCGCGCTGACCGACCACGATGAAATCGGCGGGCTCGCCGAAGCGGCTGCCTGCGCCGCCCAGCTCGGGCTCGCCTTTGTGCCCGGCGTCGAGATCTCGGTGACCTGGGCCGGGCGCACGGTGCACGTCGTCGGGCTTGGCATCGATTCCTCGAACGCCGAGCTGCTGGGCGGCCTGGCCTCGGTGCGCGCCGGCCGCATCGGGCGGGCGCGCGAAATGGCGCAGCAACTGGAGCGCGCCGGCATCGGCGGCGCCTTCGACGGCGCGCTGAAACACGTCGGCAATCCGGACCTGATCTCGCGCACGCATTTCGCGCGTTTTCTCGTCGAGCGCGGCATCTGCGGCGGCACGCGCGAGGTCTTCAGCCGCTACCTGGTCGAGGGCAAGCCGGGTTATGTGCCGCATCGCTGGGCGCAGCTGGGGCAGGCGGTGCAGTGGATCGTCGCTGCCGGCGGCGTGGCAGTCATCGCCCATCCCGGCCGCTACCGCTTCAGCGAGAACGAACTGTGGGCGCTGCTGGCCGAATTCCGTGCGGCCGGCGGCAGCGCTGTGGAAGTGGTGACCAGCAATCATGGCGCCGGCGACGTGCAGCGCTTTACCGAGCTGGCGCTTGAATTCGGGCTGGCGGCCTCGCGCGGCAGCGATTTCCACGGGCCGGGCGAGTCACAGGCCGAGCTTGGACGCATCGGCGTGCTGCCGTACCGGTTGACGCCGGTCTGGGAACGGCTGCTCTAGGGCGATGGCACAGCTATTCGTCGTTCACCCGACGCATCCGCAACTGCGCCTGCTGCGGCAGGCGGCGCAACTGATCGAGCACGGCGGCGTGGCGGCGATCCCGACCGACTCGTGCTACGCGCTGGTCTGCCGCATCGACGATAAGGCGGCCGCGGACCGCGTGCGCCGCATCCGTAGCGTCGACGAGCGCCATCACCTGACACTGCTGTGCCGCGACCTGTCGGAGATCGCCAACTACGCCAAGGTCGACAACGTGCAGTACCGGCTGATCCGCAACGTCACGCCCGGACCGTACACGTTCATCCTCGAGGCGACGCGAGAAGTGCCGCGGCGGCTGTCGCATCCGTCGCGCAAGACGATCGGCATCCGCGTGCCCGACCACCCGGTGGCGCAGGGTCTGCTCGAGGTGCTGGGCCAGCCGCTGATCTCGACCACGCTGCTGCTGCCCGGCGACGAACTGCCGCGCACCGATGCGCATGAGATCCGCGAGCGGCTGGAGCACGAGGTCGATCTGGTGATCGATTCCGGCGACGCCGGCATCGAGCCCACGACCGTCGTCGACCTGACCGGTGCCGACGCCGTTCTGATCCGCCGCGGCCGCGGTCCGGTCGAAGCGCTCGGCCTGGCGGCCTGAGCGCGCCGAGCCGCCTCAAGCGCTCAGCTTCGAGCGCAGCGAGAAGAAAGCCTGATCAGCGCGCCGAGCCGCCTCAAGCGCTCGGTTTTCGAGCGCAGCGAGAAGAAAGACTGATGGCCGCGCCGGCTCATGCGCGAGCGACCGTGCGCAGTGCAAGCGGGCCTGCCGGAATGCAGCGGCGGCTGGCCGGATGCCGGCTGATAGACTGCGCGCCGATGGAAAGTCTCGTCCAGACCATCACGGTCTATGCCATCCCGGTCCTGTTCGCGATCACGTTGCACGAGGCGGCGCACGGCTACGTCGCGCGCATGTTCGGCGACAACACGGCCTATGTCGCTGGCCGAATCACGCTCAATCCGATCAAGCACATCGACCCTGTCGGCACCATCGTCGTGCCGCTGATCATCCTGCTCGTGACCAAGGGCATGCTGTTCGGCTGGGCCAAGCCGGTGCCGGTCGACATCGGCAGCCTGCGCCGCCCCAAGCAGGACATGGTCTGGGTCGCGGCGGCCGGGCCCGGCGCCAACCTGCTGATGGCGATCCTCTGGGCCGTGTTCTTCACCCTGCAGCAGGCGATCGGCCTGAGCGAGCAGTTCTTCATGGCGATGGCCGTGGCGGGCATCCAGGTCAACCTGGTGCTGATGGCGCTGAACCTGCTGCCGGTGCCGCCGCTCGATGGCGGCCGCATCCTCGTCGGACTGCTGCCGCACCGCCTTTCCTATCAGTTCTCGCGGCTCGAACCGTATGGACTCGTCATCGTCATCGCGCTGCTCGCCACCGGCACTCTCGGTTTTTTCCTGTCGCCCTTCCTGCAGTTCGGCCGGGCGATCGTCAGCCTGTTCGTCTGATCATGTACGGTGATCGCGTTCTTTCCGGCATGCGCCCGACCGGCGCGCTGCATATCGGGCATTTCCACGGCGCGCTGAAGAACTGGGTGAAGCTGCAGGACGAGCATCCGTGCTTCTTCTTCGTTGCCGACTGGCACGCGCTGACGACGCACTACGAGACGCCGGAGCACATCGAAGCCAGCGTGTGGGACATGCTGATCGACTGGTTCGCCGCCGGCATCGATCCGAACAAGGCGACGGTGTTCATTCAGTCGCGCATCCACGAGCATGCCGAACTGTTCCTGCTGCTGGCGATGGCCACGCCGCTGGGCTGGCTGGAACGCGTGCCGACCTACAAGGACCAGATCGAGAAGCTGAAGGAGCGCGACCTGTCGACCTACGGCTTCCTCGGCTACCCGCTGATGCAGGCGGCCGACATCCTGATCTACCGCGCCAACATGGTGCCGGTCGGCGAAGACCAGGTGCCGCATATCGAGATGACGCGCGAGATCGCGCGCCGTTTCAACCACCTCTTCGGCAACGAGCCCGGGTTCGAGGAAAAGGCGAAAGCGGCGGTGAAAAAGCTCGGCACCAAGCGCGCCAGGCTGTACATGGACCTGCGCAACCGCTACCAGGAAAAGGGCGAGGAGGCTGCGCTCGAGCAGGGGCGGGCGATGCTCGCCGCTTCGGCCAGCCTGTCGATGGGCGACCGCGAGCGGCTGTTCGGCTACCTCGAGGGGTCGCGCCGCGTCATTCTGGTCGAGCCCGAGGCGCGGCTGACCGAAACGCCGAAGCTGCCGGGGCTCGACGGGCAGAAGATGTCGAAGAGCTACGGCAACGCGGTGCTGATGCGCGAGGAGCCGAAGGCGCTTACCGACAAGATCCGCCGCATGACCACCGACCCGGCGCGCGTGCGCCGCTCCGACCCGGGCGAACCCGAGCGCTGCCCGGTGTGGTCGCTGCACCAGATCTACACCACGCCGGAGGTGCGCGACTGGGCCGCGCACGGCTGCCGCACCGCCGGCATCGGCTGCCTCGAATGCAAGCAACCGCTGATCGACGCCATGCTGCGCGAGCAGGAAGGCTGGCGCGCCCGAGCCCAGCCTTACGTTGACGATCCGACGCTGCTGCGCTCGATCGTGGCCGACGGCTGCGACCGCGCCCGGCAGGCGGCGCAGGAGACGATGCGCGACGTGCGCGAGGCGATGGGGCTGGCCTACACGTGATCGAGTGGCTGCGCCGACGCAACAAGCCTGCGCCGGCGCCCGCGGCCGCCGGGCCGCAATCGCGAGAGACGAAGGAAACCGCCTCGCGCGGCGCGCATGGCGCCGAGGCGCCATCGCCGTGGGTCGAGCGGTTTGCGGCGCGTGTCGCCCCGGGCTCGCGCGTGCTCGATGTCGCCTGCGGCCGCGGCCGCCATGCGCGGCTGTTTGCCGCACAGGGCTGCATCGTCGACGCAGTCGACATCGACGCCGACGCGGGTGCGGCGCTGGCGCAGGTGGCGGGCGTCAGCTTCCTGCGCGCCGACATCGAGTCGGGTCCGTGGCCTTACGTCGGCCGGCACTTCGACGCCATCGTGGTCACGAACTACCTGCACCGGCCGCTGCTGCCGCGGCTGATCGAGTCGTTGGCGCCGGGCGGCACGCTGATCTATGAAACCTTCGTCGCCGGCCACGAACGCTTCGGCCGGCCGAGCAACCCGGCGTTCCTGCTGCGCCCGCGGGAACTGCTCGAGGTCTTCGGGCCGCCGCTGGTGGTGCTCGCATTCGAGGAAGGCGTGGTCAGCCTGCCGCGGCCGGCGCGCGTATCGAGGATCTGCGCGGTTCGCAGCCTCGGCGATGCGCACCTGCGACTGGACGCGCATTGCTGAAGCCGCGGCAGGCGCGGCCGTTAGAATGCGACGCTTCTACCGGGCGAGGCTTGAAGCATGATCAAGGGCTCATTGGTGGCGATCGTCTCTCCGATGCGGGAGGACGGGTCGCTCGATTACGATGGCTACCGCCGTCTGATCGAATGGCACATCGCCGAAGGGACCAACGGCATCGTCGCCGTCGGCACGACCGGCGAGTCGCCTACCGTCGATCACGACGAGCATTGCGAACTGATCCGAGTCGCCGTCGATGCGGTGCGCGGCCGTGTGCCGGTGGTCGCCGGCACCGGCGGCAACTCGACGGCCGAGGCCATCGAACTGACCGCCTACGCCAAGGGTGTCGGTGCCGATGCGTCGTTGCAGGTGGTTCCGTACTACAACAAGCCGACGCAGGAGGGGCTTTACCAGCACTTCCGCAAGGTGGCCGAGACGGTGGACCTGCCGGTCATCCTGTACAACGTTCCCGGCCGCACGGTCGCGGACCTGTCCACCGAGACCACGCTGCGGCTGGCGCAGGTGCCCGGCATCGTCGGCATCAAGGACGCGACCGGCGACCTGGCGCGCGGCGCCGACCTGCTCAGGCGCGCGCCGAAGTCTTTTTGCGTGTACAGCGGCAACGACGACTCGGCGCTGGCCCTGATGCTGCTCGGCGGCCACGGCGTGATCTCGGTGACCGCCAACGTCGCGCCGCGCCTGATGAGCGAGATGTGCAAGGCGGCGTTGTCCGGCGACCTGTCCGGCGCGCGATCGCTGAACAACCGGCTGCTGCCGCTGCACCTGAAGCTGTTCGTCGAGGCCAACCCGATTCCGGTCAAGTGGGCGCTGGCGAGGATGGGCCGCATCGCCGGCGGCATTCGCCTGCCCATGGTGCCGCTGTCGGAGGGCGCGCAGCCGATCGTCGAGTCGGCGCTGCGCGAAGTCGGCGTGCTATAGCGGTCAAGGAGATAGCGATGGCGTTTTGCACTGGCCTGCGTGCGGCGGTCGTGCTCGCTGCCTGTGCCCTGGCGGCGGGCTGCAGTTCGCTGGGCCTGACGAGCGACAAGATCGACTACGGTCGGGCAGCGCCGACACGGCCGCTCGACGTGCCGCCGGATCTTTCGCAACTGAGCCGCGACGAGCGCTACGCGGTGCCGGAACGCAGCTCGGCGACGGCGAGCGCCACCGCCGCGGCGAGCCGCGCGCAGCCGCGCGCTGGCGCAGCGACGGCGGTGGCGCCGGCTTCGGCCAAGGCGCGCATCGAGCGGGTGGGCAATCAACGCTGGCTCGCGGTCGAGGTGGTGCCGGAGCAGGCCTACGCCGTCGTGCGCGATTACCTGCCGACGATCGGCCTGGCGATCGAACGCGAGGACCCGAAGCTCGGCATTGTCGAGACCGTCTGGGCCGAGAACCGCGCCAAGCTGCCGCAGGACATCATCCGCCGCACCATCGGCCGCGTTCTGGATGCCGTCTATTCCACCGGCGAGCAGGACAAGTACCGGGTGCGGATCGAGCGCACGGCGGCCAATACCTCAGAGATCTTCGTCAGCCACCGCGGCATGATCGAGGTGTACACGTCGAACGCGCAGGACCGCACGATGTGGCAGCCGCGTCCTTCGGATCCGGAAATGGAGGCCGAACTGCTGCAGCGACTGGCGCAGCGCTTCGCCCCGGCTGAGCCGCCGCAGGCGGTTGCCGCCGTGGCGCCGGCGGCCCCGGCGGCGGCGCAGCCCGAGATCGCGCGGCTGCTGCCGGCCGAAGGTTCGGCCCCGGCGCGGGTCAGGATCGAGGAGCCTTTCGATCGCGCCTGGCGCCGGGTCGGTCTGGCGCTCGACCGCGGCGGCTTCACGGTCGAGGACCGGGATCGCGCGCGCGGCATCTATTTCGTCCGCTACCTCGACCCGGAGATGGAACAGAAGCAGCGCCAGCAGCAAGGCTTCTTCTCGCGGCTGTTCGGCCGCGAACTGAAGGTCGACGCGCAGCAGTTCCGCGTGCTGGTCGCGGCGGCCGGCGAACGCGCCGAAGTCACCGTGCAGGACCGCGACGGCAAGCCGGATGCCGGCCCCACGGCCGGCAAGATCCTGGCGCAGATCAGCCAGCAACTGCGCTGAAGCCGCGGAGCGCGCCGCGGTGCTGCGATTCTGCTGCCTCGGCTCGGGCAGCGAAGGCAACGCCTTGATCGTCGAGGCCAGCGACGGTGGCACGACGACCCGCGTGCTGCTCGACAACGGCTTCAACGGCCGCCAGCTGCGACTGAGGCTGGCGCGCTTCGACCTCGCGGTCGACGACGTCGATGCCGTGGTGCTCACGCACGAGCACAGCGATCACGTCGGCGGAGTGGCGGCGCTGCTGCGGCAGCGGCGGCTGCCCGTGTACTGCTCGCGCGGGACCGCGCAGGCAGCGGCGCTCGAGGCGGATTTCACCGAGATCGTCGCCGGCGAGATCGTCGCCATCGGTGCGTTGCAGCTGGCGCCGTTTCCTGTCGCGCATGACGCGGCCGAGCCGCTGCAGTACGTGTTCAGCGACGGCGACCGCCGCCTCGGCGTCCTGACCGACGTCGGCGCCCCGGGCGAGCCCATCTTCACCGCCCTCGCCGGCGTCGACGCGCTGCTGCTCGAATGCAACCACGACGTCGAGCTGCTGCGCAATTCAGCCTATCCACCGTTCCTGAAGGCGCGCATCCTCGGTGATCGCGGCCACCTGTCCAATGCACAGGCCGCCGGGCTGCTCGCCCGGCTCGACCGGAGCCGGCTGCGCAAGGTCGCCGCTGCCCACCTCAGCCGGCGCAACAACCGTCCCTCGCTTGCGCGCGCGGCGCTCGCCACGGCCATCGGCAGCGCCGACGATGACGTCCTGATCGCCGATCAGGACGACGGTCTGGACTGGCAGCGCTGCTGAGCGCAGACAAACGACGCGGGCTGGTCGTGCCAGCCCGCGTGCTTCGCGCCTGATCGGCGGCGCTCCCGTGTTGCCGGTTACTTCTGCGGCGCGGCGGCCTGCTTGGCCTTGTCGACCGCCTGGGCTGCGGCTTCCTTGGCTTTTTCGGTCGCGTCGGCGGCCGCCTGCTTCGTCGCGTCCACTGCCTGGCCGGCCGCTTCCTTGGCCTTGTCTACGGCCTGGCCGGCCGCTTCCTTCGCCTGTTCCGCGGCTTGCTTGGTGGCGTCGGCGGCCTGTGCCGCAGCCTGCTTGGGCGCATCCGCGGCTTCCTTGGCGGCGTCCTTGGCTGCTTCGACGGCCTGCTGCACGGGGGCCGGAGCGGCCGCCGGGGCAGCGGGGGGCGCTTCCTTCTTGCCGCAGGCGGCGAGCGCGAGAACCATGACGGAGGCGACGATGAGCGATCGGGTCATTGCGAGGAATTCCTTTCGGGGTTGTCGGAGCGCTTTCGGTCCAGCGAGCGGCCTCGCACGTGGCGGGCTCCATTGCTGCGAAACGCGTACGTGATTGTACATGCTGCGGCGCCGCATGGAGGCGGACCGGCGACAATAGAGGTCCGCGCCTAGGCAGTGCGGCCTCGGACGCTGCGTGTCTGCACGCACCGACCAGGAAAGGCACCTGCGAAGAAGGTGCGCTACAGGCCCAGCGGTCGCACCGCCTGGTTATGCGCTGCGTGTTCCCAGCGGCGATCGAAATCGGCGATCAATGGCTGGGCGAAGGGTGCGTTGTTGCACCACATTTCGCCCAGGATGCCGATCGTCGGCTGCAGCCGCAGCGCGTCTCGCTCGTCGCCGATGACCACCACGTCCTGCTCGACCGGGTCCTGCGGATCGGCACGGCGGATCAGCAGCGCATGCGAGAAATCGCGTTGCAGGCCGCGCAGGCGCGGTGCGCGCGCGTCGAGCCAGGTCATGTCGTCGACGAGAATGCGGACTCGGTTTTCCGGGTACGCCAGCAGCAGTTGGCGCAGCGCCGCCACCGGCTGCACCTCTGCCAGCGCCAGCACGGACAGATCGGCCGCAGCGAAGCGCATCTCACGCCGCGCGCGGCTGATCAGCACCAGCACCGCGGCAGCGAGTTCGGCGCGCGAGCCAATCAGCACGCGCTGCGGTGGATCGGAACTGCGGTCTTCGGCGGTGTTCATCAGCGCGTGGCGGGGAGGTGTCGCTGCAACCAGCCGGCAACATACCATTCGTGAAGCTGCGCCAGCAGCGGTGCCGGTACGACGCGCAACGTCTTGGCGTCGAGCCGGCGGGAATCGGCAAGCTCCGCCAGAGCCCTGTCGCCGACCGTCACGGCCGACAGTTCACCGTTGATCGCGAACCGGCGTCCGGAATAAAGGCAGCGGCTGCGAGGATCCAGATGCAGCCGCAGGCGGCCTCGCGCCGCCTCGTCGGCGAAGGCGGAAAGCTGCAGCGGACGCCGCGGCCGGTCGAAGGTCACTTGTGCCTTCGGTTCGGACAGATGAGCGAGCAGCATCTCGACGGCGTCGGCGCGGCGCGGCTGCAGCCGCGACAGACGCTGCCACGCCTGCGCAATCATCGCCGGGGGCAGACGGCCAGGATGGCGCGTCGGCGGCGTTGCCGGATCGGCATAGCGGCCGCCGACCCGCGCGCGCCCGGCACGTTGCAGGAACCAGGGCTCGACCAGTTCCTGCCACGCCGGCGCGCGGAAGCCCACCGACAGCGTGATGCACTCGCCGAGCGCCACGCCCTCGTGCGCCACGCCCGGCGGAAGGTAGAGCAGGTCGCCCGGTTCCAGCACCCACTGCGCCGTCGGCCGGAAGTCGGCGAGGATCTTCAGCGGCAGCCCCGCGACCACTGCCAGGTCGCGCTGCCGGCTGATGCGCCACCGGCGCCGGCCCTGTGCCTGTAGCAGAAACACGTCGTACGAATCGACGTGCGGACCGACGCCGCCGCCGTCGGTGGCATAACTGGCCATCAGGTCGTCCAGACGCGCATCGGCGATGAAGCGGAAGCGCTGCAGCAGTGCATGCGCCGCGGGCAGGTGCAGGTCGAGCCCCTGCACGAGCAGCGTCCAGCGCCTGCGCGTTGCGGCAGGAAGCGGCGCGCGATCGAACGGGCCGTGCCGCATGCTCCATCGTCCGCCGAAAGCGCTCACGCAGCGCGACTCGACGTCGTCCCGGCGGGCCAGTTGCAGCAGCTGCGTGCGTGTGACCGGCGAACGAAAGCCGGGCAGCGCCTGCCGGATCACGAGCGGCCGGCGTTGCCAGACCTCGCGCATGAACCAGGCCACGGAGCGCGCTCCGAGATGGGTCAGGACGGACGGGGCCATAATCGCGGGCGAGGATATCGCCGATTGCCGATGACAACGTGAAGATCGCCGACGGTTGCCTGGTCAGCCTCGACGTGTCGATGTACGACGCGCAGGGTCAGCTGCTGGAGAAGACGGCCTCGCCGCTGGTGTATCTGCACGGCGCGCACGACATCTTTCCGCGCATCGAGGAAGCGCTCGCCGGTCACGAGGCCGGCTTTCGCACGACGGTGGCGCTGGAGCCGGCCGACGCCTTCGGCGATGCCGACCCTTCGCTCGTGCACCTGCTCGAATGCCGCAAGCTCGGGCCGAAGGTCGAGGTCGGCATGCGCTACGAGGGACTGCCCGGCCGCGCCGATGGGCGCATCTACACGGTGACGGATATCGCCGAAGGCGTTGCCGTGCTCGACGGCAATCATCCGCTCGCGGGCTGGGCGCTGCGCTTCGATGTGCATGTGCGCGGCGTCGAGCGGGCCAGCGAGGAGGAACTGGCCGCCGCCGAGCGGCCGCAGCCGCCTCAGTTCCTGCGCATCGTCGAGCCGCAGGACCTGCACCGGCCGGCGGACGAACGCCGGCACTGAGCAACCGTCTTCGAAGTCAAGCGCCGCGAGGCGAGTTGCGCCCGGGCTTGTTGGTGCGGACCATGGCGTCGAGCGGCGTCAGCGGCCGGCGATCGCCTTCAGCTCGTACAGCAGTGCCAGCGCCTCGCGCGGGCTGAGCTCATCGATATCGGTCGCGCCGAGCCGTTCGCGCAGTTCGTCGGCCTCGGGCCCGGGCGGTGGTTCGATCTGCGCGGCCGCAAGCGCCGCGTCGCCGGCCGCAAACAGATCCAATTGCGGCTGCACGCCCGCGGCACGCTGCTCCAGCTGCGTGAGAAGGGCACGTGCGCGCCGCACCACTTCCGCCGGCACGCCCGCCAGCTGCGCCACCGCCAGACCATAGCTCTGGCTGGCCGGTCCTTCGCGGACCTCGTGCAGGAAGACCACCTTGCCGCGAGCCTGAGCTGCCGCGACATGCACGTTGGCGACCTCGGGCAGCCACTGCGCCAGCTGCGTCAGTTCGAAGTAGTGGGTGGCGAACAGCGTCAGCGAGCGGTTGGCTTCGGCCAGCGCGCGCGCGATCGCCGCCGCCAGCGCCATGCCGTCGAAGGTCGACGTGCCGCGGCCGATCTCGTCCATCAGCACCAGGCTCGCCTGCGTGGCGCGGTTCAGGATCGCCGCCGCCTCGGTCATCTCGACCATGAACGTCGAGGCGCCGCGCGCCAGGTCGTCGGCGGCGCCGATGCGGGTGAGGATGCGGTCGATCGGACCGAGCCTTGCCGAGTCCGCCGGCACGAAGCTGCCCGCGTAGGCCAGCAGCGCGATCAGCGCGACCGAGCGCATGTAGGTCGACTTGCCGCCCATGTTCGGCCCGGTGATCACCAGCAGCCGCCGCCCCGGGCCGAGCACGCAGTCGTTGGCGACGAACTGCTCGATCTGGTCTTCGACGACCGGATGCCGGGCGCCGCGGATCTCCAGCCCTGGGCTATCGACGAACTCGGGCGCCACCCAGCGCGCGCGCTGGGCGTGGCGCGCCAGCGCCGCCAGCGCGTCGACGCTGGCCACGGCATCGGCGGTGGCGAGCAGTTCGCGCACCGCCGGCTGCAGGCGGGCGAGCAGCACCTCGTACAGCTCGCGCTCGCGGGCCCGCGCCCGCTCCTGCGCCGACAGCGCCTTGTCCTCGAAGCGCTTGAGCTCCGGCGTGATGTAGCGCTCGGCATTCTTCAGCGTCTGCCGGCGGCGGTAGTCGTCGGGCACCTTGGCGGTCTGGCCGTGCGTGACTTCGATGTAGAAGCCGTGCACGCGGTTGTATTCGACGCGCAGATTGGCGATGCCGGTGCGGCCGCGCTCGCGCGCCTCCAGGTCGAGCAGGAACTGGCCGACGTTGTCGCGCAGCGCGCGCAGTTCATCCAGTTCCGCATCGAAGCCGGAGCGGATCACGTCGCCGTCGCGCAACTGTGCCGCCGGCTCCAGCAGCAGCGCCCGCGCCAGTTCAGCGGCGAGCGCAGCCGGCAGCCTGACTTGCTCGCGCCATGCCGCCGCCAACGGCGTGTCGATGTTGCGCAGCAGTTCGCCGAGGTCGGCCAGTGCGGGCGCGGCATCGCGCAGCGCCGCCAGTTCGCGCGGCCGCACGCTGCCCAGCGCGATGCGCGCGGCGATGCGGTCAAGATCCGGCACCTGGCGCAGCGTCGCCTGTACGCGGCCGGCAAGGTCGCCTTCGATCAGTGCCCCGATGAGGGCCTGGCGGGCGCGGGCAATCGTCGCGTCCCGCTGCGGGTGGTGCAGCCAGTGCCGCAGGCGCCGGCTGCCCATGCCGGTGGCATTGCCGTCGAGCAGGCGAAACAGCGTCGGCCCGCCGTCGCCGCGCAGCGAGTCGGTCAGCTCCAGGTTGCGCCGGCTTACCGCATCGAGGCCGACGTACTCGCTGTCGTGCTCGACGGTCAGGCGCGTGATGTGCGACAGCGGCGTCTGCTGCGTGTCCTGCGCGTAGGTGAGCAAGGCGGCTGCGGCCGCCAGCATCAGCGGTTCGCCCTCGATGCCGAAGGCCGCCAGCGTGGCCACGCCGAGCCGTTCGCGCAGCAGCTTCCCGCCGCGCTCGGCGTCGAAGTGCCAGGGCGGCAGCCGCTGCACCCTGGCGTCCGTTTCGGGTGAGGCCGTTCGCGCGTCGTCGGCGAGCAGCAGTTCGGACGGCGCGATGCGCGCCAGTTCGGAAGCCAGCTGCTCGCGCCGGGCGCGCATCACGCGCAGGTCGCCGCTGGCCAGCACCAGCCAGGCGAGCGCGACCTCGTCCCTGCCGTCGCCGAACAGCGCGGCAAGCGCCGCATCGCGCTTGGCGTCGAGCAGCGACAGTTCGGTCAGCGTGCCCGGCGTGACCACGCGCACCACCTTGCGCTCCACCGGCCCCTTGCTTGTCGCAGGGTCGCCGATCTGCTCGCAGATCGCCACCGACTCGCCGAGCTTGACCAGCCGCGCCAGGTACTGCTCGACCGAGACCACCGGCACGCCGGCCATCGGGATCGGCGCGCCGGCCGACGCGCCGCGCTGCGTCAGCGTGATGTTGATCAGCTTGGCAGCGCGCCGGGCGTCGTCGTAGAACAGCTCATAGAAATCGCCCATGCGGTAAAAGAGCAGCACGTGCGGGTACTGCGCCTTGATGCCCAGGTACTGCTGCATCATCGGTGTATGGGCGGCGAGCGCCCTTTCACCTGCCGCGCTTGCCTGTGGAGCAGCCCTAGGGTCCGACATGGCCCGAAGCAGTACGACGCGCCGACGATGGCCTCAAGCCGCGCCCGGCCTGCCGCGCCGATGGACTTCCTGCACCAGCGCCAGCAGCTGCTCGTGGATCTTCGGTGCGCCGCAGACGACGTTGCCGACGGCGAGGTAGTGCTCCTCGCCATCGAAGTCGGAGATGATGCCGCCGGCCTCGAGGATGATCAGGCTGCCGGCGGCCATGTCCCACGGCGACAGGCCGAACTCCCAGAATCCGTCCAGGCGTCCGGCGGCGACGTAGGCCAGGTCGAGCGCGGCCGCGCCCGGGCGGCGGATGCCGGCGGTCTCTTCGGTGATGCGCCGGAACATGCGCACGTACTCGTCGAGGTGGTCGAGCTGGCGGAAGGGGAAGCCGGTGCCGATCAGCGCCTCGCGCAGCCTGTCGCGGCGCGAGACGCGGATGCGACGGTCATTCAGGAACGCGCCGCGGCCGCGGCTGGCGGTGAACAGCTCATTGCGCGTCGGGTCGTAGATGACCGCCTGCGTGATCTGGCCGCGATGGCGCAGGCCGATCGACACCGCGTACTGCGGAAAGCCGTGGATGAAGTTGGTCGTGCCGTCGAGCGGATCGATGATCCACGTGTACTCGGCCTCGCGTCCGGCGTGGCTGTGCCCGCTTTCCTCGGCGAGGAAGCCGTGCTGCGGGTAGGCGGTCGACAGCGTGTCGATGATCGCCGCCTCGGCGGCGCGGTCGACCTCGGTGACGAAGTCGCGCTGGCCCTTGCTGGAGACACGGATCAGGTCGAGGTCGAGGCTGGCGCGATTGATGATCGCCGCCGCCTTGCGGGCCGCCTTCACGGCCGTGTTCAGCATCGGATGCATCGGCAGGCTTTGAGTTTTGAAAGGAGCAGGGCGCGCGCTGCGCGCCGCTAGACTGCGTGCATTGTAATGAGCGCCCCAGGGCCGGGCTGCGCCCGGCCCGTCCCCCGCGGGGTCAAGGAAACCCGGGGCGGCCCTGCGTTTCCTTGACAGGCGCGACGAACGCACCGCGGGCGGATGCGCGAGCATCGCCCACGCCAGGCCGACGAGACCCATAGCGCCGACGACATGAACGCGCCTGCCCCGGACCGAATCCGCTTCGTGCTGGTGGCGCCGAGCCATCCGGGCAACGTCGGCGCCGCGGCACGGGCGATCCGCACCATGGGCTTTCGCAGGCTGGCGATCGTGGCGCCGCGCGAGCCGCACTTCCGCACCGACCAGCAAGCGCTGGCCTTCGCCACGCACGCCGCCGACGTGCTTGCCGCGGCCACCGTACACGACACGCTGCCTGCCGCGCTCGAAGGCGCGCGCCTTTCCTTCGCCATGACCGGCTACGCGCGTGAGTTCGGCCCGCCGCTCGTCGACCTGCGCAGCGCCGCGGGGCAGGCGCAGGCGCACCTTGCCGGCGAAGCCGGCGACGTGGCCTTCGTCTTCGGCGCCGAACGCAGCGGCCTGTCGAACGACGACGTCGAGCGTTGCAGCGCCTGCTGCGCCATTGCCGCCGACGCACAGGCCGCGTCGCTGAACCTGGCGCAGGCGGTGCAGGTCGCGGCGTATGAGTGCCGGCTGGCGCTGTTCGGCGCGGCGATCGATCCGCGCCTGACACCGTTCGCGGGCGATCCGCCCGCCAGCCAGGACCGCATCGAAGGCATGTTCGTTCATCTGGAGCAGGCGCTGGTTGCGCTCGGCTATCTCGATCCGGAGCAGCCGAAGCGACTGATGTCGCGGCTGCGGCGCCTGCTGGCGCGCGCGCGGCCGACCGATGCCGAGGTCGACATCCTGCGCGGCATCGCCGCCGCGATCATCGAGCGCAGGGACGAGCGCGCCGGCCGCAAGCAGGCGCGCCGATAGAATCGCGGCCTCTGCAGCCGAACGGCCACGATCATGTTCGACCGCCTGCGCGAAGACATCCGCTGCGTGCTGGAACGCGATCCGGCCGCGCGCACCGCCTTCGAGGTGCTGACCTGCTATCCGGGCCTGCATTCGTTATGGATGCATCGGTTCGCGCATGCCTGCTGGCGCAGCGGGCTGCGCTGGCTGGGGCGCTTCATCTCGCACATGGCGCGCTGGCTGACCGGCATCGAGATCCATCCGGCGGCCAAAGTCGGCCGGCGCGTGTTCATCGATCACGGCATGGGCATCGTCATCGGCGAGACCGCCGAAATCGGCGACGACTGCACGATCTACCAGGGCGTCACGCTGGGCGGGACGTCGCTTGCGCGGGGCGCGAAGCGCCATCCGACGCTGGGCCGCGGCGTGATCGTCGGCGCCGGCGCGCAGGTGCTCGGCGGCTTCACGGTCGGCGATGGCGCGCGCATCGGCGGCAACGCGGTGGTGATCAAGGAGGTGCCGGCAGGTGCCACCGCGGTCGGCAATCCGGCGCGCATCCTGCACAAGGACGTCGATGCCGCGCGCGAATCGGCCGCCAACCGGATGGGGTTCTCTGCTTACGGTTTGTCGCAGGGCGGCGACGATCCGCTGGTCAAGGCGCTGCACGGCCTGATCGACCATGCGGACCAGCAGCAGCGCGAGATCGATCGCCTCGTTGCCGCGCTGCGCCGCCACGGCATCTCCGTCGAGGATGTCAGCGCCGAGCGGCCGACGGTCGATCCGAGCGAGCTGAACCGGCTGGTGGACGAGTAGACGCGCGGGCTATCCGTCGCCCAGGCGGCGCCCGTTGTTGCAGGCTTCAGGCCAGCGGCGGGGCCCGATGTGCGACGCAGGAACCCGATGCCCGCCTTCACCGGCACGACGATTCAGGCGGCGAGCGCCACGTTCACCAGTTCGCCGCGGCTGACCGCGATCGCGCCGCCGCGAACCGTCTGTGCGTCGAAGTCCCAGTCGGGCAGCACCCAGCGCTCGGCCGGCTGGCCGTCGAGCACGAAGCGGTGCACGGCCGGACGATGCGTATGGCCATGGATCAACTGGTGCAGGCCGCTGGCGCGCAGTGCGGCGTCGACGGCCTCCGGCGTCACATCCATGATCTGCATCGCCTTGGCGCGTTTGCCCGCTTCGCTCCGGGCACGGGCCGCGCCCATGAACGCCTGGCGTGCAGCGCGGGGTCCGGCGAGGAACTGGCGCTGCATCGCCTCCTGCCGGATGGAGGCGCGAAAGCGCATGTACTCGACGTCCTGCGTGCACCACGCATCACCGTGCGCCAGCAGCACCTCGCGGCCGCCGATCACGGCGACCGCCGGATCGGCGAGCAGCCGCGCGCCGGCGGCGCGCAGGAACCGGGCGCCGAGAAGCAGGTCGCGGTTGCCGTGCATCACGCAGATCTGCACGCCGCGCCCGTTCAGCGAATGCAATGCGTCGGCGACCATTCGCGACACCGTGTCGCTGTCGTCGTCGAGCGTGTCGTCGCCGATCCAATACTCGAAGAGGTCGCCGAGGATCACCAGTTCGGCATGCCCGGCCGCATCCTCGGCGCAGAAGCGCAGGAAGCGCGCCAGCGTGGCCGGCGCGCCGGCATTCAGGTGCAGGTCGGAGATGAACAGCGGGTCGCGCAGTTCGATGCGCGCCAGTTGCGGCAGCAGCACCGGCGGCGGATCGGGCGGCGCTGCGCCGTTCATCAGCTTCGCGCCGGCGCCTAGGCGCCGAGCACTTCGGCGCGTTCGATGACCACGTCGTCCTGCGGAACGTCCTGATGCATGCCGCTGCGGCCGGTGGCGACGGCCTTGATCCGGTCGACGACGTCCGTGCCCTCGGTCACTTTGCCGAACACGCAGTAGCCCCAGCCCTGCGCCGTCGGCGCCGTATGGTTGAGGAAGGCGTTGTCGGCGACGTTGATGAAGAACTGCGCCGTGGCCGAGTGCGGATCGGAGGTGCGCGCCATCGCGATCGTGTATTTGTCGTTGCGCAGGCCGTTGTCGGCCTCGTTGGCCACTGGCGCCCCAGTGGGCTTCTGCTTCATGCCGGGCGCGAAGCCGCCGCCCTGGATCATGAAGCCGTTGATCACGCGGTGGAAGATCGTGCCGTCGTAATGGCCGCTTTTCACGTAGCCGAGGAAGTTGGCGACCGTCTTCGGCGCCTTGTCGGCATCGAGGCTGATCGTGATCGGGCCGAAGCTGGTGTGCAGGCGAACCATGGCGTTTCCTTGGGTGGAGGGTTACTTGACGATGCTGGCCGAGCGGATCAGCACCGGCTTGAGCGGGACGTTCTGGTGCCCCTTGACGCTGCCCGTTTCCACCGCACGGATCCTGTCGACGACATCCATGCCGGCGACGACGCGGCCGAAGACCGCGTAGCCGTTGCCGTCGGGGTTGGGATAGTCGAGACGCGGGTTGTCGACGACGTTGATGAAGAACTGCGCCGTCGCCGAATCCGGGACGCCCGTGCGCGCCATGGCGATGCTGCCGCGCTCGTTCTTCAGCCCGTTGCGCGATTCGAGCGGGATCGGCGGCCGCGTCGGCTTCTGCGTCATCTCCGGCGTGAAGCCGCCGCCCTGGATCATGAAGCCGTCGATCACGCGGTGGAACACGGTGCCGTCGTAGTGGCCGCCCTTGACGTAGTCGAGGAAGTTGGCCACCGTCTTCGGCGCCTTGTCAGGTTCGAGCTGCAGCGTGATGTCGCCGGCGCTGGTGGCGAGCAGCACGCGCACGCCGGCCGCGGCTTTGTCCTGCGCGGCGGCGGTGGCGGAAAACACGGCGGCGAATGCCGCCGCGACGAGCGGACGGGCGATCCGTTGGAGAAACTGATGCATCGATGGTTTCCTTTGCACAAAGTCAGTGGATTCAGCGCAGCGCCCGGATGCGCGCGTTCAGTTCGCGCGCCAGTTCGAGCTTGCTGCGGGCGAGGCGCTGCTTCGCGTCGAGTTCGAGGGCCCTGCCGTAAGCCGCCTCGGCCATCGACAGGTGCAGGTCGCCGAGGTTCTCGTACGCGGTCACGTAATTCGGCTGTGCCGCCAGCGCCTGCTGCAGCAGCCGGAAAGCCGTTTCGTAGCGCCCCTGCGCCGCGTGCAGCACGGCGAGGTTGTTGTACGGCTCGGGCAGTTCGGGAAACTCCTGGACCAGACGCTCGAACACGGCCGTGGCCTCGACCGTCTTGCCCTGTTCGGTCAGGATCACACCGCGCATGAAGCGGACCTGCGCGTCGCGCGGATTGTCCTTCAGCCGGGCGTCGGCGCGGGCGAGCGCCTCGTCAAGCCTGCCCGCCTTCATCAGCGTGCCGACTTCGGTCGCCGGGCTGGGCGCGCCCGGCGCCTGCGCGCCGGCCGGCAGCGCCGCGGCCAGCGCGGCGCAGGCGAAGATGGCGCAAAGCAGTTTCACTGAAATCGGCGAAGGCGATGGCGGGCGATATACTGCGGCCGCATCTTATCAACGCGTCCAGCGTCCTTCGGCTCCGTCGATGTTCGTCCGCCGCTGTTGACCTTCGCCGTCACGCCGCGACCTTGCCACGGCCGCCGCAGTCTTGCGGCCCGCCGCCGAGACAGGACGAACCTCCGCAGCCTTCCGCCATGACGATCACCGTCTATAACACGCTGACGCGCTCGCGTGCGGCGCTCGAACCGATCGAGCCCGGCCATGTCCGCATCTACGTCTGCGGCGTCACCGTCTATGACTTCTGCCACATGGGCAACGGCCGGACGCTGGTGGCCTTCGATGTCGTCGTGCGCTGGCTGCGTGAGCGCGGCTACCGCGTCAGCTACGTGCGCAACATCACCGACGTCGACGACAAGATCATCAAGCGGGCGGCCGAGCGCGGCATCACGCCGTCGGCGCTGAGCGACGAATTCACGCGCCACATGCGCGACGACCTTGCCGCGCTCGGCTGCATCAGGCCGGACCACGAACCGCGCGCCACCGACTACATCCCGCAGATGCTCGGCATCATCGACCTGCTGGAGAAGAAGGGATTGGCCTACCAGGCCGACGACGGCGACGTCGACTACGCGGTGCGCAGCTTCCCGCGCTATGGGCGGCTGTCGGGCAAGTCGGTCGACGACCTGCGCGCCGGCGAGCGGGTCGCGGTCGGCGAAGGCAAGCGCGACCCCCTCGACTTCGTGCTGTGGAAACGGGTCAAGCCCGGCGAGCCGCAGTGGACGTCGAAGTGGGGCCCTGGCCGCCCGGGCTGGCACATCGAGTGCTCGGCGATGGCAGCCGAACTGCTTGGCCGCCACTTCGACATCCACGGCGGCGGCCCCGACCTGATCTTCCCGCATCACGAGAACGAGATCGCGCAGAGCGAGGGCGCGTTCGACGAGCCGTTCGCCAACATCTGGATGCACTGCGGCGCGCTGCGTGTCGGCGAGGACAAGATGTCGAAGTCGCTGGGCAACTTCTGGACGATCCGCGACGCACTGGCCAAGTACGACGGCGAGGTTCTGCGCTTCTTCCTTGTCCGCTCCCACTACCGCAGCCAGATGTCATTCAGCGAGGAGCAGGTCGGCGAGGCGCGCGCCGGCCTGATGCGGCTGTACACGGCGCTGCGCGATACGCCGGCTGCCGATGGAGAGGTCGAGTGGAGCGAGCCGCACGCGCAGCGCTTCCGCGAGGCGATGGACGACGACTTCAATACCGCCGAGGCGGTGGGTGTGCTGTTCGCGCTGGCCAACGAGGTGAACCGGACGAAGTCGCGCGAACTGGCGCGGCAACTCAAGGGGATGGGCGGCGTGCTTGGGTTGCTCCAGAGGCCGCCACGCGAGTTCTTGCAGGGCGTTGCCGGCACCTTAGGCAAGTCCACTAATGAAATTCAGGTCAGTGCAAGTTCGTCTGTGGTCGTCAGTGGGCTAACCATTGAGCAAATAGACGAACTGATCACCAACCGCACCGCTGCCAAGAAAGCGAAGAATTTCGCCGAGGCTGATCGCATTCGCGCCGAACTCTCGGCGCACGGCATCGTGCTCGAAGACACGCCGTCGGGCACGACCTGGCGGCGGCAGTAAGTAATGGCGGCACCGCCGTTCGTAGCGCTTGCACCCCCCGCGGGGGTGCGCCGCCGCCTCGGCAGGGCCCTGCGGCAGCGGCCTGGTCGCCGATGACCCGCCCGCACTACTGGCCGCGCGCCCGCCGCGCGCTGATGTCGGCAGACCCCGTAATGGCGCGCATCATCCGCCGCCACCCGCGCGTGGCGCTGGTCTCCCGCGGCGATCCGTTCTCGACGCTGGCGCGCTCGATCGTCGGCCAGCAGATCTCGGTGAAGGCCGCCGATGCGGTGTGGGGCCGCCTGCTGGCCGCCTGTCCGGAAATGTCACCACGGGCCGTGCTGCGCCGGCGGGCAACGACGCTGCGCGGCTGCGGACTGTCGGAGCGCAAGGTCGAGTACCTGCGCGACTTGGCCGCGCACTTCGCCGACGGCCGCGTCGACCCCGCCGCGTTCGCGGCGATGGACGACGAGGCGATCATCGAGCGGCTGACCGACATCCGCGGCATCGGTCGCTGGTCGGCGGAGATGTTCTTGATCTTTAACCTGTTGCGGCCTAATGTGCTGCCGCTCGACGACCTGGGCCTGCTGAAGGCCGTCAGCCTGCATTATCTGCAGGGCGTGCCGGCGCGCGAGTTGCTGGCGCGCGCGGGCAGGCAGCAGGTGCTGGGCCTCGCCGCAGCGTGGAGCCCATGGGCCAGCGTGGCGACGTGGTACCTGTGGCGCAGCCTCGACCCGGTGCCTGTGGAGTACTAGAGAAGAACATGGCGAAGACGACTTTCCTGGATTTCGAGCAGCCGGTCGCCGAGCTCGAGGCGAAGATCGAGGAACTGCGTTTCGTGCAGGACGATTCCGCGGTCGACATCTCCGAGGAGATCGAACGGCTGCAGAAGAAGAGCCAGGCGCTGCTGAAGGACCTGTACGCGAAGCTGACGCCGTGGCAGGTGTCGCAGCTGGCGCGCCATCCGCAGCGGCCGTACACGCTCGATTACGTCAACGAAATCTTCACCGACTTCCACGAACTGCACGGCGACCGCGCCTTCGCCGACGATGCCTCGATCATCGGCGGCCTGGCCCGCTTCAACGGGCTGCCGGCGATGGTGCTCGGCCACCAGAAAGGCCGCGACACCAAGGAGCGCACCGCGCGCAACTTCGGCATGAGCAAGCCGGAGGGCTACCGCAAGGCGCTGCGGCTGATGCGGCTGGCCGAAAAATTCGGCCTGCCGGTCTTCACCTTCGTCGACACGCCCGGAGCCTATCCCGGCGTCGACGCCGAGGAGCGCGGCCAGTCGGAGGCGATCGGCCGCAACCTGGCCGAGATGTCGCACCTGAAGGTGCCGATCATCGCCACCATCATCGGCGAGGGCGGCTCAGGCGGGGCGCTGGCCATCGCCGTGGCCGATCACGTGCTGATGCTTCAATACGCGACCTACTCGGTGATCTCGCCCGAAGGCTGCGCCTCGATCCTGTGGAAAAGCGCCGAGCGCGCGCCCGAGGCGGCCGAGGCGCTGGGGCTTACGGCGCACCGGCTCAAGGCGCTGGGTCTGATCGACCGCATCGTCGCCGAGCCGCTCGGCGGCGCCCACCGCGATCCGAAGCAGATGGCCGCGCTGCTGAAGCGCGCTCTGGCCGACAGCCTGCGCCAGTTCCAGGCGATGAAGCCGAAGGAACTGCTCGCCGCGCGCCATGCCCGTCTGCTCGGCTATGGCAAGTTCAAGGAAACGACTCCCGAGGCCTGATCCGGTCGACAGCCGGCTGCTGGCGGCGCTGCGCGACGCGGTGGCCGAACTCGACGACGACGGCGCCGAAGCGGCGCCGTTGGAGCGCGGCCGCGCGCGCGGGCCGCTGCTCGTCGCTTTCAGCGGCGGCCGCGATTCGACGGCGCTGCTCGACGCCGCCTGCCGACTGCGCCGCAGCCGGACCCAGGGCTTCGGCCGGTTGCTGGCGGTGCACGTGCACCACGGCTTGCTGCCGCAGGCCGAGCAGTGGACCGCGCTCTGTGCGCGGGCCTGTGCCCGCCTCGAGGTGCCGCTGCAGCTCGTGCGCGTGCAGGTGGAGCCGGGTGGTCAAGGCATCGAGCAGGCGGCGCGCAACGCCCGTTATGCCGCGCTGGCCGAGGTCGCAGCCGAGCACGGCGCCGCCGCCGTGCTCACCGCGCATCATCTCGACGACCGCATTGAAACCTTTCTGATGCAGTGGATGCGCGGCGCCGGCATCGACGGACTGACCGGCTTCATGGCGATGCGCAGCTTCTCCGGCCCGACTGTGCTGTTGCGGCCCTGGCTGGCGATGCCGCGTGCCGATATCGAGCATTACGTGGCGCAGCGCAGCCTCGACCACGTCGACGATCCGAGCAATGCCGATCCGCGCCTTCTGCGCAGTGCGCTGCGGGCGAAGGTGCTGCCGGCGATCAGGGCGATACGGCCCGGATTTCAGCGCGCCGCGGCGCGTTCGATCGACCTGCTGGCGGAGTCCGCGCAGGCGCTGCAGGAACTGGCGGCGGCGGATCTGGCCGCGTGCACCGAGGATGCGCCGGCCGGCATGTTGTGGCTCGACCGGCTCGCCGCGCTGCCGCCGGGCCGGCGCGCGGTGACGGTGCGCGCCTGGCTGGCCGCGCAGGGCGCGCAGGTGCCGTCGCGGGCACGGTTGCAGCAGGTGTTGGCGCAGGCGCTGGGCAGCCGCGCCGATTCGCGGATGAAGGTGCGCATCGGCCAGCGCGAAGTTCGCCGCCATCGCGGCCTGCTGCTGCTGCGCGGCGCGCAGGTCGAGCACCACGACGAAGTGACGATCCGCTGGCGCGGCGAAGCCGAGATCGCCGTACCTGCCTGGGGCGGCGTGCTGCGTTTCGAGCCAACCGACGGCGAAGGCTTCGCCGCGGAGTGGCTGCGCGCTGAGCCGTTGCAACTGCGCGGCCGCGGCGGCGGCGAGCGCTTCAAGCCGCACCCGTTGCGGCCATCGAAGACGCTGAAGCGGCTGTTCCAGGAGGCCGGCATCGCCGAATTCGAGCGCGCTTCGTTACCGCTGGTGTGGCGCGACGGCCGCCTGATCTACGTCGCCCGGCTCGGTGCCGATACGCGCCTGATCGAGGCCGGCGGCGATCGCGTCCGCCTCGAATGGCAGGCCGACGCGGCGCTGCTGCCGCAAGGCGGACCGGCTTGAGATAGCGCAAAGCGCGCGCGGCGGCCGCGCAGGCGCGCCTCCCTATAATTCGCCGATTCACTTCATCGTGATGGTCGAAAGGGGCGGCGGCCGCGCATGGCACTGATCGTTCACAAGTACGGCGGCACGTCGGTCGGCAACGTCGAGCGCATCAAGAACGTCGCCCGCCGCCTGGCCAAGTGGCATCGCGCCGGCCACCAGCTGGTGGTGGTCGTATCGGCGATGAGCGGCGAGACCAACCGGCTGATCGCGCTGGCCAAGGAGATCCAGGCCAGCCCCGACGCGCGCGAACTCGACGTGGTCGCCTCCACTGGCGAGCAGGTGACCATCGGCCTGCTGGCGATGGCGCTGAAGGATCTTGGACTCAAGGCGAAGAGCTACACCGGCTGGCAGGTGCACGTGCTCACGGACAGCGCCTTCACCAAGGCGCGCATCCTCGAGATCGACGAAAAGAAGATCCGCGCCGACCTGGCGGCGGGCACCATCGTCGTCGTCGCCGGTTTCCAGGGCGCGGACGAGTTCGGCAACGTGACCACGCTCGGCCGCGGCGGCTCGGACACGTCGGCGGTGGCGCTGGCCGCGGCGCTGAAGGCCGACGAGTGCCTGATCTACACCGATGTCGACGGCGTCTACACCACCGACCCGCGCATCGTGCCCGAGGCGCGGCGGCTGTCGACCGTCACCTTCGAGGAGATGCTGGAGATGGCCAGCCTCGGCTCGAAGGTGCTGCAGATCCGCTCGGTGGAGTTTGCCGGCAAGTACAAGGTCAAGCTGCGCGTACTGTCCAGCCTGACCGACGCCGATGCGCCGCTCGCGGAAGAGGCGAGTTCCGGCACGCTGATCACGTTCGAGGAAGACAAGCTCATGGAAAAGGCCGTCATCTCCGGCATCGCCTTCACCCGCGACGAAGCGAAGATCACGCTCACCCGCGTGCCTGACCGCCCCGGCATCGCCTACCAGATCCTCGGCGCGATCGCCGATGCCAACATCGACGTCGACATGATCGTGCAGAACATCAGCGTCGACGGCATGACCGATTTTTCCTTCACCGTCGCCCGCACCGAGTACGCCAAGGCGATGGACGTGCTCAACACCAAGGTCAAGGCGCATATCGGTGCAGAGAAGATCATCGGCGACCCGAAGATCTGCAAGGTCTCGGTAGTCGGCATCGGCATGCGCTCGCACGTCGGCATCGCCAGCCTGATGTTCCGCACGCTGTCGGAAGAGGGCATCAACATCCAGATGATCACCACCAGCGAGATCAAGATCTCGGTGGTGATCGACGACAAGTACCTTGAACTGGCCGTTCGCGCCCTGCACAAGGCCTTCGGTCTGGAGCACGCGCCGGCCTGATCGCGCCTCGCGTTGGAGCGCGGCAGTCGCCGCGCTAAACTGCGCGCGTTTCGGCGCGGAACAGCGCGCCACCAAACACCGGAGACGTGGCCGAGAGGTCGAAGGCACTCCCCTGCTAAGGGAGCATGCGGGCAAAAACCTGCATCGACGGTTCGAATCCGTCCGTCTCCGCCACCGACAATAGCAGCACCGTGCAAGGCGGTGCAAGAAAGTGCAGCTAACCCGTTGATTTGACGGGACAATTTCAGAAGCTGACAATCCCGACCGTGCACGGCAGTTTTCGCGCCGTGCACCCCGATGCGCGAACAACTGGCGGATCAGGCGGGGGTTGGAAAAGGAGGCTTTGGGATGGCAAGGAACCTACTCACCGCGCGGCAAGTGCAGGCCGCGAAGGACGGCGACCACAGCGACGGCGACGGCTTGATGCTGCGGGTCAAGGCAGGCCGCGCATCATGGGTCTTTCGCTTCACGTCGCCGAGCGGCAAGCGGCGCGAGCAGGGCCTGGGCGCCGCCGCGCGCAACAACATCACGGAAGCCGGCAAGTCGTTGACCGTGGCGCGCGAGCTGGCCGAGCGATCGCGCGCACTGCTGCGCGCACGCATCGACCCTATCGACCATGACCGCGCGGAACGCGAGCAGGCGAAGGCCGAGGCCGAGGCCGTCAAGCTCGCCGCGCAGGCTGAACGCCTGACGCTGCGCCGCGCCGCGCGCCAGTATCACGAGGAACACGTCGAGCCGGTGCGCACCGACAAGCATGGCCGGCAGTGGATCGCCAGCATCGAAGGACCGCCGGCCGATGAGCGCACGCCGGAGCAGCGCGCGCACCGCCGGCTGCTCGACGCGCTGCTTGATCGGCCGATCGACGCCATCGAACCGCTCGAATTGCTCGACGCATTGGTGCCGCTGTGCCGCGCGGTGCCGGAAACGGGCTTCCGCGTCTACCAACGGCTGGCGCTGATCTTCGACGCGGCGATCCTGGCCGGCCGCTGCAAGGTGAATCCAGCAGCACCGATCCGCAAGGAACTGTCGCGCCGAGTCGGTCGCCGCGAGCGCGGTAATTTTTCCGCGATGGACTGGCGCAAGCTGCCGGCGTTCATCGAGCGGCTGCGCGCGGCCGAGGGCACGGCGCCGCGCTGTCTCGAATGGCTGATCCTGACCGCGAGCAGGACAAGCGAGGCGCTCGGCTGCGAATGGTCCGAGATCGACGTGGAGCGCCGCGAATGGCGCGTGCCGGCCGGCAGGATGAAGCTGCGCGAGGAGCACGTCGTCTACCTGAGCGATCGCGCGCTTGCGATCCTCGAAGCGCAGCGTGAGCTGCACGGTGCCGGCCGCTACGTGTTCCCGAGCGTGACCGGCAGCGGCGCGCCGCAGTCGAACATGGCGCTGGCGATGGCAATGCGCCGGCTCGGCGAAGGCGACGTGACCGTGCACGGCTTCCGCTCGGCGTTCAGCACCTGGGCCGCCGAGACTCACGCGGCGACGCCGGATGTTGTCGAATGCGCGCTGGCGCACAAGGAGCAGGATCGCATCCGCCGCGCCTACATGCGCGGTGCCTTCATCGAGCAGCGGCGCGCGTTGCTGCTGCGCTGGTCCGACTTCTGCGACGGCACGCTGCCGGCATCGAACATCATCCCGATGCCGCGCGCAGCGTAGGATCGTCACCGCGCCGGCCGGCCGCCGGCACAAGCGGCGCGCGGCAGGGTGTGCACCCCTGCCGGCGCCTGACCACAAGCCGAGGGATGGCTCGACCGTGGCTCGCAAGACTCTACCGCGAACGAGGCCGGCGCAGCATGGCGCCGCGGCGCCGCTTGCGCCGCTGCCGGGCGACGAACTGATGGCGCGCGAACTGCGGCGCGTGCTGGCGCTGATTCAGATCACGCACAAGTGCTGCAGGGCCGCCGATCGGCGACGATTTCCGGCGGCCCTACGGGAAGCTGCGGCGACGAACAAGCGCGCTGTTGACGCCTATCGCGTTGCCTTGGACATCGTGCGGTTCGCCGGCGACGAGCCGACCGCCGAAGCGTGGAGCGCGCTGGCGATGGCCGCCATGCTGGCCGGCGTGGCCTGCGGCGAAGCCATGGCGCATACCGCGAAGGCCGAAGGCAACAGCAGGCGCAACAACGCGCGCATTCTTGAGCGCCGCGCAGCGATTGACGCGCTGGTGCAGAGTCCGCCGCAAACCCTGGCCGATCTTGAGGCCATCGCCGAGAAGCTGGCGATGGAGCCGGAGTCGGTCAGCCGGGCCATTCGTCGCGGCAAGGGCCGGACGCAGTAACTGCGTCCTCGCGCGCCGCGCTCGTCGCCGGCACAGTGGTGGCACAGAAACAAACGGTGCCGACATGCAACCCCTACTGCTCGACATCAACGAAGTGGCCGCTGCGCTCGGCGTCGGCCGCCGGACTGCCTATGCCCTGCGCGCGCGCAGCGATTTTCCGGCCGCCGTCACGTTGGCAACACGATGCGTCCGCTATCGCGCCAGCGACGTGCAGACGTTTGTGGAGCGGCTCGCCGCCGACCCCGCGCCAGCGCCCGAACCGGAGCGCCTGAAGGCGGGAAAAGCCCGCCGGCGGGGGTCAGGTGGTGGACTGAGCGGCGGGCTACAGACGGCCGCCAGCGGCAGGCCGGGCCGGGCGCGGACTAGGGCGGAACCGCCGGGATTCGAACCGGAAAAGGCCGCCAGAACATGAACGCGCCCGCCGATGAGGGCGGGCGCGTCCGTGGGCGTTGCGAAAGGCTGGCAGGCCGGCAGCAATCATCCCGCAGGGCGGCTTCGCACGCAAGTCTTGGCTATCGAAAAGCGGCTGATGATAGCTATCGTCTTTCGGTCGACGCCTGCCGATTGGCCGGCTGCTTCTCGACCTGCAGGCGCTGGCTGGCACTGATCTGGCGCGTCGAGCGGCGGATGGTGGCGCGATGACCGCCGACCCCGCGCTTATCGCCGAGCAGTCCGTGCTAGGCGCACTGCTGCTCGACAACCGCGCGCGCGAGCGGCTGAACGGCCTGGCCGTCGAGCACTTCACCGACGAGCGCCACCGCGCAATCTACGCGGCGATCTGCGACACCATCGACGACGAAGGCACCGCCGATGCCGTGACCGTTTGGCAACGGTTGCGGCAAAACGGATCGGCCGACGATGGCGCGCTCGCCTACCTGAACGACCTGGCCGCCAACACGCCGAGCGCGGCGAACGTGCACGCCTACGCGGCAGCGGTCGAGCGCCACGCCGCCGAGCGCCGGGCGCGCGGCCTGCTCGCCGAGGCCGTCGAGGCCGCCGACCGCGGCGAATTCGCGGCTGCTGCACGACTGGCACGCAGAGCAGCCGACGAGGCACCGGCCGCCGAGCGCAGCGCGGGCGAGCTGCCGCGGCTGCTCGACCTGGCCGAGCTGATCGGCGACCCGCTGCCGCCGGCATTCATCGTGCCGGACTGGCTGCCGGCCGGCGAGGTGACGCTATTTGCAGGGCACGGCGGCACCGGCAAAAGCGCGATCGCGCTTTACCTGGCCGTCTGCCTGGCGCTCGGGCGACCGTACTTCGGACTGCCGGTGCAGCGCCGCCGCGTGCTGCTGCTGGCGCTCGAAGATCCGGCCGACGTGCTGCGCTGGCGCCTGGCGCGGCTGGCCGCCTGGGCCGGCTTCGACGTGGCCGACCTGGCCGGCCGGCTGGCGATCGCCGACGGCGCCGGCGCCGACGCCGAGCTGCTGATCGACACGCGCGACGGCGCGGTGCTGACCCACGGCTACGAGTGGGTGCGCGATCGGATGCGCTCGACCGACGCCGAGGTGCTGCTAGTCGACGGCGCTTCCGATGCCTTCGGCGGCAACGAGATCAACCGCCGCCACGTGCGCCAGTTCGTGCGCGCGATTCGCCGGCTGATCCCGCCGCACGGCGCCGCCGTCATCCTTGCGCACGTGGACAAGGCGACCGCTAAGAGTGCCGACACGACGCAAGGCTACAGCGGCAGCACCGCATGGTCGAACAGCGTCCGCGCGCGCTGGTACTTGCGGCCGGACGATGCCGGCGACGGCCTGCTGCTTGAGCTGCAAAAGTCGAACCTGTCGGCTGCCGGCGCGCAAATTGCGGTGCGGTGGAACGCGGAATATTCCGTTTTCGCCGGCGAGGTATCCATGCCGGCCGGTCGCCTTGAGCGTGCGACCGCCGAGATTGACGAGCGCGCGGCCGTGCTGGCGCTGATCCGCAAGGCCGACGCCGACGGCGAGCCGATGCCGACCGCCACGCGCGGCGAGCGCACGGCGCATGCCTTCGCCGAGGCGCGAGGCCTGCCGCCGGCGCTATGCGGCAAGCGCGGCCGGGCGCGGTTCTATGCCGCCATCGAGGCGTTGCGCGCGGCCGGTGCGGTGCGTGTGGATTCGATCCTGCGGCCGAATCGGCACTACTCGGAGGTCTACCGGGCCGCTGCGCCAGCTACGGAACGTGCGCCAGCTACGGAACACTTTGCGCCAGCTACGGCACATTGAGACTTCGCGCGCTCAATCCCCCCATACCCCCCTGCTGCGCGCGCGCGCGCGCCGTAGCTGGCGCACGGCGGGCGCACCGGCGCAGGACGAACGAAGGAACGAACGATGGCGCTTGACGTACTAACCAGCGGCCGGCTGCTGAAACGGCCGGAGGAAAGGACCGGCCGGAGCGGCAAGCCGTTCGCGACGGCGCTGCTCGCCTGCGCGATGGACGACGGCGAGATCGTCGCCAACGTGATCGCCTTTCGCCCCGAAGCCGTGGCTGCGCTGCTCGCGCTCGACAAAGGCGATGCGGTCGCGGTTGCCGGCCGCGCCAAGCTCGGCGTGTGGCAGTCGACCGAAGGCGAGGCGCGGCCGAGTCTGTCCATCGTCGCCGATGCCGTGCTGACCGCGTACCACGTCCGGCGCAAGCGCACGGCCGTGCAGGGCGACGATGCCGGCGGGGATGACGCGAACCCCGCACCAGTAGCCGATAGACGCGCCACGAGGCCGCAGACGCGCCGCAGCGGCATCAATGCGCCGCGGCCGATACCTGAGACTGTGCCGCCGATCGCCGAGCTGGCGGACGATCTGCCGTGGGCCGGGCCGTGAGGCCGCGGGGCGGTTCTAAGGATGCGCAGGCCGCCGAACCCCGCGCCGCGCCTGCGTCCGTGCGGCCGGCTGGCCGTGACCCCCGCGTGATCTGCCAACGATGAGTGATTCGGACGCCTGGCAACGGCTGCTGGCCGCCGGCTTCGGTCCCGGCGAGGTGCGCCGGGCGCTGTCCGCGCTGGCCGGCTGCCGCGTGCCGACACGTCGCCGCCTGCGCGCCTGGCGCGAAGTCGAAAGCGCCGCGGCGCTGCTCGCCGAGGGCCGAACTGCGGCCGAGATCGTGTCAGCGCTGCGCCAGCGGCACGGCATCAGTCGCGTGACCGCATACCGGCGGATATGGTCCGCTGTTTCACTTCCTGCGCCACCTGAAACAAACGACGGTCACACTGCGGCAACACGATGAGCGCGAGGCGTTATGCCGTTCGATCTGATTCAATTCCGCGATAAGCCCGTGTACCTCGGCCGCTGGGTGCTGGGCGAGCCGGTCGGCGCAAACGGCTTTGAGAAACTGCCGCGCGTGCCGAGCGCCGGCGACGCGGCGACGCCGCGCGAAAAGCTCGACATCCGCACCGCCAGCGCATCGCTCGCGATGAAGCCGCGCTTTCTCTGGGATGCGCTGCTCGAAGTGCGCGGCGCACTTCTCGAATTCGCTGCCGCTGATGAACGGCTGCGGCAGGGCGGATTCGGGCAACAGGCATTGCGCGACGCGTTGTGGCGGGAGTCCGGCGAAGAAACCCTGACGACGCTGCGCGAGGCGGCCGGCAAAACATTCGACGCCGCCGACCACATCGCCAAGAATCGGGCGAGGTTGGCCGCCGAATACTTCGAGCCGGAAGCGACCGAAACCGAGCGCGCCGCCTTCGACCTGGCGATTGCTCAGAAATTCGCCGCTGCCGAAACCGCCGAGCGACTGCGCATGCGCCTGACCCGCGACCCGCGCCTGCTCGCCGCGCTGTCCCGAGTGCCGCATATCCTGAGCGAGGTTACCGACGCCGACCTGGAGGAAATGCGCGCCGATCACGTGAAGGCCAACTTCCCGAACTCGGACGCGGCTTTCGACGCGCTGCGCACGGCAATCGACGCGCTGCATACCGCGATCGTCGCCGGCCTCGGCATGATCGAAGGCGGCACCGGCCGACCGCGCGGGGATCTCGTCGCCGGATGGGGTCCGGCTGGTCGATGGATTCTCGACGGCGACGGCAGCAACGCGTAGCGCCGTATCTATTTCGTATCTACTCGTTTCGACTGTCGGCATCAGCGATGCCTCGACCGCGTGGATTGCCACGCACCGGCGGCCGCCGCAAGGGCACGCCGAACAAGCGCACCCAGGACGTGATCGAGCGGCTGCGCGAACTCGACTGCGATCCGATCGAGGGGATGGCGCGCATCGCGATGGACGAGGGCGCACCGATCGAGACACGCGCGCGCATGGATGCCGAACTGGCGCAGTACATCGCGCCGAAGCGCAAGGCGGTCGAGATGGCCGCCGAGATTTCCGAGCCGCAGCCGCGCGTCATCATCTTGCAGGGAGTGTCCGCAAGCAGATTCACCGACGGCGGCAGGGCGCCAACGGTCGTGTTGCCGGACAACGGCCGCGGGCTTCCGGGCGAATCCTTGACGCCGGTGCGCGAAGGCGCCCGCGAGCCGAGGCAGCCGCCGCCGCGCGAACAGAATGCCGGCGTGCAGGCGCAAGGTGATCTGGCGTCGAGGTTGCCGACGGTGCGCATCAAGCATCCGAACAGTACCGGTTACTGCATCATCAACCGATCCGACTTCAATCCCGCAGTGCATGAGCTGGCCGATGACAACCCGGCCGGGTTGAGCGTCGTCGGTGTAAGCGTGCCGTTCGCGTAGTGCCGGCCGCGCGGACGGCGTGCAGCGTGGCGTGAAAACGGCCGCGCGTGGCAAGACGTGATCGCCAAACTTTGCCGGATGGGGTCTACGGTTGAACTGGTGCGGCAAGTCGACAGCCAGGGCGAAACTGGCTCATTCATCGTCTATGCGGTGCGCGAGGGGCTGTTCGGCAAAGAGCAGGGCCAGATCGGATGCCTGAACCCGGAACTAGCGCGCGAGATCGCCGATTTCCTTGAGGGCGGTGGCAGAGTTCACGCCCATGTGTACGCAATTCACGGCGGCACTGCCAACCGCGCTGCGCGAGAAGTGGAACTGCGGATCTATAAGAACAGGGACGATGGCAAACCGTAGCCGCAGACACTCAGGAAGTCGGCTAAGCGGAAAGTGGCGGCAGGCGACGTACTAGAGGCGACATCCGCCGCGATTTGTTCCCTGTCCCGTCGGGATGTCCGAAAACGGCCGGCGGAACAGTCGGGGGTTGAAGCGGCGACCCCTTGGAAAGCCAATAGCGGCGCGGGCTATTGACTTGTCCGTCTCCGCCAGATTGCTCGACCGCGACGCGGCATCCTCGCCTCTTCTCGTC
>CAZDXQ010000008.1:0-116238 GCA_964509545.1 uncultured Burkholderiaceae bacterium | reverse complement strand
TGACCTGCTCGTTCAGGTAGTACTCGCGCTGGCTCTTCTCCATCTGCCGCTTGACCCGGCCGCGGATGCGCTTCTCCACCTGCAGGATGTCGATCTCGGTCTCGAGCTGCGCCAGCAGATGCTCCAGGCGCTCGGTCAGGCCGAACATCTCCAGCACCTTCTGCTTCTGCTCCAGTTTCAGCGGCAGGTGGGCGGCGATCGTGTCGGCGAGTCGGCCCGGATCGTCGATGCCGGCGATCGAGGTCAGGATCTCGGCCGGGATCTTCTTGTTCAGTTTCACGTACTGATCGAACTGGGTAACGATCGCACGGCGCAGCGCCTCCAGCTCGGCGCCGGCATGTGGCTCGGGCGCCACCGGGGTCAGTTCGCAGGTGAAGTGCGTCTGCTCGTCGGCGATGGCGTGGATGTGCGCGCGCTGCGCGCCCTCGACCAGCACCTTCATCGTGCCGTCGGGCAGCTTCAGCATCTGCAGGATATTGGCGACGCAGCCGATCGGATAAATGTCCTCGGCAACCGGCTCATCCTTGGCCGCGTTCTTCTGCGCCACGAGCATGATGCTCTTGCCGCTTTCCATCGCCACTTCAAGGGCCTTGATTGACTTCGGCCGGCCGACGAACAGCGGGATGACCATATGCGGGAAAACGACGACGTCGCGCAGCGGCAGCAACGGCAGGGCAATGCGTTCGGAAGGCAGCAGCGTGGTGGACATGTCAGGTCCTTGGGGGAATCAGTCCCGCAGATGCGGGCGACAGCAGCCGATCACAAGGGGCTGTCGAGAAGCGAAGAGACGCCGAGAGCCTAGCACGCAGGGCCGCAGGCCGCCCCCCGCGAAATCCGGGGTCTAGCGCGGCGCGCCGGCGACCTTCGGCGTATCGGCGTAGATCAGAATCGGATGCCCGCCGGTCACCGCATTGTCGTCGAGCACGACCTTGACGACGTTCTTCTGGCTGGGCAGGTCGTACATGACGTCGAGCAACGTGCCCTCGACGATCGAGCGCAGGCCGCGCGCGCCGGTGCGCCGCTTAAGCGCCTTGCGCGCGATCGCCGCCAGCGCGTCCGGCCGCACCTCGAGCTCGACGCCCTCCATGCGCAACAGGCGCTGGAACTGCTTGATCAGAGCGTTCTTCGGTTCGACCAGGATCTCGACCAGCGCCTCCTCCGAGAGCTCGTCCAGGGTGGCAACCACCGGCAGGCGACCCACCAGCTCGGGAATCAGGCCGAACTTGATCAGGTCCTCGGGCTCGACGTCGCGCAGCAGTTCGCCGACCGAGCGGTCGGTCGGCGACACCACTTCGGCGCCGAAGCCGATGCCGCTCTTCTCGGAGCGGTTGCGGATCACCTTCTCCAGTCCGTCGAAGGCGCCGCCGCAAATGAACAGGATGTTCGTGGTGTCGATCTGCACGAAGTCCTGGTTCGGGTGCTTGCGCCCGCCCTGTGGCGGCACGCTGGCGATCGTGCCTTCGATCAGCTTCAGCAGCGCCTGCTGCACGCCCTCGCCGGAGACGTCGCGGGTGATCGAAGGGTTATCCGACTTGCGCGAGATCTTGTCGATCTCGTCGATGTAAACGATGCCGCGCTGCGCCTTGTCGATCTCGTAATTGCAGTTCTGCAGCAGCTTCTGGATGATGTTCTCGACGTCCTCGCCGACGTAACCCGCCTCGGTGAGCGTCGTCGCGTCAGCCATCACGAAGGGCACGTTGAGCAGCCGGGCCAGCGTCTGTGCCAGCAGCGTCTTGCCGGAGCCGGTCGGTCCGATCAGCAGGATGTTGCTCTTGGCCAGTTCGACCTCGTCCTTGGCGGCGAGGTTCTTCAGCCTCTTGTAATGGTTGTAGACCGCAACCGAAAGAATGCGCTTGGCTTTTTCCTGGCCGATCACATACTGGTCGAGGATGCCGCAGATCTCCTGCGGCGTCGGTAGATCACTCTTGGCAACCGCGGTGGAAGAATCCGAGGTGTTCTCGTCGCGGATGATGTCGTTGCAAAGGTCGATGCATTCGTCACAGATGAACACCGACGGGCCGGCGATCAGCTTCTTCACCTCATGCTGGCTCTTGCCGCAGAAGGAGCAGTAAAGAAGCTTTTCGCCCGAGCCCTTCTTGTCCGACATCGTGCGTGTTTCCTTCGCCTCAGTTGCCGTCGCCGCGCTTGACGAAGATCTTGTCGATTAATCCGTAGCTTACTGCATCCTCGGCGGACAGGAAGTTGTCGCGATCGGTGTCCTTGGCGATCCGATCAACGGACTGCCCGGTGCGGTCGGCCAGGATGCGGTTGATCCGCTCGCGCAGGTTGAGGATCTCGCGCGCCTGGATCTCGATATCGGAGGCCTGGCCCTGCGAACCGCCCGAAGGCTGGTGGATCATGATCCGCGAGTTCGGCAGCGCATATCGCTTGCCCTTGGCGCCGGCAGCGAGCAGAAACGCCCCCATGCTCGCCGCCATGCCGACGCAGATCGTCGACACATCCGGCTTGACGAACTGCATCGTGTCGTAAATGGCCATGCCCGCGTACACCGAACCGCCGGGCGAGTTGATGTACAGGGAGATGTCCTTGTCCGGGTTTTCCGATTCCAGGAACAGCAGCTGGGCGACCACCAGGTTCGCCGTCTGATCGTTGACCGGGCCGACCAGGAAAACGACGCGGTCGCGCAGCAGCCGCGAGTAGATGTCGTAGGCGCGCTCGCCACGGCCGCTCTGCTCGATGACCACCGGCACCATGCCGAGTCCCTGCGGATCCTGCGCGAAGCGCAACGTATCGGATTTCGTGCTCATTGCCTGCCCTCGTCAACCAGCATTGCTGCCCATCAATTCGTCGAACGGCACTGCAGTCTCCGTCACCTGAGCCCGCTGCAGCACCCAGTCGACCACGTTGTCCTCCATCACCATGGTCTCCACCTCCGCCAGGCGCTGGCGGTTGCCGAGGTACCACTGGATCACCTCGGCCGGCTTCTCGTAGCTCTGCGCCAGTTCCTCCAGGCGCTTGCGGATCTGATCCTGTCGCGGCTGCAGGTTCTGCGTCCGCACCAGTTCGCCGACCAGCAGACCGAGGCGAACGCGACGCTCGGCCTGCGGCAAGAAGCCTTCCGCTGTCAGCTGCGCGTGATCGGGGTCGATGCCGCGCGACTTCAGGTCGGCGCGCGCCAGTTCGAGCAGGCGCTGGCTGTCGGCCTCGACCAGCGATCTGGGCAGCTCGAAGCCGGCGCTGCCGAGCAGCGCCGACATCACGCTGTCCTTGGTCCGCGCCCTCAGTCGCGTCTGCACCTCGCGCAGAAGGTTGCCGCGCACCTCCTCGCGCATCTTGCCGACGTCGCCATCACGCACGCCGAGCTGGCGTGCAAAGGCGGCGTCGACCGCCGGCAGGTCGAGCTGTTCGACCTTCTTGACCGTCACGTCGAAGGACGCGGTCTTGCCGGCCAGTTCGGTGGCGCGATAGTCGGCAGGAAAGGTCAGCGGAAAAGTCTTCGACTCACCTCGCGCCATGCCGTGCACCGCGGTCTCGAACTCCGGCAGCATCCTGCCCTGGCCGAGGCTGAACGGAAAGTCGGTGGCGCTGCCGCCTTCGAAGGTCACGCCGTCAACCGAGCCCCTGTAGTCGACCGTCACGCGGTCGCCGTCGGCGGCGGCGCGCTCGACCTCGCGCAATGTCCCGCGCTGCCGGCGCATGATGTCGATCGTCTTGTCGACCTCGGCGTCGCCGACCGGACACACCGCCCGCTGGACCGCAAATCCGCCCAGTTCACCGATGCTGATCTCCGGGTAGACCTCGAAGGTCGCCGAGAACACCAGCTGCGCCGCATCGGCACCGGGCTTGGGCGCCACGGTCGGCGTGCCGGCCACGCGCAGCTGGCGCGCGCTGACCGCAGCGCTGAACGCCTCACCGATCTTGTCATTGAGCACCTCGGCCTGCACCTGCGCGCCGTAGCTGGAAGCGATCATCTTCATCGGCACCTTGCCCGGCCGGAAGCCCGGCATCTTCACCGAGCGCGCCAGCTTTGCCAGGCGCGCCGCCACTTCCTTGGCCAGCGACTCCGACGGAACTGAGATTTCGAGGCGGCGCTGCAGCGCGCCGAGGTTTTCCACTTCTTGCAGCATGGTCAGGATTCGTTCGAATGCCGGTCGGTCGCCAGCGAGGTTGTCATCGAGCCTGTGGTGCGAAGGGGGGGACTCGAACCCCCACGCCGGTGAAGGCGTCAGGACCTAAACCTGGTGCGTCTACCAATTTCGCCACCTTCGCGACGCCATCGGCGCCACGACGCCGAGCGAGCCGCGATTCTAATCGATGGCCCTGCGTCGATCGTCATTGAGCCACCGCGTGTTAGCTTCGTCGCATGGGCGTTGGCCACTATGAAAACTTTCCGGTCGCCTCGTTGCTGATGCCGGCGCGGTTGCGGCCGGCCGTGCGCGCCATCTATCGCTTTGCGCGCACGGCCGATGACATAGCCGACGAAGGCGACGCATCGCCCGAAGACCGGCTGGCGGCGCTGGCGCGTCTGCACAATGTTCTCGACCGGATCGAAGCCGGCCAGGACACCGACTGGCGCGACCTCGCCGCCGCGGTGCGCTCCCACGACCTGCCGCTACAGCCGTTTCGCGCGCTGCTCTCCGCCTTTGCGCAGGACGTGACTGTCAGCCGCTACCGCGACTACGCCGCGCTGCTCGACTATTGCCGCCGCTCCGCCGATCCCGTCGGACGCCTGCTGCTTGCGCTGTACCGGGTCGACGACGACGCCGCGCTCTTCTGCTCCGACAGCATCTGCAGCGGATTGCAGCTGACCAACTTCTGGCAGGACGTCGCCCGCGACTGGGACAAGGGCCGCGTCTACCTGCCGCAGACGGAACTGGCGCGCTTCGGCCTGTCCGATGCGGTGATCGGTGCCGGCGGCACCGACCCCCGCTGGCCGGAACTGATGCGCTCGCAGACCGAGGTGGCTCGACGAATGCTAGATTCGGGCGCGCCGCTGGCCCGCCGCCTGCAAGGCCGCATCGGCTGGGAGCTGCGGCTGGTGATCCAGGGAGGACTGCGCATCCTCGAGCGCATCGACCGCGCCCGCGGCGACGTTTTCACCCGGCGACCGCAGCTGCGTCCTGCCGACTGGGTGCTGATGGCGGCACGGGCGCTGACGATGTGAGGCGGTCGGCTGCAGACGATGAGTCCCGACGAGTACTGCCAGCACAAGGCCGCGGCCAGCGGCTCGAGCTTCTACTACAGCTTCCTGTTCCTGCCGCCGCAGCGGCGACGGGCGATCACTGCGCTGTACGCTTACTGCCGCGAGGTCGACGACATCGTCGACGACGTGAGCGACCCCGGTGTGGCCCAGGCCAAGCTCGGCTGGTGGAGCGGCGAGATCGACCGCATGTACGCGGGCGAGCCACAGCATCCGGTGACGCTGGCGCTGACACCGCACCTTGCGGCCTTTGGCATTCGCCGCGAGCACCTGCTGCTCGTGCTCGAGGGCATGGCGATGGACCTGCGCCAGAACCGCTACCTCGACTATGCGACGCTGGCGCGCTACTGCCATAACGTCGCCGGCGTCGTCGGCGAGCTGGCCGCCGGAATCTTCGGCGCCAGCGAGCCGCGCACCTTCGACTACGCCCGCAAGCTCGGCCTGGCCCTGCAGCTGACCAACATCCTGCGCGACGTCGGCGAAGACGCCCGGCGCGGCCGCGTTTATCTGCCGCTGGAGGACCTGCAGCGATTCGGCGTCAAGGCAGCCGACCTGCTCGCCGGCCGCTATGTGGACGGCTACCTGCCGCTGATGCGTTTTCAGGCCCAGCGGGCGCGGGGCGCCTACGCCGAGGCACTCGCCGCGCTGCCTGCAGCCGACCGGCGCGCACAAAGGCCCGGGTTGATCATGGGCGCGATCTACGCGACGCTGCTCGACGAGATCGAACGCGAGGGCTTCCGCGTACTGCACCAGCGCGTGGCACTGACGCCGCTGCGCAAGCTTTGGATCGCGTGGCGAACGTGGGTGTTCGGCCCGGTCTTCGGCCGTACGGCGTTGCCGTGAGCGCGCCGTGAGCCGGCGCGTCGCGGTCATCGGCGCCGGCTGGTCGGGGCTGGCCTGCGCGCTCG
The DNA here is from genome assembly GCA_964509545.1 of uncultured Burkholderiaceae bacterium. GTDB lineage: Bacteria > Pseudomonadota > Gammaproteobacteria > Burkholderiales > Burkholderiaceae_F > JADJWR01. The sequence continues at coordinate 110,169 of CAZDXQ010000008.1, read as the reverse complement.
AACTGACGCGTCGCCGGTTCACGGTGTCGCTTTACGACGCCGCGCCGCAGCCCGGCGGCCGGGCAAGGGCGGTTCCCATCCGCCTTGGCGACCGTGAGTTCGTGCTCGACAACGGCCAGCATCTGCTGATCGGTGCGTACACCCAAACGCTGCGCCTGATGCGCGAGGCCGGCGTCGTCGTTGACGACGCGCTGCTGCGTCTGCCGCTCGAGATTCGCTACGCCGACGGCTTCCTGCTGCGCGCGGCACGCTTGCCTGCGCCACTGCACCTGGCCGTCGCCCTGCTCGGTGCGCGAGGACTGGCCTGGCCGGCGCGCAGGCAGGTTCTGGCCTTCGTCCTGCGCTGGCGCCGGCGCCGCTGGCGCCTGGCCGAAGACGCACCGGCAAGCACGCTGTTCACCGATGCGCCGGACGAGATCGTCCGCCGCCTGTGGCGGCCGCTTTGCCTGGCAGCGCTGAACGTTGAACTGGCGCGGGCCTCGGCGCAGGTGCTGCTCAACGTCCTGCGCGATGCGCTGGACGGCGAAGCGCAGTCGGCCGATCTGCTCATTCCGCGCCGCGACCTGTCCGAAGCCTTCGCCGTTCCCGCGCTGCGGACAGTGGCCGAACGCGGTGCCGCCATACACCTGCGCAGTCCCGTGCGACGACTGACCGATGAGGGAAACCGCTGGCGGATCTGCAGCAGGGACGCGCCGGGCGAGGCCGACGCCGTCGTACTCGCCTTGCCGCCGGCGCGCGCCGCGGCGCTGCTGCTGACGACGCGGCACGGCGAACTGACGCCGGCCGTCGATACGCTGCAGCGGATCGCGATGGCTCCGATCGCCACCGTCTACCTGCGCTACCCGCCGCATACGCGGTTGCCCCGGCCGGCCTGCGCCCTGCTCGACGACCCGGACTCGGGGCGCTTCGGGCAATGGGTCTTCGATCGCGGCCGGCTCGATGATGCTCATGCGGGCGTGCTCAGCGTCGTGATCAGCGACGCGCAAGCGGCGCTGACGGCCGACGCATCCTCGCTGGCGAAGGCGGTGGCCGCGCAATTGCACGCCGATTTCGCCCTGCCTGAGCCGCTGGCCACGGCGGTCATCGCCGAAAAGCGGGCGACGGTCGTCGCCTGCGCTGGCTTGCAGCGGCCGCCGGTGCGACTGCCGGCGCCGGGTCTTTATCTGGCCGGCGATTCGGCGGCGAGCGAGTATCCGTCCACGCTCGAAGGTTCGGTTCGCTCGGGCGTTGCCGCCGCGCTGGCCCTGGCCGCGGACCTCGGGCCGAGCTGAACAAGGCTCAACGCACGCGCTCGATGGCGTCGGTCAGCCGTTCGACGGCGACGATCGACATGCCCTCGATCGGCTGCTTCGGCGCGTTGGCCTTGGGGATGACGGCCAGCGAGAAGCCGAGCTTGGCCGCCTCGCGCAGCCGTTCCTGCCCACGCGGCGCCGGCCGTACTTCTCCGGCCAGGCCCACCTCGCCGAAGGCAATCAGGCCGCGCGGCAGGTGCCTGTTGCGGATCGACGAGACGATCGCCAGCAGGACGGCCAGATCGGCCGCCGGCTCCTCGATGCGCACGCCGCCGACCGCATTGATGAAGACGTCCTGGTCGAAGGTGGCCAGCCCGCCGTGCCGGTGCAGCACCGCGAGCAGCAGCGACAACCGCTGCGGCTCCAGGCCGATGGCCAGTCGGCGCGGGTTCGGCACATGCGCGGCGTCGACCAGCGCCTGGATCTCGACCAGCAGCGGCCGCGTGCCCTCCTGCGTCACCAGCACGCACGAGCCCGGCACCTGCGCATCGTGCTGCGACAGGAACAGCGCCGAAGGATTGGCCACTCCACGCAGCCCGCGGTCGGTCATCGCGAACACGCCGAGTTCGTTGACCGCGCCGTACCGGTTCTTCACCGCCCGCACCAGCCGGAAAGACGAATGCGGGTCACCTTCGAAGTACAGCACCGTGTCAACCATGTGTTCGAGAACGCGCGGGCCGGCCAGCGCGCCTTCCTTGGTCACGTGGCCGACCAGCACGAGGCTGAGGCCGCTGCGCTTGGCGGCGCGCGTCAGCTGCGCCGCGCATTCGCGGACCTGCGCCACCGAGCCGGGCGCCGACTGCAGCTCGCCCGAATACAGCGTCTGGATCGAGTCGATCACGGCCACGCGCGGCTTTTCCGCTTCGAGCGCGGCGAGGATGCGATCGAGCGCGATCTCCGCCATCAGCCGCACCTGCCTGCCGTCGACGCCCAACCGGCGCGCGCGCAACGCCACCTGCGCCGCCGACTCCTCGCCGCTGACGTACAGCACCTTCACGTTTTGCGCCATGGCGGCGAGCGCCTGCAGCAGCAGGGTCGACTTGCCGATGCCCGGATCGCCGCCGATCAGGACCACGCCGCCGGGAACGACGCCGCCGCCGAGCACGCGGTCGAACTCGGCCAGCCCACTGCTCTCACGCGGCAGTTCGGTCGCGGCGATGTCGCCGAGCGTGTGTACCTCGGCAGTCGGCGCGATGGAGGCAAACCGCGCCGCCGTTGCGCGCTCCGGCACCGTCTCGTTCAACGTGTTCCAGGCGTTGCATAGCGGGCACTGGCCCTGCCACTTCGGGCTCGTGCCGCCGCACTCGCTGCAGACGTACTGGGACTTCGCCTTAGCCATTTCAGCCGATCTCGGCGACCGGCACGCGGCGGGCGAGCGCGCACAGCAGTTCGTAACCGACCGTGCCGCTGGCTTCGGCGACCTCGTCGACGGGGATGTGCTTGCCCCACAGTTCGGCTTCGGCGTTCACGTCGACCTGCGGCGCGTCGGTCAGGTCGACCGTGATCATGTCCATCGACACCCGCCCGACCAGCGGCACGCGCTGGCCACCGACCCAAACTGGCGTGCCGTCGGGCGCCACGCGCGGATATCCGTCGGCGTAGCCGCAGGCAAGCACGCCGATGCGCGTCGGCCGCGCCGCCCGCCAGCGGCTGCCATAGCCCAGAGCGGCGCCGGGCGCCAGATGCTGCACCGAAAGCACACGGGCCGTGAGCGACATGACCGGCTTCAGCCCGAACGAGGCTGCGGGGCGGCCGGCCATCGGCGTAGCACCATACAACGCGATCCCCGGACGCACGCCATCGCCACCGACGCTTGGGTGCAGGAACAGCGCCGCCGAGTTGGCCAGGCACCGGGGCCCATCCCAGCCCTCTGCCGCCTGCCCGAAGACGCGCAACTGCTCGGCCACGGCGACCGGCCCGGCGTCGGCATCGGCGCGATCGGCATTGGCAAAATGGGTCATCAGCGCGCCGATGCGCACCGCGGCAAGCGCGCCAAGACGGCCGATGACGGCGCGCGTCTGCGCCGGGGCAAAGCCGAGCCGGTTCATGCCGGTGTTGACCTTGACGTAGACGTCGATCGGCGTGCGCGGGCGGATGGTCGTCAGCATCTGCACCTGGGCCGGATGATGGACAACCGCGGTCAGGTGCAGTTGCTCGACCAGGTGCAGGTCCGCTGGCGTGAAGAAGCCTTCGAGCAGCAGGATCGGCCGCGTCCAGCCGCCATCACGCGCCCGCGCCGCCTCGTCCAGGTCCAGCACTGCCAGTCCGTCGGCGTCGGCAAAGCCGCGCAGCGCCCGTTCGAGGCCGTGGCCGTAGGCATTGGATTTCACCACTGCCCACAGCATGCGCGCACCCGCGAGTCGGCGCGCGACGGCGAGGTTGTGCCGCAGGGCGGCGGTGTCGACGGTGGCAAGGATGGGGCGTGGCATCGCAGCGCATCGCAAAGGCTGCAGCATAAAGTCTTGTCCGACGTCGCATTTGGGCGCGAGGCTGCGTGATATAAGGCCCCCGCGCCTTTGCCCGTCGCCTTTCGTTCCGCTCAACGCTCGCTGCCCATGCCCTGCCCGTCCCGGCGATGAAGCGCGGCTTCTTCACCATCATGGCCGCGCAGTTCCTCTCGTCGCTGGCCGACAACGCGCTGCTCATTGCCGCCATCGCGCTGCTGCGCGACATCGACGCGCCGGAGTGGATGACGCCGATGCTGAAGCTGTTCTTCTTCGTCTCGTACGTCGTGCTGGCGGCGTTCGTCGCCGCCTTCGCCGATTCGATGCCGAAAGGCCGGGTGATGATGGTCACCAACATGATCAAGGTCGGCGGCTGCCTGCTGATGCTGCTCGGCGTCCACCCGCTCGCCGCCTATGCGCTCGTCGGCTTCGGTGCCGCCGCCTACTCGCCGGCCAAGTACGGCATCCTGACCGAACTGCTGCCGCCGGAGAAACTGGTCATCGCCAACGGCTGGATCGAGGGCCTTACGGTGTGCTCGATCATCCTTGGCTTCGTCGTTGGCGGTGTGCTGGTCGCGCCGGCGGTTTCATCGGCGCTGCTCCGCTTCGACCTGCCGCTGGTCGACACGCACGTCACGCGGCCCGGCGAGGCGGCGGTGGCGGTGATCGCGCTCATCTACATCGGCGCGGCGCTGGTCAACCTGCGTATCCCCGATACTGGCGCACGCTATCCGCGGCACTCGCCGCACCCGATGCGGATGCTGTCCAGCTTCGGCCGCTGCGTCGCTACGCTGTGGCGCGACAAGCTCGGCCAGATCTCGCTGGCAGTGACCACGCTGTTCTGGGGCGCCGGCGCGACGCTGCAGTTCATCATCCTCAAGTGGTGCGAGACCGTGCTCGGCATGACCCTGTCGCAGGGCGCGATCATGCAGGCGGTCGTCGCCATCGGCATCGCCATCGGCTCGGTGCTGGCGGCGGCACGGGTGTCATTGAAGCGTTCGTTGTCGGTGCTGCCGGTCGGCGTCGTCATGGGACTGCTGGTCTGCACGATGGCGCTGATCGACTTCTCCCGCCTTCCGCCCGGCGGCCTGACCCTGGGGTCGGCGACGATCACCTGGGCAATGTGGGTGGCCGCGGCGCTGATGGTCCTCGTCGGCGCGCTGGCCGGCTACTTCGTGGTGCCGATGAACGCGCTGCTGCAGCATCGCGGACACGTGCTGCTGTCGGCCGGGCATTCGATCGCCGTGCAGAACTTCAACGAGAACCTGAACATCCTGGTGATGCTCGGCATCTACGCGGCGCTGATCGCGCTCGACCTGCACATCGAAACGATCATCATCCTCTTCGGCCTGTTCGTCAGCGCGACGATGGCGCTGGTGATGCTGCGCCACCGCCACAACCAGCGCCATTTCGACTCGACCTCGCTGATCGGCGAGGCCAAGCGCTGAGAAGGTTTGAATCTTTCTACTGCGCGGCCCGATCTCGGCCTTGCCGGCCGCGTTCGCGCTGGCACGCGCTCGCCTGCTCGCAGGCACGAAGCATGACGCAGTGGCATGCCTCGTGTCCGGCCCGCGCCAGCGCGGCTCGCTGTACGACGTTGTACAGGTCCGCTGTTCGGCGCGAGCCCGGATCACGTCCGGGGCAGGCTCTCGGGCCGCTCGCGACGAAATCCTCACACCTTCCGAGCGCTACCGGCGCGGCGGTCAGCGCCGGTCCGCATCTTCGCCGCAGACGTCCAGCGCCAGGCAAAGGTCGGCCCAGGCCTTGGCTTTGTCGGCGAGGTTGCGCAGCAGGTACGCGGGGTGATAGCTGACGATCGCCGGCACCTCGCGGTCGCCAGTGCGCAGCCGATGCACGCGTCCGCGCAACGCCGAGATCGGCGCGTCGGTATGCAGAACGGATTGGGCGGCGAAGCGGCCCATCAGCAGCACGAGTTGAGGCCGCACCAGTTCGATCTGCCGCAGCAGGAACGGTTCGCACGCCGCGACTTCCTCCGGCTGCGGATTGCGGTTGCCCGGCGGCCGGCACTTGAGCACGTTGGCGATGTACACCGGCTGCGGCGCATCTTCGCTGCGCGATCGGCCAACCGACGCCAGCATGTTGTCGAGCAGGCGGCCGGCCTGGCCGACGAAAGGCTCGCCGCGCGCGTCCTCCTCGGCCCCGGGCGCCTCTCCAACCAGCATCCACGGTGCTGTCCGGTTGCCGACGCCGAACACGGTCTTGGTGCGCGACTTGCACAGGCCGCAGGCGGTGCAGCCAGCGACCGTCGCCTGCAGTGCCTCCCAGTCCATCGCGGCGATCGCCCGCGCCCGGTCGTCCTGTGCACCGAGCGACTGCGGGACTAGTTCCGGCGCGGCAGATGCGTCGCCGGCCGCGCGCTGCTCGGCCGCCCGCCGAACCCACTCCGGTCCGAGGCCCATCGACCGCCACAGCGCCGCGCGCCGCGGATCCAGCGTCATGTCGCCGCCTGCCGCCGCGGCCGCCTCAAAGCGTCACCCGCATCACGATCGCGTCCTCGCGCCCGTTGCGGGCCGGGTAGTAGCCGCGCCGCGTGCCGATGCGCACGAAGCCGTAACGCGCGTACATCTTCTGCGCCGCCTCGTTGCTCGGCCGCACCTCCAGAAGCATCGTCCGCGCGCCATAGCTGCGCGCATTCTCGGCCATCGCCTCGAGCATCCGCCAGCCGAAGCCGAAACGCTGGCACGCCGGCGCCACGGTCAGATTGAGCAGATGCGCCTCGTCGAGCGCAAACATCACCACCGCGTAGGCGATCAGCCCGCCGCCGCTGTCGCGCATCGTCCAGGCGCTGTGCCCCGATCGCAGCGAGTCGAGAAAATTGCCGTGCGTCCACGGAAACTCGTACGCCGCCTGCTCAACCTCGACCACCTGCGGCAGGTCCTCCGGCCGCATCGGCGCGATCTGTTCGCTCGACTGCCGCAGCACGGCACTCATCGGCCATTGCCCTCAGGTACCCGCCATTGCACGCCGCGCGTCGATCGTCAGCGCGACTTGATCACGCACGTAGATCGGCGCCGCCAGCGCCGCTGCCAGCGTCCTGCCGGACGCGTACTTCGTCCGCGCCAGCATCGCGATCGACGCGGCGCTGGCGCGGGCGTGCGGCGCGGTGGCGCAGTCCAGCACCGCCGCGACCTGTGGAAACGCCGCCAGCGCGCCACCGGCGACAAGATCCGCCGCATGGCGCCGGCGCAGTCCGGGCAAGTCGCCGGCCGCGGCGAGAGACGGCGCGACGACCTCCTCCAGCGTCTCGCCGTCGACCGCGTAGACCGCCCAGTAGATTTCCTGCATCCGCGCGTCGATCGCGGCAAAGATGCGCCGCGCCTGCGGATGCGCTCGGCCCGCGGCAGCCGCAAGCGCCTCGAGATTGCCGACGGCGACGACCGGCTTGCCGGCGCCGTAAGCCAGTCCCTGCGCGATGCCGCAGGCGATGCGCAGGCCGGTGAAGGCGCCAGGTCCGGCCCCGAAGGCGATCGCGTCGCAGTCAGCCAGTCGCCGCTGCCGCGACTGAAGCAGCTGCTGCACCATCGGCAGCACCCGTTCGGAGTGCTTCTGGCCCACCGCTTCGCTGCATTCGTACAGCTGATCGTCGAGCGCCAGCGCGACCGAGCAAACCTCGGTCGCGGTGTCGACAGCGAGCAGGGTCGTCGGCACGGCGGCAGCAGATGCGCCGCGGCTGGCGCGAACGCAGCAATCGGATCAGGTCGGGGATTCTAGCTAACGCGTCCGCAAGCGCGGCCGCCCGGTGCGCTGCGTGTCAGTCGCGGCCGTGGCCGCGGCCGCGACGCTCGACGTCCATCCGTTCGCGCCGAAGCCGGTTCGCCTCGCGAATCTGCTCGCGCATCTGTGAGCGTTCTTCGGGCGTCATCATCATCATTCGCGGCGGGCCGTCGCCGCGCTCGAAATGACGCTGCGGTCCCCACGCCCGACCGCCTTCATCCGAGCGCTGCGGCGCCAGTTGCTCGCGCAGGGCGCGCCGCTCCTGCGGCTCGAAGCTGCGCCACAGGTCAGCCTTCTGCTCCGGCGTCATCGACCGCCAGAGCTGCTCGCGCTGCTCGGCCGTCAATCGCTGCCACAGGTCGCCACGCGATGGCGGCGCAGCCGGCGGCGATATGGCCGGCTGCGCCAGGGCCGCGCAGGACATTGCCAGCAGGAGGACGAAGACGGTGCGCTTCATTCGATCCAGGCCGGTCCCGGGAACGAGGTCGGGCCGCCCACTAGTGCCATCATCGCCTCGTCCGGCGCTAAAGTCTGTAACAGTTTGCGAACTGCACCGGCCAGTGGTGCCGTGCTTCGTAGCATCGCAATACAGGAACGACCGATGATCAGAACCCATCTCACAGTCACCGGCGGGGCGGTGTCGTCTGCGGCGCATCGCGTCGTTGAGGCTCGGGTCCTTGCCTCGGGCAATGGTCCTCCCGCCACGCCTGGCGCTGCATCCGCAGGCGCCCCTGCCGCGGCCGCCGGGGATTCTGAGACAGGTTCTGATGCCGAGGCAACCCGATGAGCCGCTCCGGCCCGCCGAAACTGATGGTCGTCGACGACGATCCGCGCATCCGCGAGCTGCTTCGCCGCTACCTCAGCGACAACGGCTTCACGGTGTCGACCGCAGAAAGCGGCGCGGCGATGAACCGGCTGTGGCAGCGCGAGCGCTTCGACGCGCTGATCCTCGACCTGATGCTGCCCGGCGAGGACGGACTGTCGATCCTGCGCCGGCTGCGTGGCGCCAACGATCCGACGCCGATCATCATGCTGACGGCCAAGGGCGAGGACGTCGACCGCATCGTCGGCCTGGAGATGGGGGCCGACGATTACCTGCCCAAGCCGTTTAATCCGCGCGAATTGCTGGCGCGTATCCATGCGGTTCTGCGCCGTCGCGGGCCGGACGAGGCACCGGGCGCGCCGGCGCAGGAGCCACAGACCGTGAGCTTCGGCGAATTCGTCCTCGACCTGTCGACCCGGCAGCTGACGCGCAATGGCGAGCCGGTCGCCATCACCACGGGCGAGTTCGCCGTGATGAAGGCCTTCGCCCGCCACCCGCGCGTGCCGCTATCGCGCGAGAAGCTGATGGAGATGGCGCGCGGCCGTGAATACGAGGCCTTCGATCGCAGCCTCGACGTGCAGATCTCGCGGCTGCGCAAACTGATCGAACCCGATCCAGCCAAGCCGAAGTACATTCAGACCGTCTGGGGGCTTGGCTACGTGTTCATCCCCGACGGCCAGAACTGAGAACCTGTGAATAAATCTGCTGCGCGTGCCGGATCGGGTGTCGGGCGGTGCTCGCGATCCTCGCGTATGTCCATACACGTTCCGGTCGCTGCGCTCCAGCCGCCACTCGCTGCCGCCCGCTCGCGACGATTTCTTCACAGGTTCTGAGTGAATGCCCTGCCCTCGCCGGGCCTGTTCTGGCGCACGTTCCTGCTGATCCTGTTGCTGCTGGCCGCCAGCACGGCGGCCTGGCTGCAAAGCTTCCGCGTTTTCGAGCGTGAGCCGCGGGCGCAGCAACTGGCCGAGCAGGTGATTTCGATCGTCAACATCACGCGCAGCGCGCTGCTGTACTCGGATCCCATCGTCCGCGTGGCACTTCTTGCCGACCTGGCCGACGAACAGGGCATCCGCATCGTTCCGCTGGAGCCGACGGACACGATCCGCCCGTTTCCGGACCTGCCAGTCGTGCGCCGTGCCAGCGAGCGGGTGCTCGAGGCCCTCGGCTCGGGCACGCGTATCGCCGCCGAGGTCAACGGCGTCGCCGGCATCTGGGTCAGCTTCGCCATCGACTCAGACGAGTACTGGGTCGTGATGGAGCGCGACCCGCTGGCGCGGGATATCGGCACCCAGTGGATCGGCTGGGCGCTGATCGCCGCCGTTGCGTCGCTGCTGGCCGCCGTTGCGATCACGCGCGTGGTCAACCGGCCGTTGGCGCGCCTGTCGCAGGCGGCGCGCGAACTCGGCGCCGGGCGCATGCCGGCGCCGCTGCCGCAGACCGGTCCGGCTGAGATCGCCACGGTCAACGCCAGCTTCAACCGCATGGTCGCCGACCTGGCGCAGAACGAGCACGACCGCGCCATGCTGCTGGCGGGCATCTCGCACGACCTGCGCACGCCGCTGACGCGGCTGCGGCTGGAGGTGGAAATCAACCAACTGCCGGCCGAGGCGCGCGACAACATGGTTTCCGACCTGGAGCAGATGGATCAGATCGTCGCCCAGTTCCTCGACTATGCGCGCAGCGAGCCGGTACAGCCCAAAGCCGAGGTCGACCTTTCGGCGCTGGTCGAGTCGGCGCTGCAGACGAGCCGGCTGGACCGCGATTCGACGGTCCACATCGAGCGGCAGATCGAGTCTGGCGTGCGCATCCGCGGCCTGGCCGTCGAACTTGCCCGCGCAGTGGGCAACCTGCTGACCAATGCCGACCGTTATGGCCGCGATCGAGACAGCGGCCGCCTCGAGCTTTCGGTCCGCCTGCATGCCAGCCGGGAGGAGGCCGTCGTCGAGATCGCCGATCGCGGCGCCGGCGTTGCCGAGGAACGGATCGAGCAGTTGCTGCGACCTTTCGTCCGCGGCGATGACGCCCGCGCCGGCGCGACCGGCGCCGGACTCGGCCTGGCCATCGTCTCGCGCATCGCCCGCATGCACGGCGGCGCCCTGCGCCTGACCGCCAACACGCCGAAGGGACTGCGCGCCTGCCTGCACCTTCCGCGCGGCGCGGCCGCCTGAGACGGCGGCGACGCTCAGTCGCGTTCGAGCAGCGCCACCGCCTGCGCGGCGATCCCCTCGCCGCGGCCGGCGAAACCTAGGTGCTCGCTGGTCTTGCCCTTGATGCCGACGGCATCCTGGGCCACACCCAGTACCGGGGCGATGCGGGCCTGCATTGCCACGATGTGCGGCGCGATCTTCGGCCGCTGCGCGATGACCACGGCGTCGATGTTCGCCACCTTCCAGCCTGCGTCGCGAATCCTCAGCGCCACGGCACGCAGCAACTCGAGGCTGTCTGCGCCCCTGTGCTGCGGATCGCTGTCGGGAAACAGCCGGCCGATATCGCCGAGGCCGGCGGCGCCGAGCAGCGCGTCGGTGATCGCATGCAGCAGCACGTCGGCGTCCGAATGACCGAGCAGTCCGTGCGTCGAGGCGATCTGCACGCCGCCGAGCACCAGCCGCCGCCCCGGCACCAGCGCATGCACGTCGTAGCCGAGGCCGACGCGGATCACTTGACGCGGCCCTGCGAGCGCAGGATCGCCTCGGCGATGGTGAAGTCGCCGCGCGTGGTCACCTTGATGTTGGTCGGCGAGGCCGCCACCAGCAGCGGCTTCAGTCCCATGCGCTCCATCGCCGCCGACTCGTCGGTGACCTCGTGCGTCTTGGCGTGCGCTTCCAGCGCGCGCTTCAGCGTGCCGACGCGGAACATCTGCGGCGTCATCGCCAGCCAGGTTTCGTCACGGCGCAGCGTCTGCTCGACGCGGAAATCGATACCGCGCTTGACCGTGTCGGTGACCTGCAGCGCCAGCAGCCCGCCGATCGGGTCGGCGCCGACGCGGTCGAGCAGGCGCACGAGGTCGTGCCGGGTCAGGCAGGGCCGCGCGGCGTCGTGCACCAGGACCCAGTCGTTGTCGCCGGCGCCCGGCAGCGCCTTCAGGCCGTTGCGCACGCTTTCGGCGCGCGATTCGCCGCCGACCGTGGCCACGGCGACGCGCCGGTCGAAGCCGATGCGGGCCCAGCGGCCATCGTTCGGCGCGACCACGATCAGCACGCGCTCGATGCGCTGGTCGCCGAGCATCGCCTCCACGGCGTGCTCGAGCATGGTGCGCGCACCCAGCATCTGATACTGCTTCGGCACCGCGCCGCCGAATCGTGTGCCGCCGCCGGCGGCCGGAATCAGGGCGAAGTACTTCGGGGCCTTGTTCACTTCTGCTTGTGATTCTCGGCGCGGTCCGTCGAGGACGCCGGCAGGGTTGATGGTGAGGGGTTCCTATAATAGCCAGCACGCGGTGGCCGGAGCCGAATCCGGCCACCGCGTTGTCCTTTGTAGACAGATCGACACCCGTCATCCGACATCACGCGCCTGGATACGACGCCCACATTGCTGCACGAACTCGCCGTGCCGACGGTCCGTGCCGGCGCCCGGCTGGCAGTGGCGCGCCCGCCCGGCTCCGCTGATGCGCTGCTGATTGCGCAGGCCGCCCGCCGCGCGCGTACGCAGGGTCAGCTCGCGGTCGTGACCTGCGCCGATGCGCTCGACGCGCAGCGGTTGGCTGTGGAGATCGCCTACTTCGATCCGGCGCTCGCCGTTTGCCAGTTTCCCGACTGGGAAACGCTGCCCTACGACATCCTGTCGCCGCATCAGGACCTGGTCAGCGAGCGGCTGGCGGCGCTGTACCGGCTGCTCGTACGCGACGTTCCGGGGGCGCTCGATGTGCTGGTCGTGCCGGCAACCACCGCGCTCGGCCGGATCGCACCGCCGTCGTACGTCGGCGGTCACACCTTCTTCTTCCGCCAGGGCCAGCGGCTGGCCGCAGACGCGTTGCGCAGCCGACTGGTGCAGGCGGGTTACCAGCATGTGTCACAGGTCGTGGCGCCCGGCGAGTTCTGCGTCCGTGGCGGCCTGATCGATCTGTTCCCAATGGGCGCGACGCTGCCGCTGCGCATCGACCTGAACGACGACGTCATCGAGTCGATCCGCAGCTTCGACGCCGACACGCAGCGCAGCCTGTATCCGGTGCCGGAAGTCCGCCTGCTGCCCGGCCGCGAGTTTCCACTCGACGAGGCGGCGCGCATCGCCTTCCGCGGCCGCTGGCGCGAAACCTTCGAGGGGGACCCGAGCCGCTGCGGCGTCTACAAGGACATCGGCAACGGCATCGCCAGCGCCGGTATCGAGTACTACCTGCCGCTGTTCTTCGACCAGACCGCGACGCTTTTTGACTATCTGCCCGCCGCAACGCTGCTGGTGCTGCACGGTCCGATCGAAGCCGCGGCGCAGCGTTTCTGGACCGAGACCAGCGAGCGCTTTCGTTTTCTCGCCCGCGACACGCAGCGCCCCTGCCTGCCGCCCGCACGCCTGTTCCTGACGCCAGAACAGTTCTTCTCCGCCGCCAGACCCTATGCCCGACTTGTGCTCGGTGAAGGCGAGCCCTCCCAGTTCGGCTGCCTGCCGCCGCTGGCGGTGCAGCGCAAGGCCGCCGATCCGCTGCAGCAGTTGCGCGCGTTCGTCACGCGCTTCGCCGCCGACGGCGGTCGCGCGCTGCTGGCCGCGGACTCCGCTGGTCGGCGCGAGACGATCGCGCAGATGCTCCACGATCACGCGCTGCCCTTCGTCGACAACGCCGACTTCGCTGCTTTCGTCGCCGGCGACAAGCCGCTGGCGCTCGGCGTGGCGCCGCTGCATGGCGGCTTCGTGCTGCCGCAGGCAGGACTGGCGCTGATCACCGAGACCGAGCTGTACGAAACCAGCCCGCGGCGTCAGCGCGCCCGCCACCGCGAACGGACCTCGAACGTCGAGGCGATGATCCGCGACCTGGCGGAACTGCGCATTGGCGACCCGGTGGTCCACGTCGAGCACGGTATCGGCCGCTACCGCGGACTCGAAGCGATGGATCTCGGCGACGGCCCCGCCGAGTTCCTGCACCTGCAGTACGCGAACGAGACCCGGCTGTACGTTCCCGTGGCCCAGTTGCACCTGATTTCGCGCTACAGCGGCGCCGACCCCGATGCGGCACCGCTGCACCACCTCGGAGGCGCGGACTGGGACAAGGCGAAGAGGAAAGCGGCCAGACAGATCCGCGACACCGCGGCCGAACTGCTCAACCTGTACGCCATCCGCGCCTCGCGTAAGGGCCACGCCTTCGAATTCAATACCCACGACTACGAGGCGTTCGCCGAGGGTTTCGGCTTCGAGGAGACCCCGGACCAGCGCTCCGCGATCGAGGCCGTGCGCAAGGACATGAGCGCCGGCTTCCCGATGGACCGACTGGTCTGCGGCGACGTCGGGTTCGGCAAGACCGAGGTGGCGCTGCGCGCCGCCTTCATGGCCGTAGCCGGTGGCAAGCAGGTCGCCGTGCTGTGCCCGACGACGCTGCTCGCGGAGCAGCACGCACAGACGTTCCGCGACCGCTTCGCCGAATGGCCCGTGCGCATCGAGGAGCTGTCGCGTTTCCGCTCGGGGAAGGACGTGGGCCTCGTCATCGCCGGCGTGAATGCCGGCACGGTCGACATCGTCATCGGCACGCACAAGCTGCTGTCAGCGGAACTGCGCTTTGATCGCCTTGGCCTGGTGATCATCGACGAGGAGCACCGCTTCGGCGTGCGACAGAAGGAGCGGCTGAAGGCGCTCCGCGCCGAGGTCGACGTGCTGACGCTCACCGCTACGCCGATTCCGCGCACGATGGCGCTGTCGCTCGAAGGCATCCGCGACTTTTCGGTCATCGCCACCGCGCCGCAGCGCCGGCTGGCGATCAAGACCTTCGTCCGCCAGGAAAGCCCGAGTCTGATCCGCGAGGCCTGCCTGCGCGAACTGAAGCGCGGCGGGCAGATCTACTTCCTGCACAACGAAGTCGAAACGATCGAAAACCGGCGGGCGCGGCTGGCCGAGCTGGTGCCGGAGGCGCGCATCGAGATCGCGCACGGGCAGATGCCCGAGCGCATGCTGGAACGGGTCATGCACGAGTTCTACCAGCAGCGCTTCAACCTGCTGCTGTGCACGACCATCATCGAGACCGGCATCGACGTGCCGACCGCCAACACGATCATCATCCACCGCGCCGACCGCTTCGGCCTGGCGCAGCTGCACCAGCTGCGCGGCCGCGTCGGCCGCTCGCACCACCAGGCCTACGCCTACCTGATGGTCCCGGACGCCGAGGCCCTGACCAAGAACGCCGAGAAGCGGCTGGAGGCGATCCAGAACCTCGAGGAACTCGGCAGCGGCTTCTACCTCGCCATGCACGACCTGGAAATCCGCGGCGCCGGCGAGGTGCTCGGCGAATCGCAGAGCGGCAACATGCAGGAGGTCGGCTTCGACCTGTACACGCAGATGCTCAACGCCGCGGTGCGCGCGCTGCGCGCCGGCCGCGAGCCGGACCTGCTGGCGCCACTGGCCGCGGTCACCGAGATCAACCTGCATGCACCGGCGCTGCTGCCGCCCGACTACGTCAACGACGTGCACCAGCGGCTGTCGCTCTATAAGAAGCTGGCCAGCTGCGACGACGACGACGCGCTGCTGGCGATGCAGGAGGAACTGATCGACCGCTACGGCAAGCTGCCGGAGCAGGCCACCGCGCTGATCGAAACGCATCGCCTGCGCCTGGCCGCGGAAAAGCTGGGCGTGAGGAAGATCGACGCGTCGAGCGACCTCATCGTGCTGACGTTCGCGCCCGATGCACCGGTCGACCCGGGGCGGCTGATCGCGCTTCTGCAGCGCGAGAAGAACATGCGCCTTGCCGGCCCGGAGAAGCTGCGCATCGAGACGCGCACGGCGAACCTGCAGGCGCGGCTGGCGCAGCTGCGCGCGGTGTTCAAGGCGCTGGCGGCGTGACCCGCCCCCTACGATCGCCGCGCCGCGGTCTGCGAACCGCGGAGATCATGGGGACTGCCCCGCGCCTCGCCGCTGATCGCTCCCACGGCAGGGTTCGTTAGCCGCGCCCTGCGGCCAGCGCTCATCGCCGCCATGGATCTCGTCATTCAATCCGCCGACCTGCCCACCGCCGCCGTCGACGCCTTCAGGGTCGCGTGCATTGCCCGGCGCGTGCAGCGCCGGCTCAACAGCGCGCGGCTGGTGCAGATCCAGGACGACGCAGACACGCGCAAGGCCGCCGCCGCGCTCGCGCGCTACTGGAAGTGCGACGCCGCGTTCGTGCCGCCGGGCCTGAAGCTGGCGGACTTCCGGCTGCTGGTGCTGGACATGGATTCGACGCTGATCGGCATCGAAACGCTCGACGAGGTCGCGGCCTATGCCGGCAAGGGCAAGGAAGTGGCGGCGATCACCAAGGCGGCGATGCGCGGCGAGATCGCCGACGACGCGCAAAGACTGCGCCAGCGGGTGGCGATGCTGGCCGGTGCCGACGCCACGCTGTTGGCACGCGTCTACGACGAGAAGCTGCGGCTGAATCCCGGCGCCGAGAACCGGCTGCTCTGCTGCAAAGCCGCCGGACTGCGGACACTGGTGACGGGAGGATTCGGCTTCTTCGCCGAGAGGCTGCAGCGCCGACTCGCTTTCGATGACACGCGCGCGAACGAAATCGAAATCGCCAACGGAATTCTCACGGGCCGGGCCACCGGTCCCGGAGGCGGCGCGATCGTCGATGCTTCAGGCAAGGCACAGGCCGTGCGCGATGCCTGCGCCGCGATCGGCTGCGCCACCACGCAAAGCTTGGTCATCGGCGGCGGCGCCGACGATCTGAAGATGATGCGGCTCGCCGGACTGTCAGTGGCCTATCGCGCCACGCCCATCGTCGCGCAGCAGGCGACGCACAGCCTGAACCACAGCCCGCTCGATGGCGTGCTGGCCTGGTTCGCCGACACGCACTGACCGTGCGCGACAGCGGCGAGGCCGTTTGCTCAGGGCAGCTGCGCCCTGCCCTTGCATTCGAGCGCATCGCTGTTGCCGCCGGTGCGGCAGACATAGACGATGCGCTCGGTCGGGTCGTAGAACCACGCAAACGAAACGCCGTTCGATGACGAGGTCCCCATCGGCGCCGCCGCGGGGCGCGCGTCGAGTCGGCCTTGCGCCAAAGCATGCAGGCCATACCCCGCCGCCGCCGCGGCGAGGACGAAAGCGGCGATCCTGAACATCGGCACTCTCCTTGACTGGGGTTGACGATGTTCGGGACTGTACTCGCGCACGGCGATGTCCGGCCCGCACTGGCCGCCGGATCCCCTTCCGGTGACGCAGAACCCCTACAGGCGCTCGAACACGGCGGCGATGCCCTGCCCGCCGCCGATGCACATCGTCACCAGTGCATAGCGGCCGCCGATGCGCTGCAGTTCGTAAATCGCCTTGGTCGTGATGATGGCTCCGGTGGCGCCGATCGGGTGGCCGAGCGAGATGCCGCTGCCGTTGGGATTGACCTTCTTCGGGTCTGCCTCGAGGTCCTTTACCACGGCGCACGCCTGCGCGGCGAAGGCCTCGTTCGCCTCGATCACGTCCATCTGCGCGACCTTCAGCCCCGTCCGTTTCATCACGTTCTGCGTCGCCGGCACCGGGCCGATACCCATGTACTTCGGATCGACGCCGGCATGGCCATAGCCGACCAGCCGGGCCAGCGGCTTGACTCCGCGCCGCTCGGCCACCTCGCGTGCCATCAGCACCACGGCGCTGGCCCCGTCGTTGATGCCTGAGGCATTGCCCGCCGTCACCGTGCCGTTCTCCTTCACGAACACCGGCTTCAGCTTCGCCATGTCCTCGAGTGTGGCGTTGTCGCGGAAGTGCTCGTCGGTGTCGAACACCGCCTCGCCCTTCCGCCCCTTGACGGTGACCGGCAGGATCTGGCTCCTGAAGTGGCCGGCCTTGGTCGCGGCGGCGGCCCGGCGATGGCTTTCGACGGCTAGTTCGTCCTGCATCTGCCGCGTGATGCCCCACTTGGCGGCGACGTTCTCGGCGGTCACGCCCATATGGATGTTGTGGAACGGGTCATGCAGCGCCGCGACCATCATGTCGAGCACCTTGCCGTCGCCCATCCGCTGGCCCCAGCGCGCGGCCGGGATCGCATAAGGAGCGCGCGACATGCTTTCGGCGCCGGCGCCGATCGCGATGTCGGCATCGCCGAGCATGATCGTCTGCGCCGCCGAAACAATCGCCTGCAGGCCGCTGCCGCACAGGCGGTTCAATGTCAGGCACGGCGTGCGCTCGTTGACGCCCCCCTCGATCGCGGCCACCCGGGCGAGGTACATGTCCTTCGGTTCGGTGTGGATGACGTTGCCGAACACGACATGGCCGACATCGCCGCCGTCGACGCTGGCGCGGGCCAGCGCTTCCCTGACGACCATGGCGCCGAGCTGGGTGGGCGGGACATCCTTCAGGCTGCCGCCGAAGGTCCCGATGGCGGTGCGGACGGCACTGACGACGACGACTTCACGCATGGCGAGCTCCTCCGGTGAGTGGCGGTCGCGGTGATTCTGGCACGGGCAACCGCGGCACGATTCTGCTGCAGACCGGACGGCCGGACCGCCCCGTGAACGTCACGCATCCCAGTGCCGGGCCCAGATCGGCGCCACTTCGGGCAATCGGTCGACCCGCTGCATCAGTTCGGCCAGGGCCGGCTGCGCCTGCCGCAGATGATCGCGCATCCGCCACCAGCGCGACATCTGCGCCAGGTACACGTCGACAATGAACGGGTCATCGCCGAGGAAAAACGGCGTGCCGCCGCAGGCGGCAGCCACATGCGCCCAGCCTTGCCGCATCCGGGCGACGGCGCCGGCTTCGAGCGCCCTGGCTGCCGACGGTTTAGCCACCCATCGCATCGGATAGTCGGCGATGCCCACGGCGGCATAGAGGTTCGACGCGGCGAAGCACATCCAGCGCAGGCACTGCGCCCGACGCCGGTCCGATGGGCAGGGGACCCAGCGGCTCGGATGCCTTTCGAGCAGCGTCCACAGGATGGCGACGCTCTCGGTCAGCATCTCGCCTCCGGGCGTGATCAGCGTCGGCAGCTGACCGAGCGGATTGACGCGCTTGAGTTCCTCGAACGCCGGCCCCGGAGGTTCGCTCCACGGCGTTGCGTCGAGCAATTCGAAGTCGACGCCGAGCTGCGTGAGCAGGAACTCGACCGCGGCCGCACCCGAGCGGCGCGCCCAGTACAGGCGATAAGTCATCACGGCCCTCCGTTCGATCAGGCCGGCACCCCGACGAGATCGTGCGCGCGCGTCTCGGTGATGCGGACATCGATGAAGTCGCCGGCTGCCAGCCGGCGCCTCGTCTTCACGCGGACGACGCCGTCGATCTCGGGCGCATCGGCGCTGCTGCGGCCGATCGCAACCGTTGCCCCGACTTCGTCGATCAGCACGCGCTGCACCGAGCCGAGCTTGCGTGCCAGGCGCCGACGCGAGATCTCCTCCTGAACCTGCATGAAGCGGGCGCGGCGCTCTTCGCGCACCTCGTCGGGAAGCGCGCCGTCGAGTGCATTGGCCGCCGCACCTTCGACCGGCGAATAGGCAAAGCAGCCGACGCGGTCGAGCTCGGCTTCGCGCAGGAAATCGAGCAGGGTTTCGAACTGGTTTTCGGTCTCGCCCGGAAAGCCGACGATGAACGTACTGCGCAGCGTGATCTCCGGGCAGATGCGGCGCCAGGCGCGGATGCGCTCGATGTTCTTCTCGCCGCAGGCAGGCCGCCTCATTCGGCGCAGCACTTCGGGATGTGCGTGCTGCAGCGGCACGTCGAGGTAAGGCAGCACCTTGCCCTCGGCCATCAGCGGCACCACCTCGTCGACGTGGGGGTACGGATACACATAGTGCAGGCGGACCCAGACGCCCAGCCGGGCCAGTTCCTGCACCAGCGTCGTCATCCTGGTCCGTACGGCGCGGCCGCCGACGAAGTCGAGCTTGTAACGGAGATCGACGCCGTAGGCGCTGGTGTCCTGCGAGATGACCAGGATTTCCCGCACGCCCTGGCGAACGAGGCTCTCGGCCTCGCGCATGACCTCGCCAATCGGCCGGCTGACCAGGTCCCCGCGCATGGACGGAATGATGCAGAAGGTGCAACGGTGATTGCAGCCTTCGGCGATCTTCAGGTAGGCGTAATGCTTCGGCGTGAGCTTGATGCCCGCCGGTGGCACCAGGTCGGTGAACGGGTCGTGCGGCCTGGGCAGGTGGGCATGTACGTGAGCCAGCACCTCATCGGCCGCGTGCGGCCCGGTGACGGCAAGCACCTTCGGATGCACCTTCGCGACCAGGTTCTCGCCACGGTCGGCGCGCGCGCCAAGGCAGCCGGTGACGATGACCCGCCCGTTCTCGGCCAGCGCTTCGCCGATTGCGTCGAGCGATTCCTGCACCGCCGCATCGATGAAGCCGCAGGTGTTGACGACGACGAGATCGGCGCCCTCGTAGTCTGCGCTCATCGCGTAACCCTCGGCGCGAAGCCGGGTGATGATGCGCTCGGAGTCGACCAGCGCCTTCGGGCAGCCGAGAGATACGAAGCCGACGGTGGGGTGCTTCATGGCGAGCGGCGCGGCCGGCGGGCGGCCGCGATCAGGGCGCTTGGTCCCTAGCCGGCTGAGATCACGACCGCGCGTCGAGCGGCCTTCCGGGCGGCGGCAGCCGCAGCGATCACTTCTTCTCGGGCGGGAACTGGAAACCGGTGAACATCGAGCGCGCCTGCTTGCTCATGTTCTCCTGCATCTGCATGAACAGGTCCTTGGACTGTTCGATGTAGCTCGACATCATCGACTGCAGCATCGGCGCCTGCATGTTGACGAACTGGGTCCACATCTCGGGGCCGACCTTGTTGCTGTCGTAAAACGCCTTGCTCTGTTCCTGCAGCTTGTTCTGGATGTCGACGAACGCCTGCACGTTCTTCTCGAGGTACGCGCCCATCATGCCCTGCATCGCGTTGCCGTAGCTGCGGATGATCTGCGACAGCACCGGCGGCGTGAACATCGGCTGCCCCTCCTGCTCCTCCTCGAGGATGATCTGCATCAGGATCTGCCGGGTCAGGTCCTCGCCAGTCTTCGCGTCGACGACCTTGAACTCCTCCTGGTCGAGTACCAGCTGCTTGACGTCAGAAAGCGTGATGTAACTGCTCGTCTGCGTGTCGTACAGGCGACGGTTCGGGTATTTCTTGATCAGACGGACAGCAGCCATCTTTCGGTCTCCCTTGATTCGGTGCGACATCTGCTGCGGCGCGACGCGCCGGACGATGGCAGCACGCTTGTGCAGCAAATTGTAGCCAAAACAAGGGACTGCGCCGGCGAGGTCGAACACGCGGCGGGCGGCACTGAGCGTCCCGCCCGCCTTTCGCCGGCTCCTGCGTCAACCCATGTGCAGGCCGCCGTTGCAGCTGAAGTCGGCGCCGGTGGTGAACCCGGAGTCGTCGCCCGCCAGCCAGGTGACGATGGAGGCGATCTCGTCAGGCGTGCCGAGGCGCTTGACCGGGATCGTCGCCACGATCTTCTCGAGGATTTCCGGCTTGATCGCCCGCACCATGTCGGTGCCGATATAGCCGGGGCTCACGGTGTTGACCGTCACGCCCTTGCTGGCGAGTTCCTGCGCCAGCGCCATGGTGAAACCGTGCATGCCGGCCTTGGCAGCGGAGTAGTTGGTCTGGCCGGCCTGTCCTTTCTCCCCATTGACCGACGAGATCTGGATGATGCGCCCCCAGCCCCTTTCGATCATGTCGGGCACCACCTGCTTGGTGGCGTTGAACAGGGAATTCAAGTTGGTGTCGATCACCGCGTCCCAGTCGTCGCGGGTCATCTTGACAAAAAGCCGGTCACGGGTGATTCCGGCATTGTTGACCAGCACGTCGATCGGACCGTGTTCGGCTTTCGTCTTGGCGAAGGCCTGCACCGTCGACTCCCAGTCGGCGACGTTGCCGACCGAGGCGTGGAACGTGTAGCCGAGTTCCTTCTGCTCGGCCAGCCACTTGTTGTAGTCGCGCGTCGGTCCGCAGCCGGCGACCACCTTGAAGCCGGCCTTGTGCAGGCGCTGGCAGATCGCGGTGCCGATGCCGCCCATGCCGCCCGTGACGTATGCAAGCCTTGCCATTCTTGTCTCCTCGTGAGGTGCTACGTGAAATGTGAAATGTGAATCGTCGCCGCTGCTGCATCCCGCGGCTTGCCGCTCATCTGTCGCCCGTCACTTGCCGCCTTTCGTCGACTTATCTTTCGACGGCGAGCGCAACGCCCATGCCGCCGCCGATGCACAGCGACGCCAGCCCTTTCTTTGCGTCCCGCCGCTGCATCTCGTGCAGCAGCGTTACCAGGATCCGGCAGCCGCTGGCGCCGATCGGGTGGCCGAGCGCGATCGCGCCGCCGTTGACGTTGATCTTCGACGTATCCCAGCCCATCTCCTTGTTTACCGCACAGGCTTGCGCCGCAAAAGCCTCGTTGATCTCCATCAGGTCGAGATCAGCCGCCTTCCATCCGGCCTTCTCCAGCGCCCGCCGCGACGCCGGCACCGGACCCATGCCCATGATCTTCGGGTCGACGCCGCTCGAAGCAAAGGCCTTGATCCGCGCCAGCGGCCTGATGCCGAGCGCCTTGGCACGCGCCTCCGACATCACCACCACCGCGGCCGCGCCGTCGTTGATGCCGGAGGCGTTGCCGGCCGTGACCGTTCCTTCCTTGTCGAACGCCGGCTTCAGTCCGGCCAGCGCCTCGGCATTGGTCTTGCGGTTGACGAACTCGTCGGTATCGAAGGCAACCGGATCGCCCTTTCTCTGCGGCAGCATCACCGCGACGATCTCGTCCCTGAACCGGCCAGCATCCTGGGCCGCGATCGCCTTGGCCTGCGAGGCCAGCGCGAACTCATCCTGCGTGCTTCGATTGATGCCGTACTGCCTGGCGACGTTCTCGGCGGTGATGCCCATGTGGTACTTGTTGTAGATGTCCCATAGGCCGTCGACGATCATGCTGTCGATCATCTTGGCGTCGCCCATGCGGAATCCGTCGCGCGAATTCATCAGCACGTGCGGCGCCAGGCTCATGTTCTCCTGCCCGCCGGCAATGACGGTTTCCGCATCGGCATTGGCGATCGCCTGCGCCGCCAGCATCACCGCCTTCAGCCCCGAGCCGCAGACCTTGTTGATCGTCATGGCCGGCACCCCGACCGGAAGACCGGCCCTGATCAGCGCCTGACGGGCCGGGTTCTGGCCCGAGCCGGCCGTCAGAACCTGGCCGAGGATCACCTCATCGACCTGCTCCGGTGCCAGCTTGGCGCGCCTGATCACTTCCTGGATCACCACGGCGCCGAGTTCCGGTGCCGGCGTCTTGGCCAATGCACCGCCGAACTTGCCGATGGCGGTACGCGCCGCCGCGACGATAACTGCCTGCTGCATATGACCTCCTTTGCAACATGATCGGCTCGGTGCAGGCCGGCTCGGCGCTGCATCGGCCGGAGAAGATTCAGGCCTTCTCTTTGACGTAGCTGCCAGGCGCCGGTTCTATCGGCTTGTACTTCGCGTTGCCGTAGGCCTTCGGCGCCGCCTTTTCGCCGCCGGCGAACTGCTTCAGCCAGTCGTTCCAATCGCTCCACCAGCTGCCGGGCTTCTCGGTGGCGTTGTGCAGCCAGACATCGGCGGTCGCCGGCAGCGAGTTGTCGCTGGCCACCCAGTAACTGCGCCGGTTCTTCGACGGCGGATTGATCGAGCCGGCGATGTGGCCGCTGGCACCGAGCACGAACCTGGTGCCGTGCGCCTTGTCGCCCGGGATCAACCGCGCCGATGCGTAGGCGGCTTTCCACGGCACGATGTGGTCCTCGACCGCCGCGAACACGTAGGTCGGCACCTTGATGCGGCCCAGATCGAGCGGCTGCCCACAGCACTTCAGGGCGTTGGGAACGCGCAGCTTGTTCTCCAGATACAGGTTGCGCAGGTACCACGCGTACATCGGCCCCGGCAGGTTGGTGCCGTCGCCGTTCCAGTACAGCAGGTCGAACGCGGGCGGCGTCTTGCCTTCGAGGTAGTTGCTGACCACGTAGTTCCAGACCAGGTCGTTCGGCCGCAGGCTGGAAAAGGTGTTGGCGAGATCCTTGCCCGGCATCAGTCCGCCCTTGCCCAGCTGCCGCTCGCGCATGCGCACGTGCGCCTCGTCGATGAACACCTCGAGCACGCCGGCATCCTCGAAATCGAGCAGCGCGGTCATCAGCGTCAGGCTGGAGACCGGATTCTCTCCGCGCGCGTACATCACCGCCAGCGCCGAGGCGAGGATCGTGCCGCCGACGCAGAAGCCGAGGACATTGATCTGCTTGGCACCGGTGATCTGCTGCACGACGTGGATCGCATCGATCGGCCCGCGCTCCAGGTAGTCGTCCCAGGTCAGGTGCTTTTCCGGCTCCTTCGGATTCTTCCACGACATCAGAAAGACCGTGTTGCCCTGCTCGACGGCATAGCGGACCATCGAATTTTCCGGCTGCAGGTCGAGGATGTAGAACTTGTTGATAGACGGCGGCACGAACAGGAACGGCCGCGCGCGCACCTTGGGCGTCAGCGGCTTGTACTGGATCAGTTGGAACAGGCCGTTCTCGTAGACGACCATGCCTTCGCTGGTTGCGACGTTGCGGCCGATCTCGAAAGCCGCCTCGTCGCTTTGCGAGATCTTGCCCTTCTGCAGGTCCTTCAGCAGATTGACCATGCCGGACTTCAGGCTCTCGCCGCCGCTTTCGATCAGCGTCTTCTGCGCCTTCGGGTTCAGCGCCAGATAATTCGACGGCGAAGCCGCGTCGACGAACTGCGATACGGCAAATTTCACCCGCCGCTTGGTCTTGCGATCGGTGTCGACCGCGTCGGCAAGCCGGTTCATGAAGTCGGCATTCAGCAGGTAGGCGCGAGCGTAAAAGGACGCCAGCGGATTGCTCTGCCACGCGGGATCGGCGAAGCGGCTGTCCTTGATCGGCTCGGCGGCCTTCTCCGGGTGTTCGAGAAAGTCTCGCCAAAGTCCGGACAACTGCTCGACATAGCGCTGCTGCAGTTCGGACACCTGCTTCGAGTCGACCGCGAAATGCGGCGGCTTGGGCGGCTGGCTCTGCAAACCCTCGGCCAGGCCGGACCACCATGACAACCAGGGGCTGGCCATGGTTTCCGCCGCTGTCGTCGCTTGCCGCTGTTCGTCATGGGCCGGAGGCGGACCAGCGCGCTTTGCCGGCTGCCGTCCTGCGCTCGTCCCGCGCCTTGCCATGGTCGTCGCCTCCTGGATATCCGATGCTCGCTGCTTCGGGCAGCGTTCGACTGCGAGGTCGCTGCCCCGAGCAATGACCCCGTCGTGCCCCATTCTCTCCAGCGCCCCGCCGGAGTGTCAAACCCGCGCAATCACGCGGGCGCGCCTGCTGCAGCGCCGGCTCGCAGCGCGTGCGAATGCCGGCCGGGTCGCCGTCGCGCAGGCATGCCGCAGGCCCGCAACAGCGGATCGCGGCGTTAGGGCTCGATCCAGATCAGCGCCGCGTGCCGCCCGGTGACGCGATCGCGGCGGAAACTGTAGAAGCGGCCGGGGTCGCTGTAGGTGCATCGCGCTTCGCCTTCGACGGCCGTAACACCGGCCTGGGAAAGGGCCTGCCGCGCGAGGGCGAAGAGATCGGCCCGGTACTTGCCGGGTGTCGCGGCAACGAACGCCCGTTCCGCCTGCGGCAGCCGCTCGCGCATCGCGGCGAGCACCTCGGCACCCACCTCGAAGGCGGACGGTCCGATGGCGGGTCCGAGGTAGGCAAGCAGTGTGGCCGATGCGTCGGACAGGCGCGCCCGCATGACCGACGCGGTGTTCTGCAGCACGCCCGCAGCGAGTCCGCGCCAGCCGGCATGCGCCACGCCCACCGCGCGACCCCGCGTGTCGCAGAAGAAAACCGGCAGGCAATCGGCAATGGACACCACGCAGACCCGGCCGGGCTGAAGGCTGACCGCGGCATCGGCCGGCGCATCGACCGGCCCGTCGATCGTCGCAACGGCCGCGCCGTGCTCCTGCTGCAGCCATGTCGGTTCGGCAGGCAGCACGGCGCGCAGCCGGCTACGGTTAGCTCGCACCGCATCGACCGCGTCGCCGCTTTTCAGCCCGACGTTCATGCCGCCGCCGGCGTGGCCGTCGTCGAATGGTCCCTGCGAAACGCCGCCGGCCCGCGTCGTGATGAACGCGCGAACCGACCGCGGCGCCGGCCAGTCGGGCACGATCCATTGCGGGTGCAGTCCGCTCGGCGTCATCCGAAGACCTCGATCGGCGCATCACCGCCGTCGAAGCCGCAATCCCGCATCAGCGCGCGCATGTCCGCAGGCGGCGCGCGAAACCACTGCAGCGAGGCGCGCGTGGCCGGATGCACCAGACCAAGGCGGCAGGCGTGCAGCGCCTGGCGCGGGAAACGCCGCCAGGCTGCGGCTGGCCCCTGAACCGGCGCGACGCAGCCCGGTCGACCACGCCGATAAACCGCGTCGCCCACCAGCGGATGGCCGATCGATTCGAGGTGCACGCGGATCTGGTGAGTTCGCCCGGTGTCGAGACGGCACGCCACCCACGAAAGCACGTCGCGGCCGGTGCCGACCGTCTGCACGCAACGCAGGTGCGTGCGGGCCGTCTTCGCGCGCGGCGAATCGCTGACTGAGAAGCGCAGCGGGTTGCGCGGATCGCGCGCGAGCGGCGCGTCGATCGTCTTCGCGCGCGGCGCCGCACCGACGACGATCGCCCAGTACTCGCGCGTGACGCTGCGCGCCTGCAGCTGCCGCACCAGGTCGATCTGCGCCTGCACGGTCAACGCCACCACCATCAGCCCGGAAGTGTCGGCGTCGAGACGATGGACGATGCCGGCACGCGGCAGTTGCGCCAGCTGCGGAAAGCGCGCGAGCAGTCCATTGGCCAGCGTGCCCGACCAGTTGCCGGCGGCCGGATGCACGACCAACGCCGGCGGTTTGTCGAGCACGACGATGTGTTCATCCTCGTGCACGACGTCGAGCGGAATCGGCTCCGGCTGCAAAGCCAGCTGCTCCGGCACCGGCGGCGGCGCGATCTCGATCGACTCGCCTCCGGACAGTATCTGCCGCACACGGGCGGGCGTGCCGCCGACGAGGACGGCACCGCAGTCGATCCATTGCTGCAGCCGGCTGCGTGAGAACTCGGGCAGCAGTGTGGCCAGCACCTTGTCCAGCCGTTCGCCGGCAGCGGAATCGGGCACGGTCAACGTGAAAGCTGAAGGCTCTCCGGCGTCGCCCTCGTCGAGAGCAAGATCGCCGACGTCGGTGGGGTTGCTCATCGCGCCGTCGATATAATCGCCGCGGTTTCGGAGGCCGAGGAAGACATGATGCGAAGGCAGGCGAGCTCCATTGCGCGCCGGATGCTGCGACTTGCGGCGGCCGCGTCGCTGGCGCTTGCCGCTGCCTGCGGGTCGGTGGGCGCGGATCCCACCGCGAAGATGACGCCGGAACAATTATATGCAGAGGCCAAGGACGAGATGGCCGCCGGCAACTGGCAGCGCGCGCGTGAGCTGCTCACCAAGCTGGAGGCGCGCTATCCGTTCGGCCGCTATGCGCAGCAGGCGCAGATCGAAGTGGCCTACACGCACTACAAGGAAGGCGACTCGGCGCAGGCCATCTCCGCCTGCGACCGCTTTCTGAAGCTCAACCCCAATCATCCGTTCGCCGATTACGTTTACTACCTGAAGGGACTGGCGACGTTCAACGACGATCTCGGCCTGTTCGGCCGTACCTTCGGCATGGATCCCACCGCACGCGATCCGAAGGCGATGCGCGAGGCCTTCGACGTGTACAAGGAACTGGTGGCACGTTTCCCCGACAGCCGCTACGCCGCCGATGCCAGCGCGCGGATGAACTACCTGGTCACGGCGATGGCGCAGAGCGAGGTGAACATCGCCCGCTTCTACCTGCAGCGCGGCGCCTATGTCGCCGCCGCGCAGCGGGCGCAGGGTGCCGTGCGCGACTATTCAGGCACCCCGGCTGCCGAGGAAGCGCTGGCAATCCTGGCCAGCGCCTACGACGCCCTGGCGATGCCGCAGCTGCGCGACGATGCCCGCCGCGTGCTGCAGCTCAACTATCCGCAGAGCCGCTATCTCGCCGCGCAGCGGCGTTGACCATCGCGGTCAGCCGCAGGCCGCCGACGGCGCGAAGAAATCGCGCGCAATGCGCTCGTCGCGCGTGCGCGAAAACGGCGGCAGGCTGGCGAGCACCGTGCGACCGTAGGGTTTGCCGAGCAGCCGCTCGTCGAGGATCATCAGCACGCCGCGGTCCCGCTCGTCGCGGATCAGGCGCCCGACCCCCTGCTTGAGCAGCGTCACCGCCTCGGGCAGCTGGTACTCGAGGAACGCATTGCGGCCGAGCCTCTTCAGGCGGCGGATCTTCGCCTCGACCACCGGATCATCGGGCGGGGCAAAAGGCAGCTTGTCGATCGCCACCACCGACAGCGCCTCGCCGCGCACATCGATGCCCTCCCAGAAACTGACGCTGCCCACGAGCACCGCATTGCCACAGCGGCGGAACTCCTCCAGTAGCGCCCGCCGCGTGCTCGCACCCTGCACCAGCAGCGGCAGCGAGATCCGCTCGCGCGCCATCAGCGCGCGCAGCTCGGCCGCCACCCGCTCGACGGCACGCAGGGTCGAGCACAGCACGAAGGCGCGGCCGCCGGCGGCCTTGATCACCGGCCACGCCGCGTCGGCAACGCGTTCGGGAAAATCCGCTGCCCCCGGCGATGGCAGCGGCCGCGGCAGGTAGAGCAGGCCCTGCCTGCCGAAATCGAACGGACTGTCCCAGCGCAGGGTGCGTGCCTGCGGCAGGCCGATCTCGGCGACGAAAGGGGCGAACGAGCCAGCCAGCGTCAATGTCGCCGAAGTCAGGATCCAAGCCTGCGGCTGCTGCTCGCGCGCGCGTGCGAAGGCCTCTCCCGGCGCCAGCGGCGTCGCGTGAAACTGGGCGCCGTGCGCGCTGGCAGCGATCCAGCGCACGCGCGGCTCGTTGCCACCACCGTCGTCCTCGTCCCCGTCTGCAGCCGCCTGGGCGTCGTCGCGCGCATGCTCGTCGAGCGCCACCGTCCAGTTCGCCAGTTCACCGCGCAGCGCCGCCACCCTCGGCGCGATTGCATCGAGTTCGACGTCGCGGCTCGCGTTCGCTTTCAGCGCAACCGCCAGCGCTTGCAGTGCGTCATCGATGCGGGCGATGGCCCGCCGCAGCGGCTGACGTCTGGCGAATCGGTCGAGGGCGATGCGCATGCCGGCATTCAGTCCGCCTTCGCTCAGCAGCAGCCGCAGGTCGCGCGCCGCGGCCTCGACGGCCTGCGACAACGGCACCCAGGCGGCGCCGCCTGCCGCCTTGGCCAGCCCCAGCGCGCGCGCATCCTGCGCCAGGTCGGCCACCTGGGCCAGCGACCAGCCGGTGCCGAAGAAGTCGGCCGCAATCTTCGGCAACTGGTGCGCCTCGTCGAGGACGACCGTGTCGGCTGCCGGCAGGAAGTCGCGCACGGCATCGTCGCGCAGCGCAAGATCGGCCAGGAACAGGTGATGGTTGACGACAACCACATCGGCCGACTGTGCCGCCCGCCGCGCCTTGTAGACGAAACACTCGTCCAGCCGCGGGCATTCCTGCCCGAGGCAGTTCTCGCGTGTCGACGTCACCATCGGCCAGACCGGCGCCGATTCCGGGACCTCGGCCAGCTCGGCCCGGTCACCGCTGGCGGTGACTCGGGCGAAGGCAGCGATCGACCGCAGGTGGACCGCGTCCTGCCGAGTAGCGAGCCGGCCCTCGGCTTCCGTACGCGCCAGCCGCTGCAGGCAGACGTAGTTCTGACGGCCCTTGAGCAGCGCGGTCTGAATGCGCAGGCCAAGCGCCCTCACCAAAATGGCCACGTCCTTCGCGTAGACCTGGTCCTGCAGCGTCTTCGTGCCCGTCGAGACGAGCAGCTTGCCGCCGGCAAGCAGCGCCGGCACGAGATAGGCGAACGTCTTGCCGGTGCCGGTGCCCGCCTCGGCGATCAGTGTGCCGCGCTCGGCGATGGCGTCGAAAACAGCCAGCGCCATCTCGCGCTGAGACGTCCGAGGCGAAAAGTCGGCAATGGCCGCCGCCAGTTCGCCATCGCCGTCAAACGCAGCCGCGACCCTGCCGCGCGCCCGCAGGACGCGCGCCGCGCCCTCTTCCTGTGTGCAGGCCGGTGGGGCCCCGCTCACGCGGGAACGTCTGGCACCAGCTGCATCTGCAGCAGCGCGATGGCGTCCTTGATCTGCAGCTTGCGCTTCTTCAGCCGCCGTAAACGCACCTCGTCGATGCCCGGTTGCGTGGCCAGGCGGTCGATGGCCTCGTCCAGGTCACGATGCTCGATCTGCAGTTCGATGATGCGCCGCTTGACTTGCTCGGTTTCCATGGCTGGCAGCGTGTCCTCCGTGCGCATTAATCCTAGCAGCCGTCCGTAATAGCGCCCACACATAACTGCGCGGGATAGACTGGCCGCCACTGCATTTACCCGACGCCGTGCCAAGCTTCAAGGTCACCGCCTGCACCGCCGATCACCTCGGCGACCGCGCCGAGCAGCAGGATCGGGTCGCCATCCTGACCAGCCCGCGCCACCCGCAGGCGCTTCTGGCTGTTGTCGCCGACGGCATGGGCGGAAGGACCGGCGGGCGCCTTGCCGCCGACCAGGTCATTTCGACGGTCACCCATGTCTTCCGCGACATGGCGGAACAGGACGCCGGCGGCCTGCCCGGCCTGCTGAAAATGATGGCCGATGAAGCACATACGGTGATCCGTCTGACGGCGATGTCGGCGGAGAAGGAACCGCACTCGACCTTCGTGGCCCTGATCGTGCGGCGGCAGTACGCGATCTGGGGGCATGCCGGCGATAGCCGGCTGTATCACTTCCGCCACGGCCGTCTCTTGCACAAGACGGCGGACCAGACCTACGCCGCCTACCTGCGCGCGGAAGGCCGGGAAAAGGAGGCTGACGAGGCAGACGTCAAGTACAAGCACATGCTGGTCAGCGCGCTCGGCCTGAAGCGCGCGCCGACGCTGGTCATTGCGGAGAATCCGGCCTTGAAGGTGGGCGATGCATTCCTGCTGTGCAGCGACGGCCTGTGGGCCTACTTCGACGACCGCGAACTGGGCGACATCCTCGAGCGCTGCAACCCGCGCGAAGCCAGCGACACCCTGATCCGATTGGCGCGCGAGCGCGCGAAGGGGCGCGGCGACAACCTGTCGATGGCGATCATCAAGCTCGAGCCGCCGGCGGCAGGTTGACCGGTCAGGGCCCGGCCGCCTTCCGCGCTTCCTCAGCGGCGCGTTCCCGCTCCTGCGCACGGCGCTCGCGCCGCTGCCTGTTCTTCTCCGCGGCGCGCGCCTTCTCCTCGGCCCGTTGCTGCGCGGCGCGCTGTCGCTGCGCGTAGCTCTCGATTTCCGCCGCACGTCGCGCCTCTTTTTCGGACCGATCGACCGCGCGCTGCTGACGCTGCCCGTCATGCTCCGCCACGCGCTTTTCGGCGTCGAGCCGCCGCTGCTCGGCCTCACGCTGCCTTTTCGCAGCGGCAGCTTCGCGTTGCTGGGAATCGGGTTGGCGCGGTGCCGTCCGCGGCGGACCGGGCGTCTTCGCCTCTTTCGGAGCCTTTTCGGCCGCGCGCTCGGGCTGGCCGCCGGTCGCCTCGGCACCGCGCCTGGCGCGGGCTTCGACCCGCGCCTGCGCATCGAAGCGACGGATTGCATCGCGGGCAGCCACTTCGCGCGCGCGCACTTCGCGCAGCCGCTGGTCGCGCTCGCGCTTCGCCTGTTCCAGGCAGGGGTTGACGAAGAAGCTCTGCGCGCATTCGCGGCGCGCCTGCTCGTAGCGGGCGCCGATCGCTGCCGATTCCCGCTGCGCCTCGTCGACGACGGCTTCGGCCTGGCTGCGGCTGCCGAACTCCTGCGCGCTCAAGGCGAACGCAAACAGGCCACCTGCCAGAAGCGTCGCCCGGCTAGAGAGCAACCACATCGCGGCGCGGTGCCTGCAGGTATTCGCGCGAACGCATTTCGATTAGTCGCGAGGCGGTGCGCTGGAACTCGCCGGCAAGCGCACCGGTCACGTACAGCGCCTCGGCGGCGACATCCGCCGACAGAATCAGCTTCACCCGGTGATCGTAGAACACGTCGACCAGCCAGGTGAAACGACGCGCCTCGGACGCCTGGCCGGCGGACATCTGAGGCACGTTCGACAGCAGCACGGTATGGAACTGCCTCGCGATCTCCAGGTAGTCGTTCTGCGAGCGCGGACCGCCGCACAGTACGGCGAAGTCGAACCAGACCACGCCGCCGGCCCTGCGCCGAGCGCGGATCCGCCGCGCTTCGATCAGCAGGACCGGATCGTCGTCCTCGGTCTCGGCCAACTGCGCGAAGGAAGCGGCGAGCCGCTGGTCGGCGGCCGCGCCCCCGGGGACAAGGTAAGTCTCGATGTGCTCCATCGCGCGGCGCCGGTAATCGACGCCGCCGTCGACCTCGACCACGTCGAGACGCGAACGCAGCAGCTCGATCGCCGGCAGCATTCGGTCGCGATGCAAACCGTCCGGGTACAGACCCTGCGGCGCGTAGTTCGAGGTGATCACGAAGCCGATCCGCAGGTCGAACAGCCTGGACAGCAGGCGGTGCAGGATCATCGCGTCGGCGATGTCCGACACATGGAACTCGTCGAAGCAGATCAGCCGCGTCCGGTGAGCAATCCGGCGCGCGACCTCATCGAGCGGGTCGGCAGTGCCCTTGACTTCGTCGAGTTCGCGGTGCACGCCGCGCATGAACTCGTGAAAGTGAATCCGCGTCTTGCGGATCAGCGGCACGGCGGAGAAGAAGCAGTCCATCAGGAAACTCTTGCCGCGACCGACCCCGCCCCACAGATAGACGCCGCGCGGAATCTCCGGCCGCGCCAGCAGCTTCAGCACCGCGTTGCGCCGCGCGTGCTTGTACTGCGTCCACTCGTCGTCGAGGCGGGCCAGCCGCTCGGCCGCACGCCGCTGCGCGTCATCGAGCCTGTAGCCGCGCGCCGACAGCGACTCGTCGAGATGGGAACGGAAGGACATCTCGAAGATCGTTGACCGGTGACCGAGGATCGGATAACGGCGGCGCGACCGGCGGACTCACCGATCACCGATCACAGAGCGCCGATCACTACAGGTTCAGCGTCCTCTTGTCGACCGCCAGCGCCGCTTCTTTGGTGACCTCGGAAAGCGACGGGTGGGCGTGGCAGATGCGGGCAATGTCTTCGCTGCTGGCACGGAATTCCATCGCCACCACCGCCTCGGCGATCAGTTCCGACACCAGCGGACCGATCATGTGCACGCCGAGGATCTCGTCGGTCGCGGCATCGGCGAGGAACTTGACCATGCCGGTGGTATCGCCGAGGGCGCGAGCGCGGCCATTGGCGGAGAAGGGGAAGACGCCGGCCCTGTAGGCGCGGCCCGCGCTTTTCAGCTGCTGCTCGGTCTGCCCGACCCAAGCGATCTCCGGCGACGTGTAGATCACCCACGGAATGGTGTTGAAGTTCACGTGCCCGTGCTGGCCGGCGATGCGCTCAGCCACGGCAACACCCTCCTCCTCGGCCTTGTGCGCCAGCATCGGCCCGCGCACCACGTCGCCGACGGCCCAGACGTCCGGCAGATTGCTGCGGCAGTCGCCGTCGACCGCGATGAAGCCGCGCTCGTCCAGCTTCAGCCCGACCGCTTCCGCGTTCAGACCCTCGGTGTTCGGCAGCCGCCCGATCGAGACGATCAGCCGATCGCAGGCCAGCTTCTGCTCCTCGCCGCGAGCGTCGGTGTAGGTGACGGCCACGCCCTTCCTGTCGGTCTTCACGCCGTCGATGCGCACGCCGAGCTCGATCTTCAGGCCCTGTTTGGTGAAGGCCTTCATCGCCTCGCGCGCGATCTGCGCGTCGGCGGCGGCGAGGAAGTCGGGCAGCGCCTCGAGCAGCGTCACTTCGGCGCCCAGGCGGCGCCACACCGACCCCATCTCCAGGCCGATCACCCCTGCGCCGACGACGCCGAGTTTCTTCGGCACCGCGTCGATCGACAGCGCGCCGTCGTTCGACAGGATCTTCTCCTCGTCGAACGGCGCCCCCGGCAACGCGCGCGCCGTCGAGCCGGTGGCGACGATCACGTGCCGGCCGACCAGCGCCTCGTCACCGACGCGGATTTCGTAGCCACCGTTGACCTTGCCGGCGAATGCGCCGCGGCCGTGGAAGAACGTCACCTTGTTCTTCTTGAACAGGTAGGCGATGCCGTCGTTGTTCTGCTTGACCACCTTGTCCTTGCGGCCCAGCATCGTCGCCACATCGATCGACGCATCCTTTCCGAGCACGATGCCGTGTTCGGCGAAATGGCGGTTGGCGTGCTCGAAGTACTCGCTCGACTGTAGCAACGCCTTCGACGGGATGCAGCCGATGTTGGTGCAGGTGCCGCCGAGCGCCGGACCGCCGTCCCTGCCTTTCCACTCGTCGATGCAGGCCACGGCCATGCCGAGCTGGGCGGCGCGGATCGCCGCGATGTAGCCGCCAGGACCGCCACCGATCACGACCACGTCGAAGTTCTTGCTCATCGCTGTTTTTCCTGGTTCGCCCGGACCCGGTCAGGGTCCTGCGGCACGAAACGCAATGCCGCAGCGTCGCGAATCGGCCGGCCGACCGCCGCCGCCATCAGACCTCCAGCAGCAGCCGCGCCGGATCCTCCAGCGCCTCCTTCATCGCCACCAGCGACAGCACCGCCTCTCGGCCGTCGATGATGCGGTGGTCGTACGACAGCGCCAGGTAGTTCATCGGCCGCACGACAATCTGCCCGTTCTCGACCACGGCGCGCTCCTTGGTCGCGTGCACGCCGAGGATCGCCGACTGCGGCGGATTGATGATCGGGGTCGACAGCATCGACCCGAACACGCCGCCGTTGGAGATCGAGAACGTGCCGCCGGTGAGTTCTTCGAGGGCCAGCTTGCCCTCGCCCGCGCGCTTGCCGAAGTCGGCGATCTTCTTCTCGATGTCGGCGAAGGTCATCTGGTCGGCGTCGCGCAGGATCGGCACGACCAGCCCGCGCGGGGAGCCAACGGCGATGCCGATGTCGAAGTAGCCGTGGTAGACGATGTCGTTGCCGTCGACCGAGGCGTTGACCACCGGGTATTTCTTCAGCGCGGCCACCGCCGCCTTGACGAAGAACGACATGAAGCCGAGCTTCACGCCGTGCTCCTTCTCGAAGCGGTCCTTGTACTTGTTGCGCAGGTCCATCACCGGCTGCATGTTGACCTCGTTGAACGTGGTCAGGATCGCCGCCGTCGACTGCGACTGCACCAGGCGCTCGGCCACGCGCGCGCGCAGCCGCGACATCGGCACGCGCTGCTCCGGCCGGTCGGCCAGCATCGACAGATCGATCGGCGCCTGCACCGCCGGCAAGGCCGGCCGGGCCGGCGCGGCCGCTGCCGCCGGCGCCGGCGCTGCGGCGGGCGGCTTCGGCGCGGCGGCGGCGAGCACGTCGCCCTTGGTGATGCGGCCGTCCTTGCCCGTGCCCGCCACCTGCGACGGCGACAGCCCTTTTTCCGCCATCAGCTTGGCCGCCGCTGGCATCGCCACATCGCCCTTCGCGCCAGCGCCCGCCGGCGCCGGGGCGGGCGCCGGTGCAGCCTTCGGCGCAGGCGCCGTCGCCGGCGCCGGGGCGGCCGTCGCCCTGGCCGCGCTGTCGATGCGCGCGATCAGTTCGCCGGCAGTCACGGTGCTGCCATCGGGGCGGACGACTTCGGCCAGCACACCGCCCGTCGGCGCGGGCACCTCGAGCACCACCTTGTCGGTTTCGACCTCGATCAGGATCTCGTCCATCGCCACGGCGTCGCCGGGCTTCTTCTTCCACTGCAGCAGGGTGGCTTCGGCCACCGATTCCGACAGCTGCGGCACGTTGACATCGACAAGGGCCATCTGAGGATCCGGATAAGGTGATCGTTGGGGAGCGCCGGGCGACGGCGAGGTCAATGAGCTGCGGCGGCGATGGCCGCCGAGTCATCCCCTCACCGGTTCAGCACCACGCCCTTGAGCTTGCCGAAGGCAGCGTCGAGCAGCGCCTTCTGCTGTTCGTTGTGCTTGGCGTAATAGCCGACTGCCGGCGATGCCGACGCCGGCCGGCCGGCGTAACCGAGCTTCTGGCCGTCGAGCATGTTTTCCAGCAGGTGGTGCTGCACATAGAACCACGCGCCCTGGTTGGCCGGCTCGTCCTGGCACCAGACGACCTCGGTCGCGCGCGGGTACTGCTTCAGCTCGGTGGCAAGCGCTTTGTGCGGGAAAGGATAGAGCTGCTCGACGCGGATCACCGCGACGTCGTCGATCTCGCGCTCGCGCCGCGTCGCCAGCAGGTCGTAGTAGACCTTGCCCGAGCAGGCGATCACCCGCTTGACCTTCTTCGCGTCGATCGGTTGCGCTTCGCCGGTCACGGTGTGGAACTCGCCGCGGGCGAGTTCGGCCAGGTCCGAGGTGGCGTCCTTGTGCCGCAGCAGCGACTTCGGCGTCATGATCACCAGCGGCTTGCGGAACGGGCGGATCATCTGCCGGCGCAGCAGATGGAAGATCTGCGCCGCAGTGGTCGGCTGCGCGATCTGCATGTTGTTGTCGGCCGCCAGCTGCAGGAAGCGCTCGATCCGCGCCGACGAGTGCTCGGGCCCCTGGCCCTCGTAGCCATGCGGCAGCATCAGGGTCAGCCCCGACTGCCGGCCCCACTTGACCTCGCCCGAGCTGATGAACTGGTCGATCACGACCTGCGCGCCGTTGACGAAGTCGCCGAACTGCGCCTCCCAGATCACCAGCGCGTTCGGTTCGGCGCTCGAGTAGCCGTACTCGAAGGCAAGCACGGCCTCCTCCGACAGCACCGAGTCGATCACGGTGAACGGCGCCTGCTTGTCGGAGACGTTCTGCAGCGGCACGTAGGTGCCCTCGTCCCAGCGCTCGCGGTTCTGGCTGTGCAGCACGGCATGCCGGTGGGTAAAGGTGCCGCGGCCGCTGTCCTGGCCGGTGATGCGCACTGGATAGCCGCTGGAAACCAGCGAGGCAAAGGCCAGGTGCTCGGCCATGCCCCAGTCGAGCCGCTGCGTGCCTTCGGCCATGGCGCGGCGGTCGGCGACCACCTTTTCCACCAGCGGGTGCAGCTTGAAACCTTCGGGGATCGTCGTGATGCGCTCGCCGAGCCGCTTCAGTTCCGCCAGCGGCACGGCCGTGTCCGCGTGGTCGGTCCACTTGCGGTTCAGGAACGGCGACCAGTCGACCGCGTACTGGCTCTTGTAGTTGGTCAGCACCGGATCGACGGTGTGCCGGCCCTCGTCCATCGCAGCGCGGAATGCCTTGGCCATCTGCTCGGGCTCGTCGGCAGTCACAACGCCCTGTGTGACCAGCTTGTCGGCATACAGCCTGCGCGTGCCGGGATGCTGGCCGATGCGCTTGTACATCAGCGGCTGCGTCACCGCCGGCGTGTCCTGTTCGTTGTGGCCGAGGCGGCGGAAGCAGACGATGTCGAGCACCACGTCGGACCCGAACTGCCGCCGGTAGTCCATCGCCAGCTGCGTGGCGAAGACCACCGCCTCGGGGTCGTCGCCGTTGACGTGCAGCACCGGCGCCTCGATCATCTTGACCACGTCGGTGCAGTACAGCGTCGATCGCGTGTCGCGTGGATCGGAGGTGGTGAAGCCGATCTGGTTGTTGATCACGATATGCACCGTGCCGCCGGTGCCGTAGCCGCGCGTCTGCGCCAGGTTCAGCGTCTCCATCACCACGCCCTGTCCGGCGAACGCGGCGTCGCCGTGCACCAGCACTGGCAGCACCTTGTTGCCATCGGTGTCGCCACGCCGCTCCTGGCGGGCGCGCACCGAGCCCTCGACCACCGGATTGACGATCTCCAGGTGCGACGGGTTGAACGCCAGCGACAGATGCACCGGCCCGCCGGGCGTGGACACGTCGCTGGAAAAGCCCATGTGGTACTTGACGTCGCCGGCCGGCAGGTCGGCCGTGCTCTTGCCCTCGAACTCGGCGAACAGGTCCTTCGGCATCTTGCCGAGGGTGTTCACGAGCACGTTCAGCCGGCCGCGGTGCGCCATGCCGATGACGATCTCCTCGACGCCGTTTTCGCCCGCGCGCTGCACGAGCTCGTCCATGGCGGCGATGAAGCTCTCGCCGCCTTCGAGCGAGAAGCGCTTCTGGCCGACATATTTGGTGTGCAGGAAGCGTTCGAGACCCTCGGCGGCCGTCAGTCGGTCGAGGATGCGGCGGCGTTCCTCGGCGCTGAAGTTCGGCGTCGACCGCGTCGATTCGAGCTTCTGCTGCCACCAGCGCTTCTGCGCCGGGTCCGAGATGTACATGTATTCGGCGCCGATCGTGCCGCAGTAGGTCTGGCGCAGCGCCTTGATGATCTCGCGCAGCGTCATCTGCTCCTGGCCGAAGTACGTGTTCGACGCCGAGAACACGATGTCCATGTCGGCTTCGGTCAGGTCGTAGAACGCCGGTTCGAGCTCGGCGATGGCCGGCCGCTCCTGCCGCTTCAGCGGATCGAGGTCGGCCCAGCGCGCGCCGAGGAAGCGGTAGGCGGCGATGATCGACTGGACATGGACCTGCTTGCGCGCGACCGACAGGTCGGTCGGCGCCACCGCCGGCCGCAGCGCGCCGGTCTTGGCGCGCAAGGCGAACGACTCGACGATCGGCGCATGGGCCACGTCCGGCGTGCTCGACGAGCCGTCGGCGGCCGGCACCAGCTGCATCTGGTCGAAATAGGCGCGCCACTTGTCGGACACCGAGCCGGGGTTGTCGAGGTAGCGCTCGTACAGTTCCTCGACGTAGGGCGCATTACCGCCGAACAGATAAGAGTTCAGCTGCAGCTGACGGATCATCGCGCTTGTCCTTTGCCAACGAGTTTCTCGTGCAGGATCGCCGGATGCCGCGCCGGCTCCGGCCGCCGCTTTGCCGCCACGCGGCGCCGCGGTTCGCGTCCGGTCACACGCGCCGCCGCAGGCGACCTCGTGCACCGGGCGCGGGATGGTAGCACTGCAGCGGCGTTTGATCGACCCTGTTTTTCCTGAGCGTAAATGGCCATATAAGGCCGGTCACGCGCACGCGTGCGGCGTAAACTGGTCACGCCGGTACAAGGCGCGGGGGTGGCCGATGCGGCCCCTCGAAGCGCACGAGGCAAAGCACGCAGGAGACAGCGTTGCAGCCGACGGATATTCGCGACCCCGACTACTTCCATCGGGTGGTCGATTGCCAGTGGGCGTGCCCGGCCCACACACCGGTGCCCGAGTACATTCGGCTGATCGCCGCCGGACGCTACGACGACGCCTACCTCGTCAACTGGAAGTCGAACGTCTTTCCCGGCATCCTCGGCCGCACCTGCGACCGACCATGCGAGCCGGCCTGCCGGCGCGGCCGCGTCGAGGAGAGCCAGGCGCCGCGTCCCGAACCGGTGGCCATCTGCCGGCTGAAGCGCGTCACTGCAGACTTCAAGGGGGACATCCGCAATCGGCTGCCGCGGCCGGCGCCGCAACGCAATGGCCGCCGCGTCGCCTGCGTCGGCGCCGGTCCGGCTTCGTTGACGGTGGCGCGCGACCTGGCCCCCCTCGGCTATCGGATCACCGTTTTCGACCAGGATCCGCGCCCCGGCGGAATGATCCGCTCGCAGATCCCGCGCTTCCGCCTGCCCGAGGAAGTCATCGACGAGGAGACCGGCTACGTGCTCGACCTCGGGGTCGAGTTCCACGGAGGCCAGCGGATCGACTCGATGGAACGACTGCTGGCCGAGGGCTACGACGCCATCTTCGTCGGCTCCGGCGCGCCGCGCGGACGCGATCTGCAGGTGCCGGGCCGGCAGGAAGCGGCGGCACAGATCCATGTCGGCATCGACTGGCTGGCCTCGGTCGCCTTCGGCCACACGACGCACATCGGCAAACGGGTGATCGTGCTCGGCGGTGGCAACACGGCGATGGATTGCTGCCGCACCGCCCGTCGCCTCGGCGGCGCCAACGTCAAGGTGATCGTCCGCTCCGGCTTCGACGAGATGAAGGCTTCGCCGTGGGAGAAGGAAGACGCGATGCACGAGGGCATCCCGATCCTGAACTTCCTCGTGCCAACCGCCTTCCTGCACGAGGACGGCAAGCTCACCGGCATGAGCTTCGAGCGGGTGCGCGCCGAGCGCGACGCCCGCGGCCGGCGCAGGCTCGTGCCCACCGGCGACGCGCCTCAGCTCTTCGAGTGCGACGAGGTGCTGATCGCCGTCGGCCAGGAAAATGCCTTTCCCTGGATCGAGCGCGACATCGGCCTGCGCTTCGACGAGTCGGGCATGCCGGTGGTCAACCCGGTCACGCTGCAGTCGACGCTGCCGCAGGTGTTCTTCGGCGGTGACGCGGCGCTGGGGCCGAAGAACATCATCTGGGCGGTGGCGCAGGGACACGATGCCGCCATCTCGATCGACAAGTTTCTTCATGGCGAAGACGTCACCGAGCGACCGCCGCCAGGGGTCAGCCTGGTGTCGCAGAAGATGGGCATCCACGAGTGGAGCTACGACAACGACGTCGCGCCGGATGTCCGGCACAAGGTGCCCTGGCGCGACGTCAACCAGGCGCTGGCCAGCATCAAGGTCGAGGTCGAGCTGGGTTTCGATGTCGCCACGGCGTGGAAGGAGGCGCGGCGCTGCCTGAACTGCGACGTGCAGACCGTGTTCACCGCCGCCGCCTGCATCGAGTGCGACGCCTGTGTGGACATCTGCCCAACCGACTGCATCAACTTCACCGCCAACGGCGCCGAACCCGAACTGCGGTCGCGGCTGCGCGCGCCGGCGAGGAATCTGCAGCAGGCGCTTTACGTGTCCGCGCCGCTGAAGACGGGTCGAGTCATGGTCAAGGACGAGGACGTCTGCCTGCACTGCGGCCTGTGCGCCGAGCGCTGTCCGACCGGCGCCTGGGACATGCAGAAATTCCTCCTCGACATGACCCATGCCGGGCGCGGCTGCCGTGCAACGCTGCGGAGGGCGGCCTGAATGAAGCGTCCCGGCGTGCCGCGCATCGAAGCGGTCAACGACTTCGTCGTCAAGTTCGCCAACGTCAACGGTTCGGGCTCGGCCAGCGCGAACGAACTGTTCGCGCGCAGCGTGCTGCGCATGGGCGTTCCGGTGTCCCCACGCAACATCTTCCCGTCGAACATCCAGGGGCTGCCGACCTGGTACGAGGTCCGCGTGTCGGAGCGCGGCTGGCTCGGCCGCCGCGGCGGCGTCGACCTGGCGGTGGCGATGAATCCGCAGACCTGGGACCAGGATGTGGCCGAGATCGAGCCCGGCGGCTATCTGTTCTACGACAGCACCAAGGCGCTGCCGCCGTCGAAGTTCCGCGACGACATCACCGTGATCGGGGTGCCGCTGACCGAGATCTGCGCCGCCAAGTACGGCGACCCGCGCGAGCGCCAGCTGCTGAAGAACATCATGGTGGTCGGCGTGCTGTCGGCGCTGATGGGCATCGAGCCGGAAGTGATCGCGCAGCTGCTCGGCGAGCAGTACAAGGGCAAGGACAGGCTGATCAAGCCCAACCTCGACGCCTTCATGACCGGCCTGCACCATGGCCGAGAGAACCTCGGCGCCGATCTGGGCCTGCGCATCGAGCGCCGCGACGCCGTCGGCGGCCGCATCTTCGTCGACGGCAACTCGGCCGCGGCCCTCGGCGCCGTCTACGGCGGGGCGACCGTCTGCGCGTGGTATCCGCTGACGCCCTCGTCGTCGCTGGCCGAGGCTTTCGAGGGCTATTGCGGCAAGCTGCGTATCGATCCGGCCACCGGCAAGCGCCGCTACGCCGTCGTTCAGGCCGAGGACGAACTGGCCTCGATCGGCATCGTCATCGGCGCCTGCTGGAACGGCGCGCGCGCCTTCACGGCCACGTCCGGGCCCGGCGTGTCGCTGATGGCCGAGTTCATCGGCCTGGCCTATTTCGCCGAGATCCCGGCGACGATCATCAACGTGCAGCGCGGCGGCCCGTCGACCGGCATGCCGACGCGCACGCAGCAGGCCGATCTGACCGCCTGCGCCTACGCCTCGCACGGCGACACCAAGCACGTGCTGCTCTTCCCCGAGGACCCGCACGAGTGCTTCGAGTTCGCCGCGGCGGCGCTCGATCTGGCCGACCTGCTGCAGACGCCGGTGTTCGTGATGAGCGACCTCGACATCGGCATGAACCAGCGCCTGACCGCCCCCTTCAGGTGGGACCCCGCGCGCCGCTACGAACGCGGCAAGGTGATGACGCACGACGACCTGGAGGCCGGGCGCGCCTTCGGCCGCTACCGCGATGTCGACGGCGACGGCATCACCTATCGCACCTATCCCGGCACGCACCCGCGCCGCGGCGCCTTCTTCACCCGCGGCACAACCAAGGACGCCGACGCGCGCTATTCCGAAGCCGGACCCGATTACGTCGACAACGTGCAGCGGCTGCTGCGCAAGTTCGACACGGCGCGGTCGCTGGTGCCGCAGCCCGTGCTGCAGCGCGCCGGCTCGAAGACGAGGCTGGGGGCGATCTACTTCGGCTCGACCAGCCCGGCGATGGCCGAGGCCGTCGAGGCGTTGGCCGCCGACGGTGTGGCGCTGGATACGCTGCGCGTGCGCGCCTTTCCGTTCGCCGACAGCGTCGCCCAGTTCATCGCCGAGCACGAGACGGTGTTCGTCGTCGAGCAGAACCGCGATGCGCAGCTCAGGATGATGCTGGTCAACGAACTGCAGATCGACCCGGCGCGGCTGGTG
The DNA here is from genome assembly GCA_964509545.1 of uncultured Burkholderiaceae bacterium. Classification (GTDB taxonomy): domain Bacteria; phylum Pseudomonadota; class Gammaproteobacteria; order Burkholderiales; family Burkholderiaceae_F; genus JADJWR01. Next base: position 68,090 of record CAZDXQ010000008.1, on the reverse strand, counting down.
CCGGTGCTGCACTTCGATGGCACGCCGATCACCGCCCGCTTCATCACCGCCGCGATCGGCGAGCAGGCGAAGCTCGCCGTCGTGCGGCCGCTGAAGGCCGGCAGGGCGGCATGAGGAGCGGGCAATGACCTACATCGCCAAGCCGAAACTGCATCACCCGACGCTGCCGGCCAACGCGATCGGGCTAACCCGCCGCGACTACGAGGGCAAGATCTCAACGCTTTGCGCCGGCTGCGGCCACGACTCGATCTCGGCAGCGATCGTGCAGGCCTGCTGGGAACTGGCGATCGAACCGCACCGCGTGGCGAAGCTGTCGGGCATCGGCTGCTCGTCGAAGACGCCCGACTATTTCCTCGGCCCGGCGCACGGCTTCAATTCGGTGCACGGGCGCATGCCGTCGGTGGCCACCGGCGCCAATCTGGCCAATCGCGACCTGATCTATCTCGGGGTTTCCGGCGACGGCGATTCGGCCTCGATCGGACTGGGGCAGTTCGCGCACCTGATGCGCCGCGGCGTGAACATCACCTACATCGTCGAGAACAACGGCGTCTACGGACTGACCAAGGGCCAGTTCTCGGCCACCGCCGACGCCGGCTCGAAGTCCAAGCGCGGCGCAGTCAATACCGATGCGCCGATCGACATGGTGTCCCTCGCGCTGCAGCTGGGTGCCAGCTACGTCGCGCGCGGCTTCTCCGGCGACAAGGCGCAACTGGTGCCGCTGATCAAGGGCGCCTTGCGCCACCGCGGCGCGGCGCTGCTCGACGTGGTGAGCCCCTGCGTGGCGTTCAACAACCACCCGGGAAGCACCAAGAGCTATGACTACGTGCGTGAACACAACGATGCCGTCAACCGCCTCGACTTCATGCCGCGGCGCGAGGCCATCGTTGCCGACTACTCGCCCGGCGAGGTGATCGAGATCACCCTGCACGATGGCAGCCGGCTGCGCCTGCGCAAGCTCGACGCCGGACACGACCCCGGCGACCGGCTGGCGGCGATCGACCATATCCAGTCGCACCAGGCGCGCGGCGAGGTGGTCACCGGGCTGCTGTACGTCGATCCGTCGGCCGACGACCTGCACGGCCATCTGAACACCGTCGAGACGCCGCTGAACCAGCTCGGTGAAGCGCAGCTGTGCCCCGGCGCGGCGATGCTGGCGGCGATCAACAAGGCCCTGACCTGAACGAAGACGCTCACGCCGCCGAGGACGAGGCGCGCCAGGGCCGGTGCAGCGGCGGCGCGGCCACGGCAGCGCGACGCCAATCCCCGGCTCCTTGCCCAAGATCAACACACGGGCGACGGGGCTAGCGGAAGCTTCGCGGCAATTCGGGCAGCGCAGGTCCTCCCGCGGCGGCTGCCCGCCGATTGCATCGCGGGACGCGCCACCTCGTGGCAAGGACGACCATGCCGAACACCGCCACCGCCGCGCCGGGCTACCGCATCGTTGCGCGCGAGGACTTCTCCGACGTCACCTACCTGCTCGAGATCGATCATCCGCTGATGGCCAAGGCCGCCCGGCCAGGGCAGTTCGTCATCGTGATGGAGCATGAGCACGGCGAGCGCATTCCGCTGACGATCGCCGACTTCGACGCCGCCAAAGGCACGATTACGCTGGTGATCCAGGCGGTGGGCAAGACGACCAAGGAAATGCAGGCCAACTGCCGCGTGGGCACTCGCCTGCATGCGGTGGTCGGGCCGATGGGCATCCCCAGCCGCATCGGCGACGCGAAGAAGGTCGTCTGCGTCGGCGGCGGGCTCGGCGTGGCGCCGATCTACCCGCAGGCGCGCGCTCACAAGGAAAGCGGCGCCTACGTGATCGGCGTGATCGGTTTCCGCAACCGCGACCTGATGTTCTGGGAGAGGAAGTTCGCCGGCGTCTGCGACGAACTGATCATCTGCACCGACGACGGCTCGGCCGGCGTCAAGGGCCTGGTCACCGAAGGCATCAGGCAGGCGATTGCCCGCCACAAGGACATCGACGAGGTGGTGGCGATCGGCCCGCCGATCATGATGAAGGGCTGCGCCGAGGCGACGCGGCCGCACAAGATCAGAACCATCGTCAGCCTGAACCCGGTGATGGTCGACGGCACCGGCATGTGCGGCGGCTGCCGGGTGAAGATCGGCGACCAGGTCAAGTTCGCCTGCGTCGACGGCCCCGACTTCGACGGCCACCTCGTGGACTTCGACGACCTGATGGCGCGTCTCGTCCGCTACAAGCGCGCCGAGAAGGAGGCGCTGGAGCGCTTCCAGGAAGCCTGCCGCCTGCGCGGCACAGTCGAGACCGAGATGGAAGTCACGGCGCTCGACCGTCCGTCGACTGACGGGTGACGCCATGGCGACGAAGAAGAAGACCATCCGCACCATCCCGCAGGAGCGGACCCCGGTTCAAGAACAAGACCCGCTCGAGCGGGCAAGGAATTTCACCGAAGTCTCGTGCGGCTACAACCTGCAGGAAGCCGCGCGCGAGGCCGAGCGCTGCCTGATGTGTCCCGACCAGCCGTGCGTGCGCGGTTGCCCCGTCGGCATCGACATCCCGGCGTTCATCAAGAAGATCACCGAGAAGCATCTGCACGGTGCTAACGACATCATCACCGATACCAACCTGCTGCCGGCCATCTGCGGCCGTGTCTGCCCGCAGGAGAACCAGTGCGAGGGCGTGTGCACGGTCGGGCAGACGCTGGAACCCGTGGCCATCGGCCGGCTGGAGCGCTTCGTCGGCGACATGGCGATCCGCGAAGGCTGGGCCAGCGTGCCGTATATCGAACCGAGCGGATATCGCGTCGGCATCGTCGGCTCCGGGCCGGCCGGAATGGCCTGCGCCGCCGATCTGGCCAAGGCCGGCTGCGAGGTGGTGGTCTACGAGGCGCTGCATCAGCCCGGCGGCGTGCTGAAGTACGGCATCCCCGATTTCCGCCTGCCGAACGAGATCATCGACGCCGAAATCGAGAAGCTGCGCAAGCTCGGCATCCGCTTCGAGTGCAACACGCTGGTCGGGCGGCTCTTCACGATCGAGCAGATGCTCACCGAGATGGGTTTCCACGCCGTATTCATCGGCACCGGCGCCGGCTACCCGAGCTTCATGGGCATTCCCGGCGAATCGCTGAACGGCGTGCTGTCGGCCAACGAGCTGCTGACCCGCTGCAACCTGATGCGGGCGCGCGACTTTCCCAATTACGACACGCCGCTGCAGCCGGGTAAGCACGTGGCCGTGATCGGCGCCGGCAACACGGCGATGGACGCGCTGCGCGTGTCGCTGAGGCTCGGCGCCGAAAGCGTGCACTGCATCTACCGCCGCTCGAAGAAGGAGGCGCCGGCGCGGGTCGAGGAGGTGCACCACGCCGAACAGGAAGGCGTGGACTTCAACTGGCTGACCAGCCCGATCGAGATCCTCGGCGACAAGGACAACAACGTCCGCGCGCTGCGCTGCGTGAAGATGGAACTTGGCGAACCCGACGAGTCCGGACGCCGTCGCCCCGTGCCGGTAGCCGGCAGCGAGTTCGAGTTCGCCACCGACATGGTCGTGTTCGCCATCGGCACCAACGCCAACCCGATCCTCGGCCAGACCTCCAGGCTCAGGCTCAACAAGCGCGGCTACATCGCCACCGACGAGAACCTCGCCACGTCGATCGCCGGCGTCTACGCCGGCGGCGACATCGTCACCGGCGCCGCCACCGTCATCGAGGCGATGGGCGCCGGCCGCAAGGCGGCGCAGGGCATCAAGGCCTACCTCGGCCTGCGCGACAGCGACGTGATCTACCGCGACGAGGCGGAGCCGTTCGGCCGCCGCTTCGGCATCGCGCTCGAAGAGCACGGCTTCGCCGGGCTGCGGATCGCATGAGCGGATGGCGCGAGTCGTCCGCTCCAGTTGAACCCGTGACCTCGATGAACAAGGAAGGAACGCGTGTCTCGCAGCGTCTTGCCCGCGCAGGCGGGAACCCGCCGTCCTTTGCGACAAAGGCACTGAAATTTCGCTCGCGCGGGAAGGACACCGCGGCTGCTCGCTCCGACCAAACGAATCTGCCGATACGACCATGACCGACACCGCAGTCCTCGAACGCCCCCCTTCCTCCGCCGCCAAGCGCGCCGTCGTCCTGCCCGAGCACATCGTCGAGGTGATCAGCGACTCCGGCGAGGGCGCGCAGCGCTGCGGCCAGTCGCTCGGCGCCATCGCTGCGCGCAGCGGCAACGGCATCTGGACCGTGGAGATCATCCCGGCCGAGATCCAGCCGCCGGCGCGCAGTGTCGCCGGCGCCAGCGGCATCCGCATCCGCATCGGCGCCAAGGCGGTGAGCAACGGCGGCGACGAGACCGATCTGGTGGTCGCCTTCAACGAGCAGGTGCTGCTCGGCCGCGTGCGCGCCGGTGAACTGAAGGACGGCGCCACCATCCTGCTCGAAAGCATGTGGCGCGAGCATCGCGACCCGGCGATCGTCAAGTCATACACCGACACAGTGGCCGGCCTGATCGAAGCCGGCTACCGCGTGCTGGAGGTGCCGCTGGAGCGCGAGTGCCGCAAGCTGGTCGCCGATGCGCGGCGCGGCAAGAACATGTTCGTGCTCGGCGTGCTCGCCAGCATCTACAGCTTCGACCTCGATCTGGCCCGCGAGCAGGTGGCGCTGACCTTCGGCAAGAAGGAACAGAAGGTCATCCAGGTCAACCAGGGCCTGGTCGATGCCGGGTTTGCCTGGGCCGAAGCCAACCTCCACATCAAGTACAGCATCCCGGCGCAGAAGATCAGCGAACCGCAGATCGTGGTCAATGGCAACACGGCGATCGCGCTGGGCGTGCTCGCTTCGGGCATGGACATCTGCGCCATGTACCCGATTACGCCCGCAACTTCGGCCTCGCACTACCTGTCGGAGTGCTTCGAGCGCGTTGGCGGCCTTGTGCACCAGGCCGAGGACGAGATCGCCGCTTGCGCCTTCGCCATTGGCGCCTCGTATGCCGGCAAGTGCGCGGTGACGATCACCTCCGGCCCCGGTTATTCGCTGAAGCAGGAGGCGATCGGCCTGGCGGTGATGGCCGAGATCCCGCTGGTGGTGGTCAACGTGCAGCGCGGCGGACCGAGCACCGGCCAGCCGACCAAGGTCGAGCAGGGCGACCTGCTGACTTCGATCTTCGGCAGCCACGGCGACGCGCCGAAGGTCGTGATGGCCGTCTCCAGCATCGAGGACTGCTTCTACTCGATGATCACCGCGCGCAAGATCGCGGAGACGTTCAACATGGTCGTGGTGGTGCTGTCCGATGCGAGCCTGGCCACCGCGCAGCAGCCGTTTCCGCGGCCGACGTTCAACGCCGACTGGCTGGCGCCGCCGCTGGACCAGACGCCGGTGCCGCAGGGCGCCAGACGTTATGACTGGGACGACACGACCGGCCTGGCGCGCCGCTTCATTCCCGGCCAGCCCGGCGGCATGCACACGCTGACCGGGCTGGCACACGACCGAGCCAGCAAGGTCGCCTACGACCCGTCGATCAACGAAGAGGGGCTGCGTGCGCGCAGCCTGAAGCTGGCGGCGCTGCAGAAGACGTTGAAGACGCCGCCGGTGTTCGGCGACGCCGAGGGTGATCTTCTCGTGGTCGGCTGGGGCAGCACCAAGGGCGTGATCGAGGAAGCAGTCGAGCGCCTGCGCGGCGAAGGGCTGAAGGTCTCGGCGCTGCACCTGCGCTTCATCCAGCCGATGCCCTCGGGAATCAAGCAGATCATGCAGCGCTTCGGCCACGTGATGACGGTCGAAGGCACGTGGTCCGACCGCCCCGCCGACGCGCTGATCGACGAGGACAACCGCCGCTACGCGCCGCTGGCGATGCTGTTGCGCTCGCGCTATCTGGTCGACGTCGACTGCTGGAGCGAGGCGCGCGGCCAGCCGATCAAGCCCGGGACCGTCTGCGACGCCATCCGCGCCAAGCTGCAGGGAGCCAGCTCATGACCACGATGCCCGTTTCACAATGCATCATCCGCCTGCACGAGGAGCATCACAGCCTCGAGGACTACCAGGGCGGCGTGCCGCGCTGGTGCAGCGGCTGCGGCGACAACGCCATCCTCACCGCCGTGCAGCGGCTGTGTCGCGACGAGGATCTGGCGCCCGAACGCACGGTCTTCGTCTCCGGCATCGGCTGCTCGAGCCGGCTGCCGCACTACATGAAGACCTACGGGTTCCACGGCATCCACGGGCGTGCTTTTCCGGTCGCCGAGGGCGTGAAGATGGCGCGGCCCGACCTGCACGTGTTCGTCAACACCGGCGACGGCGACTGCTGCAGCATCGGCGCGGCGCACTGGATCCACGCCATCCGCTACAACATGAACATGACGGTGATCCTGCACGACAACCAGGTCTACGGGCTGACCAAGAAGCAGGCCTCGCCGACCTCGCCGGTCGGACTGAAGAGCAACACCACGCCGAAGGGCGCGCTGCTCGAGGCGCTCAATCCGCTGACCGTGACCCTCGGCGTGCAGAACGTCTCCTTCGTCGCCCAGTGCGTCGACTGGATTCCGGAACTTCTGTACGACGTCATCGCCAAGGCGTTCAGGCACCGCGGCTTCTCGTTCATCCGCATCATCCAGCGCTGTCCCGAGTGGCTGCCGAAGATGTTCGAGCCGTGGCTGCAGGATCCGGGCCGCACGCTGCTGCTGACGCACGACAATGGACTGCAGGTGGGCGCCGAACTGTCGCGCATCTACAAGAACCAGCGCGAACACGATCCGCTGAACATCCACCAGGCGCGCGAGATCGCCTCCACCCAGGACCCGATCCCGGTCGGCATCCTGTATCACAACCCGGACGTGCCCTGCTATGAGGACCTGAAGCACATCGGCGAAGTGCGAACGCCGGAGGCGATCCGCGCCGGTCTCGAAGCCGAGATGGACAAGTTCACCATCTGGCCCGACGAGGGCGAGATGCAGCGGGCGGCGTAGGACGCGGCTGGCCGATGTTCAGGGCAGAGCACGCCGCGTCCGCCATCGCCACGCAAGCGGCGAACCGGCGACGTTGCATCCCGGAGGCTGCGTCCCCGCCAGCGCGGGGACGACATCGTCGCCGCAAGTGAACTTCACAAGCCCGATCGCGCGATTCCGCAGCAAGCCAACAGAGCATTCGCCATGGACATGGCCGCAGGATTCCAGGAACAGTTTGTCTTCCACATGACCGGCAAGCGGGCGGAGCGCGACCTGGCGACCGTCGACGGCGCCCGCCTCCTTCCGGCGCTGCTGGCCCCGTACCGCGACCTCAGCCGCCTGCGTTACGACTTTCCGGTGGTGCTGGTCGTCGAAGGGGCCGAGGCTGGCGCCGTGCGCTCGCTGTCGAGCCTCATCGGCAATGCGCTGCGCGAGGCCGCGCCGCGCGGCATCGACGGCGAACGGCTGCGGCGCCATGGCCTGCGGCTTGAGCGCGAGATCCGCAGCCGGGTCGCCGGTGGGCACACCGGCACGCTGACGGAACTGTGGGGCGAAGCGGCGGCCCGCCTGGGCACGGACGAGGACGGCTCGGCGCGGCAGGTGTTCGAGAAGATCATCGAGGCGATGCAGATGGACGGGCCGGTGCTCGACTGCGACCGCGCCATGCCGGCGCGCCTGCTCGAGCACCTGTGGCGGGCCATGCTGGCCGAGAAGACGCGAGCCTTCCGCAAGCTGGCCGACACGCTGATCGTGCGCCTGTCGGACATCCTGCGCGCCGCGCACATCAACTCGCCGGCCGGTCGCACCCCGCAGGCATTGCGCGCCTGCCTGGGCGGGCCGCACGAGCGCGAATTCGACTTCGATGCCATGTCGCGGCTGCTTGGCGGCGCCACGCGCGATCCGCTGCCGGCATCGCGCCGCGCGCGCATCGAGCGCGCCCTGGCCGTCCTGCGCGCGCAGCGCTTCTACGCCGCCGCGAAAGGCAGCGCCCCGGCGACGGAAACCTTCGGATTCCGCTTCGATGACTGCGCCGCCGCCACGAGCGCCTACCGCGAGCGGCTGCCGGCACTGGTCGAGGTGGTCAAGGCGCTGGCCATCGCCGAACTCGAGGCCGAAGGCCGCTATGCCGAGGCCGAGCACGATGCCTACTTCGAGCGCTACGACGAATACGCGCTCACCGCCGACGACCTCGCCCTGTTTCCCGATTACCTGGTGTGCATCCCGCCGGGCCGCAACGACGCGCCGGAAAACGCCGGCCTGCTCGACTTGCTGTCGTCGGGCCTGCCGGTCAAGGTGCTGGTTCAGACCGACGACCTGCTCGAGGAAGCGTCGATCGGCACGGGCCATTTTGCGTTCGGCGTGCGCAGCGCGCGCCTGGCGACCACCGCGATGGGCCTGGGCGGCATGTTCGTGCTGCAGTCGCCGAGCTCCAACCTGTACGCGCTGCGCGATCGCATCGGCGCCGGGATGCGTGCGCGCAGCCCGGCGTTGTTCTGCGTGTATTCCGGCACCGCCGAAGGCAAGGTCGTGCCGCCCTACCTCGCCGCGGCCGCGGCGATGGAATCGCGCGCTTTCCCCGCCTTCACCTACGACGCCGCGGCGGGCGGGAACTGGGCCAGCCGCTTCTCGCTGGAGAACAATCCGTCGCCGCAGACCGACTGGCCGGCGGCGCAGCTTCAATACGCCGACGAAGCACTGCAGCGCGTGACCGAGCCGACCGCCTTCACCTACGCCGACTTCGTGCTGTGCGATCGCCGCTATGCCTCTCACTTCGCGATCGTGCCGCGCAGCCGCTGGAACCCGCGCATGATGCCGGCGGCGGCCTGGCTGGAACTCGAGCAGAAGACCGCCGCCGACCGCGTGCCGTTCATCTGGGCCGCCGATGACAAGGGCGTGCTGCACCGGGTGCTGGTCGACGCGCGGCTGATGCAGGCCACCCGCCGCTGCCTGCTGCTCTGGCATCGCCTGCAGGAGCACGGCGGCATCAATGACTCGCATGCGCAGCAACTGCTGGCGCGCGAAAAGGCGGCGTGGGAGGAGCAGCTGCGCATGGATGCCGAAGCTGGCGCAGCCGCGCGCGCTGCGGTGCCGCCGCCGGCACCTGCGGTGCCGGCAGCGGCAACCGAGCCGGCCGCCGGCGAGGACAAGCCTCCGTCGGACGATCCGTGGATCGAAACCGCGCGCTGCCCGAGCTGCGGCGAATGCAGGAACATCAACGACCAGATGTTTGCTTACAACGACAACAAGCAGGCTTACATCAAGGATGCGAGCGCCGGCACCTACCGGCAACTGGTCGAGGCCGCCGAGGCCTGCCAGGTAGCGATCATTCATCCCGGCAAGCCGCGCAACCCCAACGAACCCGGTCTCGCCGAACTGCTCGAACGCGCCAGACCGTTTCTCTGAGCCTCAGCCGGGCGCCGGCGGATGAAGATCCTGCGCTCCGACCTGCCGCACTGCCCCGAACTGCATGGGGCGGTCGTCGTCATCGACGTGCTGCGCTCGTTCACCACCATCGCCTACGCCTTCGCCCGCGGCGCGCGGGAAGTGATCCCCGTCGATTCGGTCGAGGCGGCGCGACGGCTGCGCGAACAGGATCCCGACGCGCTCGCGGTCGGTGCCGTCGGTGGCGGCGCGCCGGCGCCGGGCCTGGACATGGGCAATTCGCCGGCGCGGATGGCCACGCTCGACCTGGCCGGCCGGCGCATCATCCAGTACACGGCCGGCGGCACGCGCGGCCTTGTCGCCTGCGATCACGCGGTCGTGCTGCTCGCCGCCAGCCTCGTCTGCGCCGGCGCCACCGCCGCCTACCTGCGCCGCCTGCAGCCGCCGTCGGTCACGCTGGTGGTCACCGGCGAGTGGTCCGATCGCGACGGCGACGAGGACCACGCCTGCGCCGATCTGATCGAAGCGCTGCTGCGCGGCGCCGATCCGCCGCGCAGCAGTTACGCACAGCGCGTGCGCGACTCGGATTTCGGCCGCCGCTTCGCCGCCGGAACCGACCCCCACCTGCCGCCGGCCGACCTCGACTGCGCGGCGGCGGTCGATCGCTTTGCCTTCGCCATGCCGATGAACCGGCTGCGCGATGGACTGCTGATCCGGCCGGTGCCGATCGCGTTTCGCTGAGCACCGGCCCTCAAGGAAACGCAGGGCCGCCCCACGTTTCCTTGCCCCCCGCGGGGGGCGGGCTGGGCGCGGCCCGGCCCTGGGGGCGCTCAGCAACGGCCGCGACGACGAAGCGGCTCGCCGTCGTCGCGCCACTGAAGGCCACGCCACGGCGGCAGGCGCCGTCGCCGATGCGGCACGATTCGTCGCCGCGATGCGGCGGCTGTTCGGACTTTGACTACAGGCGAAGGTCAGGGCGCAGCACGCTGGCTTCTGGCTTCGGTCTGCTTTCGGCCCCGCTTCGACCCGCAGATGAAAACGGCGCCCGCAGGCGCCGTTTTCTGCCCCTGCCCCTCCCTCTCTATCGTTGCGCGATCGCCTTGACGTCGCGGTGTTTGCTGCCGACGAAAAGCTGCCGCGGCCGGCCGATCTTGTATTCCGGGTCGGCGATCATTTCGTTCAGCTGTGCGATCCAGCCGACCGTGCGGGCGAGCGCGAAGATGGCGGTGAACAGCGGCACCGGGATGCCGATCGCCTTCTGCACGATACCCGAGTAGTAGTCGACGTTCGGGTACAGCTTGCGGCTGACGAAGTAGTCGTCCTCGAGCGCGATCTTCTCCAGCGCCATCGCCAGCTTGAACAGCGGGTCGTCGTGCAGGCCGAGCGCTTCGAGCACCTCGTGGCAGGTCTCGCGCATCAGCTTGGCGCGCGGGTCGTAGTTCTTGTAGACGCGATGGCCGAAGCCCATCAGCTTCACCGTGCTGTTCTTGTCCTTGACCTTGGCGATGAACTCGCCGATCTTGGCCACGCCGCCGTTGCGCTGGATGTCGTACAGCATGTTCAGGCAGGCTTCATTGGCGCCGCCGTGCGCCGGTCCCCACAGGCAGGCCACGCCGGCGGCGATCGCCGCGAACGGATTGGTGCCGGACGAGGCGCACAGCCGCACGGTCGAGGTCGAGGCGTTCTGCTCGTGATCGGCGTGCAGGATGAAGATGCGGTCCATCGCCCGCACCAGCACGTCATTGGGCTTGTAGTCCTCGCACGGCGTGGCGAACATCATGCGCATGAAGTTGCCGGCGTAGGACAGCTCGTTGCGCGGATACATGTACGGCTGGCCGACGCTGTACTTGTAGGCCATCGCCACCAGCGTCGGCATCTTGGCGATCAGGCGGATTGCCGAGACTTCGCGCTGCCAGGGGTCGTGCAGGTTGATCGAATCGGGATAGAACGCCGACAGCGCGCCGACCAAACCGGTGAGCACCGCCATCGGGTGCGCGTCGCGGCGGAAGCCGCGCAGGAAGAACTGCATCTGCTCGTTGACCATCGTGTGGTTGGTCACGCGCTTGACGAAATCCGCCCGCTGCGCGGTGTTGGGCAGCTCGCCGTACAGCAGCAGGTAGCAGGTTTCCAGGTAGTCGCACTTGGTCGCAAGCTGTTCGATCGGGTAACCGCGGTACAGCAGCTCACCCTTGTCGCCGTCGATGTACGTGATCGTCGAGTTGCACGAGGCCGTCGACAGGAAGCCCGGGTCGTACGTGAACTTGCCCGTCTTGCCGTACAGCGCCCGGATGTCGATCACGTCCGGCCCGATCGTTCCCTTGTACAGCGGCAACTCGAGCGATGGCGTGCCGTCGGTGAAGGAAAGCGTTGCCTTGCCGTCAGCGGGGGTCAGAGTCATGTCAGCTCCTTCTTGCAGGTTGCTGGATCGAAGGTCGGTCAGGCCGCACGCAACCGGGCGAGCAGCGCACGCACGTCGGCAGCGTCCAGTGGCGGGGCAGGCTCGGTGCGGGCGAGCAGCAGGTCGAGCAACTCGTTGTCGGGCAATTCAAGCAGCTTCAGCAGGGCCTGCTTCTGCGTTGCGTCAAGAGACGGCCCTTCGCGGTCGAGGAAGCGGCCGATCAGTAGATCGTTTTCCAACAGTCCGCGCCGCGCACGCCAGCGCAGCCGGCGCAGCTCGATAGGCTCCGGCGACAGTCGGTCGTTCGGCGCAGCGTCGGCTTGCGGCATGGGGGACGCGCTCCCGCCTGGGGCACGTGCTTACACCGCGCGCCGGACCATCAGTTCCTTGATCTTGCCGATCGCCCGCGTCGGGTTCAGCCCCTTCGGGCAGACGTCGACGCAATTCATGATCGTGTGGCAGCGGAACAGGCGGTACGGGTCCATCAGGTTGTCGAGCCGCTCGCCGGTGGCCTGGTCGCGGCTGTCGGCAATGAAGCGGTAGGCCTGCAGCAGGCCGGCCGGGCCGACGAACTTGTCCGGGTTCCACCAGAAGCTGGGGCAGCTCGTCGAGCAGCAGGCGCACAGGATGCACTCGTACAGGCCGTCGAGCTCCTCGCGCTCCTGCGGCGACTGCAGCCGCTCCTTCTCCGGCGGCGGCGTGTCGTTGATCAGGTACGGCCTGATCGAGTGGTACTGGTGAAAGAACTGCGTCATGTCGACGATCAGGTCGCGCACCACCGGCAGGCCCGGCAGCGGCTTCAGGACGATCGGCTCCTTCAGTTCGCGCAGGTTGGTGATGCAGGCCAGGCCGTTCTTGCCATTGATGTTCATCGCGTCCGAGCCGCAGACGCCCTCGCGGCAGGAGCGGCGGAAGGCCAGGCTGTCGTCGACGTCGCTCTTGATGCGCATCAGCGCGTCGAGCAGCATCTTGTCGGTCGGCGCCAGCCGCACCTCCAGGTTCTGCATGTACGGCCGGGTGTCCTTGTCCGGGTCGTAGCGGTAGATCTGGAACCTTACGATCCGTCCGGCGGCAGCCACCGCCTGGGTTTCATTCGCGCTCGTCGCGGTCATCTGGCCTGAACTCCGTCAGAACGTGCGTTTCTTCGGCTGGAAGGTCTCGACCGTCAGCGGTCTCATGGTGACCGGCTTGTAGGCCAGGCGGTTGCCGTCCGAGTACCACAGCGTGTGCTTGATCCAGTTCGCGTCGTCGCGCTCCGGATAGTCGTCGCGGGCGTGCGCGCCGCGGCTTTCGGTGCGCGCCTCGGCCGAGACGATGGTCGCTTTCGCGGTCTCGATCAGGTTGTCGAGTTCCAGGGCCTCGATGCGCGCGGTGTTGAAAACCTTCGACTTGTCGATGATCGCCACCTGCCTTCGCCGCGCATCGAGTTCGGCGATCTTCTTCGCCCCCTCGGCAAGCAGGCTGCCGGTGCGGAACACGCCGCAGTGCTTCTGCATCGTCCGCCGGATGTCGTCGGCCACGTCCTGCGTCCGCTCGCCGTCCTTGCGTGCATCGAGCGCCGCCAGCCGCGCCAGCGTCGCCTCGCCGGCATCGGCCGGCAGCGCTTTGTTCTCCTTTGGCTCGCGGCGTAATGAATCGACGATATGGTTTCCGGCCGAGCGACCGAAGACGATGAGGTCGAGCAACGAGTTCGTGCCCAGCCGGTTGGCGCCGTGCACGCTGACGCACGAGCACTCGCCGATCGCATAGAGTCCGCCCACGACCGCGTTCGGATCGCCGCCCGCAGGCCGCACGACCTGGCCGTGGTAGTTCGCCGGCACGCCGCCCATCTGGTAGTGGATGGTCGGCACCACCGGAATCGGCTCGCGGATCGGGTCGACGTTGGCGAACTTGATCGCGATCTCGCGGATCGACGGCAGCCGCTTCATGATCGTCTCGGCGCCGAGATGATCGAGCTTCAGCAGCACGTGGTCTTTCTCGGGCCCGCAGCCGCGCCCTTCCTTGATCTCCTGGTCCATGCTGCGCGAGACGAAGTCGCGCGGCGCCAGGTCCTTCAGCGTTGGCGCGTAGCGCTCCATGAAGCGCTCGCCCTTGTCGTTGAGCAGGATGCCCCCCTCGCCGCGCACGCCTTCGGTGATCAGCACGCCGGCGCCGGCCACCCCGGTGGGGTGGAACTGCCAGAACTCCATGTCCTCCAGCGGCAGTCCGGCGCGCGCGGCAAGCCCCAGGCCGTCGCCGGTGTTGATGTAGGCGTTGGTCGAGGCGGCGAAGATGCGCCCGGCCCCCCCGGTGGCCAGAACGGTGACCTTGCCCTCGAAGATCATCGGCTCACCGGTTTCCATTTCCAGCGCGACGACCCCGACGCAGTCACCATCGCCGTCCATGATCAGGTCGAGCGCCATCCACTCGACAAAGAACTGCGTGCGCGCGGCCACGTTGCGCTGGTAAAGCGTGTGCAGCAGCGCGTGGCCGGTGCGGTCGGCCGCGGCGCAGGCGCGCGGCACCGGCTTCTCGCCGAAGTTGGCCGAGTGACCGCCGAAAGGCCTCTGGTAGATCGTGCCGTCCGGATTGCGATCGAACGGCATGCCGAAGTGCTCGAGCTCGTAGACGACCTTTGGCGCCTCGCGGCACATGAACTCGATCGCGTCCTGGTCGCCGAGATAGTCGGAGCCCTTGACCGTGTCGAACATGTGCCACAGCCACTGGTCCTCGGTCATGTTGCCCAGCGACGCGCCGATTCCGCCCTGCGCGGCGACCGTGTGCGAACGGGTCGGGAACACCTTTGTCAGCACGGCGACATTCAGCCCGGCCTTGGCCAGCTGCAGCGAGCAGCGCATGCCGGCACCGCCGGCGCCGACGATCACCGCGTCGAAGCGCCGGCGCGGCAGCTTGGATTTACCGGTCATTGCTCAGACTCTCCAGAGGATCTGCACCGACCACACCGCGCAGGCGGCCAGCCAGAGCAGTGTCAGCACATACGCAGAAAGCCGGATCCAGGTCGGCTTGACGTAATCCATGAAGATCTCGCGCATGCCGACCCAGACGTGATAGACGAGGGCAAGGATCATCACCAGCGTCGCGACCTTCATCGACAGCGGCACGAACAGGCCCGCCCATGCGTCGTAGCCCGGCGGCAGCAGGAACACCGCGTAAATGCCGACAGCGACCGTGTAGATGGCCATCAGCACTGCCGTGACACGCTGCGCCAGCCAGTCGCGCAGGCCGTAATGCGCGCCCACCACGAGGCGCCTTGGACCGATGTTGGCGGCCATCTAGAACACTCCGAAGATGCGAAGCGCCGCCAGCAGTGTCAGCGGCAGGCTGATGACGTGCACCACCAGCGCGCTGCGCGCCGCCGCCTCCTTCTCGATGCCGATGTGCAGGTCGAGCAGTACGTGGCGGATGCCGGTGATCAGGTGGTGCAGCAGCGCCCAGATGAGCCCCACCAGTACCAGCCGAACGAACCCGTTCGAGCCCACCGCCGCCAGCTTTCCGTAGCTGATTTCCGAGGTCAGGCTCAGGTCGAACAGCCATAGCACGAACGGCAGCGCGAGGAACATCAGCGCACCGCTGGCCCGATGCAGGAAGGAGGCGAAGCCGCCGGCCGGCAATCGGTAACGGACGATCTGCGTGACGTGGATGTTCCTGAACTCCGGTCTTTTCTTGGTGTCGAGCGCGGTGCTCATGGGAGGTCAAGCCAGTGAGGGAAACAGTGCGGGGCGCTTTGCGGCGGCGGCTATTCTCGCCGAATTCGTCGACGCCGAACAAATCGCCGTTGCCGCGGCGGCAGTGCGGGAATCAGAACAGTTCGTTGTGGTAGTGGTGTCCGGTCGTGACACAGAAGCCGCGCCGCACCTCGACCGGTTGGTCGCGGTAGGTGTAGGAGACCCGGTCGACCAGAAGCAGCGGCGAGTCTGGCGCCACCGACAGCAGCGCTGCAATGTCCGGCGCCGCGGCGACCGCGCGAATGCGCTCGTCGGCGCGGATCATGCGGGTGCCGAATTCGGACTCGAACAGGCCATAAAGCGGACCGTGGTACCCGGCCAGGCGCTCCGCGGTCAGACCGCGAAACAGCGCCGCCGGCAGCCAGATGTCGTCGAGCACGAGCGGCGCGCCGCCGAGGCTGAGCAGCCGGCGCAGGTAAACGACCGCGTCGCCTGTGCGAAGCTGCAGATGCGGCGCGACGTCGGCCGGCGCCTTGGCGCGCCGGCAGTCGAGGAACGTGCTCTGCGCCGGCACGGTTTCGCCCCGATCGGGGACCAGCCGCAGGAAACGGAACTGGGCACGCGGCTCATGGTGGGTGGCGACGAAGGTGCCCTTGCCCTGCCTGCGCACCAGCAGGTTCTCGGCCGCAAGTTCGTCGACCGCCTTGCGTACCGTGCCCTGGCTCACCTGAAAGCGCGCCGCCAGTTCGTGTTCGCTCGGGATCGGCTCGCCCGGCTTCCACTCGCCCTGCTGCAGGCGCTGCACCAGCAGCGACTTGATCTGCCTGTACAACGGCAGGAACACCGCGTCACGCGGGCGCTCGCCGGCGGTAGGTCGGGCAAGTTCGGCAGCCATTCAGGCGTTTCGTCCCGCCGGCCTCGCGGTCCGGCTAAGCATTCTTGTGTCTTATACAAGACCTATACTACGCCGGTTTGCGTTTGCCGAAGCGTTATCGTGCGTTGCCCTGCCCGCGCCGTTGCGCCTCGGCGCGGGTCGAGGCGACCTTGATCAAGGTTCGTGCATTGGGCCTGCGCTAGCCTGTTGCTCATTTTGCGGAGAGCACCCATGACCAAGTCCCCAGTTACTGTCGCTGTCACCGGCGCTGCCGGCCAGATCGGCTATTCCATCCTGTTCCGGATCGCCTCGGGCCAGATGCTGGGATCCGATCAGCCGGTGATTCTGCAGTTGCTCGAGATCCCCGACGAGAAGGCACAGAAGGCGCTCAAGGGCGTGATGATGGAAATGGAGGACTGCGCCTTTCCGCTGCTCGCCGGCATGCAGGCCTACAGCGACCCCGCTGCGGCTTTCAAGGATGTCGAGGTCGCCCTTCTGGTCGGAGCCCGGCCGCGCGGCCCCGGCATGGAACGAAAGGATCTGCTTGCCGCCAACGCGCAGATCTTCACCGCGCAGGGCAAGGCGCTCGATGCCGCGGCCAGCCGCAACGTCAGGGTCCTCGTCGTCGGCAACCCAGCCAACACCAATGCCTACATCGCGATGAAGTCGGCGCCATCGCTGCCGAAGAGCGCTTTCACCGCGATGATGCGGCTCGACCACAACCGGGCGCTGTCGCAACTGGCGGCGCGCACCGGCAAACCGGTCTCGTCGATCGAGAAGCTGGTGGTCTGGGGCAATCACTCGCCGACGATGTATCCGGACATCCGCTACGCCACCATCGACGGCCAGAGCGCGGCGAAGGTGCTCAACGACGAATCCTGGTACCGCGACACCTACATCCCGACCGTGGGCAAGCGCGGCGCCGCCATCATCGAGGCGCGCGGCCTGTCGTCGGCAGCGTCGGCGGCCAACGCCGCGATCGATCACATCCGTGACTGGGTCCACGGCACCGGCGGCCGCTGGGTGACGATGGGCGTTGCTTCCGACGGCAGCTATGGCATCCCGGAGGACATCATCTACGGTGTCCCGGTCACCTGCAGCGGCGGCAGGTACGAGGTGGTCAAGGGCCTGGAGATCGACGCGTGGTCGCGCAGCAAGATGGACGCGACGCTGAAGGAACTGCTCGAAGAGCGCGACGGCGTCAAGCATCTGCTCGGCTAGCTGCGACGGCAAGGTGGACAAGGGCAGGCCGGCTTCGCCCGGCACGTTGTCGGTGGTCGAAGCGCGGCCGCCGGCAAGGCTGCAGCCGCAGCAGGCCCTGTTCGCCGGCGACGCGCAGCCATTCGTGCTGCCGGTGTGCGATCACTACGCCGGCAACGAGCGCTTCCTGCTCAAGGCGCTGGCCTACCAGGCGCAACTCGGCCCGGTGTTCGACATCACCGCCGACTGCGAGGACGGCGCTCCGGTAGGCCAGGAGCGCGAACATGCGCAGATGGTGGCCGCGGTGATCTCGTCGGCCGCCAACCGATTCGGCCGCGTCGGCATCCGCATTCATGACATCAGCCATGCGCACTGGCAGAAGGATCTGGAGATCATCCTGCCGGCCGCAGGCACGCGGGTGGCCTACGTCACGCTGCCGAAGGTGCGCGGCCTGGCCACGGTCGAGGCCATGGCCGGCCGTGTCAACGCCTATGCGCCGCGCGGCCAGCGTATTCCCCTGCACGTGCTGATCGAGACCCACGGCGCGCTGCGCGAGATCGAGGCCATCGCCGCGCATCCGCAGGTGCAGTGTCTGTCGTTCGGCTTGATGGACTTCGTTTCCGCGCACCACGGCGCGATACCGGCCAGCGTGCTCACCGGCGCCGGGCAGTTCGATCATCCGCTCATCCGCCGCGCCAAGGTCGAGATCGCTGCCGCCGCCCACGCCCATCTGAAGGTGCCGTCGCACAACGTCTCCACCGCGCTGCGCGACCAGAAGCAGGTGGCCGCCGATGCCGAACGCGCCTCGCAGGAGTTCGGCTACACGCGGATGTGGAGCGTGCACCCTGATCAGATCGTGCCGATCCTGAGCGGCATGCAGCCGAAGCACGAGGACGTCGAGCGCGCGGCGCGGATTCTCGTTGCCGCCGCCGATGCGCAGTGGGGGCCGATCGAGGACGAAGGCATGCTGCACGACCGCGCCAGCTACCGGCTGTTCTGGACGCTGCTGCGGCGCGCCGCTGCCGGCGGGGTGGCGATCCCGGAGCCCGCACGGTCGCGGTTCTTCGGCAACGCTTGAGAGGTTTCCGTGCAGCACGCAACGGCTCGCATCGTTCCCCTGACGCCCGCCCGGCTCGCCGCGGAGCAGGCGCAAAGAACGTTTCGGAAACGTCTCGTCGTGGGTTTCGTCCGCGGCCTGCTTGCGCCACTGCTGATCGCCGCCGGCGGAGCCGGCGCGCAGCCGCCGGAACCTGCCGCGGTCGGCCGCGACCGCCCGCTGACCAGCACCTGGGTATGCGAGAACGAGCGCAGCGTCTTGCTCAACGCGCATCCGCGCCGGCGAAACGAAGAGGCATGGCTGACCTATGCCGGCACGCGGGTCGCGGTCGAGCACAAGCGCAGCGCTTCCGGGGTTTCCTTCGCCAGCCGCGACGGCAAGGTCAAATGGGCCGAGAAAGGCGACGAGGCGACCCTCGAATTCTCCGGTCTGCTGAACGGCCCCATCACCTGCCGCCGGCAGGACACGCGCAAACGCTGACGTCCATGCGAGCTACGACAGGGATCGCGCGTGGGCGACTGGCGGACCCGGCCGGCCGCGACCTTTGTCGACGACGGCCACCGGCTGCCCGAGCAGCGCGTCGACTGTTCGTCTTGCCACCGGCGCTGGCGCCGCGTAGGCATGCCGCCGCCGGCGGGAGAATTCCGCCATGGCCTGGCCCGCCTATATCCGACGAGGCGGTGCGCGGCGATCTTCGATCCGTATCCGGACGCAGCGCGACCGTCGGCTATGGCTGTGCGTGATTTCGTCGCGTTGATGACGCCTTGAATCGAGTCGCGCTGCCGATGTCGACGTCACCCCACATCGCCGCCGTGATCGCGCTCGCCGTGCTGGTCCTGTGCGGCTGTGCCACGCATTACGACCTGACGCTGATGCCGCGCACCAGTGGCACCCTCTACAAGGGGGAGGCCTATCAGCCCGCCGGCGCCGGCGAAGCGCAGGTCAGCATCCTGATCGAAGGCAAGGGTTATGCAGGCACCTGGGTCGTGACCGCAAGCGACTATCAGGGAGGCTATTTCAGCGCTGGTGTGGGCTTTGGCGGACGCCGCGGCGGCTTTGGCATGGCCACGGTGCCGGTGGTCATCGAGCCCGCCGGAGCCGATGCCAAGGCGCTGCTGCGCGCCGCCGACGGCAGCGGCCTGCGCTGCGATTTCAAGGGCGTCAGCGGCGGCCGCGGCAGCGGCACCTGCCAGGACGACCAGGGAATTCTTTACGATGTTCAGATCCGTTTGAGGAACAACAAATGACGCACAACCTTTTCGACTCACTGCAATCGTTTGCCATCGGCAAGAAGGCCGGACAGTTCTACTCGCTGCCGGCGCTCGAGAAGGCCGGCCTCGGCAGGATCTCCCGCCTGCCGGTGTCCATCCGCATCGTTCTCGAAGCCGTGCTGCGCAACTGCGACGGCAAGAAGGTGACCGAAGCCCACGTGCGCGAACTTGCGGGCTGGCAGCCGACGGCCGAGCGCCACGACGAGATCCCCTTCATCGTCGCCCGCGTCGTGCTGCAGGATTTCACCGGCGTGCCGCTGCTCGCCGACCTTGCCGCGATGCGCAGCGTCGCCGCCAGCCAGGGCAAGGATCCGAAGACCATCGAGCCGCTGGTGCCAGTGGACCTGGTCGTCGACCACTCCGTAATGATCGACCACTATGGCAGCAAGGATGCGCTCGACCTGAACATGAAACTGGAATTCCAGCGCAACCGCGAACGCTACGAGTTCATGAAGTGGGGCATGCAGGCGTTCGACACCTTCGGCGTCGTGCCGCCGGGCTTCGGCATCGTCCACCAGGTCAACCTCGAATACCTGGCGCGCGGTGTGCACCAGAAAAATGGGCTCTATTACCCCGACACGCTGGTCGGCACCGACAGCCATACGACGATGATCAACGGCATCGGCGTCGTTGGCTGGGGGGTCGGCGGCATCGAGGCCGAGGCCGGCATGCTCGGCCAGCCGGTGTACTTCCTCACCCCGGATGTCGTCGGCGTGAATCTGAAGGGCCGGTTGCGCGACGGCGTCACCGCCACCGACCTGGTGCTGACCATCACCGAGATGCTGCGCAAGGAAAAGGTGGTCGGCAAGTTCGTCGAGTTCTTCGGCGAAGGTACCGCATCGCTGTCGGTGACCGACCGCGCCACCATCGCCAACATGGCGCCCGAGTACGGCGCGACGATGGGTTTCTTCCCGGTCGACGAGAAAACGGTCGCCTACTTCGAGGGCACCGGCCGCACCAGTGACGAGATCGCCGCCTTCGAGGCCTACTTCAAGGCGCAAGGCCTGTTCGGCGTGCCCAAGGTCGGCCAGATCGACTACACGAAGACGCTGACGCTCGATCTGACCGCCGTCGCACCGTCGCTTGCCGGACCCAAGCGGCCGCAGGACCGCATCGAGATCGGCAACGTGAAGAAGCAGTTCACCGCGTTGTTCTCGAAACCGATCGCCGACAACGGCTTCAACCAGCCGGCCGAGAAGCTGAACCAACCGGTCACCGCCGCCAACGGCGTCGAACTTCGCAACGGCGATGTGCTGATCGCGGCGATCACCTCGTGCACCAACACCAGCAACCCCGGCGTGCTGCTTGCCGCCGGCCTGCTGGCGAAGAAAGCGGTCGAGCGCGGGCTGAAGGTCAAGCCGCACATCAAGACCTCGCTCGCCCCGGGTTCGCGCATCGTCACCGAGTATCTGACCAAGACCGGTCTGCTGCCTTACCTGGAAAAGCTCGGCTTCGCGGTCGCCGCCTACGGCTGCACAACCTGCATCGGCAACGCCGGCGACCTGGCGCCCGAGTTCAACGATGCCATCGTCAGGAACGACCTGGTCTGCGCCGCCGTGCTGTCGGGCAACCGAAATTTCGAAGCCCGCATCCACCCGAACCTGAAGGCCAACTTCCTCGCTTCGCCGCCGCTGGTCGTCGCCTACGCCATCGCCGGCACGGTCCTGCGCGACCTGATGACCGAGCCGCTCGGCAAGGGCAAGGACGGCAGGGACGTGTGGATCGGCGATGTCTGGCCGTCCTCCGACGAGATCCTCGCGCTGATGAAACACGCGATGAACCCGAAAGCGTTCCAGGCGAACTACGGCAACGTGAAGAAGAACCCGGGCGAACTGTGGCAGAAGATCGAAGGCAGCACCGGGCAGGTCTACGACTGGCCGAAATCGACGTACATCGCCGAGCCGCCGTTCTTCAAGGACTTCGCAATGCAGCCGGCGGCGATGCCGGCGGTACGCAGCGCGCGCGCGCTCGGCATCTTCGGCGATTCGATCACGACCGATCACATCTCGCCGGCGGGCAGCATCAAGGACACCTCGCCGGCCGGCAAGTGGCTGATCGAGCATGGCGTGATCAAGGCCGATTTCAACTCCTACGGCGCCCGCCGCGGCAATCACGAAGTGATGATGCGCGGCACCTTCGCCAATGTGCGGATCAAGAACCTGATGATCTCGCCCAAGGCCGACGGTTCGCGCGTCGAGGGCGGACTGACGATCCATCAGCCTTCGGGCGAGCAGATGTCGATCTTCGAGGCGGCGATGAAGTACCAGGCCGAAGGCGTGCCGACGGTGGTCTTCGGCGGCGAGGAGTACGGCACCGGCTCCTCGCGCGACTGGGCGGCGAAAGGCACGCAGTTGCTTGGCGTCAAGGCGGTGATCGCGCGCAGCTTCGAGCGCATTCACCGCAGCAACCTGGTCGGCATGGGCGTTCTGCCGCTGCAGTTCAAGGGCGACGATTCGGCCGAATCGCTGGGCATCAGCGGCAGCGAGACCTTCGACATCCTGGGCCTGGAACGCGAGATCAAGCCGCAGCAGGACGTGACACTGGTGATCCGCAAACCGGACGGCGAGAGCCGCACGGTTTCGCTGAAGCTGCGCATCGACACCCCGATCGAGATCGACTACTACAGGCACGGCGGCATCCTGCCGTTCGTGCTGCGGCAACTGCTGGCCGCCTGACCGACCGCGCGCCGCGGCGAGCGGCGGGGCGGGCGCCCCGCCGCCCTTTGCCACGGAACGATCCTCATGGACCCGGTGTCCGACCACTCGCCGCCCGCGGCGATCGCCGATCGCGACAATCCGCCGCGCAGCCTGCTCGGCACTGCCTGGCCGCTGCTCGCACTGGCACTGATCCTGCTGATGCTCGTCCGCGCCTGCGTGCCGTCGGCACCGCCGCCGTCGCCGCCACCTGTGTTCGACGCCGCGGCAGCAACGCGGCAGGCCAACGCGGCAGCGCTGGCGACATTGCGCGCCCTGCCCGCGCAGCCGCCACTTGTCGCTGTGCTGGCCGCGCTGAACCGTTCGGTGGTCAACTTCGCCAGCGGCAGCGATGCGATTCCTGACGATGCCATCGAGCTGCTGCAGCAGGCCGCCGCGACCATCGCTCGACTGCCTGCAGGCACGCCGATTGTCGTCACCGGCCACACCGACAACGTCGGCGAACCCGCGACCAACCGCCAGCTGGCACTGCGTCGAGCCGAGGCCGTGCGCGCCGCCCTGATCCGCTACGGCGCGCCGGCGACAGCGCTGCGCGCGCAGGGCATGGGCGACACGCAACCGGTGGCCGGCAACGACAGCGAAGCCGGCCGCTTCCGCAATCGCCGCATCGAGTTCAACGCCGCGCCCTGATGCCGAGCGATGCCGCGACCGACGCAGGGTTCGCGCTCAGTGCCGATGGCGCGCAGCTGAATCTGGCCGGACAGTGGCGACTGGCCGCGCTGCCGGTGCTCGCGCCACAGCTCGCCCGCCTCCAGCCCAAGGCGCCGCTGACCGTCGACGGCCGGGACCTGACCGCGTTCGACTCGGCGGCGGCTCTGGCGCTGCTGTCCGCGCTCGAGGCCGTCGGGCTCGGGTCAGAGGCGATCCGCTGGCAGGCCTTTGCGACAGCGCACCGCCGCGTCCTCGATGGCGTACTGAAGCGGCGCGCTTCGCTGGCCGCAGCACCCACCCCGGCGCGTGCGCACTGGCTCGCCGATGTCGGCAGGCGCACGGCGCTCACCTACCGCCGCGCGGCCGACGACATGAATTTCCTCGGCCTGACGCTGGCGGCCATGGTGGAGGTCGCACGTTCGCCGCGACGGCTGCGGCTGCGCGAACTGACCACGCAACTGGAGCAGAGTTGCCTGAACGCGATTCCCGTGGTCATGCTGGTGACGCTGCTGATCGGCGTCGTCTTCGCGTACCTGCTCGGCCTGCAGGCCGAGCAGTACGGTGCCAACATCTTCGTCGTCGACGGCGTCGGCATCGGCATGTCGCGCGAGTTCGCGCCGATCATCGTCGCCACCATCATCGCCGGCCGTTCGGGTGCGGCATTCACCGCGCAACTCGGCTCGATGCGCCTGACCGAGGAGATCGACGCCATCCGCACGCTCGGGCTGTCGCCGATGCAGGTGCTGGTCGTGCCGCGCGTGCTGGCGCTGCTGCTGGCCATGCCACTGCTGGCCTTCATCGGCCTGGTCGCCGGACTGGCCGGCGCAGCGCTGGTCGCCGATGCGATGCTCGGCATCCCGCCGGCGGCCTTCGCCGAAAGGCTGCACGGCGCGCTGGACATCACTCATGTCTGGGCCGGCCTGATCAAGGCACCGGTGTTCGCGCTGGCGATCGCCGTGATCGGCTGTCGCATGGGAATGAACGTCGGACGCGACACGCGCGCGGTCGGACTGGCGACGACTTCCACCGTCGTGCAGAGCATCGTCTCGGTGATCCTGCTCGACGCGGCCTTCGCGGTGCTGTTCCAGGAACTGGGCATCTGATGTGCAAGCGCCGCCTTGCGGACCGCCGACGATGAAGGCCGCCGACCCTGCCGCTGCCGTGATTGACGTCGATGGCGTCATGACCCGCTTCGGCACGAACACCGTGCACGACGGCGTGACGTTTGCGGTGAAGCGGGGCACGCTCGCAGCGCTGATCGGCGGCTCCGGCACAGGCAAGTCGGTGCTTCTGCGCGAGATCATCGGCCTGCACCCGCCCACGGCGGGCACGGTGCGTGTGCTCGGCACCGACATGTGGCGTGCTCCTGCGGAGGAGGTCGCCGCCGTGCGCCGGCGTTTTGGCATGACCTTCCAGGACGGGGCGCTGTTTTCTTCGCTTACGGTCGCCCAGAACGTTGCCGTGCCGCTGGCCGAGCACACCGACATCGCGCCGGCGTTGCGCGAAGAGATCGTCCGCCTGCGGCTGGGGCAGGCCGGCCTGCCCGCCGAAGCGGCGGGCAGGATGCCGAGCGAGCTTTCCGGCGGCATGCGCAAGCGCGCCGCCCTGGCCCGCGCGCTGGCGCTGGAGCCGGAGATCCTGTTTCTCGACGAACCGACCTCCGGACTTGATCCGACGACAGCACGCGCCTTCGATGCGCTGGTGCGCTCGTTGGTTGACGACCTCGGCATCACGGTGTTCCTCGTTACGCACGATCTGGACACGCTGCTCACCGTGGTCGACCGGCTGATCGTGCTCGCCGACGGCAAGGTGATGGCCGACGGGCCGGTGGCCGACGTCGTTCACCTCGATCATGAGTGGATACGCTCCTATTTCGCGGTCCGTACAATGATCGGCGGATCGGCGAGTGGCAACGATGGAAGCTGAAGCGAAATACACCTACGTCGGCGCCGCGGTACTGGCGCTGGTGATCGCGCTGGTGGCCTCCGTCGTCTGGCTCAAGCGCACCGGAGCCGAGCGCGACTTTGCCCGTTACACCATCTACTTCGAGGAACAGGCGCTCGACGGCCTGGCAGTAGGCGCCGACGTCAACATGCGCGGCATCAGCATCGGCCGCGTGCTCGACTACCAGTTGTCGACCGAGAAACTGAACCGCGCCCGCGTCGACGTTCGCGTCGATCGACGCGCGCCGGTGCGCGAGAACACCGTGGCCGTGATCACCCGCAATTTCGTCACCGGCATCGCGCAGGTCAGGCTGGTCACCGAGGAGCCGGCGGGTCCGCCCCTGCAAACGGTTCCCGCGGACGAGCGCTACCCGGTGATCGGCGAGGGGCGTCCCGACCTGAGCGAAATCACCGGCCGCGTCACCGAGCTCGGGCAGATGGCAGGCGAGGCGCTGAACAACCTGAATGAGATGTTCACTGCCGAGAACCGCGCAGCGGTCAGCGAGACGCTGCGCAACCTGCGCGAGGCGACGCGTGAACTCGACAAGCGCCTGGCCCGGCTCGACGGCACGCTGGTCGAGATCGGCGGCGCAGCGCGCGAGTTCCGTCGCACGGCCACGCAGGTCGCCGCGGTGAGCGAACGCGTCGGCGAAGGCGCTGCGGCCAGCCTCGAAGAGGCGAAATTGCTGATCGGCGAGCTGCGCCGCGTCGCCGGCGAGACTCGGCAGGCGGTGACGCGGACGACCGCCGCCGTCACGGCGCTGCAGACCGACGCCGCCGGCGCCGCGCGCCGCATCGAAAACAGCGCCGCGCAACTCGACGATCAGCTGCTGGTGGCTGTGACGGAGCTGCGCGCGAGCCTGGAGACAATGCAGCGCTCGCTCGACCGGCTGAGCGACCCGCGCGCAGCGCTGCTCGGCCCCGAACGCTCGCGCCTCGGGCCCGGCGAGAAGCTGCCGTGATCGTGCTGCGCCGGATGCTGCGATTCCGCCGCCGGTTGACGCCCGCATGGCCTGCGGTGTCCGGCCTCGCCTGGCTGATCGCAGCCGGCGCCGCGCTGCTTGCCGGTTGCGTCTCGATCGGTACCAGTGATGCGCCGCCGATGGCCTATTACGTCCTCGCCGATGCGCGACCGGCAGACGCCGCCGCGCCCGCCGGGGCGACGGCAACATTGGCCGTCCACAGCGCCGGGTCCGATCCGCTTGCCGACTCGACCGCAATCGCTTATTCGCGCCAGCCGGGCCAGCGATCGCTGTACCAGCTCGCGGCGTGGACGGAGCGGCCTTCACGCCGGCTGGCGCAGCTGGCGCAACAGCGGCTGCAGGCGCGCGGTCGCTTTGCCGCAGTCGCGCAGCTCGGCCAGCCGGTCGGTACCGACTGGTTGCTGACGCTGGCGCTCGACAGCATGGTGCACGATATTTCTTCCGAACCCGGGCAGGCGCGAATCGCCTTGCGCGCCGACCTGATCTATCGGCCCGGCCGCACCCTGGTCGCACAGCGCACCTTCACCGCTGCGCCGGCGGTAGCGCAGGCGGCGCCTGTCGCGGCCGTGGCGGCCTTCGCCATCGGCACCGCCGACGTCCTCGATCAGCTGGCCGAATGGGTCGAGAGTTCGGTCGCCGCGTATCGGGGGAACTAGTCCGTGCGCGATCCGGCCTTCCCTTCGTCGGCGCGTAATGTTCACGGCGGCCCATTGGCCTGCTGCTGCACGTCGCCGCGCACCGGTTTCTATCGCGACGGCTACTGCCACACCGGGCCGCAGGACATCGGCTCGCACACCGTTTGCGCGCTGATGACGGCAGAGTTCCTGGCCTACTCCCGCCGCCAGGGCAACGACCTGGTCACGCCGCGGCCCGAGTTCGGATTTGCCGGGCTGAAGCCCGGCGACCGCTGGTGCCTGTGCGTCGGACGCTGGAAGGAAGCCCTCGACGCCGGTGTCGCTCCACCGGTGCTGCTCGCCGCCACGCACGAGAAGGCGCTCGAGGTCGTGACGCTTGAGCAGCTGCTCGCGCACGCGGCGGGACCCTGAAGGCAACGGCGATGCGCTACGCCACGGCGATGGTGCTCGACGCCGCTCGGCAGCCGCTTGCGGCGCGCCGCATCGCGCTGCGCGAACCGGCCGCCGGCGAGGTTCTGGTGCGGGTCAGCGCCTGCGGCGTGTGCCGCACCGATTTGCACGTCGCCGACGGCGATCTGACGCAGCCGAAGCTGCCGCTGGTGCTCGGGCACGAGGTCGTCGGACGCGTCGCCGCCGTGGGACCCGGAATCGATCGCTTCCGCGAGGGCGACCGCGTCGGTGTGCCCTGGCTCGGCGCCACCTGCGGCCGCTGCAGCCACTGCCTGGCCGGGCGCGAAAACCTGTGCGACGCGCCGCAATTCACCGGCTACACCCGTGATGGCGGCTACGCCGAATACATGCTCGCCGACGCGGCCTACGTCTTTCACCTGCCCGATGGCTTCGATGACGCGCACGCGGCGCCGCTGCTGTGCGCCGGGCTGATCGGCCACCGCGCGCTGCGCTTCGCCGAGGACGCGCAAACCCTTGGCATCTACGGCTTCGGCGCCGCAGCGCACCTGATCGCCCAGCTGGCGATCTGGCAGGGTCGCCGCGTATTCGCCTTCACCCGCCCGGGCGACGCCGAGGGCCAGGCTTTCGCCCGCTCTCTCGGCTGCGTTTGGGCCGGCGACTCCACCGGGCCTACGCCCGAACCGCTCGACGCAGCCGTGCTTTTCGCTCCGGTCGGCAGTCTAGTTCCCGCCGCGCTGCGCGCGACGCGCAAGGCCGGCATCGTGGTCTGCGGCGGCATTCACATGAGCGACATCCCCGCATTTCCGTATGCGCTGCTGTGGGGCGAGCGGGTCGTGCGCTCGGTGGCCAATCTCACCCGCGCCGACGCCGAAGAGTTTCTGGCGCTGGCGCCGCGCGTGCCGATCCGCACCCACGTGCAGCGTTATCCGCTGGCCGCCGCCAACGCAGCGCTCGACGACCTTCGTGCCGGCCGCGTGCAGGGTGCGGCGGTGCTCCTTTGCGAGTAGCGCGCCCGTGCGCGTCGTCATCGACACCAACGTGCTGCTCGATCTGTGGCTGTTCGACGATCCGGCAGCCCGCCCGCTGCGCGCAGCACTGCAGGCCGGCCGGCTGCGTGCCCTGCGAAGCCGCGACTGCGACGCCGAACTTGCCGAGGTCCTTGCGCGCAGCCGTTTCGGCCTCGATGAAGAGCAATGCGCACGGCTTCTCGCCCAGTGGCATGCGTGCAGCGAAGCGATCGAGCGCATCGCCGCCGCGCCGTTTGCCTGCGCCGACCCCGACGACCAGAAGTTCCTCGATGCCGCCTTCAGCAGCGGCGCCGACGCGCTGCTGACGCGCGACAAAGGGCTGCTGCGACTGGCGCGCCGTGCCGCTGCGCTCGGGCTGCGCATCGTCCCGCCAGCCGCCGCGCCTTGCGCGCTGCAGGCGGCACGCTGAGCGCCGACGGATCGTGGCCGGTCAGTGCGCGCCGCTGCGCACCTGCGGCTCGTCGCCTGAGCCCGGCGCCATCAATGCATGCATCAGGCTGCGCGCGGTATCGAGCGCATGATGGTGGCGCAGCCCCAGTCCGGCCGCCACCGCATCGAGCATCTCAGGGGGCAGCGGCACCCGCTGCCAGCGCAGTCCGCTCGGCAACGAGTCACCACCCAGCAGTTCGGCAAGGGCCCAGCGGTCGTACGCCGCGTCCGCAACGACCGTGACCGCCTGGCGCGCCGCCCGCTGGCCCAGCCACGCCGCAAAGCCCTGAGCCGCCTCCGCAAAGGCCAGAGGCTTGCCGTCGAGCTGCGGCAGGACGCGCTGTCTGACGAAGTCGCTTGCCTGTTGCGCCTGCCAGCCGCCGATTTCGCAGTAGAACTCGGTTGCGTCGGTCGCCACCGCGCCGACGCTGATCAGCCGCGGCTGCGCCAGATCCGTCAATTCCGTGTCGAAAAAGACGTAAGTGCGGCGGCAATCCGCCTGCAGCGCCACCGGTGGCGGCGGCAGGCTCAGCAGCAGCAGTTCAACGTCGTCGAGCGAATGGCGGGCCAGGTCAAGCTGCCGTGCCTGTTCCGCATTCCTGTCCACAGTGCGGAAGCCTGCACGCCGAAAGGCGCGCAGGGCCCGCACGTTGCGCCGCGCCGCGCGCAGCACGAAGGTGTCGATGCCGAGTTCCTCGTGCAGCCAGTGGCAGGCCAGGTTCAGCGCCTCGGAGCCTAAGCCTTGGCCTAAGAAGCGCTTGCCGGCCAGCCACAGTTCCATCTCGACCGCACCTACGCCCAGGCGCACCGCGCCATAGACGAGCACGCCGACGTCCTCATGCTCGGTGCCGATGATCAGTGCCCGGCCGTCGAACGGATTGCCGTGGTCGAACAGAAATGGCGGATAGCGGGTGTCGAACGAGGCACGCGTGGGCACGGGCAGCTCGGGATACAGCGGCGGGCCCATCACCGAAGGCGTCAGGTCCGACAGCGCCAGCCACTCGTAGGCGCGGTCGCCGTCGGCGGGCCGGGCCCGCCGCAACGTCACTTTTTTTCCCCGGAGCAGCATACCGATTGGCAAGTTCCGCCGCGGTCGCCCACTTTACCGGAGCGCAGCCGGCCGCGTTGCCGATCTGACGTACGATCGGCAACGCAGCCGCTGGCGATCGTGCCGGCGAGCCGAGGATCGTCGCGGATCAGCAGGCAATGCAGATCGAAAGCAAACTGCCGACAGTCGGCACCACCGTGTTCACCGTGATGTCGGCGCTGGCAGCCAAGCACGGGGCGGTCAACCTCGGCCAGGGCTTCCCCGACTTCGACTGTGACAGGCGCCTGCAGCGGCTGCTCGCCGACAGCGTCGCTGCCGGCCACAACCAGTACGCGCCGATGGCCGGCGTGCCGGCGCTGCGCGAGGCCGTCGCGGCCAAGACGGCGCGGCTGTATGGCCGCAACTACGACCCCGACACCGAGGTCACGATCACCGCCGGCGCGACGCAGGCGATCATGGCCGCGGTGCTGGCCGTGGTGCGTCCCGGCGAGGAGGTGATCGTGCTGGAGCCGACCTACGACAGCTACGTGCCGTCGATCCTGCTCGCCGGCGGCACGCCGGTGTACGTGCCGCTCGACCACGGCCGCGGCTACGCCCCCGACTGGGAGCGCGTGCGCGCGGCGATCACGCCGCGCACGCGCCTGCTGATGCTCAACTTCCCGCACAACCCGAGCGGCTACTGCCTCGGCGAAGGCGACCTGCGCGCGCTCGAGCAGATCGTGCGCGGCACCGGCGTGCTGCTGCTGTCGGACGAGGTCTACGAGCACATCGTGTTCGACGGCCGGCCGCACCTGTCGCTGTCGCGCTCGGCCGAGCTGGCCGAGCGGACCTTCGTCGTCTCCAGCTTCGGCAAGACCTTCCACATCACCGGCTGGAAGGTCGCCACCTGCTGTGCGCCCGAGCCGCTGACCGCCGAGCTGCGCAAGGTGCACCAGTTCATGGTCTTCGCCGTGAACACCCCGGCGCAGCACGCGCTGGCCGCGTTCCTCGCCGAGCGGGCGCACTACGAGTCGCTGCCGGCGTTCTACCAGGCGCGGCGCGACCTGTTTATCGACGGGCTGAAGCGCACGCGGCTGCGCCCGCTGCCCTGCCCCGGCACCTACTTCGTTCTCGCCGACTACGGCGCGGTGTCCGACGAACCGGAGGCCGACTTCGCCCGCCGCCTGGTGCGCAGCCACGGCGTGGCGGCGATCCCGATCGCCGGCCTGTACGCGCGGCCGTTCGACAACCACATCATCCGCTTCTGCTTCGCCAAGAAGGAGCAGACGCTGCGCGAGGCGCTGACGCGCCTCGCCGGCGTCTGACCGCCGCCCCACGCCATGACCCACCGCAGCCCCGCCCCGCTCGACGACGCGCTGGAGAACGTCAACGTCGTCGGCTTCGACCCGATGCCGACGCCGGCGCAGGTGCACGAGCGCGTGCCCATCACCGCCGCCGCCGCGGCCACCGTGGCCCGCGGCCGCGACAGCCTGCGCGCGATCCTCGACCGGCGCGACCCGCGGCTTTTCGTCGTCGCCGGACCGTGCTCGATCCACGACCCGGCGGCCGCGCTCGACTACGCCCGCCGCCTGGCCAAGCTCGCGGCCGACGTGGCCTCGACGATGCTGGTGGTCATGCGCGTGTACTTCGAGAAGCCGCGCACCGTCACCGGCTGGAAGGGTTTCGTCAATGACCCGCGCCTGGACGACTCCTTCCACATCGAGGAGGGAATCACCGCCGCGCGCCGGCTGCTGGTCGACATCGCCGAACTCGGCCTGCCGGCCGGCTCCGAGGCGCTCGACCCGATGACGCCGCAATACCTCGGCGACCTGATCAGCTGGTACGCGATCGGCGCCCGCACCACCGAGAGCCAGACGCACCGCGAGATGGCCAGCGGCCTGTCGACGCCGGTCGGCTTCAAGAACGGCACCGACGGCAGCCTCGAAGTGGCGATCAACGCCATCCGCTCCGCCGCCAACCCGCACAGCTTCCTCGGCATCGCCGCCACCGGCCGCACGGCCATCGTGCGCACGCGCGGCAACGCCCACGGCCACCTGGTGCTACGCGGCGGCGGCGGCCGGCCCAACTACGACTCGGTCAGCGTCAAGCTCGCCGAGCGCGCGCTGCTCAAGGCAGCGCTCGCGCCGAACATCGTCATCGACTGTTCGCACGCCAACTCGCTGAAGGACCCGTCGCTGCAGCCGCTGGTGTTCATGGACTGCGTGCACCAGATCCGTGAAGGATCGCAGGCCATCCGCGGCATGATGCTGGAGAGCCACATCAACGCCGGCAGCCAGCCGTTGCCGGCCGACCGCGCGCAGCTGAAGTACGGCGTGTCGATCACCGACGCCTGCATCGGCTGGGAGACGACCGAGGAACTGCTGCGGCGGGCCGACCAGGAGCTGCGGCCGCTGCTGGCCTCGCGCAGCGCCTAGGCGCGTCGGCCGACTCGCCGGCGGCCGCGGTCAAATTCCCGCCGGTCGTTGGAACGGCGCGGCCAGTTCGTCGAAGCACTTCTCGCCCAGCGTCGCCCGCACCGCCTTGCGCAACGGCAACAGCTCGAACTCCCTCTGCAACTGCGGGTCGCCTCGCCGCCGCGCGGCCAGCAGGCGCGCGCCGCGCCGAAGGTGTTCCTGGCCCGACTCGGAGCCGAGCAGCCCCACCGCCTCGGCGACGGCGGCGCGGCAGGCGAGGCTTGGCGGCGCGTTGTGGGCCGCGGTGTGCTGCACCAGCCTGACGTCGGTGCGACCGCTCGGGGTCAGCCGCGCGGCGCGCACTTCCGCGGTCGACAGCGGCCGGCCGGACTTCGCGTCGAGCACGCCGAGGATGAAGGTGCTGCCGCGGCCGCAGGCCGCGGCGTAGTGATCGAGGTGCGAGCCGCCGAGGCAGTTGACCACGGCGCGCCCGTGCGCTTGCAGCGCCTGGCGGCTGTCCAGCGGCACGACCAGGCGCGAGCCGTCGCCCGAGCGGTACTGGCCCGGCAGCAGCGGCCAGAAGCCTGCGCCGCGCGCCGCGGCGATCTTGCCGGCGTGTTCGCCCTGCGCCGCGGCCAGTTCGCGCCTGTACCGCTGCGCCAGCGCGACCAGCCGCTTCGGCGCGATGCCGCCGAGCACGCGGTCGGCGGCGCGCCAGGCGCCGGCCGACGGCGCCGCGGCGTCGGCGGCGGTCGATTCCGCGGCGCCGAGTTCCGCCACCAGCACCTCGATCAGCGCCTGCCGCAATTCGTCCACCACCGCGATCGACGCCTGCTGCAGGTCGCGGTCGGCCGCGGCGATGGCCTCGGCGGTCCAGCCGCCGCGCGCCGCCTGGCGCAGCCAGGCCAGCGCCAGCGGCGAGGACCACGGGCGCCGGCCGAAGGCGGTCTCGGCCAGCGCGATGTGGTCGTTGAACGCCTGCCACGCGGCCGCGTCCGCGCCCGGCCTGAACTCCGCCGGCAGCGCGTCGAGCACGGTGACCAGCGCCTCGACGTTCGCCTGCCACTGCGCGCCGGCCACTTCGGCCGGCAGGCCGCGCAGGCCGCGCAGCACGCTCGGCGACACCCCCAGGTGCGACGCCAGCGTGCGCACCAGCGGCGCGCCGTCGTCGACGACGCGGCGGATCAGCGCGCCGGCGCCGCTGCCGCCGGCACCGACGGCGGCGCGCAGGAAAAGGGGAAAGGTCGCGGCGAACTGCAGCCGGTTGCGTCGGTGCTTCGGCTCGGCCAGGTAGTTGTACAGCTCGATGTCGCGCGCCGCTGCCGGCGCGGCGGCGAGCACGTCGACGTCGAGCGAGCGCGCGAAGCGGCGCAGCGCCTCGCCCAGCCGTGCGACCAGCGCGCGCTCGATCTCGTCGACCTCGAGCGCCAGCGCCGCCGGCTCCGGCGCGCGACCGCCGTGCGCCAGGTGCTGCAGACGCAGCGCCAGCGCGAGCTTGCGCGTCTCCCACGGCCCCGGATCGGGCGGATCGAGCGCCGCGGCGAGCACCTGCACCTGCGGCACCTGCAGCGCGCGCGCCAGCCGCACGGCGAGCATCGGATCGCGGCGCGCCGGCAGGTGGCCGAGCCTGCGCGTCACCCCCTCCACCGCCGCGGCGAGCCGCTCGTCGGTCCACTCGTGCCCGACCGTGCGCAGCATCCACACCGCGTCGGCGTCGGTGCGGAAGACGGCGCAGCAGGCCGTGTGCCGCAGCGGCCGCGGCGCGATCGAGCCCACCGCGGGGCAGACCACCGCCATGACGCCGTTGCCCAGTCCGGGCGCGCGCTCCTCGACCAGCGCCGCAGCCAGTTCGGCCCAGCGCGGCGGCTGCAAGTGATCGTGGGCCGGCGCGGGCATCGGTCGGGCGTCGCTGCGGGTCCCGGCGCATCACGCGCGGCCCGCGGCGGGCGTCAGGCAGCGTCGGAGTCGGGAAGGTCGGGCGTGAAGGCGACTGCTGCGGCAAAGATGGCGACGCGTCCGGCCCGCCCGCCGCAGCGGGCGGCCGGAGCGGACGGCGCCGGATTGCCTACGCCAGCGGAATCCTCTCGCGGTTGCGCGCCAGCCAGTCGGCGAATGTCTGCAGTTCAGGGTTCAGCGCCCGCGACGCCTCGATGCTGCGCGCCGAGCAGAAGTAGTCGGAGAAGTCGCGGTTGAACTGGAACATGTTGCCGAGGTCCTCCGCGCCGGGGAAACCGAAGCCGCGGTACTGCTCCGGCGTGACGGCGTCGTAGACGACCTCGCGGCCGAGCGCCTTCGCCAGCCCCGCCGCCATCTGTGCGCCGGTCAGGTGCTCGCCGGCCACGCCGATGGTCTGGCCGATCGTCGCAGCGCCTTTGCGGAAGATGCCGTAGGCGCACTTGCCGATGTCCTCGGCGGCGATGCCGGGCAGCTTCGCCTCGCCCATCGGCAGCGTGAACACCAGCCGGCCGCCGGCGAGCTTCGGCCCCATGCCGAAGTGAATCAGGTTGTCCCAGTAGAAGGAGGTCAAGAGAAACGTCGTCGGCACGCCGGCCTCGCGGAAGAAGGCGTCGGCCTCGCCCTTGGCATCGAAGTGCGGCACCTTGTACTTGCCCATCAGCGTCGGCATGCGCTCGTCCGACAGCGGCACCCACTTGCGCGTGTCCTCCAGCGTCGACCAGATCACGTGCTTCAGGCCCGCCTGCCGCGCCGCAGTCGCCATGTTGCGCGCCTGCGCCTGCTCCTTCTCCGGCGAGAAGTGCTCCCAGAAGTTGGTGACGAAGTAGGCCCCGTATGCGCCGGCCAGGGCCCTGGCCAGGCCAGCCTGGTCGTCGAGGTCGGCGGCGACCACTTCCGCGCCGAGCGCAGCCAGCGCGGCCGCTTTTGCCGACTGCGGGTTGCGCGTGACCGCGCGCGCGGCGAAGCCGCCCTGCGCGTCCTTCAGGATTGCCCTCACCAGTCCGCCGCCCTGCGCGCCGGTGGCGCCGACGACGGCGATGATCTTCTTGTCCGACATGGCCTTTCTCCTTGTGCGTTGCCGCCCGGCGGCCTCGCCCGGCTCTCGTGGCCGGCCACCGCCGTCGGCCGGGTCAATCTTCGACCGGCCGCGGCCGGCCGGGTTCAGCCGTCGTCGGCGCGTTCGGGCGGGAGCAGCCGCGCCGCCTGTTCCGCCGGAAGCGCCTCCACCGATTTGAGCCGCCGGTCCATCTGCCGCGTGCGCGTCTGCGCCTGCTCGATGGTGTTCGACGCCGAGGCGAGCTGGCTTTTCAGTCTGGCCAGCACTTCACCGAACTTGCCGAACTCCGTCTTCACCGCGCCGAGCACCTGCCAGACCTCGGCGCTTCGCTTCTCCAGCGCCAGCGTGCGGAAACCCATCTGCACGCTGTTGAGCATGGCAAAGAGCGTGGTCGGCCCGGCGATCACGACGCGCAGATCTCGGTTCAGCGCCTCGGTCAGACCCGGCCGGCGCAGCACCTCGGCGAACAGTCCCTCGGTGGGCAGGAACAGGATGCCGAAGTCGGTGGTGTGCGGCGGCTCGACGTACTTCTCGCGCAGCGTCTTCGCCTCGTTGCGGATGCGCGTCTCCAGCGCGCGGCCGGCGGTCTCGATCGCCACGGCGTCGGCGGCGTCGTGCGCGGCCAGCAGCCGCTCGTAGTCCTCGGAAGGGAACTTGGCGTCGATCGGCAGCCACACCGGCGCGCCATCGTCGCGGCCGGGCAGGCGGATGGCGAACTCGACCCGCTCGCTCGATCCGGGGCGGGTGGCGACATTGGTCGCGTACTGTTCCGGCGTAAGCACCTGTTCCAGCAAGGCGGCCAGTTGCACTTCGCCGAAGGTGCCACGCGTCTTGACGTTGGTCAGCACCCGTTTCAGGTCGCCCACCCCGGTGGCCAGCGTCTGCATCTCGCCCAGCCCGCGGTGAACCTGCTCGAGCCGCTCCGAGACGATGCGGAACGACTCGCCCAGACGCGCCTCGAGCGTGCTCTGCAGTTTCTCCTCGACCGTGGCGCGCATCTGCTCGAGCCTGGCTTCGTTGCCCTGCTGCAGCGACTGCAGGCGAGCCTCCAGCGTGCTGCGCACCTCGGCGAGGTTCAGCTGCACCGCATGGGCAAGATCGGCGACCTGCGTCTGCAGCTGTTGCGCCAGCCGCGCCACCTGCGCCGCGCCCTCTTCGCGCTGCGCGCGGGCGCTGGTCTCGGCCACTTCGGCCGCGTGCGCGACCTGCTGGCCGAAACCCGCGAGCTGCGTCGTCTGCACGTTGGCCAGCGCCGTGACCTGAGCCACCAGCGCCGTCTGCATCTCAGTCAGCCGATGGCCGCTCTCCATCCGCACCTGACTGGCGGACGATTCGATCGCGGTTCGCAGTTCGCGTTCGAGCCGCTCGAAATGCGCGTCGCCGCTGCGCTCGCTTTCGGCCAGCCTCGCCGCGACCGCGCTGGCCACACCGTGCCTGACCCACGCAAGGGCGAGCAACACCACGAGCAGCGCCACCGCCGCCAGCAGCCCAAGCCACTGCATATCGTTCAAGGGTGTTCCTCCGCCTCGTAATCTTACCGACGCCCTCATGGCAACTTCGGGGCGCTGCGCTCCTGCGCACCGATGCAGACCAGCCTCGCGGTCACCCTTCCGTTTTCGCCTTAGCGCCGTGCGCGCGAGATTTCTTCCCGAGCCGGCCATTCCCGGATCGAACGACTTCGCGCTGTTGTTTGCGCTTGCCCTGCCTGCTGTACCGCCTCGGAGCGCATTCCGGCGAGAGACCTGCTCGATCCGGCCGTGATCGCCTTCTGCCTCGCCTGCGCGGTGGCGGCGTGGACGGTGCGGGGCCTGGATCGATAGACGGCCCGGCGATCAGCCGGCGCGATTGCGCATCCAGTCCGCGGTCTGGAAAAACGCCTGCAGCAGCCGCTGGCGCAGGTCGTCGGCCACGCCCTGCTCGACCATCGCCTGGTTCATGCAGGCCATCCACTGGTCGCGCTCGCGCGTGCCGATCGAAAACGGCAGGTGGCGCGCGCGCAGCATCGGATGGCCATAGCGCTCGATATACAGGCTCGGCCCGCCAAGCCAGCCGGACAGGAACAGATACAGCTTCTCGCGTGCCTGCGCCAGATCGGCTGCGTGCAGCCGGCGGATCGTCGCGTACTCCGGCTCCAGATCCATCAGATCGTAGAAGCGATCGACCAGCGCGCGCACGGCCTCCGCGCCGCCGAGCAGCGCATAAGGCGTGCGTTCGGCCGTGCCGGCACCTTCAGTCGGATTCGGAACGCTGCTCACAATCGTCTGCCAGGCGCGACTCGGAAGTCCTCACGCCTCGCGCAACGTCGCCAGCGGCGGCGACTTGAGCACGTTGCGCAGGCCGAACCAGCCGCCGGCCAGCGCGCAGGCCACGCCGCTGCCGATGCCGAGCACGAACACCCAGGGCGCCACGGTGTAGTCGAACTCGAAGGCGAACCGCGCCAGCGTCCAGCCGACCGCGGCGGCGGCGCCCGCGGCAAGCAGCCCGGCCAGCGCGCCCAGGCAGATCATCTCCGCCGTCTGCGCCCGCGACAGCTGCTCGCGCGAGGCGCCGAGCGCGCGCAGCAGGCCGGCCTCGCGCACCCGCTCGTCGAAGGAGGCGGCCAGCGCCGCGTACAGCACCAGCACGCCGGCGGCGAGCGTGAACAGGAACAGGAACTCGATGGCCGCGATCACCTGGTCGAGCACCGCCTGCACCTGGCGGAAGATCGCGCTCATGTCGAGCACGGTGAGGTTGGGCATCTCGCGCATCAGGTCGGCGGCCAGCGCGCTGCGACCCGACGGCAGGTGAAAGGCGGTGATGTAGCTCGTCGGCTGGTCGGCGAGCAGCCGGCTCGGCATGATGATGAAGAAGTTGGCCCGCATCGAATCCCAGTTGACCTTGCGCAGGCTGCTGGCGCGAGCGCTGACGCGGTTGCCGGCGATGTCGAAGGTCAGCTCATCGCCGAGTCTGATGCCGAGGCGCTGCGCGATGCCCTGCTCGATCGACAGTTCGGCAGCATCCGCCGCGTACCAGCGGCCGCCGATGATCGGGTTGTGCGTCGGCGCCTGGTCGCTGTAGGTGAGGTTGAACTCGCGGTCGACAAGCCGCTGCGCCCGTTCGCTGTCGAAGTTCTCCGGTCCGATCGACTTGCCGTTCACGGCGATCAGCCGCCCGCGCACCATCGGATGAAGCGGCGCATCGTTGATGCCGGCCTCGCGCAGGCGCCGCTCGACCGCCTGCGTCTGGTCGGGCTGGATGTTGATGATGAAACGGTTTGGCGCATCCGGCGGTGCGGCGGCGCGCCAGGCGCCGACCAGATCGGTGCGCACGACGGTGAGCAGCAGCAGCGCCATGATGCCCACGGCAAGCGCGATCAGCTGCACGACCGCCGCCACCGGCCGGCGCTGCACGGCAGCCACCGCAAAACGCCATGCCACGCCCAGCCTGCCGATCGAACGCAGCGGCGCCAGAAGCTGCAGCACGCCCCAGGCGCAAAGGGCAAACGCAACCACGCCGGCAGCGAAGCCGCCCGCGGTCAGCGCGCCGATCTTCAGGTCGCCGGCCGCCCAGACGACGAGCAGCAGGAAGCCGGCGAGACCGATGAGGTAACCGGCCAGCGCGCGCGAGGTCGGCGCGCCGACATCCTTGCGCAGCACGCGCAGCGGCGGCACGGCGCGCAGCTGCGCCAGCGGCGGCAGCGAGAAGCCGAGCAGCAGGACCAGCCCGGTGCCGCCGGCCTGCAGCGCGGGGGCAAGCGACGGCATCGGCAGCCGTGTCGTGATCAGCGAGCCGAGGGCCTCGATCAGCAGGAAGTGAGAGACGAATCCGGCCGCCATGCCGACGACGCAGGCGGCCAGTCCGATGTAGATGAACTCGAGCGCGAACAGGCGGAAGATATCGCGCTGGGCCAGCCCGAGGCAGCGCATCATCGCGCACGAGTCCAGATGGCGCAGCGAGAAGCGCCGGCTGGCCACCGCCACCGCGACTGCGGCGATCATCGCCGCCAGCAGCGCCACCAGCGCCAGGAAACGCTCGGCCCGTTCGAGCGTGCGCTGCATCTCGGGCCGCCCGCCTTCCAGTGATTCGATCTGCTGGCCGCGGCCGACGCTGGCGCGCAGCGCCGACGAATACGCGCGCACCGCCGCCGGCTCGCCGGCCGCCAGCAACCGGTAGGTGACGCGCGCGCCCGGCTGGATCAACTGCGTCGCCGGCAGATCGGCGAGATTCAGCATCACGCGCGGCGCGAAGTTGACGAACTGGGCGCCGCGATCCGGCTCCACCGTGATCACCCGCGCCACGGTAAACGTGCTTTCACCCAGCCGCACACGGTCGCCGATGGCGAGGCGAAGGCTGTTCAGCGCCTGCGCATCGACCCAGACGGTGCCCGGCGACGGCACGCCTTCGGCGGGCGCGTCATCGGCGTCGCGCTCGGCGGCCACGCGCACGCGGCCGCGCAGCGGATAACCGTAGGACACCGCCTTGACCGCGGCCAGCGTCGACGCATCGTCATCCGCTTCGCTGATCACCATGCTCGGAAAGGTGACCGTCTCGGCCAGACGCAGCCCGGCGCTGCGCGCCGCCTGCCGCTGCGCCTCACCGACCGGGTGATCGGAACTGAGCACGACGTCGGCGCCGAGCAACTGCGTCGCGTCACGCGCCAGCCCGATGCGGATGCGATCGACGAGGAAGCCGACGCTGGTCACCGCGGCCACGGCGATCACCAGCGCCGCCGCCAGCAGGCGCAGTTCGCCGGCGCGCCAGTCTCGCGCGGCCATGCGCGCGGCCTGCCTGAGGAGATCGGTGAAGGTCATTGGATCCTGCTGCCGCCGCTGGCAAGCCAACGATGCCGCGGCAAGGTCACCTCAGCGCTTGCGCCCGTCGGTGCCGGGCGCGTTCTGCATCCGGCCGCTGAAGCGGCGCGTCAACTCGCGCGTGCGGGACGTGCCGGTCGGTGGCCTGACTTCCCGCAGGCGTGCTGCACCGCCCTTTGACGCCCGCCCGGCGATATAAGTTTCACGGACCGCGCGATCGTCGCCGAGGATCATCAGCGCAAACAGCAGCGCCTCGACCGACTTCGCCGCGGCGCTGCGCCGGGCCAGCAGCGGCGTGGCAGCGGGATCGAGGACGACGAAGTCGGCCTCCGCGCCGGGCTCCAGCGTCCCGACCTTGTTGCCGAGTCCAAGGGCATCGGCCGCGCCGCGCGTGGCCCAGTAGAAAAGCTGCGTCGCGCGCAGCGCCGCCCCGCGGCTGCGCGCCACGTCGTGCGCGGCCCGCATCGTCGCCAGCATCGAAAATGTCTGGCCGCCGCCGACGTCGGTGCCCAGTGCCAGCCGCATCCCCGTCTGCGCCGCGGCGCGGAAGTCGAACGCGCCGCTGCCGAGAAAGAGGTTGGAACTGGGACAGGCCGCGGCGACGGCGCGCGACTGGGCAAAGCGGCGACGGTCGGCGTCATCGAACCAGATGCAGTGCGCGTAGACGGCCAGTTCACGCAGCAGTCCGACGCTGTCGTAGACGTCGAGGTAGCTGCGCGCCTGCGGGTAAAGCTCGCGCACCCAGCGCACCTCGTCCTCGCATTCGGCAACGTGACTGAGGACGTAGAGGTCCGGCCGGGCGCGCGCCATCTCGCCGGCCAGTTGCAGCTGCCGCGGCGTCGAACTGGCGGCGAAGCGCGGCGTGATCGCATAGGCGAGCCGGTCCTTGCCGTGCCAGCGCGCGGCCAGTTCGATGCTCTGCTGCACGCCGCGCTCGGCGCTGTCGCGCAGCGGCTCCGGACAGTTGCGATCCATCAGGCACTTGCCTGCCACCAGTCGCACGCCGCGCGCCTGCGCTTCGGCGAACAGCGCATCGACCGACTGCGGATGAACCGTGCCGAGCACGCAGGCGCTGGTCGTGCCGTGCCGCGCCAGCTCGTCGAAAAAGAACGCCGCGGCCTCGCGGCACACCTCCGGCTCGGCGAATCGCATCTCCGCCGGATAGGTGTGCTGGTTCAGCCAATCGAGCAGCCCCGACGCCGGCGAGCCGATCACGTCGAGCTGCGGGAAATGAGTGTGCGCGTCGATGAAGCCCGGCAGCAGCAAGCAGCCGGAGTGATCGGCCAGGGTTTCGCTCGGGCTCAGCGCACGCGCCAGCGCGCCGTATTCGCCGCGGCCGACGATGCGGCCGTTTTCGATCAGCAGCAGGCCGTCGTCGATCAGACGCACCGCCGTCGCCGAGAAGGTCGGGTCGCCGCCGAAGTCCAGCAGCCGGGCGCGGATCGCGATGCGGGCCATTCGATGCGGTCGGGAACGGCGATGCTGCTGGAGAAAAGGCTGCGAGTCGGCGGCTTCTACTTGCCCGCAACCGGAACCTTGCCGACGACACCCTCGACGTAGAAATCCATCGCGCCGAGCTGCTCGTCGGTGAGCGCGACGCCCTTGGCGGCGATCTCGCGCCCTTCGTTGCTCCTGATCGGACCGGTGAACGGATGAAACTCGCCGGCCTTGATCACCGCGGCCCGGGCGCTGACCTCGGCCGCGATTTCCTTCGGCACCGATTCGTTGAACGCCTCGACCCTGATCATGCCTTCCTTCATGCCGCCCCAGAGGTTGCCGGGCTTCCAGCTGCCGTCGAGCACGCTCTGCGCGGTCTTCGTGTAGTACTCGCCCCAATGGTGCGTGACTGCCGCCAGCTGCGCCTTCGGACCGAAACGCGACATGTCCGAGTGGTAGGCGATCGCCATCCTGCCTTTTTCCTCGGCCGCGGCCACCACCGCGCTCGAATCGGTGTGGTGGGTGACGATGTCGGCGCCCTGCCCGATCAGCGCGTTGGCCGCGTCGCGCTCCTTGCCCGGGTCGTACCACGAGTTGACCCAGATCACCCGAACCTGCACCTTCGGGTTGACGCTGCGCGCACCGAGCGTGAAGGCGTTGATCCCCTGCAGCACCTCCGGAATCGGAAAGGCGCCGACATAGCCGAGCGTATTGGTCTTCGTCATCCGCCCGGCGAGCACGCCGGCGGCGTAACGGCCTTCATAGAAGCGGACGTTGTAGGTGCCGACATTGGCGGCGCGCTTGTAGCCGGTGGCGTGCTCGAACCTGACGTCCGGAAATTCCTCGGCGACCTTGATCGTCGGATTCATGAAGCCGAAGGAGGTGGTGAAGATCAGCTTGTGGCCCTGCGCGGCCAGATCGCGGATGACGCGTTCGGCATCGGCGCCTTCGGGAACCTTCTCGACGAAGCTCGTCGTCACCTTGTCGCCGAGCGCCTGCTGCATCTGCTCGCGGCCGCGGTTGTGCTGCGTGGTCCAGCCGGCGTCGCCGATCGGGCTGACGTAGACGAAACCCACCTTCAGCGGCTCGGCCTTCCTGACCGGTTCGACCTTGACCTCGGCCGGGGACGGCGGCTGAGCCGGCGGCTCCTGCCTGCCGCAGGCCGAAGCCAGCACCACCGCTGCTGCCAGCAGCACCCTTGTCGAGTTCATCGCCACTACCTCCGCGGATGCGCGCCGCCCCGTCGGCGCGAAGGCGCGAGTTTACGGGAGCGCCGCTGGCCCTCCGGTCATCCGCACGAGGAAACGCAGGGCCGCCTCAAGTTCCTTGGCCCCCGCGGCCGGGGGGCTGGGCGCAGCCCGGCGCTGAGGCGCGCAAAGGCGACTGCACGGGACTTTCCCGAAGGAGCATCATCTGCCGAAACGAGGCAGTGCGCGAGACAGGACAGGCGACGATGCCACAGGCAAGCCCGACGGCGTTTGTGCTGGCTGGTGGCGGCAGCCACGGCGCGGTCGTGGTCGGCATGCTGCGCGAGGTGCTGCGCGCCGGCGAACGGGCCGATTTCCTGGTCGGCGCGTCCGCGGGCGCGGTCAATGCCGCGTATTTTGCCGGCGATCCGACGTCCGGCGGTGTGACGGCGCTGGAGACGATCTGGCGCGGCCTGACGACGGCCAGGATCTTCGGTGCGCGCTGGTTGTCGCTGCTGGCGGTGCTGCGCCGGCACGAGGCGCTGTTCAGCCTGCGCCCGCTGCGGGCGTTGCTCGAGACGCACCTGCCGTACCGCGACCTCGCCGATGCAGCGCTGCCTGTGAACGTGGTCGCCACCGATCTGGCCAGCGGCGACGAAGTCGTGCTGTCGTCCGGCCCGGCGGTCGATGCCATCCTCGCCAGCAGCGCCATCCCCGGCGTCTTTCCCGCCGTGCGCATCGACGGCCGCGATCTGGTCGACGGCGGCGTCGCCAGCAATACGCCGATCTCCACGGCGATCCGCCTCGGCGCGCGCCGCGTGCTGGTGCTGCCGACCGGCTTCGCCTGCTCCGACAAGCGGATCCCGTCAACAGCGCTCGGCCGGACGATGCACGCGCTCAGCCTGCTCGTTGCGCGGCAACTCGTCGTCGACCTGGAGCGCTGCGCCGACCGGGCGCAGATCGTCGTCGTGCCGCCGCTTTGTCCGCTGGAGGTTTCGCCCTACGACTACGCGCACGGCGCGGCGCTGATCGAGCGCGCCGCCGCCAGCACGAGGGCCTGGATCGAACGCGGCGGCCTGCATCGCACCGGCGTGCCGCACCAGTTGCGCGATCACGCGCACTGATGCGCAACGACACCGGCCGTCCGCATCGGGCGTGCGGCAACGCCGCTGGCCGACATCGCGGCCATGCATAACGTCAGTGATTCGGATTGAACGGCTTGCCGAGCGACGCCGGCATGTTCAGCCGGATCCAGCGCGGGTTGCGCGAGATCAGCGCCAGCACCACGATCGTCGCCAGATAAGGCGCCATCGACATCAGCTGCGACGGCGCCTGCACGCCGATGCCCTGCAGGTAAAGCTGCAGCATCGTCACACCGCCAAACAGGTACGCGCCGACGAGTACACGGGCCGGCCGCCAGGTCGCGAAGACCACCAGCGCCAGCGCGATCCAGCCGCGCCCCGCCGTCATGTTCTCGGCCCATAGCGGCGTGTAGACGGTGGCCAGATAGGCGCCGGCGAGCCCGGCGCAGGCGCCGCCGAACAGCAGTGCGGCCAGACGCACGCCGCGCACCGAAATGCCGAGCGCGTGCGCCGACGCCGGCGACTCGCCGACCGCGCGCAGCACCAGCCCGGCGCGGGAGCGAAACAGCAGCCAGGCCACCGCCGCCACCAGCAGCAGCGCCACGTACACGAGCAGATGGTGGCCGAAGACAATCGGCCCGAGCACGGGAATGTCGCGCAGCACGGCCA
Organism: uncultured Burkholderiaceae bacterium; assembly: GCA_964509545.1. Lineage (GTDB taxonomy): Bacteria > Pseudomonadota > Gammaproteobacteria > Burkholderiales > Burkholderiaceae_F > JADJWR01. The sequence goes on along the minus strand of CAZDXQ010000008.1, from coordinate 23,941 downwards.
CACCGTCGGCGCCGCGCGCCGGCAGCCCCTGCCCCGAGTAAGGCAGGCCGACGAAGGCCGATGCGCCGGTGCCGAGCAGCGCGATCGCCAGGCCGGTCGCGTACTGGTTGGCGTGCAGCAGCAGCGCGAAAGCGGCGAAGACCGCGGCGAGCAGCACGCCCGCTGCCGCCCCCGCGGCAACACCGAGCAGATAGCTGCCGCTGTCGTGCACCACCGCAAACGCGACGATCGCCGCCATCAGCATCATTCCTTCGGCGCCGAGATTGACCACGCCGGTACGCTCGTGCACGAGGATGCCGATGGCCGCCAGCAGCATCGGCGTGCCGGCGGCGATGCTGGCGGCGATCAGGGTCGCGGCGGCTTCCATCAGACGGGGGCAACGCGCAGGCGCACGCGGTTGACGATCAGCGTGTCGGCGCCGAGCAGGAACAGCAGCAGCAGCCCCTGGTAGACGCCGGTCAGCGACGACGGCAAGCCCAGACGCGACTGCGACAGCTCGCCGCCGATGTAGAGCAGCGCCATCAGCACCGAGGCGACGATCACGCCCAGCGGATGCAGCCGGCCGACGAAGGCGACGATGATCGCTGCAAAGCCGTATCCCGGCGACACCGACGGCGTCAGTTGCCCCAGCGGACCGGTGACCTCGGCGCCGCCGGCGATGCCGGCCAGCGCGCCGCAGACAAGCAGCGCCGTCCACAGCACGCGCCGCGACGAGAAGCCGGCATAGCGCGCCGCGCGCGGCGCCAGGCCGGCCACGCGCAGCTGGAAGCCGATCACGCTGCGCGCCAGCACCAGCCACGCCGCCGCCGCGGCGACGAGGGCGAGCAGGAAGCCGACATGCAGGCGCGTGCCTTCGATCAGCAAGGGCAGGCGGGCGGCGCGGTCGAGAAGCGGGCTCTGCGGAAAGCCGAAACCCGCCGGATCCTTGAGCGGGCCGTGCACGACGTACGACAGCAGCAGCTGCGCCACGTAGACGAGCATCAGGCTGACCAGGATCTCGTTGGCGTTGAAGCGGTCGCGCAGCCAGGCGGTGATCGCGGCCCAGAGCATGCCGCCGACGGCACCGCCGACGATGGCCGCAACCACGATCCAGCAGCTGCCGGCGCCGGCGAGCGCCACCGCGGCGGTGACGATGCTGCCCGCGATCAGCTGTCCTTCGGCGCCGATGTTCCAGACGTTGGCGCGGAAGGCAAGCGCCAGGCCCACCGCGCACAGCGCCAGCGGCGTGGCCTTCAGCAGCACCTCGGCCACGCCGCGCTTGGTCGACAGCGGCTCGACGAAGAACATGGCCACGGCCTGCCAGGGCGGCTTGCCGAGCAGGCCGAACAGCCCCATGCCGCAGGTCACGGTCAGCGCCAGCGCCAGCAGCGGCGACGCCCAGGTCCAACGCGGCGACGGCGCACCGCGCGGCACCAGCGTCGGCAAAGGCAGGCGCGTCACTGCACGACCCGCGGCCAGCGGCCCGCCATCCAGCGGCCGAGTTCGTCGATCGGCAGCCGGTGCGCAGCCACCGCCGGCGAAAGGCGCCCCCCGGCCATCACCATCAGGCGGTCGGCCAGTTCGAACAGCTCGTCGATCTCTTCGGACACGATCAGCAGCGCGCAGCCGCGCGCACGAAGCGCGATCAGCGCGTTGCGGATCGCCGCCGCAGCACCGACGTCGACGCCCCACGTCGGCTGGTTGACGAGCAGCACGCGCGGTGCGGCCAGCACCTCGCGGCCGACGAGGAACTTCTGCAGGTTGCCGCCCGAAAGCGCCGCCGCGCGCGCACCGACCCCGGGGCAGCGCACGTCGAAGCGCTGCACCACTTCGGCCGCATACGCCGCCGCCGCGGCCGGCTGCACGAAGCCGCGCCGCTGCAGCCGGTCGATCGTCAGCACGCTGTTCTCGGCCAGCGACAGTTCCGGCACCGCGCCGTGACCGATCCTTTCCTCCGGCACATAGCGCAGGCCCAGCGCCCGCCGCGCGCGAGGACCGAGCGCGCCCACCGCGACGCCGTCGACGCGGATCGACTCCGCGCGGCTCGCGCGCTCGCCGGAAAGCAGCGCCATCAGCGCGTTCTGCCCGTTGCCCGAGATGCCGGCGATGCCGACGATCTCGCCGGAGCGGACTTCGAAGCTGAGCGGCTCGCCGTGCTCGAGCACCGGCAGGGCATCGACGACGAGGCGCGGCTGCCCCGGCGCCGTGTCGTGCGCGGCGATCTGCGGCGGCTGCCCGCCGATCATCAGCTGCGCCAGCGACTGCTCCGACTCGCGGCGCGGATCGACCACCGCCACGACCCGGCCGCCACGCATCACCGTGCAGCGGCTGGCCAGGCGCCTGATCTCATCGAGCTTGTGGCTGATGAACAGCACGCTGACGCCCTCGGCCGACAGCTGGCGCAGCGTCGCGAACAGCGATTCGGTGGCCTGCGGCGTCAGCACCGATGTTGGCTCGTCGAGGATCAGCAGCTTCGGCCGCGCCAGCAGCGCGCGCACGATCTCGACCCGCTGCCGCTCGCCCATCGACAGGTCGTGCACGTGCGCGGCAGGTTCGACCGGCAGGCCGTAGCGTTCGCCGGCACCGCGGATGGCCTGCGCGAGCGCGGCGCGGGCGACATTGCGGTTCAGCCCGAGGGCGATGTTCTCCGCCACCGTCAGACTGTCGAACAGCGAGAAGTGCTGGTAGACCATCGCCACGCCGAGCGCGCGCGCCACCGCAGGGTCGGCACCGACGACCAAATGTCCGTCGAACGCGATCGACCCCGCATCGGGCGCAATTGCGCCGGCGATGATCTTCACGACAGTGCTCTTGCCGGCACCGTTCTCGCCGAGGATGGCGTGAATCTCGCCAGCGGCGACCTCGAGCGACACGCGGTCGTTGGCGACGACGCCGGGGTAGCGCTTGGTGATGTCGCGCAGCAGTAGCCGCGGTGGCGTCATGCACTTCTCATCCGGTGCTGCTCGCGCGCAAGTTCATGGGGTCACACCGCGGCGGCGTCGACATGTTCTGAACGCAGCCCGGAAGGCCACTGGTCCGCGTCGATTCTCGCACCGATATCAGCACCGTTTCTCGCCCGTCCCGACGGCGCGCAACATAGCGAATGCTAGGATTCCCGCAAGGGCCGCGCCGTAGACGGCGGTGGACCGCAACGCCCTCCGACCTTCTCTCTGCGCCTTCCGCCGACGCGCCTGATGCAGGCATCGAATTTTTCCGAACTCTACGGCGCCGACGTCAGGCGCGCGAACCGCCGCCGCCTCCGCGTTTTTCTCGCAACTTTTTTCCTGGCATCCATCGTTGGCCTGGTCTTGGATTTTTCGCGAGCGCCGCAGTATCGAGCCACCGCACGGCTGCAGATCACGCCGGCAGTGCTAACCCTTCCCGCCGGGAAGCCCGATGCCGCCGTCCCGGACGGAAAACGTGAATTCCTGACCGAAGCCCAGACGCTGACGAGCCGGCCTCTGATTCAACAGGTGGCCGAGCGCCTGCGCAACGCGGGACATGACATCAACGCACTGGGCCTTGATCCCGTGCTGGCGCTGCAATCGGCGCTGAGCGTTTCCGTCGTCGAGGGAACGCAGGTGGTCGAGCTGGCGGCAGTCGGACATCGACCGGAACTTCCGGCGGCGCTGCTGCAGGGCATCGCTGACGTGTATCGCGCGCACATCGCCCGCACCTACAGCGAATCAAGCGGCGCGGCGAGCGCCCGCGCTGACGAGGAGGTGGCCCGGCTCGCAACGGCCGTCGCCGCCAAGCGGCGCGCGATCGAGGAATTCCGGCTGCGACACAACATCGTTTCGCCGGAGCGCGAGGAGAACAGCATCCTCGCCGAGATGCAGGGACTGGCCGCGGCACAGAAGGATGCCAACAAGCGGCTGACCGAGGCCGCAGGCAAGGTCGAAGCGCTGCGCGCGGCCGCTGCCGAGGGCAAGGGCGTCGTGCGGGCGAAGGACAGTCCGACGCTGGCCACGCTCGAGGCGCGCGCTTCCCAGATGCGTGAGGAACTGCGCGAGATGGACCGCCGCTTTACGCCGGAATATCTGGCGATGGATCCGCAGGCGCGCTCGCTGCGCGCGCGGCTGTCCGAACTCGAAGAACAGATCAAGACGCAGCGGGCGGTTGGCGAGGGTCATGCACTGCAAGAGGCAGAACAGGAACTCGCCGCTGCGCGCGAATCGGCCAGAAGGCTGCAGCAGCAGATCGAGGGCAACCGCCAGCAGGTCGGCGCCTTTGCGTCGCGCTTTGCGCAATACAAGTCACTGCAGGAGGAAGCGGGACAGCTCGAGAAAACCTACCAGGAGGCGGTGCAGCGGCAGGCGCGTCTCGGCGCCACGGAGCGTGCGCGCATGCCCGAGCTGCGGATTCTCGAGCCGGCGGTCATCCCCAGGGAATCGTGGCGACCGCTGTACTGGCGCGATGCCGGCCTGGTGATCGGAGGGGCCCTGTTGCTTGCGCTCGCGGCAACGTGGCTGATCGAGCTTTTCAATCGACCCGAACCTCGGCCTTCAGTGCTGGTCGCGCAACCGGTGGTTACCGGCGCATTGCTGGCGAACGAGGCGCGTGCGCGTCTGCCCGGCGGAATCCCGAGCCACCCGTTGCCCCTCGACGACAGGCCCCGACTGGCCGCGCCGGTGCCGTTGCCGCGCGAGCTCACCGCGACCGAGGTGGCGGCGCTGCTCAAGGGCGCCGATGACGTCACGCGGCGCGCTGTCGTGCTGCTGCTTTCCGGCCTGGGCAGCGACGAACTGCTTTCGCTTCGCTGGGGCGACATTGATCGCGATGCTGCCGTGGCGCGCATCGGTGGCGCCGCGCCGCGGCAGGTTCCCCTTCCGCCCGCGGCCCTACCGCTACTGGGCGAGAGCGCTGCAGACCCCTCTTCGCCGGTCCTAGGCGTCGCAGGACGCGACCTGCCCGCCGCATCAGCGCTGGCAACCCAATTGCTGATGGCGGCACACGATGCGGGCATAGAGGGCGCGCAGGAGATCGGTCCAGCGGCGCTGCGCCACACCTATCTTGCTTTTCTGGTGCGACAGGGCGCGCGTTTTGCAGATATCGCTCGACGCGCCGGCCCCCTGGATGCCGAGCAACTCGCCGCGTACAGCCAGTTGGCGCCCGCGGGCGAAAGGCGCGAGGCGCAGGCCGTCGAGTGGGTGTTTCCGGTCCTCGCACAGGGATAGAAAGGCGAGTGCCCAGGCTTGGCGGAAGCGGTGAGATTCGAACTCACGAGGGGTTGCCCCCTGCCGGTTTTCAAGACCGGTGCCTTAAGCCGCTCGGCCACGCTTCCTGAGCCGCGAGGATAAACGTTTGCCGGTGCCGCTTCGAACGGTTTCCCGGCACCGGCGCTAGCGACTGCGCATCGCCTTTTGCGCCTCTTCGATCGCGGAGGACAAGTACGCTTCGTAGAAGCCGGAAGCGTTGATTCCGATCAGCGGCCTGCCGAGCGGCGCCAGAGCGGCATCGACCAGCTGCACCACCGGCGCCACGCGGACATTGAAGCGCGCGGCAAGCTCGGATTCGGTCAGCGGCGCGCCGTCGAAGCCGGCGAAGGCACGGCGATTGTTGATCTCCACTTCGCGGATGAGCAGGCCGCCGGCATTTTCCTTCAGCCGCGGCGCAAGGTAGTTGCGCCGCACCTCGTTGCAGAAGGGGCAGCCGACAAGGCTGAAGAACAGCAGCAGCGGGATGCGCTCGCGCCGCATCTGCGCGGAATCGCGGCGAAGATCGTCGATGCGCGGCAGTTCGGGACCCTCGGCCCCGCGTTGCGCGCGCGCGGCCTGCGGCCGCAGCGCGGCGAGCGGCGCGAACATCACGCCCGCCAGCAACGCCCGGCGGCCCGCCATGCGGACGGCCGTCACAATCCCCTCTAAGCCAGCCCCGGGTTGCCGGCCATCCCCTTGATTGCCGGCAGGTTCAGCTTGGGCGGCTTCAGCACCTTCTGTTCGCGCAGGTACTTGGCGACGACGTCCCAGATCGGTTCGCCGGTCACGTTTTCCTGCACCGAGGCCCAGCCGGCGACCTTGTAGGTCTTGTTCGGTTCGATCGGCTTGCCGTTCAGCGTCATGTCGCCGATGCGCCTGCCCATCGCCGCGGTCGGGTCGATCGAATAGGACAGGCCGCCGACGCGCACCATGTCGCCGCCCTGCTGCAGGTACGGATCCGGGTTGACGAGGTTGTCGCCGACATCCTCGAGAATCGTCTTCAGCATCTCGCCGGAGATGTCGTTGACGGTCGTCGCCGGATAGGTGATCGCGGTCTGGTCGAGCACGTGCTCCATCAGGATGTCCTGCCCCGGAAGCAGCGACGTGCCCCAGCGAAAGCCTGGCGAGAACGCGATCTCGGCACCCTTCACCGCCATCAGCGCATCGCAGATCAGCTGGTCGAAGGTGCCGTTGAAGGTGCCGCGGCGATACAGCAGTCCCTCGGTCACGGCCAGCTTCTCGTTCAGTTTTGCCTCGTACGGTGCGCGCACATTCCTGATGTACGCCGCCATCTCGGCGTCGGCTGCAAGCAGGTTGGCGAATACCGGCAGCAGCTTGTAGCGGAAGTCGACGACCTTGCCGGCCTTGACGGCGAGGTCGAGCACGCCGAGGAACTTGCCGTTGCTGCCGGCGTTGGTGACCAGCGTCTGGCCGCCCGCGTTCCTGATGATCGACGGTGCCGGCACGCCGTCGTGCGTGTGCCCGCCCAGGATCGCGTCGATACCGCGCACGCGCGTGGCCATCTTCAGGTCGACATCCATGCCGTTGTGCGACAGCACGATCACGACCTGCGCGCCCTTGCCGCGCGCCTCGTCGACGAACTTCTGCATGCTGTCGTCGCGCACGCCGAAGGTCCAGTCCGCCACCAGATGGCGCGGGTTGGCAATCGGCGTATACGGAAAGGCCTGGCCGATGATGGCGACCTTGACGCCGTTGACCTCCTTGAGCGTGTACGGCGGAAAGACCTGGTCCTCGAAGTCGGTCGTGCGCACGTTCTGCGCGACAAAATCGATCCGGCCCTTGAGGTCCTTGTCGACAATCTCCTGCACGCGCTTCATGCCGAGCGTCATTTCCCAGTGCGGCGTCATCACGTCGACGCCGAGCAGCTTGCAGGCATCGACCATGTCCTGCGCACGAGTCCACAGCGCGGTGCCCGAGCCCTGCCAGGTGTCGCCGCCGTCGAGCAGCAACGCGCCGGGACGACTGGCCTTCAGTTTCTTCACCAGCGTGGCCAGATGGGCGAATCCGCCGACCTTGCCGTAGGTGCGCGCGGCGGCCTCGAAGTCGAGGAAGGTGAAGGCGTGCGCCTCGATCGACTTCGGCGCGATGCCGAAATGGCGCAGCAGATGCTCGCCGACGAGGTGCGGCGGTTTTCCGGCCGCGCCGCCGACGCCGATGTTGACACTCGGTTCGCGGAAGTACACCGGCAGCAACTGTGCGTGGCAGTCGGTGAAGTGCAGCAAATGCACGTTGCCGAAGCGCGGCAGCTCATAGAGCTTCGCCGCATCGGCCCCTGCCGCAAGCGCCTGAGGCGACGCCAGCGGAAAACCAGCCGCGGCGGCAACCGCCAGCACCTGCAAGAACTCGCGTCGATGCATGGACATCGAAGTCCCCTTCACTCGGTTTGTCGAGCCCGACCGCCCTACTGCGTCACGAACCGGGACAGTGCCGCGATATCCTCGGCGAACATTTCGCCGCGGTGCGTGAAGACGATGCGCCCACCGCGATCGACGACATAGGTCTCGGGCAGAGTGCGGCGGCGTCCGAACCACTGTTCCACCCGCGGTGTGGCCATCGCCACCGGAAACGTGTAGCCGCGACGGGAAAGATAGTCGCGCGCAGCCTGCGGATCCTTGTCGATCGAAAACGCCAGCACCAGCAGTCCGCGCGCCTTGTTCTCGTCGTACAGCTTCTGCACGTGCGGGTTCTGCGCGCCGCAAAACGGGCACCAGGAAGCCCAGATCTGCACCACGACCGCGTTCCTGCGCAGTTGCTCGGCGCCCAGCACACGGCCATCGATCAGTTCGATGTCGGTCCAGCGCAGCGGCGCGTCCGCCGCCTGTGCCTGCGGCTGCCCGGCAAGCGCCAGCAGCGGCACCAGCATCAGCAGCCTGCGGCGGAGCTCGATCGTGCCGGGTTCGCTCATCGCGCAACCGCCCGGCGCGTCGCGCGCCGGGCGGCATCGAGGATCGCAGTCCGCCTCGCCACTACTTGTTGACCGGCGATTCCGGATCGAGCAGCAGCGCCATCACGTGCCGGATCTGCTCCTCGGTCAGGATGCCAGCATCGCCGAACCGCGGCATCGACGAGCAGACGTTGAACGAATGCGTGTTCCAGATCTTCGCCCACGTGTACTTCTTCGTGTCGTCCGTGTAGCCGCGCAGCTTGCCATAGTTGTTCAGCGACGGACCGATGTTGCCGTACGAAATTTCCGCCTTACTCAACTGGTGGCAGGCGTAGCAGTTGCCGCCGGCAGGCCGGCCCGGCGGGTCGCTCCACTGCAGGCCGACGCCGGTCTGCGCGATGCGCTCGCCCTGCTTGAAGTCGCCCAGCCATTTGCCGTCGGCCGGATACTTCACCGTCGCCAGCGCCGCCTTCTCCAGGCGTTCTCGCACGTCCTTCGGCGGATTGTTGCCCGTGTCCGTGCACAGCTTCTGCAGCTCGGTCTGGTTCAGCCGATCGACCTTGGCGATGCCGCGATCCTTGAAGCTGGACTTGATCACCGCCAGCGTTTCCTGCTCGCTCGGCGGCGTGTACATCAGCGATGCGCACCCGGCCAGCAGCGCGGCGGCAGCCGCGCCCACAAACAGTTTCGAGTTCATGAACGTCCTCCCCGTCAGCGCTTGATCGCGGGCGAATCCATCTTGCCGCCGGCTGCCTTGACGCCGAGGAAGGTGATCAGATCGATCGTTCCCTGCGAGGCGAAGATCGGCTCCGGCCAGCGCTGCTGGCGGAAGCAGTCGTTCAGGCGCCACTGCATGGTGCGCAGCGCGCCCTGCGAGACGCGGTAGGCCGGCCAGGTCGTGAACGCGCGCTGCGCCGGCTCGGCCTTCTCGAAGTTCGGCAGATCCTGCAACCGGATGCGCTGGTTGTCGACACCGTGGCAGGTCGAGCAGGCAAAGTCGTACGGGCCGGCGCGCATGTAGAACAAGCGTTTGCCCCGGTCGTACGACGCCCTTTCCTTCGGATGCTTCTGCGGCACCGCCACCGGCATGCCACGCGACTCCTCGACGACATACGCGGTGATCGCCTCGATGTCGGTCTGTCGCTGGCCAGCGCCGGAATACGGGCTCTTGACCGCGTCGGCCCGCTCGAAGCCTTGCAGCGTCACCATGCAATGGACGAGGCGGGTCTCGAAATCCATCACCTGGTCCGCGTCGGCGAAGTAGCGAGGCAACTGCGCATAGGCGCCCTTGACCACGCCCGGTCCAAGGCCAAGGTCGCACTTCTCCAGCGATACCTTCTTCGGTCCGCGCGGCGTCTTCCAGAGCTCCTGGCCGCGCATCGCCACGAGTTCAGCCGGGTTGCCCTCGAGCAAGGCCTGCCGATAACGCTCGATCTCCCTGAGCGTTTCGTCGCCGCTTTGAGCGGCAGTCCCCAACGGGCCGAACGCGGACGCCGCGCCGGCAAGCGCGAGCGCGACGCCTCGCAGCCTGGACAGCGTTTTTCTACTCAGCATGAAACCTCCTTGTGAGCCGGCGGGATGAACCGGGAGTCGAATGCGGGAGCCGAGGCTGACGTGGCCCGCTCGCAGTGCTCGCGACGCGCCGGCCGCCGCCCCCCCCCGAGCGCACGGTGTTCGCCATGCGTCCGCGGGAACGGCAGTCGCGTCGCGCCGCCGCGAGTCGATCCTGATCATCCTGTCTCCTGTCTTTCTCGGCGTGTGCCGGTACGCTGTGGCTCCGTCCGTCACGCCTTTTTCATTCGCGGCGCGCCGCGCCGGTCATTGCACCCGCGCCGGTCCGACGCGGCGACGGGAGCGCTTCTGCGGGCGCCCGCCGTCGATCTCCCTGTCCCCTTGGCTGCTGCCTGAGCAACACCGGGGGTTCGCACTGGCCAGTTAGTTGATCACGGCCTTGTCGGTCCTGGACTCGCCCTTGTTGTCGGTCCAGGTGACGATGATTTCATCGCCCTTCTTGCCGCCCGCGAAGTTGAACTGCAGGAAAGGGTTCTTGGCGATCGCCGGTCCCCACTCCGCCGACAGCACGACCTTGCCGGCGTGGGTCACGGTCACGTTCGAAATGAAATGCGCCGGCACGAGCTTGCCCGACGAGTCCTTGCGGGTGCCGGTTTCCATCTCGTGCGCCATCAGCACCCGCACTTCGGTCGTATCGCCTTTCGAGGTCGCGCGGATGCGCATCGGATCGGCCATCGTCTGCTCCTGAATAGTGTCTGCTGTGGTCGAGGTCGATCCGGGATCAGCCGCCGCAGCCGCCGATCGTCACCTTCACTTCCTTGCTGGCCATGAACCACTGGTTGTTCGCCTTGACCAGGCCGATCACGTTGGAGCTTTCGCCCATCTTGATCCGCGTCGAAACGTTGGCCTCCGTGCCCGCCGGGATGTTGAAGCCCGCCGCCAGCATGTTCGGATTCTTCTCGACCAGGATGTAGACGGACTGCGTTCCGGCCACCTTGCTGTTGACACCGACAGGAACCACGGCGCCGTTCTCGGCGATGTCCGGACCGGTGATCGTGATGTCCTTGCTTTCCTTCACGCCGCTGCCGCCGAGCGCCTTGATCGCGTCAGCAAGGCTCTTGGCCTCGAACGCGGACTTGTTCCATCCCGCCTGCTGCGCCATGGCCTGCTCGCTGCCGAGCATTCCGGTGGCAGCCAGGGCCGCCGCCAGGGCGGTGAACTGCAGGAATTCGCGCCTGTCTCCGATCATCGTGGTCTCCTTGCGTTCGAAATGACGCCGTTGCGCTCGAATCGACGGCAAATAGTATGCATTCGTCGGGGGTTACTTAACTCTCCCGATGGGTTATGCGGCAATGCCCTGTTCGAGAGTGAGAAATCACCTGCCCCTGTACCGCGAAGACCCTGCGTGACAACCCTTATCCGGCCTCGTCAGATGTAAAGGCAGACGTCGGTATTACCGGCGAATCCGAGGAAGGTGGCGGCGCCGCCGAACTCGGCCTGCGGGATGAAATCGTTCTTGTCGAACTCGAACAGATCGACGGTCATCTGGCAGGCGATCAGCTTCACGTCGGCCTCGATGCAGACATTGCGCAGATCCTCGAGCGAGGCCACCCCCTTCGACTTCATCTTGTTCTTCATCATCATCGTCGCCATCGACTCCATGCCGGGCAGCACCTGCACCAGCACCGGCATCGGCACCGGCATCGGCATCGCCGGGTTGGCGACCGGGCTGATCTTGATGCCCGACAGGTCCTTCTTCAGCAGCGTCAGGCCATAGAAGGTGAAGAAGACCTGCACCTCCCAGCCGAGAGAAGCCGCCGTCGATGCCAGGATGAACGGGGGATATGCCCAGTCGAGCGTTCCCTTGGTGGCGATCAGCGCCATCTTCTTGGTCGTCATTTCTGCTCTCCCTTGTTGAAAGGCCCGGCGCCGTCGATGCGACGCGGCGCAATGTCGGATGCCGGCGGCAGCGCGCGCAGCGCCGGCGCCGCGGCTAGCGCCGCTTCAGGTAGAAGACGTACAGGCCGCCTTCCTGGTTCGCCGACAGCAGTTCGTTGCCGGTCTGCTCGGAAAAGGCCTTCATGTCGGCCATCGAACCGGAATCGGTCGCCGTGACCTTGAGGATCTGGCCGCTGGCCAGTTCATTCAGCGCCTTGCGCGTCTTGACGATCGGCAGCGGACAGGCGAGCCCGCGCGCATCGAGTTCCTTGTCGAAGTTCACTTTGCGTCTCCCTCCAGGCGAATTCGGCCGTTCGCGGCCGTGCGATCAATGGAAAGTCTAACGATTCGCCGCGGCGTTTCGCGCCACGGGCAGCGCTGCGAAGGCGTGGCGCGCCCTACCCTCATGGGTAATTCAGCTGCCCGGCGGGCGCTCGCACAATGGCCGGGCCGCCGCAATGCAACGGTCGATGTCGCCGACCGCGTACCGGTTGCTTGCAGCGGCGAGACTGCGCATTGCGTGACCACCCATGAGCGAGCAGACGACCGCCGTCCGCCGGATTCCGATCCGCGTTGCCGCCGACGACGGCTGCAGCGGCGGCGAGTCCTTCGCGCTGATGGTGCTCGGTGACTCGATGGCGCCGGAGTTCTCGCACGGCGACGTCGTCGTCATCGAACCCGATGGCCTGGCCACCGACGGTTCGTTCGTGCTGGCCCATGCGGGCGGCGAGTGGATCTTCAGGCAACTGCGCCGCCACGGCGACGGCTGGCGCCTGCGTGCGCTGAACCCCGCCTACGACGAGGTCGACCTTCCGGATCTCGGTGCCGTGCGCGGCGTGATCATCCAGAAGAGCCGGCCGGGGCGCCGCCGCGCCAGCAAGCGCTACGTCGACTGAGTCGGTGCAGGGGCAACTGAACCGCGAAACCGCGGCATTGGTCGATGCCGTGCAGCACAACTGCGACCTTGCCGACGCGTATCACGCGCGCGAGAAGTCGTTGTGCACCTACCTGCTCGGCATGCGCGAGTACTTTCGCTGGGAATCCCGCCTGCCGTTGGGCCAAACCCCCGAACGCGCCGCGCTGAGCCGCTGGATCGCCGACCGGGAGGGCCGCTGGGAAACGCTGCGCGACGAGGCCGCTGCCGCATTCGTGCCGCTGCCGTTTGCCGGCGGCATCGATGCCTTCGACGAAACCGGGGTCAACCGGTGCCTCGCCGGACGGCATCCGGCGCTGGTCTACGGCGCCGGCGTCGGCCTGTTCGGCGCGCCATTGTTCTTCCTCGCCGAGTGCGAAGCCTGCCAGCAGCGCGACGGCGTGCGCATCGTGATCGCCGGAGCCGAACTGGCGCGCGGCTTCGTCGCGCCGCCGGCGACCAGCCGCGGCGATACGGTGATCATCCGTCTCGACGCGCTGCGTCGCTGGCTGTGGACACGCGTCGAGGTCGCGCACCGCGGCCCGGCCGGCCGGGCCCTGAGCAGCGCGCTGCGCGCCTACGGCGACCCGGCCGACGCGGCCACCGTCGAGAGGCTGGCCGAAGGGGAAACCGAAACGCTGATCCTGCACGAGCTCGGCGAACTGCGGGCGGCGCGCGAGCTCGGGCCCGAATGGGAAACGATGCTGTCTGGAATCGACGACCGGCGCACCGAACTGCTGCTGCGCGCGGTACGCGATCTGCTTGCCGACTGCCTGGTCACGCTGCCGGCGCTCGTCGAACGTCGGGCCGATGCCTCGCTCAGCTTCTGGCTGGCCAACCTCGACGGACTGCGGCGGGTGCTGGCGCCGGACCTTGCCGCAGCCGGACGATCGGATGCGCCGCGCATCGATCTTGCGGCGATCGACCGCGCGGCGCGCGTCGGCCGCAAAGCCTGGCGCGCGGTCGCCGACGACCTGCTGTCGGCGTGGCGGCACGGAGGCAACGCGGCGCTGCAGTCACGAGCGGCGGTGCTGTCGGCGACCGGCTGAACCGCGCGGCACCGCCCGCGCTCATGTGCTGGCGCAGTGCGCCTGCGGCGTGTCGGCGTCGATCTCGTACCAGTTCAGCGTATCACGCAGCTTCACCACGTCGCCGACGATCACCAGCGTCGGCGGCCGCAGGCCGGAGCCTTCGACGCGCTCGGCCAGGTCGGCCAGCGTGCCGGTGACCACGCGCTGCTGCGGCATCGTCGCCTGCTGTACGACCGCCGCCGGCATGTCCGGCGGCATGCCGTGCTCGATCAGCTGCTCGCACAGTTTCCTCAGGCCGAGCAGGCCCATGTAGACGACGACCGTCTGCCGCGGCCGCGCCAGGCCGTGCCAGTCGAGATTCATCGTGCCGTCCTTCAGGTGCCCGGTGACGAGCACGCACGACTGCGCGTAGTCGCGATGGGTCAGCGGAATGCCGGCGTAGGCGGCCACGCCGCAGGCCGCGGTGATGCCCGGCACGACGCGGAAACGCACGCCGGAGGCCGCCAGCGTCTCGATCTCCTCGCCGCCGCGGCCGAACACGTACGGATCGCCGCCCTTTAACCGCAGCACGCGTCGACCTTCCTTCGCCAGCTTGACCAGCAGCGCGTTGATCTCCTCCTGCCGCATGGTGTGATTGGCCCGCTGCTTGCCGACGTAGATGCGCTCGGCATCGCGCCGGCACAGATCGATGATTTCGGGCGAGACAAGGTTGTCGTACAGCACGACATCGGCCTGCTGCATCAGGCGCAGCGCGGCGAACGTCAGCAGTTCCGGGTTGCCCGGCCCGGCGCCGACCAGATACACCTCGCCCGGCGGCGGGCCGCGATGCGCGGCCTCGTCGATCGCCTGCTCGAGCGCGCGCTCGGCCTGCGGCAGCCGGCCTGAAAAGACCAGTTCGGCGATCGGCCCGGTCAGCACGCGTTCCCAGAACGGCCGACGCGACGGCTGCGGCAACGCGCCCTTCACCCGCTCGCGAAAGCGCTGCGCCAGCTTCGCCAGTTCGCCGTAGGCGACGGGGATCAATGTCTCCAGCCGCGCGCGCAGCAGCCGCGCCAGCACCGGTGTCGATCCGCCCGTCGACACGGCCACCACGACCGGAGAGCGGTCGACGATGGCGGGCAGGATGAACGAGCACAGCTCCGGGTCGTCCACCACGTTGACCGGGATACGGCGCTGCTGCGCCAGCCGCGACACCTCGGCATTGACCGCGCGCTCGTCGGTGGCGGCGATGACCACCGTGGCGCCGTCGAGCGCGTCGGCAGCGAATTGCTGCGCCCTGTGAACGATGCGGCCGCTGCCGACCAGGTCGGCCAGCTCAGCGCACAACCGTGGCGCGGTCACGGTAACGCGCGCGCCCGCGTCGAGCAGCAACCCAACCTTGCGCGCGGCGACCTCGCCGCCGCCGATCACCGCGCAGGGGCGGTCGACGAGCCTGAGGAAGATCGGCAGGTATTCCATGGCGGTCGGGGTAAGTGCCGGCGAAGCGCTACCAGTACGCCAGCACGCGGCCGTTGTCCACCTTCGACGTCCAGCGTTTCAGCGGCGTCGAACCCTTGGCCACGCACTCGCCGGTGGTGATGTCGAACGCCCACTCGTGCTTCGGGCAGGTCAGCCGCGTGCCGTCGAGCGCCAGCTGCGGGATGTTGGTGGTCTGGTGCGGGCAGCGACTGTCGTAGACGCGGAATTCGTCGACCGCACGATGGACAAACAGGCCGCGGCCATCGCATTCGACGCGCGCCGTGGCACCGACCGCAAGCGCATCTTCGGCCATCACGTCGTGCCACGCGCCTTCGAAGCCCATTTTGTCCGGCTGGAACTCGGGCAGATCCATGTCGATGATGATGTCCACCGCCCAGACGATTTTCGCCAGCCCGAGCGCCGGAAACGCCATCAACAGCGCGTCGAGCACCTCGGTCGGGGTGCAGCCCTCGCGCAGCGCCCGCGAAAGGTACTGGCGGAAACCGCGCTCGGTCTGCGCGTGCACCTTGGTGATCACCGAGATCAGGTTGCGCGTCTTCGGATCAAGGTGCTTGCCCGCCTCCTTCAGGAACCTGAAGTAGTGGCCCATCGCGTCGGGGCGGGCCTTGACGAGGTAGTTCAGTGCGTCGCTCATGTCGGAAGAAATCGTGTCGTGGGTCGTCGCGCCGCGATCCGCTGGCGGCTCAGGTCACAAAGCTGCGCAGTCGTTGCCTTGCCGTGCCGGCGGCCGCAAAGTCCCTGCAGGCGGTCTCTACAAAATCCGCCGGGCCGGCGACGAACACGTCGCAATCCGGCAGCGCCAGTGCGCCGCGCCTGGCCATCTCGACCAGGCGCCGTCCGCCGGCAGCCGCATCGGCGTCGGCCAGCTCCTCGTAGGCGAACTCGTCGAAGGCAGCGACCCAGGCGCGGCACTGGTTCGCCAGGTAGTGCCCGTCTCGGCCTACGGCCAGCCGGTACAGGGCAAAGCGGTCGACCTGCTCGCTGGCGATTGCGTGCTCGATCAGGCTCTTCACCGGCCCGAAGCCCGTGTCGCAGGCAGCGAAGACAAGCGGCCGCGTTCCGGCCGGGTCGAGCACGAAATCCCCCACCGGGCCGCGCACGCTCACCGGGTCGCCGACCCTGATCTGGTCCGCGAACAACGCCGCGGCCATCGGTGCGCCCGGGTCGCGGGCGAGGTGGAAATGCAGGTTGCGCTCGTCGCACGGACAACTGGCCAGCGCCACTGTCTGCTCGATGTCGCCCGCCGCCTGCGCCAGACCGAGCGTCACCGCCTGCCCGGCGAGGAAGCGCAGCCGGTTGCTGCGTGGCGTCTGCAAGTGCAGCAGGCGGATATCCTGCCCCAGCGGCTGCACTGCGCGCACCGTCGCCACGATGTCCTGCGCCGGAATGTCGGCCGGGCCCGTGGCCTCCAGCGATTCGACGATGACATCGCTGACCGCAGTGTGCGTGCACAGCAGCGCGTAGCCGAGCTGCCGTTCCTGTTCGCTGAGGCGGTAGTCGCTGTGCTGGATCTGCCGGACCTCGCCGGCGACGATGCGCGCCTTGCACAGGCCGCAGGTTCCGCTGCCACAGCCGTAGCCTAAACGCAGCCCCGCCTTCAGGCCGGCCTGCAGGATCGAGTCGTTGCCTTCGACAAGAAACTGCCGGCCGCTCGGCCGCACCGTGACGTTGGCGGAAATCACCTGCAGCATGTTTGCCATCGCATCAAGAGTGTCTGCCGGTTCGCTGGCCAGCACCTTCTTCAGCCCTTCGTCCATGAACTGCTGCAGCTGCAATGCAGCCGCGCTGCCCGGCCCCAGCTGCGCGAGCCTTGTACGGGTCGCCACCACCAGCTCGTGGTAGGCCTGCAGGTACCGGCGCAGATCGGCCAGTTCCCGGCTCTGCGCGAACAGACGTTGCGCCAGCACCTCCTGCGACGGTAGCGCTCGTTCGCGCAGCCTGCGGCCAAAGGCCTCGTCGCGGATGTTCTTGACGCGCTCGAAAGCACCGCTGTCTTCGAGCGCCGCCGTCGGGAAGACACGCTGCAGTTCGTCGACGCTGACCATGCCGTCGAACGCCTCGATCTCGCCGCTGCGGATCATCCGCTGCAGTGCGCCGCGCGTCACGCCAACCAGCTGTGCCGCCCGAGCCAGGTTGAGCAATTGCGACATCCGCGCTTCCGTGCCGAGTGGGCGGATCGGCCGTCATCCGGCGCCTTGCGCCCGTTCTCCGACCAGCAACGTGGCACAGTCCGCCTCGCCGACAACCGTCTCCGCCGTCGTGCCGAGCTTGCCATGGCCCGCGCCGCCCGGGGCGATGCCGACGACGAGCAGGTCCGCGGGCATCGCCCGCAGGCTCTCGGCCACCACATCGGCAAGCCGCCCGCAGCGGATGCTGCCGCTGATCGTCGTTTCCGGCGACCGCACGGCGGCTTGCGCGCGCCGCAGCAGCGCGTCGCCCTGCTGCTGCGCTGCGCCCTGCGGCACGACGACCACGACGCCGAGCGCAAGGCCAAGCGCGCCGGCCAGCGACGTCGCACTGCGCATTTCAGGCTCGATCGCCGACGCCGCGTCGATCACGGTCAGCACGCCCCGCGCTGGCGCCTGGGCGGCACGCGGGACCATCATTACCGGGCAGTGCGCGTACAGCGCGACCTGCTGCACCATCTCGCCGACGCGAAGCTTGCTCAGGAAGCCGCGCTTGCCGCGGCGGCGGGTGACGATCAGATCCGCCTGGCTGACGCGCGCCTCCTCGACCACTTCGCGCCATGGCTCTTCGCCCCGCCGCACGCGGATGTCGATCGCCACGCCCGCCGTCCGCGCGCGATCGGTGAATGCGGCAATGGACCTGGCCGTCGCTTCCTCGGCCTCGGCCACGAGCCGCGGGGCAACGACCTCGTATTCGGGATTGCTGACGAGCGGCACGACCACACCGAGCGGCACGCCGAGCCTCGCCGCCAGCGCGATGGCCGCAGCCTCCGCGCCGGCATCGAAGTCGGTCCACTGCGTGACCAGCAGGAGACGCCGCGGCGCGCTCATGTTTTCAGTGCCCGACGGCGATGATGCCCGAGGCCGCCAGCACCAGCACCGCGACCTGCGCCAGGCAAAGACCCGCGAACAGGCGATCGCCGCGACGCAGGTAGATGACGCTGGCGGCCAGTAGCGGCAGCGCCGAACAGCCGGAGAGCACGGCGATGCCGAAAAGGTTCAGCATGTCGCCCTTGTGCGGCAGCAGCACCCAGTCCCAGCCGGCGTGGCCGCCGACATGCTCCGCCAGTTCGCGCGACGACATCTTCCAGACCATCGGCAGCTCGCCGACCGGAACATGCGGCGGCAGTGCACCGCTCACGTACAGGACGAAGCCGACGATCAGCAGGGTCAGGCCGAAAGAGCCGCTCCACCACAGCCACTGCGCGTAGCGAACCTGCTCCGGCACGTCGTCTGGCGTTTTCATCGGTTTCTCCTCGAGCGCGTCGGTCGGTCTTAGCCGCCGATGCCCAGGCCCACCATCAGCGCCCGCGCGCCGGCAAACAGCAGCATCGCAATGACCAGCCGTCGGATCAGCGAAGCCTTCAGGACCGACAGCAATCTTGCACCGATCTTGGCACCAAGCATCATGCCCACCACCGACGGCGCGGCGATCACCGGCAGCACCGCGCCGTTGTTCAGGTAGATCCACGCCGCCGACGAATCGACCAGCGACAGGATGAAGCTGGATGAACCGGCAGCGACCTTCAAAGGCGCGCCCATGACGAGGTTCAATGCCGGCACGTTGGCCCAGCCCGCCCCCAGGCCGAACATGCCGGCGAGGATGCCGATGAAGAAGAAGAGCACCATGCCCTGCGGCGTGCGATGCAGGCGCCAGCGCACGGCCTCGCCGGAAGCGCGATCGATGAAGACGCCGTGCATGCCGAGCAGCTGCGCCCAGCGGTCGCTGACCGGCACGTCGGGATGTTCCGATTTACGCGCCATGAGCATCACTGCGACGATGCCGAGGATCGCAATGCCGAGCGCGATCCGCACCACCGAGGCCGGCAGCGCGAGGCCGAGCAGCGCGCCGAGCATTGAGCTGATCGACGCCAGCAGCGCCAGCGGCAGCCCGACGCGCAGGTTCGCCAGTCCGCTGCGCAACAGCGACGGGCCGGCGGCCAGCGCACTGGACAGCGCGACCAGCAAACCGGCGCCACGCACGTAGTCAAGGTGGAATGGAAAGAAGCCGCTGATCAGCGGAACGAACAGGACACCCCCGCCGACGCCAGCGGGAACCGCGATCATGCCGAGAAAAAAACAGACGACGAAAAGCGCCAGCGGCCAGATCCACCACGCGATCGCCGCCGGCTGCCCGGCCGACGGCGCCGATTCTGCCGCCGAGGCGAAATCGACGCCGAACGCAAGCGCCAGCAGCACGACAAGAACCTGCATTACCAACAGCGGCCAGCGACCGGCGCGGCCGCCGGTGCAAATGAAAGACATTCTCGACTCGGTCAGGGAACGCGTCGCAGGGCTCGCGCGCGCCGCGTGCGAGCGCGTCGCCGCCGCGCCGGCAGACGGCATGATGCAAGGCAGTTCGTTTTCTGCGGAGGCCCGGCCGCGATCTTTCTTGATCGCGCGCATTTGGCCCACTACCGGCACCGGGTAGCGTTTCTTACCCATGTGGGGAGTTATTGCAGCCGAGAACATGGTTAAAGATCGCCGTGTCCCGTCGATCCGGCCTTCTCGCTCCCTGGTGCACACCGACATGCCCGAAGCGGCGACCGCGGTCTGCGATTGCCGCGACGATTCACAGAGAAAGTTCCGGTCGATCGTGGCCCTATAGGCCGCGCAGAACCGGCGCATGCTGCACAGGGGGATACCTTGCACGGTCTAGTCAGTCCGCACGGCGGAGGATCGCTCAAGCCGCTGCTTCTCGAAGGCGAAGCTCGCACCGAGGCGCTGGCGCGGGCGCAGAGCCTGCCGAAGCTCACCATCAGTTCGCGCGAGAAAGGCGACCTGATCATGCTCGGCATCGGCGGCTTCACGCCGCTCGACGGTTTCATGACGCACGGCGACTGGGAGCGCGTGTGCGACGGCATGAAGCTCGCCTCGGGCCTGTTCTGGCCGATCCCGATCACGCTGTCGACGAGCAACGAACAGGCAGCGACATTCCACACCGGCGATGAGATCGCGCTCGTCGATCCCGATTCCGGCGAGATCCTCGCCATCCTGCGCGTCAGCGAGAAGTACACGATCAACAAGAAGCACGAATGCATGATGGTCTTCCGCACCGCCGATGCCGAGCATCCGGGCGTGAAGATGGTCATGGAACAGGGCGAGGTGAACCTCGCCGGAACCGTGAAGGTGCTTTCCACCGGCGGCTTCGAGAAGTACGGCGCCCTGTTCATGACGCCGCAGGCCACGCGCGAATTGTTCACGTCGCTCGGCTGGACGCGCATCGCCGCCTTCCAGACGCGCAACCCGATGCACCGCTCTCACGAGTACCTGGCAAAGGTGGCCATCGAGGTCTGCGACGGCGTGCTGGTGCATTCGCTGCTCGGCGCGCTGAAGCCGGGCGACATCCCGGCCGACGTGCGCACGCGGGCGATCGCCACGCTGATCGACAAGTATTTCGTCGGCAGGACCGTGGTGCAGGCCGGCTATCCGCTCGATATGCGCTACGCCGGGCCGCGAGAGGCGCTGCTGCACGCGCTGTTCCGGCAGAACTACGGCTGCTCGCACCTGATCGTAGGCCGCGACCACGCCGGCGTGGGCAGCTACTACGGCCCGTTCGACGCGCACCGCATCTTCGACGAGATTCCGGCCGATGCGCTGCAGACCAAGCCGCTGAAGATCGACTGGACTTTCTGGTGCTACCAGTGCGGCGGCATGGCCTCGGCGCGCACCTGTCCGCACGACGACAAGGATCGCCTGCTCGTTTCCGGCACCAAGCTGCGCAAGTGGCTGTCCGAGGGCGCCGAGGTGCCGGCCGAGTTCAGCCGGCCGGAAGTGCTGACGATCCTGCGCGAATACTACGAGGGGCTCGCCGCGAGCGAGCGCGTGGAAGTGAAGCTGACCGGGCATTCGGCCCGCTGACGCTGCCGGGAAAAAACCAGACCTGCGATCGTTCGGGGAGGAGAATCACGATGTTCACCATCAATCCGTTTGCCGGGCTGTCGGCGTCGCTTTCGCCAGCGGTCATGCAGACATACGTCGTCGTCATGTTCCTGCTGGTCGTCGCCGGAACGCTGTTCGACGTCGTGCACAAGGGCAGCGCCAAGTACTTCTTCCAGAACTTTCGCAAGTCGAAGGCGAAGGCGGCGCGGCCGCTCGGCGGCGGTGAACTGATGTCGATCGCCGTGCAGACCGCCGTGGTTGACGTGCTGGCCTCCGGCGAGTTCTGCAACCCGCGCCGGCGCATCGCGCACCTGCTGGGCATGTACGGCTTCGTGCTCTATGTGCTCGCCACCGTGGTGCTGGTGTTCGATGCCTCGGCAAGCCCCGTCTGGACACGGCTGTGGTGGCTCGGCGGCCTCGCGATCTGCGCCGGCGGCTACTGGTTCTGGTTCTTCATCCGCGTCGATGTCGCGGCCGAAGGCAACTCGCCGTTGCGCCTGGTCAAGGCGGACCTGTTCATCCTGTCGATGCTGGCGAGCGCCACGCTCGGCCTCGCCTGGGCGGCTTCCGGCGGCGGCCTCGGCGTGCTCTTCGGCCTGTACATCCTCGCCACCACGGTGCTGTTTGCCGGCGTGCCCTGGTCCAAGTTCGCGCACATGTTCTTCAAGCCCGCCGCCGCCTTCGAGAAGCGGGTCTCCAAGGCCAACGGCACGGCCGAGAACCTGCCGACGCAGACCCGCGATGATCCCGAGCAACAGAAGAGACACTCGATGGAGCTGTTGCGCGACGCTCCGATGGACATGGGGCTTGGCATCAAGCGCGAAGCGCCCCGCCACTATTAATAAGAACCCGCCGTTTCTGCTGGAAAGAGATAAGGAGCCGGACGAATGCCAACCTTCGTCTACATGACAAGGTGCGACGGATGCGGACATTGTGTCGACATCTGCCCGTCGGACATCATGCACATCGACAAGACCTATCGGCGCGCATACAACATCGAGCCGAACATGTGCTGGGAGTGCTACTCCTGCGTCAAGGCTTGTCCCCAGCATGCGATCGATGTGCGCGGCTATGCCGACTTCGCCCCGCTGGGCCACAGCGTCCGCGTCCACCGCGACGAACAGCGAGGCACGATCGCCTGGCGGATCAAGTTCCGCAACGGCACGGAGAAGAATTTCCTGTCGCCCATCACCACCAAGCCCTGGGGTCAGGCGATTCCGAAGCTCGCGGACGTTCCCCCGCCGAGCAAGGAGCAGCGCGACGGCCAGTTGCTGTACAACGAACCGAAGTACATCCGCATGGATGACGGCGGTCTGCGCACGCTCGAGGCGGCGGGTCTGAAGCTGAAGAAAGGGGTGTACTACTGATGGCCTACCAAACGATCATCGAAGACGGCATCGACATCCTGGTCGTCGGCGCCGGCCTCGGCGGCACCGGCGCCGCCTGGGAGGCGAGATTCTGGGGCCAGAACAAAAAGATCGTGATCGCCGAGAAGGCGAACATCGATCGTTCAGGCGCGGTCGCCCAGGGCCTGTACGCGATCAACTGCTACATGGGCACGCGCTGGGGCGAGAACAACCCCGAGGATCATGTCCGCTACGCCCGCATCGACCTGATGGGCCTGGTGCGCGAGGACCTGCTTTTCGACATGGCCCGCCACGTCGATTCCACGGTGCACCAGTTCGAGGAATGGGGCCTGCCGATCATGAAGGACCCGAAGACCGGGCGCTACCTTCGCGAAGGCCGATGGCAGATCATGATCCACGGCGAGTCGTACAAACCCATCGTCGCCGAAGCCGCCAAGAAGTCGGCCGACAAGGTCTTCAACCGCATCTGCGTCACTCACCTGCTGATGGATGAAAGCCGCGAGAACCGGGTCGCCGGCGCCGTCGGCTTCAACGTCCGCACCGGCAACTACCACGTCTTCAAGTCCAAGACCGTGATCTGCGGCGCGGGCGGCGCCTCCAACATCTTCAAGCCGCGCTCGGTGGGCGAAGGTTCCGGCCGGACCTGGTATGCGCCCTGGTCGTCGGCCTCAGCCTACGGCCTGCTGATCGAGGCCGGCGCCAAGATGACGCAGATGGAGAACCGCATCGTGCTGGCGCGCTTCAAGGACGGATACGGCCCGGTCGGTGCCTACTTCCTGCACCTGAAGACGTACACGCAGAACGGCCTGGGCCAGGAGTACGAGTCGAAGTGGTTCCCCGAGCTGCAGAAAATGGTCGGCAAGGAGTACCTCGACCCGGAAGCTTCGCACCTGACGCATCGGCCGATCCCGACCTGCCTGCGCAACCACGCGCTGATCAGCGAGGTCAATGCCGGCCGCGGCCCGATCCACATGGTGACGATGCGCGCCTTCCAGGATCCCCACCTGGAAGAGGTCGGTTGGGAGAACTTCCTCGGCATGACCGTCGGCCAGGCGGTGCTGTGGGCGGCCACCGACGTGGACCCGAAGAACGAGAATCCCGAACTGACCACCTCCGAGCCCTACGTGATGGGCTCGCATGCGACCGGTTCCGGCGCCTGGTGCTCGGGCCCGGAGGACATCTCGCCGCCCGAGTACTTCTGGGGCTACAACCGCATGACGACCGTCGAGGGCCTGTTCGGCGCCGGCGACGCGGTGGGTGGCACGCCGCACGCCTTTTCGTCTGGATCGTTCACCGAGGGCCGGCTGGCGGCGAAGGCCGCCTGCAAGTACATCGACGACGGCAAGGGCGAGGGCATTGTCGTCTCCGAAGCGCAGATCAACCGCCGCCGCGAGGAGATCTACAAGCCGCTCGAGCACTACCGCATTTACCGCAACGCGATCGTCGCCGGTGACGTCAACCCGCACTACATCAATCCCAAGCAGGGCCTGGATCGTCTGCAGAAGCTGATGGACGAGTACTGCGGCGGCGTGACCGTCAACTACATGACCA
>CAZDXQ010000007.1:0-120303 GCA_964509545.1 uncultured Burkholderiaceae bacterium | reverse complement strand
GCATGACCCGGTCCGCTACGCCGCTTGATTCAAGTTCATCAATGCCGACTCAATAACGTATCGGGGCCCGGCCAAAGGGGGCATGCGATGGCGAGCTCCGTTGACGAAACGCTTGCTGACTACTGCCTCACCGAGGTGCTGGTTGACGACGGCCGTTTTCGCCTTTGCCGCGGGCGGTATCGGAATGAGCCGGGCACCTTGCTGATCAAGGTGCCGCTGCGTCAGGCCGCAGCGGCGGACATCGGCGTGCTGCGGCAGGAGTACGAGGCGCTGCAGGCGCTGCCGGCGGACGCCTTCGAGGCCGGCATCACGCGAACGGTCGGCTTCGTCGATGGACCGGGGCAGTCTTTACTGCTGCTCGAGGACCGGCGGGACCAGCCGCTCGCTTCGCGGCTGCCGATGGCCATCGATGGCGCCGTCGATTGCGCGCTGCAGCTGACTGCCGCACTCGCCGCGCTACATCGCGCCGGCATCGTTCATCGCGGCCTGAACCCGGCGGCGGTGCTGATCGACGCCGGCGGCCGCGTGCGGCTGACCGATCTGAGTGCGGCCGCGCGTGATGCGGCGCAGGCCGCCGTGTCCCTGGCGCCGCAGGACTACGCCACGCGCCTGCCCTACGCCGCGCCGGAACAGACCGGGCGCGTCAACCGCGGCTGTGATTACCGCACCGATTTCTACGCCCTTGGCGTGCTGCTGTACGAAATGCCGACCGGCAGCCGCCCCTTCGTTGGCGCCGACCCCTTGGAACTGATCCACGCCCATATCGCGCGGCTGCCGGTGCCGCTGTGCGAACGCGTGGCGCAGATTCCGCTGCTGTTGTCGCAGCTCGTGATGAAGTTGCTGGCCAAGCCGGCCGAAGAGCGCTACCAGAGTGCCGCGAGCCTGATGCGCGATCTGCATCGGCTCAGGCAGGCGTTGCGAGAGGGCACGGTCGAGCCGTTCGCGGTCGGCGTTGGCGACGTCCCGGTGCGCCTGGCCGTGCCGCAGCGCCTGTACGGACGCGACCAGCCGCTGGCCCTGCTCGGCGAGGTCTACGATCAGGCGCGCGGCGGCCAGACCACGCTGCTGCTTGTCTGCGGCCATGCTGGGATCGGCAAGACGGCCTTGATCCGCGAGCTGCAGGGGCCGGTGACGCGCAGCGGCGGCTACTTCGTCAGCGGCAAGTTCGATCAGCTCTCGCGCGACGTGCCCTACGGCGCACTGACGCAGGCGCTGCGCCAGTTGGTCCAGCAGCGCCTCACCGAGACGCCGGAACGGCTGGCGCGACTGCGTGAGCGGCTGGAGGCGAGCCTCGGCGCCAACGCGCCAGTGATCGCGGAAGTGATCCCGCAGATCGAGCTGGTGCTTGGTTCGCAGCGGCCGGCGGCGCGCCTGCCGGCGGCCGAGGAACACAACCGGTTCATGCTCGCCTTCCAGAACTTCGTTGCCGCGCTCTGTGCGCCCGAGGCGCCGGTTGTGGTTTTTCTGGACGACCTGCAATGGGTCGATGCGGCGACACTGCAGCTGCTGGCGGCGCTGGCCGGCAGCCCGCAGATCCATCACCTGCTGCTGGCCGGCGCTTACCGTGAAAACGAGGTCGGCAACGATCATCCGCTGCTCGAGACGATCGACGCCCTGCAGGCCGACGGCGTGCCGATCCGCCGCATCGTGCTGCCGCCGCTGGCAGCGACAGCGCAGACGCAGCTGGCCGCTGATGCGCTGCACATCAGCGTCGACCGCGCCGCGCCGCTGGCCCGCGTGCTGCAGGCGAAGACGGGCGGCAATCCGTTGTTCCTGATCCAGTTCCTGCTGTCGCTGCAGCAGGAGGGCCTCATTGCCTTCGATGCGGCCACCGCACAGTGGCGCTGCCGCCTCGACGCGATCGCCGAGGCGGCGCTCGGCGACAACGTCGTCGAGCTGATGAGCCGAAAGATCGATCGCCTTGCGCCGGCCACTCGGCTGATGCTGACGCTGGCCGCCTGCATCGGCCACCGCTTCGATGTGCCGACGCTGGCCGTCGCCGCGGGCCGCCCGGCCGAGGCGACGCGCGCGGATCTCGGCCCGGCGCTGGCGGAGGACCTGATCGTCGCCGACGGCGACGATGCGTTCGTCTTCCTGCACGACCGTGTGCAGCAGGCGGCGTACGCGCGCATCGGCATCGAGGACCGGCCGCGAGTCCATCTGAAAATCGGCCGGCTGCTGTGGCGCAGCCAGGGCCATGCAGGCGCGCCCGACGGCGGCTTCGACCGGATCTTCGACATCGCATCGCACCTGAACCTCGGCGCCCACCTGATCGAATCGCAGGCGGAACGGCTGGCGCTGGCACGGCTGAACCTCGCCGCGGGACAGCGCGCCAAAGCCTCGGCGGCGTTCAATACCGCGCTGGCCTGTTTCGATGCCGGCGCGGCTGTGCTGACCGAGGAGCACTGGCAGTCGGAGCGCACGCTCGCCTTCGAACTGAACCTCGAGGCGGCGCAGTGCGAATACCTGTGCGGCGACTTCGACCGGTCTCTGGCGCGCTTCGACTTCCTGCTCGGCCGCGCCGTCGATGCACTGCAGCGGGCGAGCGTGCACCGCCTGCGCCTGGTCCAGTTCGAGAACCAGGGCCGCTTCGCCGACGCTCTGGCCAGCGCCCGTGAAGGACTGCGCCCCTTCGGCGTCGTGCTGCCCGAGGCGGATGCCGACAAGCAGGCGGCGCTGCAGGCGGAACTCGACGCGATCCGCCTGCTGCTGGGCGAACGCCCGATCGATTCGCTGATCGGGTTGCCGACGCTGGCTGAACCAGCGATCCGCATGGTGATGCGGATCCTGACCGACATCTGGTCGTCGGCCTACATCACCGGTGACGCGACGCTGGCGCGGCTGTCGCTCGCCCACGGCAATGCCGAGGAGTCGGCTTACGGATACGTCACGCACGCCATCACCGCCGGGCCGGTGCACGAGGACTACGAGGCGGCCTGGGAATGGGGTAACCTGGCGCTGCGCGTGAACGAGAAGTTCGACGACCTGCGGCTGCGCGCCAAGATCCAGCAGCAGTTCCACGCCCACGTGAACCTGTGGCGGCGGCCGTTTCGCAGTTGCATTGCCTATGCCAGGGAAGCCTGTCGCAGCGGCCTGGAAAACGGCGACTTCCTGTACGCCGCCTACGGCGCGGCGACGGAATCGTGGCCGGCGTTTGCCGCCGCGGCGGACCTGGGCCAGTTCATCCGTGACTGCGAACCGAATCTGGCTCTGGTGCTGCGGCTGAAGAACACCAGCTTTGCCGACGCGCTGCGCCTGATGCTTGCGTGGGCGCGGGCGCTGCGCGGCGAAACCGACGCGCCGCTCGCGCTGTCGAGCGCCGACTTCGACGAAGACCGCTACGCCGCGAGTTACCGCGACAACCCGTTCTTCTCGATGTTCCATGCCATCGCCCGCCTGCATCTTCATTATCTGCACGACGACTACGCCGGCGCACGGCGGGCGGCCGAGGCGGTGCGGGCAACGGCGCACCGACTCAGCGGGATGATCTGGAGCGTGCACTACCAGTTCTGGAACGGGCTGACGCTGGCCGCGGACCTCGAACAGACGGCCGGCGAGGCGCGTGAGGCCGCGATGGATGCGCTGCGTGGCGCTTCGCGCACGCTTGCCTTGCTGGCCGGCAACTGTGCCGAGAACTTCCGTTGCCCTTCGCTGCTGCTCGACGCCGAGATCGAACGTGCCGCCGGCCGGTCATTGCACGCAATCGAGCTTTACGAGCAGGCGATCGCTGCCGCCGAGCGTTACGCGAACGTGCAGCACCTCGCGCTGGCGAACGAGCTTGCCGGGCGCTTCTGGCTGCAGCGCGCAAACCGCAGGATCGCAACGCTGCACCTGCGCAGCGCGACGCAGCAGTACGTGGCCTGGGGGGCGCGCGCCAAGGTGCGCCGCCTGCTCGAAAAACACGGCGCGCTGCTGGCCGGGCCGGAGGTCGCCTCGGCGACGGCCTTGCCGACGGCGCGCGGCCGGCCGGAAGCGCTCGACATCGCCACCATCGGCCGCGCCGCGCAGGCCATCGGCGCCAATATCGAACTGGAAGCGTTGATCGGCCAGATGCTGAAGCTGGCGATCGAAAACGCCGGTGCCAGCAGCGGCATTCTGATCGAGGATCGCGACGGTGCGCTGCTTGCGGTCGCCGAGGGTCGTGCCGACGACAGGGCAGCGGTGCTGCCGCGCCCCCGGCGCCTCGACGAGGGCCAACCGACGTGCTGCATGGCGGTCGTGCGCTACGTCTGTCGCACCCGGCAGACGCTGGTCGTCAACGACGCTGCGGCCGATGCGCGTTTTGCGCAGGACGAATACGTCGCCGCGGTCCGGCCGAGATCGATCCTGTGCCTGCCAATCCTGCAACAGGGCGGGCTGGAGGCGATTTTCTACCTGGAAAATGCGCTGGTCGCCGACGCCTTCAGCAGCGAGCGGATCGAAGTGATCCGCATCCTGGCGGCGCAGGCGGCGATGTCGCTGAAGAGCGGCCGGCTGGTGCAGCGCATGGAGCAGGAGATTGCCGAGCGACGTCGCGCCGAGGAGCAGTTGCGGGCGATCGAGGCGAGCACGGCGGCGGTGACCGGCGGCGATTTCTTTCGTGCGCTGGTGCGCAATCTGGCTGGCGCGTTGAACGTCCGTTACGCCTTCGTCGCCGAATGCCTGGCCGGCGTGCCGGGCAGCCACCGACGCGTGCGTTCGCGCGCCTTCTGGAGCGGCGACGACTACGGCGACGATTTCGAGTACGAGCTGCCGGGGACGCCCTGCGAGGCGGTCCTCGACGGGCAGACCTGCCATTACGCGTCCGATCTGCCGGCGCTGTTTCCCGCCGACACCGGGCTGGTCGATCTTGGCGCGCAGAGCTATCTCGGCATGCCGCTGCTCGGTTCCAGCGGCGAGGTGATCGGGCACCTGGCGATCATGGACACGCGGCCGATGCCGCAGCCCGACATGGCCCTGTCCGTGCTGCGCCTGTCGGCCGGACGCGCCGGTGCGGAACTCGAACGGCTGAAGGCCGAGGACGGCTTGCGCCGCGCGCTGGCCGAGGTCGAGCAACTGAAGAACCGGCTGCAGGACGAGAACGTCTACCTGCGCCGCGAACTGATCGCCAACGTTTCGCACGATCTGCGCAGCCCGCTGGCGTCGCTGCGCGGCTACCTGGACACGCTGCTGATCAAGGAGAAGTCGCTGAGCGCTGCGCAGCGCCGCGCCTATTTGCAGATCGCGGCGCGCCAGGCCGAGCACCTGCAGTCGCTGATCTCGGAGCTGTTCGACCTGGCGCGGCTCGATTTCGACGGCTACCAGCTCGATGCCGAGCCGCTGCAGGCGGCCGAACTGGCGCGCGACGTGCTGCAGAAGTTCCAGCTCGCGGCCGAGCAGCGGCGGCTGACGCTGCAGCTCGACGCCGACGGCGAAGCCGGCTTCGTGCGCGCCGACATCGGCCTGATCGAGCGGGCGCTGGAGAACCTGATCGAAAACGCGCTGGCCTATACGCCTGCCGGCGGCCGGATCACGCTGGCGGTGCGTGCACGGGGCGAGGCGGTCGAACTTCGGGTCAGCGATACCGGCATCGGCATCCCGGCCGCCGATCTGCCGCACGTCTTCGAGCGCTTCTACCGTGTCGACAAGGCGCGCACGCGGCAGGCATGCGGCAGCGGGCGGGGTCTGGCCATCGTCAAGCGCATCGTCGAACTGCAC
The DNA here is from genome assembly GCA_964509545.1 of uncultured Burkholderiaceae bacterium. GTDB lineage: Bacteria > Pseudomonadota > Gammaproteobacteria > Burkholderiales > Burkholderiaceae_F > JADJWR01. The sequence continues at coordinate 114,627 of CAZDXQ010000007.1, read as the reverse complement.
GGCAGCCAGATCGAGGTCCACAGCGCAGAAGATTCGGGAACCACGTTCAGCTTCGCGCTGAAGTCGGCGCGCGCGCCGGCGCCGATCTCAGCCGCAGCGGCGGGCTCGGCCGAACCGTCATTGAGACACGATGCTTGCTGACAGGCAGTGATCAGCGGACATCTGTCCAACGCCGGTCCATCGAGCCGACGAGACAGGGCAAGCGGGCGACATTGCCGAGGCCTTGCGGACCGCCCGACGGCACGCGTCCTGTGCTGGCGGCGGCTGAGGGTCGGGAGAACGACGTATGCGTCTGCCCAGGTCGTCCCGAGACGGCATTCTCGCCGCTGACACGGCTCGCTGCCGCGATGGCTGCGGCACCGAGCCGGTCTCGCTTTTCGACAAGATCAACTGCGCCTCGCGTAAGCCGCGCCTCGCGGCGGCGAATCCTGCCGCCGACTTGGTGGTCGACGCGGCGCGGACGTGACGTTTGCCTATGGATTGCCTTGCCCCGACAGAAGTCTGAGTGAGTAGCGCACCGGCGCCGAGGGCGGATGACGGTCGAAGTTCAGCGTCTCGACGATACTTCGGCCTGGCAGCAGGACACCGTCAGCGAGGAACACGCGCCGGTACGGATCGCCACTGGCGGTCGTCCCGCTGGCGTTGGCGAGCCGGACGCCGCTCGGCAGACCCTCGACGACGACCAACAGGTGCGTGTCGATGACCGACAGGCCGTTGTTGGTGATCCGTTGCGTGTCCGTCTGCCGGTTCGGCCCGCGCCGGTCAGAGTTCACGAGGGTCACGTGGGCCTGGGCGGTCACGTCAAGGAACTCGAGGCCCATGTCTCGGCGGGACAACGCGTCGTCGTTGTCCTGCGCAAGCCCGCTGATCGGCCGGCCGTCGATGGCGCCCAGAGCCGCGAGGTCCGGACGATACTTCGAGTAAAGGAAGTCCGGCGGGCTCAACTGGAACATCCTTGTCGGCGATTTCGGATCGAACTGTACGAACGCCGGATCGTAGAGAGCGTTCTCTAGGAAATCGGTGAGATCGTCCACCTGATCGTCGCTCAGACCCAAGCCGCGCGGTGAGCCGGGTCCACGCGGGTGCGTGAAGCGCTCCGAAAGCGTGCCTGCAGCGGCGGCCCCGGCGTCCTGCGGTACACCGGCGTTGAAGTACCGCACCACATCCGTCACGCTCGTGAACGAGCCGTTGTGGAAGAAGAAGCGGGCGTCCTTCAGTTGCCTCAGCGTCAGCGTGCGGAACGTGAAGGCGTCGCTGTCGCGGCCCGTGATCTCCTTCCTGCCCAGATCGCGGAAGTTGGGATCATTTCTCGCCGCGCGGTTCAAAGCCTGGACCGGGTGGTCGCCGAGCCCGAGGTTGTAGAAGTTCTCCTCCACGAACTGGCCGACGCCGGCCACGTCGGGGTCGTTCACCTGTTTGTTGAGCATCGGCCCGCTGTGGCAGGCGTAGCAACCGGCGCCGCCGTTCGGCGCGGGCGTAAAGAAGAGCCTTGCTCCGCGCCGCTGTGCGGGTGTGAGCGCGCTGTTATCTCCGGCGAGGAACCGGTCCCAGGGCGTGTCGCGAGTGACCGTGGTTCGCAGGAAGGTCGCGGTCGCGCGCAGGACGGTGATGTCGTTGATGAGGGCATCACAACTTCCAGGAGGGGCGGATTCCGGTAAACAGTTCGGCGCTTGGGCGGCCTCCTGAGGGAACGCCTCCCGGAACAATTTCCGATAGGCCGGGATCGGCTGCAGCGCGGCAGACTGGTCTTCCAGCAACCGGTGGGCGTCGAGCAGCAACAGCGCCACGTTTTCCTGCGCAGGATGCCCGAACGGGTTGAGGCCGCCAGGCGACGCATCGGGCTCGCCTGCGAAGCCGTCCAGCAACAGGCGGTTGTTGAATGCGGCACCGATGACGCCCGGCGCGTTTCGCCCGACGCTGTCCAAAGCGTCCTTCCGACCCGTTGCCAGCAGAACCGGGTTTAGTCCCTGGGCCGCTAGCTTGCGACCGAGGGCCGGACTGCCGATGACGATGCCCCCCGTGGTCTGGTAGACGTCCGTGAGCGTCGGCAGCGAGTCCACCAGCGCGTCGCCGGGGAACAGCGGGTCATTGCGCAGCTTGGGAAGAATGTCGACCCTCGGCCGCCGGCGCGCAATGAAATTGCCCGCGGCGTCCGTATAGTGCCGGCCCTCGCCGCCGGCGGCAAAGTTGAGCAGCGTGCCGGCCTTTGTTGCCGCCTCGCCCATGTGACAGCTTGCACACGATGCAGTATGCGCGGTGGCAGGAACGCCACCGAACTCGGGCCGAATCCTGATCATGCGGACCGGGTCGTGAAACAACTGCTTGCCGAGATAGCGCTTCGCCTCCGTGGTCTGGAAGAACGGATCGGGGCTTCCGTTAGCCAGCCTCGGCTGCGGAAGATCGGCATCCTTCGCCGGAACCATCAGCTTCTCGATGCCGCCGACCTGGCTGTCGATGAAACGGCGCAACTGCGTCGGACTGCTGCCTTGATCGGCGGCGACTCCACCACACACCAGCAAAGCCGCCACTGCGGCGGCGACCCTTCTCAGCGGGCATCGGCCGACCGGCTCCATTGTCGGAGCGCTTTGCGGTCGACCACAAGGCACGGCAAACGGGCGCTGCAGTTCCATCGTCATGTTGGTGCCTCCAAAGGTCAATCGTCGATGCGATCACGCGCTTCCGAGGCTCACCGTGGCGGGACGCCGGCCGTGGGCGCGGTGAACCGGTACGGCCTGACCTCGCAAAGCGCCACGTCATGGGACTCGCCGCGCGTCACATCGCAGTCACGCCCAAATCACATTTCGGTCACGTCCGTGCGCAGGCTTTCGGGCAAAGCCGCGCGACGGCGCAGCAGAATGCCTCGGCGCGACTGTCAGTTCGACAACGCGGCCGCGACCGAGCGATTGGGCGATTCAGACTGGCTGACAACGTGCGTCGACGTTGCGCGACAAGGCCAACTGCGTGCCGCGCGCGCCGACGCTGTCCGCCGGCATCCGCGCCGAATCAGGCGGGCTGCAAGTTTGCACGGCAGGATTCGGCCTTGCGAAACGTTTCCGCCGGCGACTTCCTGCACCGAACGGGCTGGCGTTCGAGGATGGGACGAGATTCGGCGCCGTGTGCGCTACAGGCGGCCGACCCGTGTCGGGTCGGGCCGCTCGAGCCAGCCCATCACTTCGTCGGCGAATCGTTCGCTCTCGCCGAGCGCGCGGCGCCAGTCGCGCTGTCGCGCCGCGTGATCGAGGCCGTAGCGGTAGAAGTCATCGCGGTCGGGCAGCTTGCGGTTGGGCAGCCGGGCCAGGAACTGCGGCGATGGTGACACGACAATGACGTTCTCCAGCCATCGATGCGCTGTCGGCCGGCGCCGCCACGGCAGGAACTTGTCCAGCCAGCCCGGCGTCACGAACGGCACGAAGTGCGGATACAGGATCAGGCCGCGCAGCGTGGAGTAGGGCAACAGCAGGTGGTAGTCGACCAGGCCGCCGTCCCAGTACTCGCCACGCGGCGCGCCGGCCGGATTGCGTACCGGCTCGCTCAGAAGGGGAATCGAGCCCGATGCGAGCAGGGCGTCCTCGCAGTTGTGTGCATCCAGTGCGACCCGTTCGAGACCGAAGCGGTCGAAGCTCGCCGCCGGGAACGCTGCCGGACCGGCGCTGAACAGCACGCGCTGCAGATGCGCCGCGAGGCGCGAACGCGACATCGCATTGGCCAATGCCGCGCGAGCGAATGCCGCGCGCGAACCGTTGCGGTCGAGCGCGCCGCGCGCTCTGGCGGTGATGACGGTGAGCGCAAGCGGCGGCCGCACATCCACCGATCGTGCCGCGCCGAGCACGGCGCGCGCCAGCTTGCGGCATTCTTCGGCGACAATACGCGGCGTGGGTCGGCGCGGGTAGGTCTGAGCGACATAAGCGTCGGCCAGCCGACCGAGCGCGGCGACCGGGTCCGGCATTGCGGCGGCAGCCATTCGCCACGCCCCGATCGAAGCGCCGATCAGTTCGAGCCGCGCGGCGCGCAGCCAGCCGCTCGCCGGATCGAACAGGCGCTTGTCGAGCGGGATCAGCGCCAGTCCCTTCGGCCCGCCGGCAGCCGCCGGCACGCAGACGATGTCGGCGGCATTAAGGCCGTTGGCCCGAAGGTGGGCCGCGGCGCGGCTGCCGGCGTGCACCGCAAAGGATCGTTCTGCGCTCATCGACCCGCCGCGCTGCCGTTGGGCCCCGGTCGGCGCCCGCAAGCGTTTGCGCGCCTCATGGCAGGGTCTTCGGCGCCGCGTGCAGTTTCATCATCGCCCGTTCGAACTGGCCGTCGATCAGTTGAGGAACGATCTCCAGCGCCCGCGTGATCGACTCATCGATCGCCGCCTCGTGCTCGCGGCTCGGCGGATGCAGCACGAAGTCGGCGACTTCCTGCTGCAATTGCAGCGCGCGCGGATGGCCGACGCCGATGCGCAGCCGCCAGAAGTCGGGCGTCGTCAGCCTCGCCTGGATGTCTTTCAGGCCGTTGTGGCCGGCGGTGCCGCCGCCGCGCTTCAGCTTGACGGTGCCGGGCGGCAGGTCGACCTCGTCGTGCGCCACCAGGATCTGCGTCGGCAGGATCTTGTAGTAAAGGGCAAGGGCGACCACGGCCTGGCCCGAACGGTTCATGTAGGTTGCGGGTTTGAGCAGCCAAAGCTCGCGGCCGTGGTCGCGCAGGCGCGCGATCTCGCCGTGGAACTTGCGCTCGGTGCCGAACGTCGCTGCAGCCTTGCGGGCGATCGCGTCGACGAACCAGAACCCGGCGTTGTGCCGCGTGCGTTCGTATTCGGCGCCGACGTTGCCGAGACCGACGATCAGCCGAATGTCGTGGGCGGTGCTCTCAGGCACGGTCGTTCAACGGAAAGAAAAAGCCCGCCGACGTCGCCGCCAGCGGGCCGATTCTGCGGCAACAACGGCTATTTCTTCTTGTCCTTGTCGCCGCCCTTCTTCTCGGCCGGCACAGGGGCGGCCGCGGGGGGGGCCTTTTGCGCGGTGGCCGGAACTTCGGCGGCCGGAGTCGCCGCGGCGACGGCCTCTTCCTCGACATGCGCGCCAGGGATCGTCACCGACACCACGACCGGATTTTCCTTGCCCTTGAGCACCGGTTTCACTCCGGCCGGCATCTTCAGGTCGCGCACCTTGATCGTGTCCTGCGCGGTGAGGTTGGACAAGTCGACCTCGATGAATTCCGGCAGGTCCTTCGGCAGGCAGGAAATGTCGACTTCCTGCAGCACGTGGCCGACGATCGCCCCCGACGTCTTCACGGCCGGCGAATTCTCCTGGCCGACGAAATGCAGCGGTACGCGCACGTGCACCGGTTTGTCGGCAGAAACGCGCTGGAAGTCCACGTGCATCACCTGCGGCCGATAGGGATGCATCTGGAAATCGCGCAGCAGCACCTGCTCGTTCCTGCCGTCGAGTTCCATGTCGAGGATCGAGGCGTGGAACTTCTCCCGCCGCAGCGAATGGAACAGCGGGTTGTGGTCGACTTCGATGGCGGTGGCCGGACCATCGCCGCCGTACAGCACCCCGGGCACCTTGTTGGCGTGGCGCAGGCGGCGGCTCGCACTCGTGCCTTGCGCTTGACGTGTGGTTGCTACGACTTTCATTGCGCTCTCCGATTTGTCCTGCGGGCCGCGACCAGCCACGGCAGGCGTCCCTACTCGATGAACAGGCTGCTCACCGAGTCCTCGCGCGAAATGCGCGAAATCGTTTCCGCCAGCAGCGCCGCGCACGACAGTTGCCGGATCTTCGGGCTGACCGCCGCTTGGTCGGCGAGCGGTATGGTGTCGGTGACCACGACCTCGTCGAGCACCGACGCATTGATCCGTTCAACGGCGCGCCCCGACAGCACCGCGTGCGTGCAGTAGGCCATCACCTTGACGGCGCCCGCCTCGCGCAGCGCCACCGCGGCCTGGCACAGCGTGTTGGCAGTGTCGACCATGTCGTCCATGATCACGCAGGTGCGGCCCTCGACCTCGCCGATGATGTGCATCACCTCGGCGACATTGGCGCGCGGCCGCCGCTTGTCGATGATCGCCAGGTCCGACTCCATCCGCTTGGCCAGCGCCCGCGCCCTCACCACGCCGCCGACATCGGGCGAGACCACGACCAGATTCTCGTAGCTGTGCTTCCACAGGTCGCCGAGCAGGATCGGGCTGGCGTAAATGTTGTCCACCGGAATGTCGAAGAAGCCCTGGATCTGGTCGGCGTGCAGGTCCATCGTCAGCACGCGATGCACGCCGACGGACTGCAGCATGTTGGCCACGACCTTGGCGCTGATGGCGACCCGCGCCGAGCGCGGCCGACGGTCCTGCCGCGCGTAGCCAAAATACGGAATCGCCGCGGTGATGCGCCCGGCCGACGCGCGCTTGAACGCATCGACCATGATCATCAGTTCCATCAGGTTGTCGTTGGTCGGCTGACAGGTCGACTGCAGCACGAAGACGTCCTTGCCACGGACGTTTTCGTTGACCTCGACCATCACCTCGCCATCGGAGAAGCGCGAAACCTGCGCGCGGCCGAGCGGCAGGTTCAGGTGCTGGACCACGGCATGGGCAAGTCGCGGATTGGCGTTGCCCGAGAACACCATCAGGTTGTCCGGCACCGTCGGTCCCATGTTCCGACCCTCGTAAGGCTTCATTTGTCCGGTTCCGCTCGCGCGGCTCCCAACGCCGTCGACTGCGCTCCGTCAGGCTCGCCGTCGCGTCTTTCCAGGCTCCAGAACCGAATCGCCGGGAGGCACAGCGGGCGTGCGGCTCCCGGCGACTCTTTTCATATGGCTGGGGAGGAAGGATTCGAACCCTCGAATGCCGGAATCAAAATCCGGTGCCTTAACCAGCTTGGCGACTCCCCAGCGCGAAACCTCCGCGCCTGCGCCCGGCGTCTATGCGCCGGCCGACTTCAAATCCACTACCTCACCACTGCGCCAGCGGCAACTCCGCCAGACTCTGCACCGCCCAGCCGATCCAGCCCGCGGGCAACGCTTCAACAGCCTTTCGCGCCGCGGTTTCGCTCGGCAGCGGCGCAAACACCGCCGATCCCGAGCCCGTCATCCGCGCCGCGCCGAACCGCGCCAGATAACTCACCGCCGCATCGACCTCGGGGTACCGCCGCCGCGCCACGGGCTCAAGATCATTGACCCCGAACAGCGGTTCATCGATCGCCAAGCCGGTGCGAGCGACATTATCCCGCAACGCAGAAAAGGCCGAAATTGTCAGTGCTTTCGTAGACCGTGTCAAATCGTCGGCAGCGAAGATTTCGCTCGTGGAAACAGAGACTTGGGGGTGGATGACGGCAAACCACCGCGGCGGCCATGGCACTGGCGTGAGCCGCTCGCCGATGCCCTCGGCGAGCGCCGCGCCTCGGCCGAGGAAGAACGGCACGTCCGCACCGAGGCGCAAGGCCAAGGCAGCAAGCCTGTCGCGTGGCCAGGCGAGCCGCCACAGACGGTTCAGCGCCAGCAGTGTCGTGGCGGCATCGGATGAGCCGCCACCCATGCCGCTTCCGGCGGGAATCCGCTTCTCGACGGCGATGTCGGCGCCGAAGGATGTGCCGCTTTCCTGTTGTAGCAGCCTGGCCGCGCGCACGCAAAGGTCCCGTTCCACCGCGCCGATCACGTCACCGCTGCGGCGGATGTCGCCGTCGGAGCGCAACTCGAAGTCGAGCGTGTCGACAAGCGCGATCGGCACCATCAGGCTCTGCAGTTCGTGATAGCCGTCGGCGCGGCGCCCGGTCACGTGCAGGAACAGGTTCAGCTTGGCCGGGGCCGGAAGGTTCAGGAAGAGGCGGTTCATTGCGTGGAGTTCTGTGTGCTGCCCGTCGTTGCCCCTTGTTCATCGACGACGAGGCGCAACCGCACCGACGGCACATCGACTGACGATGACGGCCGGTCGAAAGTCAGCCGGCGCGGCGCGTCGCTCTGGTCGAAGCGTTCGTCGATGACGATGATCCAGCCGTCCTGCTCGATCCGTCGTGGCGGACCCAGGCCCGGCCAGAGGTGGGACGGTCGACCCTGCGCCGCGCGGCCGGCGATCCAGTCGGCCAGGCCGGACACCGGCAGGCGAAAGCCGAGCGCGGCTTCAGTCAGCATCTCGGGACTGTCGCCTTCCCAGGTCGCACGCGAGCCGTCGTTCTGTGGCGCGGTCAGCGTCGCTTTTCCGGCGCCGATCTGCAGGCGCGCCAGCGTGTTGCCCAGCGGTGAGGCCAGGTCAAGCGTGGTGCCGGCGCGGCGGATGGCCAGGCTGAAGCGTCCGGCGACATTCTCGATCTGTTCGCCACGGCTGACGCTCGCCGCGAAACGGCCGGTGTAGATGCGCTCGCCGGGTTCGAGCGACAGCGTCGCGCAGCCCGCCGCGAGCAGCAGAACCGCCAGGCCCGATGCCCGGCGCCAGCGCGACGCAGGCCGTGCTTCGGCTCGTGACAACGACCGGGTCGCCACCAACACGGTCTACAGCCGCACCTGCAGCCGGGCGAGCGTGGCGCTCAACGTTTCATTGTCGGGTTCCTCGGCGCGAACCTGGCGCCAGATGCGTCGCGCGGCGTCGCGCTCGCCCAGCGCCCAAAGCACTTCGCCCAGATGGGCGCCGACCTCGGCCTCCGGGCGAAGCGCATAGGCGCGTTCGAGGTATTCGCGCGCCTTCGCCAGGTTGCCCATGCGGAAATGCACCCAGCCCATCGAATCGAGGATATGAGCATCTTCGGGCGCGAGCTGCAGTGCCTTCGAAATCAGTTCGTAGGCCTCGGACAGGCGCTGGTTGCGATCGGCCAGCGTGTAGCCCAGCGCGTTGTAGGCATGCGGATCGTCGGGCTTCAGTTTCATCATGCGCCGCAGCAGCCGCTCCATCTCGTCGATGCGGTCGAGGCGTTCGGCGGCCATGGCCGTGTCGTACAGCAGCGACGTGTCCTCGGGCGCCTGCGTCAGGGCGGTGCTCAGCACGCGGTAGGACTCCTCGAACCGGCGCGCCTCGCGCAGCACCTGGCCATCGGCAATCGCCAGCTGCTGCTTCTGTTCGTCGCTCTGCGCCGTCGTTTCGGCGAGAAGCTTGCGTGCCTCATCGATGCGCTGCATCTTGGCCATCACGATCGCCTGGCGCAGCCGTGCACTGAAAAGCTGCGGTCCGTCATCGACCCGCGCCAGCCATTTCAGCGCCTCGTCGAAGCGGCGCTCGTCCTCGGCAATGCGCGCCAGATTCAGGTAGGCGGGGCCGGGATCGTGTGCCGGGCTGGCCGACGTCTCGAGCACCTGCAGGTAGCGCTCGAAGTAGCCGCGTGACCGGGTGCGCGGCGGCCGTTCGTCAAGCGTCAGGACGCCGAGCGCGAACAGCGCGTCGAGGTTCGCATCGTCCTTCGCCAGCGTCTGCTCGAACTGGACCACGGCCGCGGCCCTCTGCCCGTCGGCGAGCAGCAGCCGCGCGTAGGCGAGCCTGACCTCGGCGGCGTCGGACTTGCCCAAGGCGTCGGCCAGCAACCGCAGCGCCTGTGCGCGGCCTGCGGCGTCTTCCTTGCCTTGCGGCCTTGCCAGCAGCTGTACCGCCGTGAGCAGCGTGCGCTGGTCGCTCGGCCGCAGCGCCAGCGCTGCTCGTGCCGCCTGCGCGGCCCTGTCGGGCAACCCGGCCAGGTGTGCGCCGGCCGCAAGCGTCAGCTGCACATCGGCGGCAAGCGCCGCCTGCTGCAGCAGGGGCTGCGCCAGCCGCTCGAGTGTGGCAAAGGCGGCTGCGCGGTCCTCGACACGCGCCAGCGCCCGCTGAATCTGGCCGAATTCGGCGGCCGGCTGTTCGGCATCACGCAGCATGGCGGCGAACAGCGGTTCGGCTTCGGCGAGTCGACCGCTGCCGGCAAGCAGCAGCGCGTAGGCCTGTCGCGCTTCACGTGATTCGGGGGCCAGCTCGCGCCACAACGCGGCCGCCTCGAGGGCCTGCGCGCCCGCCCGACCCGCCACAGCAATCTCCGTCGCCCGACGGGCGACGCGCGCATCGCGGGTCTGCCGCGCCACCGACAGGTAGGTCGCGAAGGCCGAGGCCGCATCGCCACGCTGCAGCGCGAGTTCGGCGGCCATGATCTGGTAAAACAGCGCGCCGGTCAGTTCGCGATCGGAAGCCGGCTCGGCCAGCGCGACCGCCGCGGCGCCGCCGGCCTGCGCCAGTGCACTGGCGGCGCGCGGCGGCGTCGCACAACCTACAATCGTCGACGCCAGCAAGGCCAGCGCGGCACTCAGCACCACGTTGACTGGCTCGGGCATACCACTGCTCATCTTCGACGATCCGCGATTTGGCGGCCGGCAAATCACCGCCGCAAGCGCACCATCTTATCCCGCCCCTGTATGCCGGAACTTCCGGAAGTCGAGGTGACGCGGCGCGCGCTTGCCTCTGAAATCGAAGGCGGCGTGGTGCGCGCACTGCTGGTGCGCGACCGGCGCCTGCGCTGGCCGGTGCCGCCGGCGCTGCCGCGGTTCGTTGCCGGGCAGAAGCTGCTGCGACTGGATCGACGCGGCAAGTATCTGCTGTGGCGGTTCGAGCGCGGAACGCTGATCTCGCATCTGGGCATGTCAGGGTCGTGGCGCGTCCACCGCAGGGCGGCGCCGGCGCCCGGACCGCACGATCACGCGGACCTGATCATGCAGCGGGACAACGGCCTGCGCGTGCTGCGCTTCACCGATCCGCGCCGCTTCGGCGCGCTGCTCTGGCAAGGTGGCGGCGAGCGCGGCTTGCTGCGCAATGCGCTGCTTGCAAACCTCGGTATCGAGCCGTTCGACCCGCGGTTCGACGGCGCGTTCCTGCACCAGCAGCTGCGCCGGCGGCATGGTCCGATCAAGCAGGCCCTTCTCGGCGGTCGGGTGGTCGTCGGCGTCGGCAACATCTACGCCTCCGAAAGCCTGTTCGAAGCCGGCATCGATCCGCGCACGCCGGCCGACCGCCTGTCGCGGCCGCGCTGCGAGCGACTGGCGCAGGCGATCCGCGCCGTTCTCGCCCGCGCAATCGACGCCGGCGGCAGCAGCCTGCGCGACTTCATCGGCGCCGACGGCCGAAGCGGCGAATTCACGCTCGACGCCGCGGTTTATGAGCGAAACGGATTAGTCTGTCATCGCTGCGGCGTGGCCTCGGTCCGGCGTATCGTGCAATCGGGCCGCGCGACGTACTTCTGTCCGCGCTGCCAGCGCCGCTGATCGGATCCGGGGGCGGGGCGGCATGATGCCCATGCTAGATTGATTTTTGCGATTGATATCGCCGGACCGTTTCGTTCTCACTGTCTCGCGCAGTTGCGTGCCGCCGACGAAGCAGAAGATGGCTGAACTCGCCAGCTCCTTTGAGCAATACGGCGCCTGGCGTGATTCGCTCGCCCAGGCCGTCGTCCAGTACCGCCTCTGGCTGGAGGAGCACAAGCTGCTCGACGCCGACGCGGCGCGCCGCATCGACCTTGCGCTCGACCGCCTGGGCGAGGACAAGCTGGTCATCGCCGTGGTGGCCGAGTTCTCGCGCGGCAAGTCCGAGCTGATCAACGCCATCTTCTTTGCCGACTACGGCCGGCGCATCCTGCCCACATCGGCCGGGCGCACGACGATGTGCCCGACCGAGCTCATGTACGACGAGTCGCTGCCGCCGTGCATCCGCGCATTGCCGATCGAGACGCGGGCACGGCTCGGCAGCACGTCGGAGTTCCGCAAGACCGACGTCGAGTGGCGCATCTTCCCGGTCGACACCAGTTCGCCCGACGGCATGCTCGAGGCGTTCAAGCTGGTGTCGGAGACGATGCGCGTGCCGGCCGAGGAGGCGAAGATGTACGGCCTGTTCGATCCGGACGATCCGGATCATCTGGCCGGCGTCGACGCCGATGGTACGGTCGAGATCTCGCGCTGGCGCCATGCGGTGATCAACTTCCCGCACCCGCTGCTCAAGCAGGGCCTGGTGATCCTGGACACGCCCGGGCTGAATGCGATCGGCGCCGAGCCGGAACTGACGCTGTCGCTGGTGCCAAGCGCGCACGCCGTACTGTTCGTGCTGGCCGCCGACACCGGCGTGACCAAGAGCGATCTCGACATGTGGCGGCATGTGGTGCGCGATTCCGGCGCCACGGAAAGCCACATCGCCGTGCTGAACAAGATCGACGGCCTGTGGGACGGGCTGAAGAGCGCCCACGAAATCGATGCCGAGGTGCAGCGGCAGGTTGCGGTGGTCAGCCAGCGCATGGGCATCGCAAGAGAGCGCATCTTCGCGGTTTCGGCGCAGAAGGGCCTGGTGGCCAAGGTGACGCGCGACGAGCGGCTGCTGGCTGCGAGCCGGCTGCCCGTGCTGGAGAACGCCCTGGTCGAACTGCTGGTGCCGGCAAAGCAGAAGATCGTGCGCTCGCAGACGCTGTCGATGATCGACAGGATCGGCGAGGAAGTGCGGCAGACGCTGGCCGCCCGCGAGCGCGGTCTGATCGAGCAGTTGTTCGAGATGCGGTCGCTGCAGGGCAAGAACCAGACCTCGGTCGAGCGCATGCTGCTGCGGGCGCAGGTCGAGGCGGCCGACTTCGAGAAGGTGGCGCGCAAGGTCGTGGCCACGCGCTTCGTGCTGAACAAGATCGCTGATCAGGCGCTGTCGCACCTGAAACGCGAGGCCCTGCGCACGCAGGCGATCGACACGCGCGAGAAGATGCGCAAGGCCTGGCTGCCGACGAAGTTTCCGGCCATCGTCGGCGAGTACTTCGATGGCCTGCGTGCGCACCTTCGGCAGACCAATGAGCGCATCGCCGAAATGGAGAAGATGGTCGTCGGGGTGCAGGCGAGCTTCGCCCAGGAACTCGGCTGGAGCCTCGTGCCGCCGATGAGTTTTTCGATCGACTCCTACCTGAGCGAGCTCGACCGCATGCAGGAGGTGGCCAAGGTCCAGTTCGGCGCTTTCGTCGTCCTCACGCGCGGCAAGTGGGGGCTGATCGAACGCTTCCTCGAGACAGTGGTGGCGAAATCGCGCGACCTGTTCGTCGCCGCAGAACGCGACGTCGAGGCCTGGGTCGGCTCTCTGCTGCCGCCGATCGAGAACCAGGTGCGAGACAACCGCGCGCAGCTGATCAAGCGCGCCGAGTCGGTGCAGAAGATCCGGGATGCGCAGGAGTCGCTCGAAGGACGCATCGGCGAACTGGAAACGGCGCTCGAGGAGGTGCAGGACAAGGTCGAGACGATGAAGCGGCAGCTCGCCCGGGCGCGCGCCGCGGCCCGCGGCGAAGCCGCGCCGGCCGAGGAGGTCGTGCCGGCCGGGATGACGATCGAGGAATTGCCGATGCTCAGTGCCGAGGAGCTGGGCCTTACCCGGCAGAGTGTCAGCGCCTGAGCGAAAAGACAGGTTCGCGGCCAGGATCATTTCCTGGCAGGCAGCGCACGGACGACACGACCTGCCCTGGCAGGCCGACCGTGATCCGTATCGCGTGTGGGTTTCGGAGGTGATGCTGCAGCAGACGCAGGTCGCCACCGTCATTGCCTACTTCGAGCGGTTCTGCGACCGCTTCCCGGATGTCGAGGCGCTTGCCGCTGCACCGCTGCACGACGTGCTGTCGCTGTGGTCGGGGCTCGGCTACTACGCCCGCGCGCGCAACCTGCACGCATGTGCGCGGCAGGTCGTCGAGCAACTCGGCGGCCGTTTCCCGCTCGACGTGCAGACGCTTCGCGGCCTGCCCGGGATCGGAAGGTCGACCGCGGCGGCGATCGCCGCCTTCTGCGCCAACGCGCGCGAGCCGATCCTCGACGGCAACGTCAAGCGCCTGCTTGCCCGCTACTTCGCGGTCGACGGCTACCCGGGCGCGGCCGAGGTCGAGCGGGGGCTCTGGCGCCGGGCCGCCGCGCTGCTGCCGCGGGCCGACGACATGCCCCGCTATACGCAGGGCCTGATGGATCTCGGCGCCACCGTGTGCACGCGGCGTGCGCCGCGCTGTGCGCACTGCCCGCTGGCCTCGGGCTGCCGCGCGCTGGCGACCGGGCGCGTGAATGAACTGCCGGCGCCACGGCCGCGGCGCAGACTGCCACAGCGGCGCGCCTGGGCGTTGCTGGCGCTGCATGACGGCCGCGTGCTGCTGCAGCGGCGCGCGCCGGCCGGACTGTGGGGCGGGCTGCAGGCGCTGCCGCAGTTCGAATCGGCTTCGGCACTGCGGCGCGCGGCGGCGCAGATCGATTCGCGGCCGCGGCTGAAGGCGCTGCCGCCGCGGCGACATGCGTTCACGCATTTTTCGCTGACCTTGATGCCGCTGCGGCTCGATGTGCGATCGCCGGCGCCGCGTCTGCAGGAGGCGTCGTTGCATTGGCTGCCGTTGCGCGACCTCGACAAGGCGCCGCTGCCAGCGCCGATCCGCGCCCTGCTGCGGGAGATCGCGCCGCAGCCTGCCGGTACGCGCCGGACAGGCCGTTGACGACGTGCGCCGCCACAGGCGTCAGCCTTCGGATTCGGGGGTGACGCCCAGGGCGACCAGGAAGCGCGACACCATGTTGTAGGTGGCGATGACGCCTACCAGCTCGACCGTGCCGCGATCCCCGAGCGCCCGATGCACGGCGCCGAAGGTCGCATCGGACACGGCGATCGTGCGCGTCATCTCGATCGTCAGGCGCAGGGCCGCGAGGGCCGCAGCATCGAACAGTGCAGGCTGCTGCAGCGCCTGCTCGGGCTGCCGCAACGCTTCGAGCTGCTGCGCCGTGCCGCCGGCGCTTAGAAACTCCGGCGCGTGATGGTGGAATTCGTAGTCCGCGCCGTTGAGGATCGCGACCACGCACATGGCCAGTTCGCGCAGCCGCGGATCGAGCGCGAGCTCGGTGCGCACGGCCTTCAGGTGGGCGTTCCAGCCCGCGGCCAGGGCGGGGCTGTGCAGCAGCATCCGGTCGAGGTTCAGCAGTCGACCGCCGCGCCGCCTGCGGATCGATGCGACCAGGGCCGCCGGTTCGGCGAGATCGTCGGGCTGGTACGAGATCCTGGGCATGGGTCAATGTCCGGCCAGCGAAGCACTACTTCAGCACGCCATGCTGCCTGAGGAAGCGATAGACAAGTTCAAGGCGGGACGCCGCGTCCTGCAGTTCCATCAGCTTCTGCTTGGCGCGCAGCGGGATCGGCATGAACTCGCACAGTCGGTTGCCGACCCAGACGCTGGAGTCGAAGCGGTACGGCGACTCGAAGGGCGGGGCACTGATCGGATCCGCGCCGGCGTTCTCTCCTTCAGGGCGCTGGCTGCCGACGTCGGCGATCACCCGCTGCAGCAGGTCGGCGCAGCAACGGTACTGCGTCGGCAGGGGCGTATCGTCGTCGTCGGCGATCGGCTCGACGTTGGCCACCTGCAGGCCATCGGCTCGCGCCTGGGTCTGTTCGATGCGGAAGCGCTCGCCGCCGATGGCGCGCAGATGCAGCAGGCCGAGTTGCGGCATGTCCCAGGCGGCGATTCGCGCAAGCGTGCCCACGGCTTCGGTCGCCGCGGGCGCGCCGACCTCGCGCCCCCTGGTGATAAGGACCACGCCGAACGGAGCCGAATCCTTCATGCACGAGCGGACCATGTCCATGTACCGCGCCTCGAAAACGCGCAGCGGCAGCACACCGCCGGGAAAAAGCACGGTGTTCAGCGGAAACAGCGGCAACTGCATCAGTGGCGAAGCGCGCGGTGTCGCGTCAACACACGTTGTTGCCCGCGCCGGGTGAAGCGAGAGGCAAGCTGCTCGACCACGTAAGGCGAGCGGTGCTGCCCGCCAGTGCAGCCGATCGCCACCGTCACGTAGTGGCGGTTGTCGGCCCGATAACTCGGCAGCCACCTGTCGATGAAACGCTCGATGTCGTCGATCATCTGGCCGACAATCGGCGCCGCTGCGAGGTACTCGGCCACGGGCGTGTCCAGCCCGGTCAGCGGCCGCAGCGCCGGCTCGTAGAAAGGATTGGGCAGGTTGCGCACGTCGAACAGCAGGTCGGCGGCCACCGGAACGCCGTTCTTGAAGGCGAAGGACTCGAAGGCCAACGTCAGCCTCGCTGGCGCATGGCCAGCAAACTGACGCACCCAGTCGCGCAGCGTGCCCGGTGACGTGTCGCTGGTGTCGATGACGTAGCCGGTCTTGTCCAGCGGTGCCAGCAGTTCGCGCTCTGCCTCGATCGACTCGACCAGCGTCGGCTCCAGGTCGCGCCCGGCGACGCCCAGCCGTTCCGACAGCGGATGGCGCCGCCGCGTCTCCGAGTAGCGATGCACCAGCGCTTCAGTGGAGGCGGTGAGGAACAGAACGCGCAGGTCATGCCCGGCGCCGCGAAGCGTGCCGATGATCTGCGGCAACTCGGCCAGAGAGATTTCCGAGCGCGCGTCGACCGAGACCGCGACCTCCTCGTGTCCGGCTTCGGCAAGGTAGTGGGCGACTTCGGCGAGGAAGCGCGGCGGCAGATTGTCGACGCAGTAGTAGCCGATGTCCTCGAGCAGCCGCAGCGCGACCGACTTTCCGGAACCGGACATTCCCGTGATCAGCACCAGCCGCATCGAAGGAGGACTCTACGCACCGCGCCAGCGGCGTCACGTGATTCTGTCACGCGCGGCGCCCAAACAGAAAAGGGCGCGGGATTGCCGCGCCCTGTCGCCCCAGCCGGTGATGCCGGGTAATGCCGGGTGATGCGTAAAGCGGCTCAGCCGCGCAGGCACTCCGACATGAACTTCTTGCGTTCATCGCCTTTGAGGTTCTTCGACGACGCTTCCTTGTTGCAGGCCTTCATCTTTTCCTGCTGGCCGCCGGCCGCCATCGGCTTGGCCGACAGGCAACTCGACATGAACTTCTTGCGCTCGTCGCCGGTCAGGTTCTTGGCCGTCGCCTCCTTGTTGCATGCGGCCATCTTGCTCTGTTGCGCGGTCATCTTCTTTTCCTCGGCGGCGTGGCCGGCCAGCGGCAGCACAAGGAAGGCGGCGATCAGGATCTTCTTGTACATCGATGATCTCCTCGGTTGGTTGTGGGAGCGCCGGTGGCTCTGGGCGAGCCACTGCAGCACGTCCCGAACGCGATTAAATCACCGCCGGTTGACGAGCACTACGGATTCACCCGTCGTCGATCGCCTGCCGCTGCCGCTGCATGAACTCGGCCATCGTGTCGATGCCGCGCAGCTTCAGGATCGTGTTGCGTACCGCCGCTTCCAGCAGCACGGCGAGGTTGCGGCCGGCGGCCACCGGAATGACCACCTTGTGGATCGGCAGGCCGAGTACCTCCTCGGTGGTGCCGGCCAACGGCAGCCGTTCCATCAGCGCCGCGGCGGCCTGACGGCGCAGTTCGACGATCAGGCGCAGCTTCATCTTCCGCCGGACGGCCGTCTCGCCGAAGATGGCCTTGATGTCGAGCAGACCGAGGCCGCGCACTTCGAGCAGGTTGGCCAGAAGCGGCGGACAGTGACCCTCGATGACATCGGGCTCGGTGCGGGCGAAGTCGACCACGTCGTCGGCGACCAGGCCATGGCCGCGGCTGATCAGTTCGAGGCCGAGTTCGCTCTTGCCGACGCCGGATTCGCCGGCGATCAGCACACCCATGCCGAGCACGTCCATGAACACGCCGTGCATCGTGCAATGGGCAGCGAGCTTCTTGTTCAGGTAAACGCGCAGCCGGTCGATCACCAGCCCCGCCGCCAGCGGCGAGCCGAACATCGCCAGGCCGACACGCTCGGCGACCGTGGCCATGTCGTCCGGCAGTTGCAGGCCCTCGGCGACAATCAGTCCGAGTGCGCCGCCGGCGATCAGGTCGTGCGCGTAGTGCGCCCGCCGCGCGCTGTCCATGCGGGCCATGTAGCGCACCTCCGGCGCGCCGAGCACGTGCAGGCGGTCGGCATGGATCAGGTTCAGGTGGCCGACGATGTCGGCGGCCTGGACTTCGGCGCTGCTGGCGCTGGCGAGGGCACGCTGGCCACCGCTGCGGCCGGCGATCCAGGAAAGCTTCAGCGACTGCTCGTTGTCGTCGAACAGCGTCTGCAGGGTCGGCATGTGAGGGCGCGCCGCGGCCGCGACGCGATCTTCAGGCGGCCGGGCGCATCGGCTCCCACTGGGCAAGCAGGGTGTGTGCCACGGCGGGATCGGAGGCGTGCATCAGGTTTTCGCGGAACGTCCGGTCGGACAGCATCTGCGCCAGTTCGGACAGGATGTCGAGATGCTGTTGCGTCGCCTGCTCAGGCACAAGCAGCACCACCAGAATGCTTACAGGCCGGCCGTCTGGCGCGTCGAACGCGATCGGTTCGGCCAGTCGCACGAACGCGGCCACCGCCTCCTTCAGGCCCTTGATGCGACCGTGCGGAATGGCCACGCCCTGGCCGAGTCCGGTCGAACCCAGGCGCTCGCGCGCGAACAGGCTGTCGAAGACGGTGGCGCGGGCGATGCCCTGGTTGTTCTCGAACAGCAGACCGACCTGCTCGAAAACGCGCTTCTTGCTCGACGCCTGCAGGTCGAGCACGACATTTGCCGCGGGAAGCAGGCGGGAAATCTGGTTCATGGCCGGTCAGACGGAATCGATCCGGGCGCGGACGTTGTTTGCCAAGCTAGCCCGAAGCACCGCCGGGCGATAGGCCGCCGAATGCGGAAAGCGGCAGGCAATTCGGCATTTCAACGCCTTCGATTCAGCCGAGGCGCGGGCCTCTGAGGACGGGAGAAGGGGCGCAGTATAGGCAGGTGCAACCGGCAGCGGGGCGGGGACGGGTTCGAATAGAAGGTCGGATCGGCTGGATGTTGCCACGCGGCAACGGAACTGCGCGGCGCGTCATCGACAGTGGCCTGAACGCACGCCGGCCCGCGCCGGATGACCGGCGGATCCGGGCCGAACTGCGCTGCGCCGTTCCGGACTGTGGAAACTACTGTTGCGTCTGGGTCTGCTGGTGCTTGAGCGGGTCGCGGGTGTGGGTCTTGACGCGGTCCTTATGGCGCAGGACCTGCCGGTCGAGTTTGTCCATCAGCATGTCGATTGCTGCGTACATGTCACCATCGGTCGATGCCGCGTGCAGGCTGCTGCCGCGCACGCGCAGCGTGATCTCCGCCCGTTGCCTGAGCTTGTCCTCCACGGCCAGCACCACGTCGGCGTCGATAACGTGATCGAAGTGCCTGCGAATCCGTTCCAGCTTGCCGCGAACGTAGTCGCGCATGGCCGGCGTCACGTCGACATGATGACCTTGGATGATGAGGTTCATGCTGCACTCCTGTCATTGGGGCCGAACGATTCAGCGTTGACATTCACGGGGTCTTGCGCAGAGCCACCGGCGGGATCTTGAGCGCTTCGCGGTACTTCGCGACGGTCCGTCGCGCCACCACGATGCCCTGTTCCGCAAGCAGTTCGGCGATGCGGCTGTCGGACAGTGGTTCCTTATGGTTCTCCTCTCCTATCAGTTGCTTGATCAGGGCGCGAATCGCCGTGCTCGACGCGGCGCCGCCGGTATCGGTGGCCACGTGGCTGCCGAAGAAATATTTCAGTTCGAACACGCCGAAGGGCGTGGCCATGTACTTGTTGCTGGTCACGCGCGAGATCGTCGACTCGTGCAGTTCGAGCGTCTCGGCAATCTCTCGCAGCACCAGCGGCCGCATGGCGATCGCACCATGGGTGAAAAAGCCGTGCTGGCGGTCGACGACGGCCTGCGCGACACGCTGGATCGTTTCGAAGCGCTGCTGGATGTTGCGGATCAGCCAGCGCGCCTCCTGCAGGCGTGACGACCACTGCGAAAAGCCTTCCTTGCTCCGTTCCTCTTTGACCGCCACCGCGTAGACCTGGTTCAGCCGCAGCCGGGGCACGACGTCCGGGTTGATCTGCGCGGCCCATCGGTTCTGGATCTTTCGCACCAGGATGTCGGGAACCACATAGTCGACGACCGCTGCATTGAAGCCTACGCCCGGATGCGGGTTCAGTCTACGAATCAGCGCATAGGCCTGGGCGATCTGCTCGTCCGACAGTTCAAGCGTGCGCGCCAGCTTGTGAAAATCCCTCGACGCCAGCAATGGCAAGTGATCACTGACGATACGTTTGGCCTGCTCGATGACCTCTCCAGGTGCGGCCGGCGGCGTCTGCAGCGCGAGCGCATTGAGTTGAATTGTCAGGCACTCGGCGGCGCTGCGCGCGCCCACGCCGGCGGGCTCGAAACTCTGCAGCAGCTTCAGTGCAGTGGCCAGGTCGTCGAGTTCGACAGCCGCCTCCTGCGGGCACAGCGCCAGAAGTTCCTCCAGGCTGGCCGTCAGGTAACCCTGCTCGTCGAGCGATTCGATCAGCATTTCCACCAGTGCCCGATCGCGGGGCGAGACGTTGGTGACCGCCAGTTGTGTCTTCAGGTGTTCGCACAACGATGGTGCAGTCGAAGCCCAGGCGCCGGGTCCCTCGTCGTCGTCGTCGCGCTCGGCGCGGCCGCCACCCCAGTCGAGTCCGGTCATGCCCATCGGTGCTTCGGCCTCGCTGCCTTCCGCCGAACCGGCCTGCCCGGCGCCATCGGCGGGTGTGGCCCCGGCGCCGGCAGCGCCGCTGAGGATCGCGCCGTCGGCGGCGATGCGCATCGCGGCGCCGACCGGCGGATCGTCGCACTCCAGCAGGGGGTTGTCGTTCAGCGCCTGTTCGATTTCCTGCGCCAGTTCGAGCGAGGACAGCTGCAGCAGCCGGATCGACTGCTGCAACTGCGGGGTGAGCGCCAGATGCTGGCCGAGCTTCAGCTGCAGGCCGGGCTTGATCGCCATGACCGCTACATCCTGAAGTGTTCGCCGAGGTAGACGCGGCGCACCGACTCGTTCTCGACGATCTCGTGCGGATTGCCGGCGGCGAGCACCTGCCCCTCGTTGATGATGTAGGCGTGATCGCAGATGCCGAGCGTTTCGCGCACGTTGTGATCGGTGATCAGCACGCCGATGCCGCGTTCCTTCAGGAAGCGGACGATTCGCTGGATCTCGATCACGGCGATCGGATCGACGCCGGCAAACGGTTCATCGAGCAGGATGAACCGCGGCGCCGCAGCCAGCGCGCGCGCGATCTCCACCCGCCGCCTCTCGCCGCCGGACAGCGACAGCGCGCCGTGCGTGCGCAGATGAGCGATCTGCAGGTCGTCGAGCAACGTGTCGAGGCGGCCGGCGACATCTTCTGCCGCCAGCGGCTGGCCATCGGCGCCGTGCTGCAGTTCGAGCACCGCGCGCACGTTCTCCTCGACCGTCAGCCGCCGGAAAACCGAAGCTTCCTGCGGCAGATAGGACAGCCCGAGCCGGGCCCGGCGGTGGATCGGCAGGTGCGCGATCGAGGTGTCGTCGAGGAAAATGGTGCCGCCGTCCATCGGCACCAAGCCCACCACCATGTAGAAGCAGGTCGTCTTGCCGGCGCCGTTCGGACCGAGCAGGCCGACGACCGCGCCGGCCTCCACCGATAGCGACACGTCCTTGACGACGACGCGCGTGCCGTAGCGCTTGTGCAGGTGCTCGACCAGCAGCCGGCTGCCGCCGCGCACCTCCTCGCGCGCCGAACTGCTGCCCACGGAGACGGCATCGGGCGCGTTCATCGGCATCGCAAACGCTCGGGTGGCGCAAGCTGCCGCGTCGGCTTGGCGCTGCCGGTGAAGTCACGGTTTCGGCAGCTCACTTGCGGCCTGCCGGCAACTCGGTGGCCGGACGCAGCGGCGCCGGCTCGGCCTTCAGTGGTTCGCTGCTGCGCGGCGCGATCACCGCACGCACGCGACCCTCGCTGCTGTCGCCGCCGTCGACGCGATACGTCGACGCCGCCGCGTCGTAGGCAATGGCCTGGCCATTGATCTCGTCACGGAGCACGCCGTTTTCGAGCCGTCTCCATTGCGCCCGGCCGACGAAGCGCACCGATTCCGTGCGTTCGTCCCACTCGATGCGTTCGGCCACGCCTTCGATCGTTTCCTCGATGCCCGGTCGCGTCGGATCGCGACGCTGGCGGAACGTGGCCAGCGCGCCTGGCGCTGCGGTCACCACCGCGGTCCGGTAGCCGTCGGGGCGCGTTCGCAGTTCCATCCGCTCGCCGGTGATGCGCAGCGTGCCCTTGGTGAGCGTCGCGCGGCCGCTGACGACGTTGACCTGCTTCAGTTCGTCGAAAACGCCGCGGTCGGCCTCGATGATCGTCGGCTGGTCGCGATCGGCGCGTTCGGCCAGGACCGGCAGGGCGCAGGCGGCCAGCACGAGCAGCAGCAGCGGCTTCATTCCTGCTCCTCAGCGTACGGCGGGCGCCATTTCGCCGCGTAACTCACCGCTGACCGTCAGCACGCGATGCAGGTTGTCGTATTCCATCGCGCGCCCGGAAAGGCGCGTGTCGCCGCGTTCGATCTGCGTCGGCACGTCGGAGACGAAGCGTTCATCGTCGGGATAGGCGGTCAGCCTTTCGGTGCGAACACGCAGCGCCGGCCCGTCGGCATCGGCAGCCCGCTGCAGCAGCACCTCGCCGTCCATCAGCACCCGCTCGCCGCCATTGGTCACGCGGGCACGCTTAGCGGTTGCCTGCACCTGCGGCTGGTTCGGCTGAAGGCCGACCAGGCGCGGCTGGGCAAGTTCGATATCGTCGTTCTCGTTGAAATGGGAAAGCCGCTCGGCGAACAGCTTGTAGCGGGCCTGCCCGCTGTCGTCGAACTGCGTCAGCACGACGCTGTCGACGATGAAGTCGGGCGCACCCGGCGTCGGCGGCGTACGCAGGACCGGCCGGCGCATTTCGCGCGAGTACCAGTAGCTGGTCACGGTGACGACCGCCAGCAGCAGCGCGGCGACGAGCATCGACAGGCGGTCACGCATGGGCGCGAGGCTGGTGCCGCTGCAGCAGGCTTTCGAACCGCCCCTGGGCGCGCAGGATGAATTCGGCCAGCTCGCGTACCGCGCCGCGCCCCCCCGCGGCCGCGCTGGTCCAGTGCGCGGCCTGCCGGACCTCGGCTGCGGCGTCGGCGACCGTCGCCGCAAGCCCGACCTGTGCCAGCACCGGCAGGTCCGGCCAGTCGTCGCCGATGTATGCACACTGCGCGGGCGTCACGCGCAGCGCCTGCGCCAGCGCCGTGAAGGCCGCCGCCTTGTCGGCCGCACCCTGGACGACGTTCTCGATGCCCAGTTCAAGGGCGCGACGCTCGACGATCTTCGAACTGCGCGCCGACAGGATCGCCACCTCGATGCCGGCCTCGCGCAGCAGCTTGATGCCGTGGCCGTCGCGAACGTCGAAGACCTTGATCGCCTCGCCGTCCGGGCCGAAGTACAGGCGTCCGTCGGTAAGCACGCCGTCGACGTCGAGCACGAGCAGGCGGACGGCGGCAGCGCGCTGCTTTGCTTGCATCAGAGCACCCTCGCCGCGGTCAGGTCGTGCGCGTGCAGTGCGCCGACGACACGGCCGTCCTTGACCACAAGCAGCTGGTTCTTCAGCGTCGCTTCGATCACCTGTGCTGCTTCCGCCGCCAGCGCTTCCGGCCCGATGGTCACCGGGTCGCGCGTCATCACCTCAGCCACCGGCAGATCGCGCACGCTGGTGCCGCGCTCCAGCAGCCGGCGCAGGTCACCGTCGGTGAAGATTCCGGCCAGCCGCCCGTCGTCGCCGAGCACGGCGGTCATGCCGAGCCGCTTGCGCGAGATCTCGCGGATCGCCTCCATGACGCTGGCGCCCATCGGCACGGTCGGAATCGCATCGCCGCGAGCCATCACGTCCTCGACTTTGGTCAGCAGGCGCCTTCCGAGAGCGCCGCCGGGATGCGAGCGGGCAAAATCCGCCGGACCGAAGCCGCGCGCATCGAGGCAGGCCACCGCCAGCGCGTCGCCGAGCGCCAGCATGGCCGTCGTCGACGACGTGGGCGCGAGATTCAGCGGGCAGGCCTCCTTGTCGACACGGACGTCGAGGTGCACATCGGCGTGCCGCGCCAGCGAGGAACCGGCATTGCCGGTCATCGCCAGCAGCGGCGTGCCCTCGCGTTTTAGCGTCGGCACGATGGTCAGAAGCTCCGCGGTCTCGCCGGAATACGACAGCGCCACCAGCACGTCGCTGCGCGTGATCATGCCGAGGTCGCCGTGCGCCGCTTCCGCGGCGTGGACGAACATCGCCGGCGTGCCGGTCGAAGCCATCGTCGCCGCGATCTTGCGGCCGACGTGGCCACTCTTGCCCACGCCGCTGACGACGACCCTGCCGCGGCACTTCAGCAACAGATCGACGGCTCGGAGAAACGCGTCATCGACGCGATCGACCAGCGCCTGAACTGCCTGGGCCTCGATCCTGAGCACCGTTCGCGCCAGTTCGAGCGCATCGGAGCCGGGCGAGGCTGACGCCGCGGGCAGGGACATGTTCTCGGGATGACTCGAAGGGCCGAGGAGGTTCTGACTGCGGGCGATGATACTCTCGCGCCCTGCGGCTGGCACGGCTCTTGCTCGTCGCAGACGGTCCGCTCATCGCCTCGATGCCCACCGCGCTCGAACTGACGCTGCTGCTTCTGGCCGCCGCCGTGATCGGCGTGGTCGCGTTCCGCCTGCTGAACCTGCCGCCGATGCTCGGCTACCTGGCGGTCGGCATCCTGATCGGTCCTCATGCCCTTGGCCTCGTTCCGGACTCGAGGGAAACGCGCTACCTGGCCGAGTTCGGCGTTGTCTTCCTGATGTTTTCGATCGGGCTGGAATTCTCGCTGCCCAAGCTGAAGAGCATGCGCACGCTGGTATTCGGCCTCGGCATGGCGCAGGTCCTGCTGACCATCGTATTGGTGGTGGCCGCCGGCCGGATCGCCGGCTTCTTTGTTGCCCTGCCGATGCCGGCGGCGTTCCTGCTCGGGGCGACGCTGGCGATGTCGTCGACGGCAATCCTGATGAAACTTCTCGCCGACCGGCTCGAACTGGAAACGGAGCATGGACGGCGCATGGTCGGCGTGCTGCTGTTCCAGGACCTGGCCGTCGTGCCGCTGCTGGTGGTGATCCCTGCGCTCGTCGCCCACGCCGATGACCTGGCCGAGTCGCTCGGCTGGGCCACGCTCAAGGCCGTCGTTCTGCTTACCCTGCTGCTGGCGGGCGGTCGCTGGATCGTACGCCGCTGGCTGCATCTGGTGGCGAAGCGGCGCGCGCACGAACTGTTCGTGCTCAACGTGCTGCTGATCGCGCTCGGCCTGGCCTGGCTCACCGAGCATGCCGGGCTGTCGCTCGCACTGGGCAGCTTCGTCGCCGGCATGTTGATCGCCGAGACCGAATACCGGCACCAGGTCGAGGAGGACATCAAGCCGTTCCGCGATGTCCTGCTCGGGCTGTTCTTCATCACCATCGGCATGCTGCTCGACCTGAATGTCGTCGTCGGGCAGTTCGGCTGGGTGATGCTTGCCCTGCTGGCACCGATGGCGTTCAAGATCATGCTGATCGTCGCCCTGGCCAGGCTGTTTGGCGCATCGGCAGGCACCGCGATCCGCACCGGCCTCGGACTGGCCACGGCCGGCGAATTTGGCTTCGTGCTGCTGGCGCAGGGCGCGCCGCTGCTCGACCCGACGCTGCGCCAGGTGGTGCTGGCGGCGATGCTGCTGTCGATGCTGCTGGCGCCGTTCATGGTCCAGTACAGCGACCGCATCGCCATGCGCTTCGTTGCCGCCGAGTGGATGCAGCGGGCGCTCGAACTGCACAAGATCGCCGCCCGCTCGATGGCGATCGAGCGGCACGTGATCATCGCCGGCTACGGCCGCAGCGGCCAGCACCTGGCGCGCATGCTCGCCGACGAAGGGATCGGTTACGTCGCCCTCGATCTCGACCCGGACCGCGTGCGCGAGGCCGCGGCCGCAGGCGATTCGGTCGTCTACGGCGACGCCGCAAGGCGCGAGACGCTGATCGCCGCCGGGCTGTCGCGGGCCTCGGCGCTGGTCGTCAGCTACAACGATGCGCGCTCGGCGCTGAAGGTGCTGCATTTTGCCCATGAGCTGAACCCGAAGCTGCCGGTCATCGTGCGCACGCAGGACGACGGTGATCTGGACCGGCTGCTGAAAGCCGGCGCGACGGAAGTGGTGCCGGAGGTCTTCGAGGGCAGCCTGATGCTCGGTTCGCACGCTCTGGTCCTGCTCGGCGTGCCGCTGTCGCGCGTCGTGCGGCGCGTGCAGAAGGCGCGCGACTCGCGCTATCGCTTCATGCGCGGCTACTTCCACGGCGCCGACGATCGCGTCGACTTCGACGACGAGGCCCACGAGCGCCTGCATTCGGTGGCGGTCGAGGACGGCGCTGCGGCCGTCGGCCGTTCACTGGCCGAACTGGGACTCGCCGCACTCGGCGCGGAGGTGACGGCGGTGCGTCGGCGCGGCATCCGCGGCGACGACCCCGCCCCCGAACTGGTGCTGCAGGCCGGCGACGTCCTGGTGCTGCGCGGGCCCCACGAAGCCCTGGAACTGGCCGAAGTGCGCCTGAGCGAGAAATGAACGGTCGGCGGCGCAGCCTGTTGCGCGCGGTCCCGCTGTTGCTACTTTCGGGACGCAGCTCGGCCGCGGACGGCGAAGCGGCCTGGCGACTGCTGGCCGACAGCCACTGCGCCGTGCTGCTGCGTCATGCGCAGACGGTCCCCGGCGTCGGCGATCCGCCCGGCTTGCGCCTCGACGATTGCTCGACGCAGCGCAATCTGTCCGCGGCCGGCCGCGCCGAGGCGCAGCGCTTCGGCGCCGGTTTTGCCCGCCGCGGCATCCGCGTCGACGAGGTGCTGTCCAGCGGCTGGTGCCGCTGCATCGACACGGCGAAGCTGGCTTTCCCGAACAACGACGTGCGCGTTTTCGAACCACTGAACTCCTTCTTCGGCGACGGCAGCAGGCGGCAGCCGCAGACCGCCGAGCTGCGCGCCTACCTGGCGCGGCTATCCGCGCCGCGGCGGGCGGTGCTGGTCACACACATGGTCAACATCGCCGCGTTGACCGGCGAGTCCGTGGCGATGGGCGAGGCGCTGCTCGTGCAAGCCGGCACCGCGAACGCCGGCGAAGTGCTGGCGCGCCTGGTCGTCCGCTGATCTCTCCAAACGGCGAACCGGCTATGCGGCGCGTCGTTCGCCGGGACGCGCCAGCACCGCGGTGAGGTGGCGGCCGGTATGGCTGGCCGGATGCGCGGCGAGCGACTCCGGCGTGCCGGCGGCGACGATGCGGCCGCCGGCATCGCCGCCTTCCGGGCCGAGGTCGATCACCCAGTCGGCGGTCTTGATCACGTCGAGATTGTGTTCGATCACGATCACCGTGTTGCCCGCGTTGCGCAACTGGTGCAGCACCGTGAGCAGCAGGGCCACGTCGTGGAAATGCAGCCCGGTCGTGGGCTCGTCGAGCACGTACAGCGTCCTGCCGGTGTCGCGCTTGGACAGCTCCAGCGACAGCTTGACCCGCTGCGCCTCGCCGCCGGACAGTGTGACCGCGCTCTGGCCGAGGCGTAGGTAACCCAGTCCCACATCGGAAAGCGTCGCCAGCTTGCGGGCGAGAACCGGCACGGCGGCGAAGAACTGCGCCGCGTCGTCGACGGTCAGGTCGAGCACTTCGGCGATGTTCCTGCCCTTGTACAGCACCTCGAGCGTCTCGCGGTTGTAGCGGCGGCCGTGGCAGGTGTCGCAGGGGACATAGACGTCGGGCAGGAAATGCATCTCGACCCTGATCAGGCCGTCGCCCTGGCAGGCTTCGCAGCGCCCGCCCCTGACGTTGAACGAGAAGCGTCCGGCTTCATAGCCTCGCTCGCGCGCGATCGGCGTCTCGGCGAACAGTTCGCGGATCGGCGTGAACAGCCCGGTGTAGGTGGCCGGGTTGCTGCGCGGCGTGCGGCCGATCGGGCTCTGGTCGACGCAGATGATCTTGTCGAAATGCTCGAGGCCCTCGATCGACGCGAAAGGCGCCGGTTCGACGCCGGTGCCGTTGACGCTGCGCGCCACCGCGGCCGCCAGCGTGTCGTTGATCAGCGTCGACTTGCCCGAGCCGGACACGCCGGTGACACAGACGAACAGGCCCACCGGCAATTCGAGGTCGACGTTCTTCAGGTTGTTGCCGCGCGCGCCGGCGAGCCGCAGCCAGCCCAGCCCCGGCGGCACCCTCGCCGCCGGCACGTCGATGCGGCGGCGGCCCGACAGATAGGCGCCGGTCAGCGATGCGGGGGCGCGCTCGATTTCCGCCGGCGGCCCGGCGGCGACGACTTCACCGCCATGCGCGCCGGCGCCGGGACCCATGTCGACGACGTGATCGGCAGCGCGGATCGCCTCCTCGTCATGCTCGACGACCAGCACCGTATTGCCGAGATCGCGCAGGTGTTTAAGCGTCCCGATCAGTCTGGCGTTGTCGCGCTGGTGCAGGCCGATCGACGGCTCGTCGAGCACGTACATCACGCCGGTCAGGCCCGAGCCGATCTGCGAAGCCAGGCGAATGCGCTGCGATTCGCCGCCGGACAGCGTGTCGGCGGCGCGATCCAGTGTCAGGTAGGTGAGGCCGACATCGCTGAGGAAGCGCAGCCGGGCCGCGATCTCGCGCACGATTCGCGAGGCAACTTCGCCGCGACTGCCTTCGAGCCGCAACGACTCGAAGTAAGCAAGCGCCTCGGCCAGCGGCGCGCGTTCGATTTCGTAGATCGCGCGGCGCTGCCCGTCCTCGCCGACGAACACGAAGCGCGCCTCGCGGCGCAGGCGGGTTCCAGCGCAGGCTGGGCAGGCGTGCGCGCTTCGCAGCCGGCCCAGCGCCTCGCGCACGGCCGGCGCCTCGGTCTCTCGCCAGCGCCGCTGCAGGTTGGGCAGCACACCCTCGAAGGGGTGGCGTCGGGTGATCCTGCGCCCGCCTTCGCTGCCGTAGGTGAAGGGGATCGCCTGATCGCCGGTGCCGTATAGGACCTGCTGCCGGAACGCCGCCGGCAGTTCGGAGAACGGCAGATCGATGTCAACGCCCGCGTGTCGAGCAAGCGAGGAAAGCAGGCTGAAGTAGTGGCTGTTGCGGCGGTCCCAGCCCGCAATCGCGCCGGCGGCGAGCGACAGCTCGGGGTGTTCGACGACGCGGGCCTCGTCGAAGAAGTCGACGCGGCCCAGTCCGTCGCAGTCCGGGCAGGCGCCGCTCGGACTGTTGAACGAGAACAGGCGCGGTTCGAGATCGGGCGCGGCGTAGGAGCACACCGGGCAGGCGTAGCGGCTGGAGTACAGCTGTTCGTTGCCGTTGTCGGTGTCGAGCAGCAGCGCGCGGCCATCGGCGACCCGCAGCGCGGTCTCGAACGATTCGGCCAAGCGCTGACGCGCCTCCGGCCGCACCTTCAGCCGGTCGACGACGACGTCGATCGAATGCTTCTCGTTGCGCGCCAGCTTCGGCAGGTCCTGCGCGTCGACGATCGCACCATCGACGCGCAGCCGCACGAAGCCCTGTGCCTGCAGGTCGGCGACCAGCTCGGCGAACTCGCCCTTGCGTTCGCGCACCACGGGCGCCAGCACGATCACGCGGGTGTCGGCCGGCAGCGCCAGTGCCGCGTCGACCATCTGCGCCACGCTCGCCGCCGCCAGCGGCTGCCGCGGATGGTCGGGGCAGTGTGGCTGGCCGACGCGGGCAAAGAGCAGGCGCAGATAGTCGTGGATTTCGGTGACGGTGCCGACCGTGGATCGGGGATTGTGGACTCCGGCCTTCTGCTCGATGGCGATCGCCGGACTGAGGCCTTCGATCAGGTCGACGTCGGGTTTCTCCATCAGCTGCAGGAACTGGCGCGCGTAGGCCGAAAGCGACTCGACATAGCGACGCTGGCCTTCGGCGTACAGCGTGTCGAAGGCGAGAGAACTCTTGCCCGATCCCGACAGGCCGGTGATCACGACCAGGCGATTGCGCGGCAGGTCGAGGTCGATGTTCTTCAGGTTGTGGGTGCGGGCGCCACGTATGCGCAGGCAGTCCATCGTGGTTGTCACTCTCTCGCCGACCGGCGTGCGGCGCGTGAAGGTCAACTTGTTACTATAGCCACGCGGATCGGCCGCATGCCAATCGGCGCCGCGCGGCGCCGTCCGGTGCCCGGCGCACCGCCGCTGCCTGCAGTTCCTGATGAACGCCCCCGACCGGATGTCCGTACGCGAGATCCGCGCCAGCGTGTCGCTGGCGTCGATCTTTGCGCTGCGCATGCTCGGGCTGTTCCTGATCCTGCCCGTGTTCGCCGTGCACGCGCGCGGCATGCCGGGAGGCGACAACACGGTGCTGGTCGGCGTTGCGCTGGGCATCTACGGGCTGACCCAGGGCCTGCTGCAGATCCCGTTGGGGGCCGCCAGCGACCGCTGGGGCCGCAAGCAGGTGATCGTTGCCGGGCTGGCGGTGTTCGCGGCTGGCAGCTTCATCGCCGCGGCGGCTGCCGACATGACCTGGGTGATCATCGGCCGCGCGCTGCAGGGTGCCGGGGCGATTTCCGCTGCCGTGACGGCATTCATCGCCGACAGCACGCGCGAACAGCACCGGACCAAGGCGATGGCCATGGTCGGCGCCTCCATCGGCCTGACGTTTGCCGTTTCGCTGATCGCCGCGCCGGTGCTGCATGCGGCCATCGGCATGGGCGGGCTGTTCGCGATGACCGGAGCGCTGGCGCTGGCCGGCATCGCCGTCGTGCTTTGGGTCGTGCCGCCCGCGCCGCCGGCGATCGAGCACGAGGACGCGGCGCACTGGCGCGAGGTGGTTTTCGACCGCGAGCTGCTGCGCCTGAATTTCGGCATCTTCACGCTGCACGCGGTGCAGATGGCAATGTTCGTCGTTGTGCCGGTGCTGCTGGTGCAACTCGGCCTGCCGCTGCCGCAGCACTGGAAGGTCTACCTGCCGGCAGTTCTCGCCTCCTTCCTGCTGATGATGCCGCCCATCATGATCGCCGAGCGGCGCGGCCGGATGCGCGCGCTGCTGCTGGCCGCTGCCGCGCTGATGGTGCTGGTGCAGGCGGGTTTCCGCTGGCTGGCGCCGACGGTGCCGGCGCTCGCGTTCTGGCTGCTCATGTTCTTCGTCGCCTTCAACATTCTCGAAGCCAGCTTCCCTTCGCTGGCCTCACGCCTGGCACCGCGCTCGGCACGCGGACTGGCCCTCGGCATCTACAACACGACGCAGGCGATCGGTCTGGCGGCGGGCGCCGGCATCGGCGGCTGGCTGGCGCAGCACTTCGGCGGCGGCAGCGTGTTTATGTTCGCGGCGCTGGCGATGGCGGTTTGGTTCCTGTTTGCTCTGGGCATGCGGGAAGTGCCGTTGCGAGCGCGCCGCAGTGGCATCGCCGCGGCCGATTCGGCGGTGTTCTGAGCGCCGCGCCGCGCTCGGTATGATCGTCGGCAAGACCGCGAATGGCCGCGCAGCCGGCAGACCGACAACGGGAGGACGAGCAGATGGCTTCGGTGAACAAGGTGATCCTGGTCGGCAACCTTGGCCGCGACCCGGAAACGCGCTACAGCCCCGACGGTGCGGCGATCACCAACGTGACGATCGCCACCAGCGATCGCTGGAAGGACAAGGCCAGTGGCGAGATGCGCGAGGCCACCGAGTGGCACCGTGTCGTGTTCTTCGGACGGCTGGCCGAGATCGCCGGCGAATACCTGAAAAAGGGCCGGCCCGTCTACGTCGAAGGCAAGCTGCGCACGCGAAAGTGGACCGACAAGGATGGCCACGAGCGCTATACGACCGAGGTCGTCGCCGACAACATGCAGATGCTCGGTTCGCGTGAAGGCGCTGGTGCGCCGGCCGATTTCGAGGACACGGGTGCTGCGCCGCCGCGCTCCGGGTCGGGTCGTGACGGCGGCGGTCGCGCGCCGTCGAAGCCGGCGCCCAACATCGCCGACATGGACGACGACATCCCCTTCTGAACAGGGATTCGCGGCAAGAAAAACGGGCGCCGCGGCGCCCGTTGCTGTTCCTACGGAGGAATCATCCGGCTCAGGCCGATGCCAGAGCGCGCGGCGCGCCCGGGTTGCGGTTGATGGCGCCGCCGGCGCCGTAGAGCGATTCGCCGGCACCGGCGTGCAGTAGCGCGTCGAGGCGCGCGCCGTTGGCGCGCATCTGCGCCGCCAGCAACCGGGCATTGATGCTGTTCAATCGCTGCGCGTGCCGCAGCCGGGCGCGATCGGCCGCGCTGTCTCCTTGGCCGGCTTGGCGCAGCCGAAGCAGACGCGCCAGCAGCGCGTTCTTGCGCGCGGTGACCTCGCCGAGCAGGCCGGCATCGCCCGCCGCCAGCGCGTCGCCTTCGTCCTGCAGGGTGCAGACGAGTTCGCCAAGAAGCGTTTTCTGCTCCATCCGTCCGGCCAGCCCTGCGACCTATTTCCGTCCGAGCAGTTCGGCGACGGAGTTCAGCAGGCCATCGGCGATGGCCTCGGCGTTGACCTTGAAGCGGCCTTCCGCGATGGCGCTGCGCACCTCTTCGACCTTCTTCGCGTCGAAGTCGGAGGCGCCGAACTGTGCCTCGAGCTGGTTCAGACGGGAGGCGAGGTTCGAAAGCTGCACCCGCTCGGCTTCAGCAACCGGCTCGCCGCTGCGCGTGGCGGCCGTACGCGCGTCGGGGGTGGCGACGACGCGATCGGGGCGTAGCGGCTCGGTCGTGGGGATGATCTTCATCGGGCCTCCTGGCGGCAGAGCCATTGACTCGACCATGGCATCGGCCAGTCGCGGCGAAACTTTAGGCTGGCGCGAATCTTCGCATTGACCGGAAAAGGGATACAAACGGCGGCCAAACTGCGCGCCTCGGCCGGCTCGAGAGCAAGCACCTGCTCATCTAAAGCGCCAGCTCGACCCAGCGGCCGGCGCGCGCGGTGCCGGTCACGATGCGACCTGAGTCGAGCCGCACGCGCACGCTCTGGCCGTCCTGGGCGGCAGCGAGGGCAACCGCCTGCGCAGTGATCGCAAAGCCCTTGCCCCGGCCGACGACGCGGACCTGCTCTCCCGCGGCAAGGACCTGCGGCGCGCGCAGCGCAGCAAGCGCGATCGGCTGGCCGGCACCGACCGGACGCGATGCGACGCGGCCTTCGATCTGGCTGATATCGGTGACGACGCCCTGCGGCTCGCGCGTCCATTCGACTTCGGCGCTGGCGAGGTCGTCGGCAGCGATGGGCTGCCCCGCGGCCAGCGGCCGTGTCGGCACCAGCGCCGGTCCGAACACACGCACGCTGACCGGCAGGAAGACCTGCCAGCGCGTCGACTGAGGGCCGCTGTCGAGGCAGCGCAGGCCGACGCGGGCGCGGCCCCACAGGCGCGTGCCCGGCGGTACGAACGGCTCGATATTGCCGCAGGCAGTCAGTCTCAACCGCGGATCGAGACGGCCGACTTCGACTTCGATTCTTGCGCCAGGCACCGGAACCGTCGCCGTGCCCGCCTCAGTGATGACGAAGCGCTCGATCACTTCGCTGGCCGGCAAGCCGCGGTCGGGCACGGCAACCGCCGCGGTGGCCGCAAGCAGGCAACAGACGAACAGGAATAGCCAACGCATCGATCGGCAGTGTGCGCGTCACGACTGCCCGCCAAACAGGCGAGATGTCGCGCGCAAGCCGGGCTTATCGGCCGATCGGCTTCGCCCCGCCCACGAATAATCGGCAGCCATCCGCAAAGCTTTAGGCCGGGCCCGTGCCGGCCGTGCAGCCGATGCTCGACCCACTGAACCGCGCCCTCGACTTTCACGCCACCGCGCTGCTGCTGCGCTCCGAGCGCAGTCGCGTGCTGGCCGGCAACCTGGCCAATGCCGACACCCCTAACTACAAGGCGCGCGACTTCGACTTCAGCCAGGCCCTGGCCCAGGCCACCGGCCAGATGCAGGGCGCCGGTCCGGCGCGAACCCATGCGATGCACCTGCCGGCGGCATCCGCGACGGCGACGCCGACGCTGCTGTACCGCGTTCCGCTGCAATCCCGCCTGGACGGCAACACCGTAGAGATGGATGTCGAGCGGGCCAGCTTCGCCGACAACACGATGCGCTACGAGGCAAGCCTGCGATTTCTCAACGGCCAGATCCGCACGCTGATGTCGGCGATGGGTTCGGGCCAGGGCCAGTAGGAGGCGGCACATGTCGCTGTTCAAGGTTTTTTCCGTTGCCGGCAGTGCGCTTGCCGCGCAGAGCCAGCGGCTGAACGTGGTGGCCAGCAACCTGGCCAACGCCGAGGCCGTGGCCGGCCCCGACGGCCAGCCTTACAAGGGGCGGCAGGTGGTGTTCCAGACGCAACTGATGGATGCCGCAGGCAGTGCCGCCGGCGTGCGCGTGGCGCAGGTGGTCGAGGACAGCGCGCCGGGACGCCGCGTGCACCAGCCCGGCCATCCGGCGGCCGACGCCGAAGGCTACGTCACGATGAGCAACGTCAATCCGGTCGAGGAGATGGTCAACATGATCTCGGCCTCGCGCAGCTACCAGACGAGCGTCGAGGTGATGAACACGACCAAGAGCCTGCTCGCCAAGACTCTGCAGCTCGGCGCGTAAGAGCGGCCACGACGATGGAGGCGACTTCGGCCGTCAGCGGCCTGCCCGATACCGGCTCCGCGGCCAAGACCAGCGCGGCCAAGAACATCAACGACCGCTTTCTCAAGCTGCTGGTCGCGCAGATGAAGAACCAGGATCCGCTCAACCCGCTGGACAACGCGCAGGTGACCACGCAGATGGCGCAGATCAACACGGTCACCGGCATCAACAATCTCAACGACACCGTCGGCAGACTGCTCGAGCAGTTCAGCAGCCTGCAGGCACTGCAGGCGGCGCAGCTGGTCGGTCACGACGTGCTGGTGGCCGGCAACCGCCTGCAACTGGTCGCGGACCATGCGGCTGCGGGGGCGGTGGAACTTCCCGGCGAGGCCACGTCGGTCAAGGTCGATATCCGCGACGGCAATGGCCTGCTGGTGCGGACACTGGAGTTGGG
The DNA here is from genome assembly GCA_964509545.1 of uncultured Burkholderiaceae bacterium. Lineage (GTDB taxonomy): Bacteria > Pseudomonadota > Gammaproteobacteria > Burkholderiales > Burkholderiaceae_F > JADJWR01. Next base: position 79,926 of record CAZDXQ010000007.1, on the reverse strand, counting down.
CGCGCAGGGTGCCGGCACGGTGCGCTTCGACTGGGATGGCCGCACCGACGCCGGCGCCGCTGCGGCGCCGGGCAACTACACGTTCTCCGCCCGGGCCAGCGCCGGCGGCGCGGAATCTGCTGCCGGCACGCTGATGGCGGCGCGGGTCGAAGGCGTGCGCAACGAAGGCGGCACGCTGCAACTGATGCTTGGTGGCATGGGCAGCATCGCCTACGCCGACGTCAAGCAGATCCTTTGATCTAAGGGAGCACGGCATGAGCTTTCAACAGGGACTGTCCGGCCTGAATGTCGCCGCCAAGAACCTCGATGCGATCGGCAACAACATCGCCAATGCCAACACGGTGGGCTTCAAGGCGGCGCGGGCCGAGTTCGCCGACGTCTTTGCCAACTCGCTGGCCGGCGGCGGGACGCAGATCGGTATCGGCGCGTCGGTCTCGGCGGTGAAGCAGCAGTTCTCGCAGGGCAACATCGTCAGTTCGGCCAACCCGCTCGACGTGGCGATCAACGGCGCCGGCTTCTTCCGCCTGTCCAACGACGGCTCGATCACCTACACGCGCAACGGCCAGTTCTCGCTCGACCGCGATGGCTACCTGACCGCCAACAACGGCGCCCGGCTGACGGGCTATCCGTCGGACATCGGCGGCCAGATCGTCGCCTCGACGCCGGTGGAGCTGCGCGTTTCCCTGGCCAACATTCCGCCGCAGACCACGACGACGGCGCGCATCGCGATGAACCTCGATTCGCGCGAGACGCCACCGATCGCCGCCTACGACATCAACGATCCGAGCTCGTACAACTCGTCGACGGCGATGACGGTCTACGACTCGCAGGGCAACGCGCACACGCTGACGCTTTACTTCCGCAAGACGGCCGCCAACGACTGGGACGTGCACGCGGCGGCCGACGGCAACGTGCTCGGCGGCGGCGCTGCCATAGGCACGCTGGCCTTCAACAGCGCGGGCAGCCTGAGCGCCAACGCGACCATGAACGTCGCGATCCCGCTGGCCAACGGCGCCGATACGCCGCTCGCCTTCCCGGTGATCTTTCCCGCCGGCGAAGCTTCGCAGTTCGGTGTCAACTTCGCCGTCAGCCAGCTGTCGCAGGACGGCTTCACCACCGGACGCATCGCCGGCTTCTCGATCGGCACCGACGGCGTGATCGTCGGCCGCTACACCAACGGCCAGACCCGCGCCCAGGGCCAGATCGTGCTCGCCGATTTCACCAATCCGCAGGGCCTGGTGCCTCTGGGCAACAATCAGTGGGCCGAATCGTCCGACTCGGGCCAGGCCCTGGTCGCCGGGCCCGGCTCCGGTTCGCTCGGCATCCTGCAGGCGGGCTCGCTCGAGGAGGCCAACGTCGACATGACCGAGGAACTGGTCAAGATGATCACCGCGCAGCGTGTCTACCAGGCCAACGCGCAGACGATCCGCACGCAGGATCAGCTGCTGCAGACGCTGGTCAATCTGCGCTGACGCGCCGGCTGAGACGTGAACGGTGAAACGCAACGAGCAGTGGTGCCGCTCGCCGGCGCTGTCCGCATCTTCCTTGCCGCCTCTGTCGGCTGACGCATGGACTCCCTGATCTACACCGCGATGAGCGGCGCCAAGCACCTGCTGTACCGGCAGGACACGCTGGCGCAGAACCTGGCCAATGCCAACACGACCGGCTATCGCGCCGACACCGTCGCCTTCCGCGCCGTGCCGGTCGAAGGGCAGGAGGCAGGCACGCGCGTGTTCTCGGTCGAGACGACGATCGGCGCAGACTTCACGCCGGGGCCGATGCAGGCCACCGGTCGCTCCCTCGACGTCGCGGTGCAAGGCCCGGGCTGGCTGGCGGTGCAGGCGCGTGACGGCACCGAGGCCTATACCCGTGCCGGCAGCCTGCAGGTCGGCGCCGACGGCACGCTGCAGCTTCCCGGCGGCCTGCTCGTGCTTGGCGACGGCGGCCCGATCAGCGTGCCGGCCAATGCCCAGGTGAGCATCGGCGCCGATGGCACGGTGTCGGCGGTCACGCCGGGTACCCGCGGGCTCGCCGTCGTCGGCCGGCTGAAACTCGTCAATCCGCCCGCCGAGCAGTTGAGCAAAGGCGCCGACGGCCTGTTCCGCATCGCCAATGGCGATGCGGCGCCGGCCGATGCCGCGGTGCGCATTGCCGACGGCACGCTCGAGGGCAGCAATGTCAACGTCGTCGAGGCGCTGGTCGGAATGATCGCCGTCGCGCGCCAGTTCGAGCTGCAGATGAAGCTTCTGAGCAGCGCCGAGCAGAACGAGATCAAGGCCAGTTCGCTGCTCAGTAATCCGTGACCTGAGGTGAACCGATGATTCGCAGCCTGTGGATTGCCAAGACCGGTCTGGATGCGCAGCAGACGCAGATGGACTCGATCTCCAACAACCTCGCCAACGTCGGCACGACCGGCTTCAAGCGCGCTCGCGTCGCTTTCGAGGACCTTCTGTACCAGAACGTCCGCCAGGCCGGCGCCAACACTTCGGAGCAGACGCAGCTGCCTACCGGGCTGCAGCTGGGCACGGGCGTGCGGCCGACGGCGACGGTGCGCATGCACACGCAGGGCAACCTGCAGAAGACCGAGAACTCGCTCGACATCGCCATCAACGGCCAGGGCTTCTTCCAGGTGCAGCTGCCCGACGGCAGCACCGGCTTCACCCGCGACGGCTCCTTTCACGTCGATGCGAACGGTCAGATCGTCAACGGCGCCGGCTTTGCGCTGTCGCCGGCGATCACGGTGCCGCCCGCGGCGCAGAGCGTGACCATCGGCCAGGACGGCACGATCACCGTGACCCTGGCCGGACAGGCGGCACCGCAGAACATCGGGCAGGTGCAGCTGGTGAACTTCACCAATCCGGCAGGCCTCGAGTCGCGCGGCCAGAACCTCTACGTCGAGACCGCCTCATCGGGCACGCCGTCGTCGAATACGCCGGGAACCAACGGCCTGGGTCTGCTGCAGCAGGGCTACCTGGAGACGAGCAATGTCAACGTGGTCGAGGAACTGGTGTCGATGATCCAGACCCAGCGCGCCTACGAGATCAACTCGAAGGCAATCCAGACCTCGGACCAGATGCTCGGCCGGCTCTCGCAGCTCTGATCGGTGATCGGTAATGCCTGACCGGGGCGGGACAGTGCAGGGACGCGGCGTCGCATGTGCCCGCGGTGCGGCGCTGGCGGCCTGGCGCGTGGATCTGCGATCGCGAAGTCTGATCGTGGCCGTCGCAGCCGTGCTCGCCGGTTGCGCCGCGCCGCGACACCAGGTGATCGTCGAGGGCCAGACCACGGCCAGGCCTGCACCCGTCGCGCACGCGGCGACGCCCACCGGCGGCATCTATCAGCCTGCGGCGTTCCGGCCGCTGTTCGAGGACCGCAAGCCGCGTTTCGTCGGTGATCTGCTGACGATCTCGCTGAACGAACGCCTGAATGCGTCGCAGAAGGCCAATTCCAGCGCCGAGCGCAACGGCGACTTCGAGGTGTCGCTTCCGGGCGTCAAAGGTGTGTTCGGCAAGAAGATCAACCCGCTCGATGCCAAGGCGAGCACCGCCAACAGCTTCGACGGCAAGGGCGCGACCGAATCGAGCAACCTTTTCACCGGCACGATCACCGTGACGGTCGTCGAAGTGCTGGCCAACGGCAACCTGCGCGTGGCCGGCGAAAAGCAGATCGGCATCCGGCAGAACTCCGAGGTGCTGCGCTTCTCGGGCGTCATCGATCCTGCACAGATCCAGCCGGGCAACGTGGTCAGTTCGACGCAGGTGGCCGACGCACGGCTCGACTATCGCGGCGGCGGCTACATCGAGGAGGCGCAGATCCAGGGTTGGCTGGCGCGCTTCTTCAATTCGATCTCTCCCTTCTGATGAAGCACGACTTGCCTTCCATGATGCGCGGCACGTTGCCTGCTTCGCCGGCGCTGCGCCGCCTGGCTGTCGTTTTCGTCATGCTGCTGGTCATGCTCGGCGCCGGCACGGCCCGGGCCGAACGCATCCGCGACCTGGCGACAATCCAGGGCGTTCGCGCCAATCCGCTGATCGGCTACGGGCTGGTCGTCGGGCTTGACGGCTCGGGCGACCAGACCACGCAGACGCCGTTTACCGTGCAGAGCCTGCAGTCGATGCTGACGCAGCTGGGCATCACACTGCCGCCCGGCACCAGCCTGCAGCTGAAGAACGTGGCCGCGGTGATGGTCACCACCATGCTGCCGCCGTTCGCGCAGCCCGGCCAGCCGCTCGATGTCACCGTGTCCTCGCTCGGCAACGCCAAGAGCCTGCGCGGCGGCACCCTGTTGATGACGCCGCTGAAGGGCGCCGACGGACAGGTCTACGCCGTCGCGCAGGGCAACGTCGTGGTCGGCGGCGCCGGTGCGGCGCAGGGGGCAAGCAAGGTCCAGATCAACCACCTCGCCGCCGGCCGCATTCCCTCCGGCGCGACGGTGGAGCGGGCCGTGGCGAGCCCGTTCCAGTCCTCGGACCGGATCCGGCTCGAACTGGCCAGCGGCGATTTCTCCACGGCTGCGGCGATGGCCGACGCCATCAACCGGCGCTTCGGCGACGGCGCGGCCGGTGCGATCGACGCCCGCGTCGTCGAGGTGCGGGCGCCGGCGCAGGCCGGCGAGCGCGTCCGCTTCATGGCGGAACTGGAGAACCTCGAGGTGGCGCAGACGCAGCCGAGCGCGCGCGTCGTCATCAACGCCCGCACCGGATCGATCGTGATGAATCGCCAGGTCACCCTCGAGCCGGCAGCCGTGGCGCATGGCAACCTGTCGGTGACGATCTCCTCGCAGCCGGTGATCTCGCAGCCGGCGCCCCTGTCACAGGGTCAGACCGTCGTCACCGAGAGGGCCGAGATCCAGATAAAGCAAGATGGCGGCACGCTGATGCAACTGACTGGCGGCGCCAACCTGGCCGATGTGGTGCGCGCGCTGAACACGCTCGGCGCCAATGCGCAGGACCTGCTCGCCATATTGCAGGCGCTGAAGGCCGCCGGCAGCCTGCGCGCCGACCTCGAAGTGATCTAGCCCGTGAAGCCGCTGACGTCGATGCTGCCATCCGCCCGGGCTGCCGACGCGCTGGCCGCAGACGGCCGTTCGCTCGACGGGCTGCGACGTCAGGCCAGCGGCGATCCGCGGCAGGCGATCCGCAGCGCGGCGCGGCAATTCGAGGCGATGTTCATGCAGATGGTGCTGAAGAGCATGCGCGAGGCCACCGCGAAAGCGGGCCTGCTCGACTCCTCGGCCGGCGAGATGTACACGGGCATGCTCGACCAGCAGTTGGCCAGTTCGATGTCCGGACGCGCTGGGCTGGCGGAGATGATCGAGCGCCAGCTGGCGCGGGCCGTGCCGTCGGCATCGCCGGACAGCGCTGGCGGCGAGGGCGTGCGCGGCGACAGGGCCGTGCGTCCTTCGGCCTCTGCGGCCGGGGCCGACGCGATGGCCAGGACTGCCGGGAGCCGTTCCGACACCTCGGCAATACCGGGCGACTCGACTGCCTGGGCTGCCAGGGATGGCGGCGCCGATGCTTCCGCCGCCCGTGCGCCGACAGGCATCGGCGACGCCACGGTGCAGAGCGTTTTTGTCAACCGAATGTGGGATCACGCGCTGGTGGCGCAGCGGGACACCGGATTGCCGGCGAAATTCATCATCGGCCAGGCGGCGCTCGAGTCCGGCTGGGGGCAACGCGAAATTGCCGGCGCCGGCGGCGTGCGCAGCTTCAACCTGTTCGGCATCAAGGCCACCGGCGGCTGGCAGGGACGCACCGTTGAAGCGGTGACCACCGAATACGACAACGGCGTGCCCGTGCGCAGGCTCGAGAAGTTCCGCGCCTACAACAACTACGCCGAGGCGTTTCGCGACTGGGCGCGATTGCTCGTCGCCAATCCGCGTTATGCCGGCGTGCTCGCCCAGCGGACCGACGCCGCAGGCTTCGCCCAGGGACTGCAGCGCGCCGGCTATGCCACCGACCCGAACTATGGCGCCAAGCTGCGGCAGGTGATCGAGACGGCGCAGGCGCTGCGCCGGCTCGGCTGAGGCGGGTCGGGGCCAATGCACCGGGCTGAAGAAACGCCTGAATCTGCCGATATCGCGGGCGAGGACCGGAAACGATGAGCAGCGGCCTGTTTTCCATCGGCACCAGCGCGCTGAACGCCGCCTACACGGCGCTGCGCACGGCGGGCAACAACGTCGCCAACGCCAACACGCCCGGCTATACGCGGCAGATCACCGTGCTGCAGCCTGAGGTCGGCACCTTCATCGGCGGCAACTTCCTCGGCCAGGGGGTTGCGGTGACCGATGTGCGCCGCGTCTACAGCGATTTCCTGACGCAGCAGGCACATCAGGCGCAGGCGCAGGCGCAGGGCGCGGACATGCGTCACCAGCAACTGGCGCAGGTCGCCAATCTGTTCGCCGATCCGACCACCGGCGTCGGCACCGCGGTCGATGCGTTCTTCAGCGCCGTGCAGGACCTCACGCAGCGGCCAAACGATCCGGCGGCGCGGCAGGCGCTGCTCGCCGCGGCCAACCTGATGGTCGGCCGCTTCAACGATGTCGGTGACCGTCTGCAGGAGATGCGCAGCGGCACCGATCGCCAGTTGCGGCTGGAGATCGATTCGGTCAACCTGACGACGCGCGAGATCGCCAACCTGAACAACCAGATCGCGCTGGCGCTGGGCGCCGGCGCCACGCCAAACGATCTGCTCGACATGCGCGACGTCGCCATCCGCCGGCTCGCCGAATCGGTGGCCGTGTCGACGGTCGAGCAAAGCGACGGCAGCGTCAACATCTTCCTCGCCAACGGCCAGCCGCTGGTCGTCGGCGGCACGGCCAACGAAATGGGCTGGGTCGCCGATGCGCTCGATCCGCAGTCAGCCCGCGTCGGTCTGCGCGCCGGCAGCGGCGTGCTGCCTCTCGATCCGGCCACGGTCGGCGGCGGTCGGATCGGCGGGTTGCTGCAGTTCCGCGAGATGGACCTGCCGGATGTCGAAAATCAGCTTGGCCGGCTGGCGGCATCGCTGGTGGGGATGGTCAACGCGCAGCACCGTCTCGGCGACGATCGCAACGGCGTGCCGGGCGGCGACCTGTTCGTCCCGACCACAGGCACGGCCTTCGCCGCAGCAAGCAACGGCAATCCGGCGACGACGATCGCCGTTGCCATCAGCGATCCGGCGCAGCTGGTGGCGACCGACTACCGCATCGACTACGCCGCAGGCCAGTACCGGCTGACGCGACTTGCCGACGGCACCAGCTGGACGCAGGCCGGGGCCACGTTCAACCAGGACGGGCTGACGATCACGCTCGCCAACACGCCGCCCGCCGACGGTGACCGATTCATCGTGCAGCCGCTGCGCAACGCCAGCCGCGACATGGCCGTGGCGATCAGCGACATCAGCCGCGTCGCCGCCGCCGCGCCGGTGACCGCCGCCGTTGCGCTCGGCAACGGCGGCAGCGTGCGCGTCCAGGAGATCTCGGCGACCGCGCCGCGCACGGCGGAGTCGACGCTCAAGCGCGCGACGACGCTGACCTTCACCAGTCCGACCAGCTATTCGATCAGCGACGGCGTGACCACGGCAAGCGGCACCTACACCGACGGCGCCGCGATCGAATTCAACGGCTGGCGCCTGACGCTGAGCGGCGTCGCCGCGGCCGGCGACACCGTGACCGTCGGCGCCAATGTCGGCGGCGTCGGCGACAACCGCAACGCGCTGCGTCTGGCGCAGCTCGGCAGCGCCCTGCTTGCCGATGGCGCCAGCCTGGCCAACGGCTTCTCGGCGGTGGTTGCCAATCTGGGCGGCGCCACGCGCAGCGCCGAGCTGCTGGCCAAGGCGCAGTCGAGCATCCTCGAATCCGCTCTCGCTGCCGAGAGCGCGGTGGCGGGCGTGAACCTCGACGAAGAGGCCTCGCGGCTGATGCAGTATCAGCAGCAGTACCAGGCGGCGGCCAAGATCGTCGCCACCGCGCGCGTCGTGTTCGAAGAGATCCTGAGCATCGGCCGCTGAGGTAGACAACGATGATGCGCATCTCGACCCTGATGCAGTACCGTTCCGGCGAGCAGCAGATCGTCGATCGGCAGCGCGAACTGCTCAGTGCGCAGCTGCAGCTGGCCACCGGTCGCCGCATCGCCTCGCCCGCGGACGATCCGCTGGGCGCCGCCGATGCCTCATCGATCCGCTCGGGCCTGGCACGGCTGACGCAGTTCAAGGACAACCAGGGCCATGCGCGCTTCCTGCTCAACCAGGCCGAGTCGGTGCTCGACAAGCTCGGCGAGGCGATGGCCGAGGTGCAGGAAAAGCTGATCGCGGCGGGCAACGGCGCCTTCGGCAACAACGAGCGCCGCGCACTGGCGCGAGATCTGCAGGGGCTGTTGGATCGCGTCGTCGGTCTGGCCAACAGCGACGATGGCGCCGGCGGTTACCTGTTCGCCGGCGCCCGCGACGGCGCGGCACCGTTCGCACAGAACGGCAGCGTGGTCAGCTTCCGTGGCGACAGCACGGCCCGGCACCTCGAGGTCGCCAACGACAGGCTGCTGCAGGTGAAGTTCTCCGGCGATGAGCTGTTACTGCGCATCCGTCCCGGCAACGGCAGCTTCGTGACCGGCGCGGACGCCGGCAATCGCGGCACGGCCAGCATCGACGGCGGCGCGGTCGACAACCCATCGGCGCTGAGCGGCAGCGCCTACACGATCGACTTCGACGGCACGAACTACGTCGTCACCCGCGCCAGCGACAGCGTGCAGACCGTGTTCGCAGCGGGCACGGGCGGGCCGACGACCATCGAACTGGACGGCATGCGCGTGACGCTGAGCGGCCAGCCGGCCACTGGCGATCGGTTCACGATCGCCCCGGCCGGATATCAGTCGATGTTCGACACGCTGGCGCAGGCGATCGATCTGCTGCAGCAGCCTCTGGCCGATGCGCCCGATCGAGCCCGTTTCATCTCCGCCTACGGCGGCGCTCTGGCCTCGGTCGAGCAGATTGCCGATCACCTGCGGCTGAAGCGCGCCGAAATCGGCTCGGGGCTGGCCGAACTGGACGGCTACGAGCAGGTCAACGAAGACCGCAGCCTCGAGCACCAGGGACGGCTGTCGGCCGTCGAGGATCTCGATTACGCGCAGGCGGCCAGCGAATTGACGCGCCGGCAGACGGCCTTCGAGGCGGCCATCCGCAGCTACTCGCTGATCTCGAAACTGTCGCTGCTCAACTACCTCTGATCGCCCCCGAGGCCGGGCTGCGCCCGGCCCGCACCCCGCGGAGCCAGGGGAACCTGTTGAGGCCCTTCGTTTCCTTGATCGTCCCGGGGCCAGGCTCATCGTCCGTCTGTCGCCGGCACCCCGCATTCTGGGTATGGCTGCGGTATTCTGAGCCCCACGCCTAACTTGGGCGGGCCGTCCGCCGCCCCTTAGTCCTTGGACGCCTCCGACCTGCCGCCGTCCGGCGACGTCGCGAATCCGCCTCCGGCCAACGTCTTCGACGCGTTGCCGGATGCGCTGCTGCGCTTCGACGCCGCGCTGCGCGTCGTCTACGCCAACGCGGCGTTCGAACGCGCCACGGCGCTCGCCCGGCGCAGCCTGCTCGGCCGCCGACTCGACCACGTCGACGGCTTCGCGCCCTATGCGGCGCTGTGGCAGCAGCAACTGCAGGAGTTGCTGCAGACGGAGGAGGAGCGGTGGTTCAAGTTCAGCTATGACCATCCGCTGGGACGGCGCCACTTCGACGTTCGGCTGCTGCTGGAGCGCGACCCGCGCGCGCCGCATGTCACGGCGATCCTGCGCGACGTCACCTACACGCGCGGCGCGGTGCGCGCCTCGCGTGGCGCCGATGCGCTCGCCGACGCCATGCTCGAAGCGGTCAACGTCGGCATCGCGCTGCTCGACCGCGAGCTGCGGCTGAAACACTTCAACGGCTTCCTCGAGGAGCTGACCGGCATCGGCGCCGACCGGGCGCTCGGCCGCCGCCTCGACGAGGTCTTCGGCCTGGCGCGGCCGGAGCTCGTGACCTCGCTCGAGCGAATGAAGGCCGGCCAGTTGCGCAGCACGGAGCAGCATGAGTACACGCTGCCGGCGGGCAGCCGGCCGTGGGTGCGCGAGCGGCGCACGCCGATCTTCGACGCGCGGGGCGCGTTTGATGGCGTCTTCGTGCTGGTCGAGCGGCTCGAACCGGCCCTCTTCGCCGAGACCTCGCTGTCGGCGCTGCGCGGCGCGCTCGAGCAGGCGGGCGAGATGGTGCTCGAGGTCGGCACCGACGGCGTGCTGCTCGACGCCAACGAAACGGCGATGCGCGAGCTTGGCCTGGACCGTGCCGATTTCGGCGCCGCCTCGATTGCGCAGATCGACCTTGGCCTGGCGGCCGGCGACTTTTCCGCCATGGTCGAGAAGCTGCGCCTGCACGGTGCGCAGCGTCGCGAGACACACTACGCCAACCGGCTGCGGCCCGGTGCGGCGCTGCCGGTAGAGGTGATCGCGCAGCGCGCCGGCCACGGTCCGCGCGAGTCGGTCCTGCTGCTGGCCCGTGATATCAGCGAACGCAAGCGTGCCGAACTGGCGTTGCTCGAAAGCGCGGAGCGTTTCCGCTCGCTGTTCGACGAGAGCCCGGTGGCGTTGCTGATGCTCGACGAGCACCTGCGCGTGCTGCAGGCCAACCGCGCCGCGAGCCGGATGCTGGACCGGGCGCTGATTGACCTGGTCGGCGCCGAAGCCGCGGCGTTACTGGCGCCGGCGGAACCGGCGGCGGCCGAACGTCTGCGGCGCGACCTGATGGCGGAGGCGCTGCACGAGGCCGACGCCGACGTGCGCATCGTGCACGCCGACGGCAAGGCGGTGTGGGCACGGCTGGTCGTGCGCGGCTGGCGGGCCGAACGCAGCCGTCGTTATCTGCTGGTGATCGAGGACCACACCGAGCGCAAGCTGGCGGCGCTGCAGCTCGAGGCCGCGGTGGCCCAGCAGCGCACGCTGCTCGAGACCATGGCCGCGGCAGTGGCCCAGGTGCGCGACGGGCTGATCGTGCGCGGTAACGGCGAGTTCACGAGGCTGTTCGGCTACGCGGAGCAGGCGCTGGTCGGCATGCCGCTGTCGCGGCTCACTGAAAGCGCGGACCCGACAACGCCGGCCGGACCGCTGCCGGAGGTGGTCGCGGGCCGCACCAGCAGCGTCGAGACCATGCTGGTGACGGCTTCCGGGCAGCCGTTGTGGTGCCTGGCGCAGGCGCGGGCGGTGGAACCTGGCAGCGCGGCGATCCCCGGCAGCGCCGAGGCGATCTACACCTTCCAAGACATCACGGCGCAGCGCCAGAGCCGGGAGGCGTTGTCGCGTTCGCTGCTCGAACTGAACCTGGTCTTCGATTCGACGGAGGTGGCGCTGCTGCACCTGGCCGACGGCCGGGTCATCCGCTGCAATGCGCAGGCGGCGGCGATGTTCGGCGGCGCCGACGGCCCGGTCGGGCGTGCCTTCACCGCGCTCGTCGAGTGGTCGGCCGAGGATCCGGTGCCGGCCTGGCTCGATGCGGGGGCCCTGGCCAGCGCCCCGCCGGCCGAGGTGCGCATGCGCGGCGCCGACGGCGCGCTGTTCTGGGCGCTGGTGTCGATGAGGGCGATCGATCCGCAGCACCCGGGGGCCGGGCAGATCGTCACCGTGCTGAACATCGACGAGCGCAAGCGCAACGAGGAGGAGGTGCGGCGCATCCGCAATTACCTCGACCTGGTGCTGGAGAGCCTGCCGGTGACCGTCGCCGTCCGCGATGCGCACGACGGCCGCTTCATCAGCATCAATCGCGCCGGCGAAGCGCTGCTCGGGCGGCCGCGCGAAGCCGTCGTCGGCCGCACGTGGCGCGAGCTTTACCCGCAGCCGCTGGCCGACGAGATGGAGGCCCTCGACGCGCGTGCGGCCGCCGACGGACAGATGATCGATCTGGCGCGCGCGGCATGCGCCACGATCGATGGCCGGCCGCTGACCGTTCACCAGCGCGTGCTGCCGGTGTTCGAGGAGGACGGCGGTCCGGGGCCGCACGTGCCGCGCTACCTGATGTCGATCGTCGACGACCTGACCGACGCCGCGCGCACGGAAGCAGCTTTGCAGGACACCGAGGCGCACTTCCGCGAGCTGGCCGGACACATCGACGCCTTCGTCTTCATTGCCGACAGCAGCCTGACCAAGCTGATCTATGCCAGCCCGCGCTGCGAGGCGCTGCTCGGCATCTCGGCGGCACGGCTGCAGGCCGACCCGCGGCTGGCGCTGGAACGGGTGCTGGCGCAGGAGCGGCCGGCGCTGACGCGGCGGCTGCCGTTGATGCTGGGCCGGCTGGCGCGGCTTCGCCGCACCGACTTGACGGTGCGGATCAATCATCCGACGCGCGGCGTACGCAGCATCACGGTGCGCTTTACCCCGGTGCGCACGCCGTCCGGCGGCGTGCGCATCTTCGGCGTGGCCGAGGACGCGACGGAGCGCGAAGCGGTCCAGGACCAGCGCCTGGCGGCCGCACTGCGCGAGCACGAACTTCTGATCCACGAGGTGCGCCAGCGGCTGAAGAAGAACCTGCAGGGACTGGCTGGCATGCTGCAGCAGCAGGCCTTTGCCCGTCCGGAACTGGCCGAGCCGCTGACCGATACGGCCACCCAGGTGCAGACGATTGCGCTGGTCTACGGCATGCAGCCTGGTGAAGGCGGCGTGCCGCTGGCGGCGCTGGTGCAGGGGATCTTCTCCAACCTCGCCGGCGTGCATAGCGCCCTGGTCCAGGTCGAGCCGCCGTCGGCGTCGCTGATGCGCTGGCGGGTGGCGGAAACAGAGGCCGTACCGATGGCGTTGGTCGTCAACGAGCTGGCCAGTAACGCGATCAAGCACCGCGGCAAGATCGACCAGCGGGTGGTTGCGCGGTTCAGCGCCCGTGCCGAGCGCATCGAACTGCGCATCGAGCAGCCGGGACGGCTCAAGGAAGACTTCGACCTCGCGCGTGTGGCCAACGGCGTCACCGGGCTTGGCCTGGTGAAAGCGTTGTTGCCTCACCGGGGCACGCGGCTGCGTATCGAACAGTTGGGCCCGCTGGTGATCACCCGCCTGGAACTGATGCCGCCGGCGGTACGCCTGGCCGCGTCGGTGCAGGGTACGGCCGCAGTGCGCGGCGCATAGGAAGGACCCGGCGCCAATTCCTGGGCAACGATCGCGGCGGCGGGCGTAAGCTGCGTCCATGCCTTCGGAAGGTACGGACCGCTTGCCATGAATCCGTCGAACCGAGTCCAGCGCGCGTCTGCTGCGCTGCCCATCCAGCACATCCGGCCGCATCGGCATGGCGCGGCCGGCGCGTCATCGTGCAGCGGATACTCCGATGAGTTGCTCTGACGTTGGCGAAGAGATTCGGCGGCGCGGCTTCCGCCGCTGGTACGAAAGACAGCTGTACGAAAGCCACGCTTACCTCGTCACCGCCTTCCTTGCCTTGATCCTGCTGCTCGCCGGCTACGAGGCGATGGACGCGCTGCGCGGCTCGCCCGTGTACTACCTCGCCGTGGTCGGGGTGGCGGCCGTGGCCGGGGTGCTGACCTGGGTGGCCTGGCAGCGATTCAGCGTCCTGCTGGCACGGGCCGAGCTTTTCGCCGAATCGGCGGCCTGTCCGGGCTGCCGCGTCTGGGGCAAGTTCGACGTCCTGGCGGCCGAAGACGCTGCTGCCGACGATCCGCCAGAGGCGGGACGGCCGCACTGGCTGCGAGTGCGCTGCCGCAGCTGCGGCGAACACTGGCGGCTGGGCTGACGCCCACCGCGGCCCATTCTTGGCCGCTCGGGACGGACGTCAGGGGGCGTCGCCTGGCGTCGCACCGGTGCGTCTTCCGCGCCGCGTCCGGAGCGCACGCGACGGCGCTCGCATCGCCTGCCTCATCCGTTTGTCTGAATCGACAGCACGATTGCGCCTTCGGGTGCGGCTGGCACGCTTGCGTATGGACCTGATCCGGCGCAGCGCGCGGTAAGGCGCGAACAGCGGTCGGCGGGCGGCGCTTTTCCGGCGCTTGCTGCCGGTCAAGCTGCGCCGCCATCTGCCGACATCTGGTCTGGGGCCGTTTGTCCATTGCGATCGGCCGTGTTGGAGCAGATCGAGCCACTGCATGGCTGAAACCGTCGCGACGCCGTTTTCGCCTTCCGGCACCGCATCAGGCAGCGGTGGCTGGCGCGGACCGCGTTCGATCGCCGGCCTGCTTTTCGCGGTGATGGCGGTGATGGCACTGATCACGGCCACCGTCAGCTACATGGTCAGCGTCGGCGGTGTGGCCGAAGCGCTCGAGACCGACGAGCGGCTGCGCGCCGCGCGCACCGCGACCGAGGTCGAGCAGGCGCTGGCGGCCGAACTGAGGTTGCTGCGCGCCGCGGCCTCCGCACTGGCCGCCTACCCGGCGGTCGGCCGTGGGTTGCGTGACGTGTCGTCGCGAACGGAGCTCGCCGACCTGACGGCACGCGAACGCGCTCACCATGGCGTCGATGCTCTCGAACTGCGCGACCTGCGAGGACGGATCGCCGGATTCTCGGGCTCGCTCACCGATCAGCAGGCCGAGCCGCAGGGTCGCCCGCCGGGCACGGCCTTCGAAGTGCGCGGCGACGGCGGCTGGCTCAACGTCACGGTGCCGGTGGAGCCGAACGGCGAGGTCGCCGGTTACGTGAGCGCCGGCCGCAGCGTCGGCCGCAGCTTCCTGCGCGACCTGATGGGCGCAAGCGAACTGAATGTATCGCTGCTGGTCGGCGAACGGCTGTTCGCCTCGACCTTGCCCGAGCGGGACGCTGCGGCACAGATGAGCGGGATCGACCTGTCGCTGACCCGGTCGGAATCGCGCTTCTATGAGCTCGGCGGCGAGGCGGACCTTTTCGTGCGCCCGATTCGCCTCGGCGACGAGCCGCTGCGCGTTGCTGTGCACATTCCGGAGTCGTCACGGCTTCAGGTCGTCGACCGCCTGCGCCTGCTGTCGCTGGTCGGCGCGGCGGTGACGCTGCTGCTGTCTTTCGCTGCCGCGGCGTTCCTGTCGCGCCGGCTGGGGCGGCCGCTGCGCGAACTGACCGGGCGGGCGCGCGAGCTGTCGCAGCGCTTCGCCGGAGGCGCGATCGAGCCGCGCGCCGGCGAGGTCGCGACCCTCGTCGCCTCGTTCGAGACCATGACCGCCGCGCTGCTCAATCATTCGGAGCGCCTGAAGCAAGCGCATGCCAACGAACTGCAGCACGGCTTCGAACTTCAGCGGCAATACGCGATGATGCGGCTGCTGCGCGGCGTGGCTGCGGCAAGCGCGGAAAGCGCCAACATCGAGACGGCGCTGCGCACGGTGCTGCACGATCTGGCGGCGTTCTTCGGCTGGCCGGTCGGGCGCGCGGCCCTGCTCGAGATGGGCGTGACCGGGCCGCGGCGCTCGCGCTCGCTGTGGGTGCTGCACGACGAGGCCCGCTTCGCCTCCTTCGTCGCAGCGTCCAATGATCGCCGGGTGACGCCGGCCGTGCGCAACCTGGTCGGACGAGCGTTTCTGACCGGCGCGCCGTTCTGGGTCAGCGACATCGATCGCCTGCCCGGCTGGAATCGCCTGGCCGCGGCGCGTGCCTGCCAGCTGCGCAGCGCCTTCGCCATCCCGGTGATGGCCTCGGGCCACGCCGTCGCGTTCATCGAATTCTTCTGCGACTCCGCGGTGCAGGCCAGCGCCGAAACGGAAGAACTGCTCGCCACCATCGCCGATGAACTGTCGCGGCTTGCCGAGCGGCATCTGGCGCAGCAGGCGCTCGCCGCGAGCCAGGCGCTCGTGCAGCGGCTGGCGCTGGTGGCCGAACGGACCGAGAAGCTGTTTCTGCTGCTCGATCGGCGCGGCTGCATCGAGTGGGCGAACGCGTCGGTGCTGCACCGGGCCGGAGCCACGGTCGAAGCGCTGCGCGGCAGCAGTCCCTATCGCGTGCTCAGCCCGGCCATCGACGATGCACGCGCCGTGGCGCTGATCGGCGATGCGATCCAGCGCGGCGTCTCGTGCCGGACCGATTATGTCGGCGGCGAGGTCGAGGGCCGTGCCGTCTTCGAGATCGAGGGCCAGCCGCTGACCGACGAGCACGGCGGTGTCGCCCAGTACATGCTGCTGTGCACGGACGTGACCGAGCGGCGCTGCGCCGAGATGCAGGCGCGGGCGAGCGAGCAGTTCTTTCGCGTGCTGTTCGACGAATCGCCGGTGCCGATGTCCATCCAGGACGAGCGCTTCGTCATCACCCGCGTCAATGCCGCCTTCGTCGAACTGCTCGGCCGCCCTGCCGGGCAGCTGGTCGGCACCGATCTGATCGCCTACTTCCATCCGGAGGATCGCGGCGCGGCGCTGGCGGCGCGCACAGGGCTCGGCGGCGGCAGCTCGCCGCGGCGGCTGCAGTTCGAGCGTCGCCTGCTGGCGGCTTCTGGCCGCGCGATCCTCGTCACCGGCACCAGCAATGCGTTCATCGACCCCGAAGGGCGGCGGCAGTGGGTTTCGGTGGTGTTCGATGTCACCGACTCGCGCGCCAAGGAGCGGGCGCTGATCGATGCCAAGGAAGCCGCCGAGCAGGCGAACCGGGCGAAGAGCCAGTTCCTCGCCAACATGAGCCACGAGATCCGCACGCCGATGAACGGCGTGCTGGGCATGACCGAACTGCTGCTGGGCACGCCACTGACGGGCAAGCAACGCCGCTTCGTCGAGGCCGTGTACCGGTCCGGCGAAACGCTGCTGGAGATCATCAACGACATGCTCGACCTGTCGAAGATCGAGGCCGGCAAGCTCGAACTGGACCGCAGCGAATTCTGCCTGCGCGTTCTGGTCGAGGACGTGTTCGAGATGCTGGCGCCGCGGGCGCACGAGAAACGCCTTGAACTGGCCTGCCGCATCGATCCTGCAGTGCCGACGGTGCTGATCGGCGACGCCATGCGCCTGCGCCAGGTTTTCGCCAACCTGGTCGGCAATGCGATCAAGTTCACCGAGCAGGGCGAAGTCGTGGTCACCATCAGCGCCGAGGCGCCGGCACCGGGCGAGTCGCGCCACCGGCTGTGCTTCGAGGTGCGGGATACCGGCATCGGCATCCCGGCCGACGCGATGGCGCGCCTGTTCACGCCGTTCATGCAGGCCGACCAGTCGATGTCGCGCCGATTTGGCGGCACGGGACTCGGGCTGACGATCAGCCGCCAGCTGGTGCAGATGATGGGCGGCGGCATCGAAGTGCAGAGCGCACCGGGGCAGGGATCGGTGTTCCGCTTCGACATCCTGCTGCCGGCGGGCGAACCCCCGGCCGTGTCGACGGCGCTGCCCGCAGCGCAGTTGCGCGGACGCCACGTGCTGCTGGTCGAGGACAACGTCGTCAACCGCGGCGTCCTGGAAGGGCACATGGACGCCTTTGGCATGCTGGTGGCCAGCGCCGTGCAGGGCGCCGAGGCGCTCGAACTGCTGCGCGCCGCCGCAGCCGCGGGCGGACAGTTCGACATTCTGGTGGTGGACATGAAGATGCCCGTGATGGATGGAGTAACGCTGGTCGAGCAGCTGCGCAAGGATCCGCAGCTGCAGGGCCTGCCGGTGGTGATGCTGACCTCGATCGACGACGCTCTGGACGGCGCCCGCGCCCAGGCGGCCGGCGTGCAGGTGCTGGCCAAGCCGGTGCGCCAGTCCGATCTGGCCGACGCGCTGGCGCTGGCGCTCGGGAAGGCGCCGGCGCAGATGGCGATGGCGCCGATCGATCACCGCCTGCGCGGCAGGCGCCTGCTGCTGGCCGAGGACAACACCGTCAACCAGGAAGTCGTGCGCGCGATGCTGGCCGACTGCGGCTGCGAACTCGACATCGCCGCCGACGGCGAAGCGGCAGTCGCGATGATGCGCCGGTCCGCCTACGATCTGGTGCTGATGGATTGCCAGATGCCGCGGATGGACGGCTTCGAGGCCTTGCGACGTTTGCGCAACGCGGCGCCCGGAGAATTCGCCACCGCCTCCGGCGTCGCTGTCGTCGCCTTGACAGCCAATGCCCTGGCCGGCGACGCCGAGCGCTGCCTTGCCGCCGGTTTCAATGACCACATAGCCAAACCGGTGCGCCGCGAGCGGCTGGTGCAGACCCTTGGTGACTGGGTAAGCGGCGGGCGCGGCGCGCCGCAGCGCGAACGGTACGCCGCAGCCGCGACAGCCGCGGCCGCGACGTCGGCTGCGGCCGCGGCGGCGAAAGCGGACCGGGCGCTGCTCGACATGGCCGCGATCGAGCGCATCCGCGACATGCAGCGGCGCGGCGCGACCGACCTGCTCGCCCGCCTGCGCGCGATGTACTTCGACAGCTCGGCCAGACTCGTGCAGAGCATCGAGGCGGCGCTGGCAAGCGCCGACGGCGAGGGTCTGCGCCAGGCGGCGCACACGCTGAAGTCGTCCAGCGGCAACCTCGGCGCCGCCAGGCTGGCGCGCGCCTGCGCCGAACTCGAAGCGCTCGGTCGCGCAGACCGCATCGATGACGCCGCCGCGTTGTGGCGCGCGGCCCGCATCGACTACGACGGCACGGTGGCGGCGCTGGCCGAACTCGATCTGGAGAACGCTGCGGCCTGAACCGCCGCACCAACGTTAAGCAGACCTGGTGACCATGGATTCCCGGCCACGTGATCAGATGTCCGAATGCCGCGGCGGCGAAGGCGAGTGCGTGCTGCTTGTCGACGACGACCCGATCGCGCGGCTGCTGACCGCCACCGCGCTGGCCGAACGCAACTGGCGTGTGATCGAGGCCGAAAGCGGCGCGCAGGCCCTGGCACTGTTTGCTGCCGTGCACCCGGACGCGGTGGTCGTCGATGCACTGATGCCGGGCATGGACGGCTTCCAGACCTGCGAGAGGCTGCGGGCCTTGCCCGCCGGCGAGCATGTGCCGGTACTGATGCTGACCGGGCTGGACGACGAGTCCTCGGTGGCGCGCGCATACGAGGCCGGTGCCACCGATTTCTTCGTCAAGACGAGCAGCCAGTGGACACTGCTGTCCGAGCGGCTGCGCTACATGCTGCGCGCCGCGCGAACGCGCGAGGCGCTGGCCGCCAGCCAGCGCAAGCTGAACAAGGCGCAACGCATCGCCCGTATCGGCAGCTGGGAATGGGACATCGCCAAGCGCTGGGTGCGGGTGTCGGAAGAGTTCTACTCGATCGCCGGTCTGCCCCGGCAGGCCGAGGGGCTCGCCGACTGGTTCCTGTGGAGCCGGCTGGCGGAGGAAGACCGGCCGAAGGTGCGCACGCTGCTGGAGCAGGCGCGTCATGAAAGCGGGCAGCTGCAGTTCGAGTGCCGGCTGCTGCGGCCAAACGGCACCAGCCGCACGCTGCGCGTCGAGGCCGAGGTCGACCGCGACGAGCAGGGCAGGCCGCAGTTGGTGCACGGCGTGGTGCAGGACATCACCGAGCGCAAGCAGGCCGAGGACCAGATCCGCAGGCTGGCGAACTTCGACAGCCTGACCGGGCTGCCCAACCGGCGCTTCTTCCGCGATCAGTTCATGAGCAGCCTGTCGCGTGCCGCGGCCACGGGCACGCAGGTCGCGGTGCTGTTCATCGACGTCGACCGCTTCAAGCAGATCAACGACACGCTGGGCCACGATGTCGGCGACCAGTTGCTGCGCGAACTGGCAGTGCGCCTGTATGCAGCCGTTCGCGAAACCGACACGGTGGCCCGCGTCGATGCCGTGCCCGACGATCCGCAGGAGGCGACGGCGCATTTCGGCTGCAGCGTGGCCCGGCTCGGCGGCGACGAGTTCACGGTCCTGCTCACCGATCTGGCCGACGCCGGCGTGGCCGAACGCGTGGCGCAGCGGCTGCTCGAGGTGCTGCGCAGGCCGGTCGCCTGCGGTGGCCACGAAGTCTTCGCCACGGTCTCGATCGGCGTGGCCCTCTTTCCGCGCGACGGCACCGACGTCGATACTCTGGTGCGCAAGGCCGACATCGCCATGTACGCGGTCAAGGAGACCGGGCGCAACGGCTGGCAGCCCTACGACAGCTCGATGCAGACTGTCAGCGCCGATCGCTGGCGGCTTGAGGCGGCGCTGCACCGCGCGCTGGCGCGCAACGAACTGGTGCTGCATTTCCAGCCGAAGATCGATGTGGCGGCCGGTCGCGTCGTGGGGGCCGAGGCGCTGATGCGCTGGCAGCGCGACGGCGAGCTGGTGCCGCCGGGCGAGTTCATCGCCCTGGCCGAGGAGACCGGCCTGATCGTCGACATCACCGAGTGGGCGATCCGCGAAGTCTGCCGGCAGCTCGTTGCCTGGCGCGACGCCGGCCTCGAGCCGGTGCCGGTGTCGATCAACATCTCCAGCCGGCACGTGCAGCGGGCCGACCTGTCTCGGCCCGTTCGCGAGGCCCTGCAGCAAAGCGGCATATCGGCGGACCTGATCGAGCTGGAGCTGACCGAAACCGTGTTGATGCAGAACATCGACACCGCCGGCGCGCTGCTGCTGACGCTTAAGGACCTCGGCGTGGCCCTGTCGATCGACGACTTCGGCACCGGCTACTCGTCGCTGTCGTACCTGAAGCGGCTGCCGATCGACACGCTGAAGATCGACCGCTCGTTCGTCCGCGACCTGGAGGCCGCGAGCGACAACGCTGCGATCGTCGCCGCCATCATCGCCATGAGCCGCAGCCTGCGCCTTCGCGTCGTGGCCGAAGGCGTGGAGACCGAGGGCCAGATGCGGTTGCTGGCCGAACAGGGCTGCGTGCTGCAGCAGGGCTGGCTGTTTTCGAAGGCGCTGCCGGCCGACGAGTTCGCCGATTACCTGCGGCGCGCCGCCGACGGCGTGCCGGGCATCGCCGTCGAGTTCGGGGAAGCGCGGCCATGAACATGGCCGACGCATCGGCTGCGCGCTCGGCCCAGCTGGCCGAGGCCGCGCGCCGGACGCTGAAAGCGCTGGCCGAGCGGCGGCGCATTCCGACGCCGGAGACCTTCGCCGAGGTCTATCACGAGGTCAACGGCGGCACGGCGGCCGGCTCGCCGCTGGCGCTGCTGCGCGACGTGCTGCGAGATCTGCTGCGCGCGAGCCGGATCAACCGCGACGAACTGGCGCCGATCGTTGAGCGCGCGCGCCGCGGCGACTGGGCGGGTGTGCAGACCCTGCTCGAAGGCGTGTTGGCCCGGGGGCCCGGCGGCGCCGGAAGCGGCTGGCCGCAGACGACGCTGATGCTGTTGCGAAGCGTCGACGCGCTTCACGCCAACTGGACGCGTGCGCGCAAGCTCGAAGCGGTCGGCCACGTGATCGACACCGCCGCCACCGAGCCGGACGTTGCACTCGAGCGGCTGCGCAAACTGGTCGATTCGTGGGGACCGCCGCTGGCCGGCGTGTCGTCGGCGCGCAGCGAGCCGCCGGCGCCGGCGCCCGCGCCTGCGCCACCGGCCGAGCCGCCGATCGCGGCCGCCGAGCGATATGTGGATCCGGAGCTTCCGGCGCAACTGCAGGACGCACGGGCACGGGCGCGCGCCTGGCAGCAGGTGGCGCTGCGCGCGGCGGTCCTGCTCGAGCACGCCTGCGGCGAGGCGAGCCCGGCCGCGGGCAGGCTGCGTGAATTCACGCAGGAGGCGATCGAAACGGCTCCCGCCGACGGCATCGTCGCGCGCTTCGTCGACGCGGTGGCCGCCATCGACCGGCAGATCGAGGACGAGCGGCGGATCAAGGCGGGGCTGCAGCGGCTGCTCGGCCTGCTGTGCGACAACATGAAGTCGCTCACCCCCGACGAGGTCTGGCTGGCCGGACAGCTCGAGCCGATCCGGGCGCTGATCGACGGGCCGCTGACCGCGTCGCAGCTTTCCGACGCCGAGCACAAGCTGGCGACGGTGATCGAGCGGCAGGCGGCGGCGCGGCGCAGCTTGACCGACGCCAAGCTGGCGCTGAAGGAAATGCTGTCGACGCTGGTGACGCGGATCAGCACGATGGGCGACTCGACCGGGCGCTTCTACGAGCAGATCGGCAGCTACCAGAAGCAGATGGAGGAGGCGACCGACTTCGACACGCTGTCGCGGGTTGTCGGCGGCCTGCTCGCCGACACCGAGTCGATGCGCACGAACCTGCAGAGCTCGCGCGACGAGCTGGAAGCCGCCCGGCGCAAGGTCGAGATCTATGAAACGCGGATGCGCGATCTCGAGCGCGAGCTGGCACAGGTCTCGTCCCTGGTGCAGAAGGATCCGCTGACCCAGGTACTGAACCGCCGCGGCCTCGAGGAGTCGTTCCGCATCGAAAGCGCGCGCGCGGCTCGTTACGCGACACCGCTGGCGGCGGTGCTGATCGACCTGGACAACTTCAAGAAGCTGAACGACTCGCTCGGCCACCTGGCCGGCGACCGGGCCCTGGTGCATCTGGTGCAGACGGTCCGCGCATCGCTGCGCCCGACCGACCTGCTGGCCCGCATCGGTGGCGAGGAGTTCTGCATTCTGCTGCCCGCGACCAACGCCGACGAGGCCGTGGTCGCGGTCGAACGCTGCCTGCACATGCTGGCGTCGAATCCGTTCCGCTTCGAAGAGGAAAGCCGCGTCCTCACTTTCTCCGGCGGCGCTGCCGCGTGGCGCGACCGCGAGCCGCTCGACGAGTTGATCAAGCGCGCCGACGAGACGATGTACGCGGCCAAACGCGCCGGCAAGAACCGGGTGCTGAAAGCGCAGTGATCGGCACGCGGCCGCTGGCCGGCGGTCAGACGAGTCCGTTCCTGATCGCGTAGTGCGTCAGTTCGGCGTTGTTGCGCAGGCCCATCTTGTCGAGGATGCGGGCGCGGTAGACGCTGACGGTCTTCGGGCTCAGGGCCAGCGCCTCGGCGATTTCCGACAGCCGCTTGCCCGAGGCAATCAGCTTCAGCGTCTGGAACTCGCGATCGGAAAGCTTCTGGTGCGGCACCGCCTCGCTCGGCGCCTGCAGGCGCTCGACGAGCGCCTGCGCGATTTCCGGGGTCACGTACTTGCCGCCGGCCAGCACCGTGTCCACGGCCTCGAGCAGTCGCTCCGGCGCGCTGGCCTTGTTCAGGTAGCCGGCGGCGCCTGCGCGAAAGGCGCGCACGGCGTACTGGTCCTCCGGATACATCGACAGCACCAGCACCTTCAGCTTCGGCATCTCTTCGCGCAGCAGGCGCAGGATCTCGATGCCGTCCTTGCCGGGCAGGCCGATGTCGGTGATCAGCAGGTCGATCTCGCCGTGCGCGCGCAGCGCGATGCGCAGCGTCGGGTAGTCGGAGGCCTCGGCGACGATCTGCACCCGCGGATTCTCGGCCAGGATCTGCACGATGCCGCGGCGGACGATGGCGTGGTCGTCGACGACGATGGTGCGGGCGGTCATGGCGTCGCGCTCATTGCGCGTCGCCGGCCGCAGGCGCGCTGGCGGCCGCATCGGCGGCCAGCGGCACCGCCAGCATCACTGTCGTGCCGTGTCCGGGCGACGAACTGATTTCGGCCCAGCCGCCGAGCGACCTCGCCCGCTCGACCAGTCCGCGCAGGCCGAAGCCCGGTGCAGAGTCGAGCATGCGCGGGTCGAAGCCGGCGCCGTCGTCGGTGATCTCCAGTGTCACTTCCTCATCGGTGGCGAACAGGGTCGCGCCGACCCGCGAGGCCTGCGCATGGCGGGCAACATTGGCCAGGGCTTCCTGCGCGAAGCGGTACAGCGCGGTGGCCGGTGCCGGCGGCAGCGACAGGCTGTCGCGGTTGCTTTCGTAGCGGGTGGCAATGCCGGTGCGCTCGGCAAAGCCGCGCACCAGCCAGTCCAGCGCGGCCGGCAGGCCGGCGTCGAGCACCGGCGGGCGCAGGTTGTACTGAATGCGGTGGCTGGCAGCAACCGCCTGTGTCAGCAGTTCCTGCATCGCCCGCACGCGCGGCGCCGCCGCAGGCCGGCCATGCAGCTCGCGGGCCAGATGCGACAGCTCGAATTTCAGCGCCGTCAGCAGCGCGCCGACATCGTCGTGCAGTTCGCGCGCCAGCGCATGTCGCTCCTCCTCGCGCACGCGCTGCAGATGCGCGGCGAGCTCGCGCAGCCGCTGCGCCTGCATACGGCGCTCCCGCCGCCCGCGGGCCGCTTCGAGGGCGCGTTGCAAGGCGGGTGCCAGTCGCCGCATGCGCGACTTCAGCACGAAGTCGTCGGCGCCCGCATGCAGCGCGGCCACTGCCAGTTCCTCGGACAGGTCGCCCGACAGCACCAGCACCGGCAGTTCGGCATCGCATTCGCGCGCGACCTTCAGGGCGCTGAACGAATCGAAGCGCGGCAGGTTGTGGTCGGTGATGACCGCATCGACCCCGCCGGCTGCCAGCGCTGCGCGCAGGCCGGCCTCGTCCTCGACCCGCTGTCCGGTCACCTTGCCGGTGGCCAGCGCGGCGTCGCTCACCACGTGCGCCAGCGCCAGCTCGTAATCGACCGGCGAATCCTCGACCACGACAAGATGAAGGGTGGATTCAGGCACGTTCGACATCGGCGCTGGGGCCCGATTCTGCTTGATTCGTGCCCGCCGGTGCCAGCTGCCTCAATACATCGTCGTGCAGCGGCCCGGCGGTGGCGATCAGCGATGGCTCGGCCAGCGGATTGCCGCCGGACCAACTGGTGACGCGGCCGCCGGCGCCCTCGACCACGGGCACGATCGCCGCCACGTCCCAGTAGGCCAGCGTCGGGTCGAGCATCACGTCGGCACCGCCGGTGGCCAATGCGAAGTAACCGAAACAGTCGCCCCAGGTGCGATATAGCCGGGCGCGGCCGATCAGCGCAGCGATGCCGGCACCGCCGCGCTGCTCTCCGGTTTCCCAGTGCGTGGTTGCCAGCACCGTCGCCTCCTCGATCCGGGCGCAGCGGCGCACGCGCGCCGTTCTTACGCTGCCGTCCGAGGCATAAAGGCGTGTCGCCTGACGATGACCGATCAGCGCCAGGCCGGCGGCGGGGTGCGCGATGGCGCCGAGGATCGGTGCGAAGCCGGCGCCGTCGTCGCGCTCGAGCGCGATCAGCGTGCCGAACAGGAAGCAGTGGGAAATGAAGGCCCGCGTGCCGTCGACGGGATCGAGGACCCATCGATAGCGGCGGCCGCGCTTCTCGCCATACTCCTCGCCGAGGATGCCGTGCCCGGGATAGCGGGCGCCGATTGCACGCCGCATCGCCGCCTCGGCACCACGGTCGGCGGCGGTGACAGGCGTGGCGTCGGCCTTGCTGCTCACGGCCACGCCGCGCAGGAACCGCGGCCGGATGACGGCGAACGCCGTGGCGATCAGCACGTGCATGAAGGGGATGAACTCGCGCCGCTCGGCGGCCGTGATCGGAGCGCTGTAGCGTTTCACATCTAGGCCGGGCGGCCGGCCAGCGGATGCATCCATCCCGCGATTATCGGCCAGCGGGCGCGTGCGGCCTCGCGTACAGTCGCGGCCGATGCTCGATGTCGCGTTCACGATGTTCGGCGCCGGGGTGACCTGGCTGGAGATCGTTGCCTTCGCGCTGGCGCTCGGCTGCGTCGTGCTCAACGTCCTGGAGATCCACTGGGGCTGGCCGCTGGCAATCGCCGCCAGCCTGCTCTACGCGTGGCTGTTCTTCGACAGCCGGCTGTATGGCGACGTCGCGGTGCAGGCGTTCTTCGTCGTCGCCTCGATCTGGGGCTGGTATCAGTGGCTGTTCGGCAGGCGCGGTGGCGACGATGGTGCCGCTGCGCTGCGCATCGCCCGTCTCGGCCGCCGGCGACGATTCGTCGTCGCACTGCTCTGGCTGGTGGCGTGGCCGCTGCTCGGCATGCTGCTGGCGCGCTTCACCGACACCGACGTGCCCTATTTCAACGCCTTTCCCACCGTCGGCAGCTTCGTCGGCCAGATCCTGCTGGCGCTGAAATTCGTCGAAACCTGGCCGGTGTGGCTGACGGTCAATGCCGTCAGCGTCGTGCTTTACGCCTACAAGTCGCTATGGCTGACCGCGCTGCTGTATGTCGTCTTCGCCGCGCTCGCCGTCGCCGGCTGGCGCCGCTGGGGCAGGCTGGCGCGATGAGTTCCGTTCGCCGCATCGCGATCATCGGCGCCGAATGCGTCGGCAAGACCGAACTGGCTCAGCAACTTGCCGAAGCCTTGCCCGGCCTTTGGATCCCGGAATACCTGCGCGAGTTCTGCGACCGGCTGGCGCGCACCCCCGCCGCGGGCGAGCAGGCCCATATCCTCGCCGAGCAGCAGGCGCGCGAGGCGCTGGCGTTGGCGCAGGCACGGGTCGAACGGCTCGGCTGGGTGCTTGCCGATTCGGCGCCGCTGGTCACGGCCGTTTACAGCGAACTGCTGTTCGCCGACGTGTCGCTGTACGCGGCGGCGATCGAGCACCACGCCGTCTACCAGGCCACATTGCTGCTGGCCCCGGACCTGCCTTGGATCGCCGACGGCATCCAGCGCGACGGGCCAGCGGCGCGCGAAGCCTGTCACGATCTGCTGCTGCGGCGCCTGCGGCAGGCCGGACTGCCGTTCAGCCTCATCGCTGGCGCTGGCGAACTGCGACGGCAGGCGGCACTGGCCGCACTGGCCGACCTATAATCGCTTTCGCACGCTAGGGGTCCCGCATAAATCCGCTGCGCGTTGCTAAGCGCGGCGGTTCGAACCGGCGACAAAGGCCGGCAAGAACGGGTGAGAAAGACCCTTGGAACCTGAACAAGTTAATTCTTGCGCAGGGAAGCGTAAGCAACGGTTCCGTCTGCCCTCGTCTCACCTCCGTTGCCATCGCCGCCCTGCCTGTCGAGGAGCAGGCCGCGATGGCAAGGTTTCCGTTGACACGCCGTGCGCTGGCGATGCTCGTTGCCGGCTATGGCACCGCCTGGGCTCAGACCGCGACCACATTGCCGCGGGTGGTCGTCGAAACACCGGTGCCGCCGGCGGACCTACGCCGCGCCGACATCAGTTCGATGAGCAGCGCGCCGCTGGCCGAGACGCCGCTCGCCGCCGGCGTGATCGAGGCCGAGCGGCTGCGCGACCGCGGCGTGGCCAGCCTTTCGGCGGCGCTGCGCGAGGAGCCGGCTGCGGGCGACGCCTACAACACCATCGGCTACATCGAGTCGCTGCAGGTGCGCGGTTTCCGCCTCGACAGCCTGCTCAATTACCGCCGTGACGGGCTGCCACTGTCGAACCACGCTCCGATCGCGCTGGAGAACATCGAGGCGATCGAGATGGTCAAGGGCGTGGCCGGAGTGCTCGGCGGCAGCGGCGCGCCGGGTGGATTGGTCAACTATCGCATCAAGCGGCCGACCGAGGCGCCCTTGCGTCTGCTGCGCGCCGAAGTGTCCGAGCGCGGCACCTGGCTGGCACAGGGCGACTTCGGCGGCCGGCTCGGTCAAGGCAACGCGCTCGGCTACCGCATCAACGTCGCCGCCTCGCAACGGCGGCCGTACGCGCGCGACGCCGACGGGCAGCGTCGCTTCGCCAGCGGCTACTTCGACTGGCGTGTGGGCGCGGACACCGCATTGATCGCCGAGTTCGAACATCACGCGCTGCGCCAGATCAGCGTGCCGGGCTACGGCCTGCTCGATGTCGACGGCGACGGCATTGCCGAGACGCTGCCGGCGCCGATTTCGCCGCGCCTGAACCTGAATTCGCAACCGTGGTCTATGCCGTTCGAAAGCCGCGCCACGGCCGGGTCGCTGCGCTGGCAGCAGCAGCTGTCGCGCGCCTGGCGGGCCGAGGTGCAGGCCGCGGCGCAGCGCATCCGGACCGACGACCGCATTGCCTTCCCCGATGGCTGCAGCAGCGGCCCGCAATACGTCTACCCGGGGCTGTGCGGCAACGGCGACGTCGACGTCTACGACTTCCGCAGCGACGACGAGCGGCGCCGCACGCGCACGCTCGACGCGTTCGTCGCCGGCGAGGTGGCTACCGGCGCCATCGCCCATGAACTGCGCTTCGGCGCCCGGCGCACGCGCTACAGCGAGCGGTTCCCGCCGCTGCAGGCCTACAACTTCGTCGGCACGACCAACGTCTTCGCGCCGGTCGTCCTGCCGGCCGATCCGACGCCGAGCGCGCTGAACACCCAGGCCGACCTGAGGCTGGACGAACTGTCCGCCTCCGACGTGCTTCGCGCCGGCCGCGGCTCGCTGTGGCTGGGTGCGCGCTGGGTGCAGCTGGAACGCGCCAGCGTGCGCAGCGACGGCACCGAGCCGGCGCGCTTCGAGCAGCGCTTCGTCACGCCGTGGGCGGCGTTGGGCTGGCAACCGTGGGCCGGCGGCTTCGGCTATCTGTCGTACGGCCGCGGCGTGGAGATCGAATCGGTGCCGAACCGGCCGGCCGATTTCGTCAATTTCGGCGTCGCGTTGCCGGCGCTCAAGAGCGAGCAGTGGGAACTCGGCTTCAAGCAGGTCACGCCGGCCGGGCACGCGCTGGCGCTGGCGCTGTTCTCGATCGACAAGCCCTACGGCGACGATGTGGCGCAGGCCGATGGCCGCGTGCTTCGCATGGCCGGCGCGCGCGAGGCGCGCCACCGCGGAATCGAAGCCGGCGCCACCGTCATCGCCAGCCGGCAGCTGAAGCTCGAAGCCCGCGCCGCCTGGATCGAGGCGAAGACCACCCGCTCGCTCGACCCGGCGCGGGTCGGCCGCCGGACGACCAACGTCGCGCCTTTCGCCGCCAGTGCCGCCGCGCTGTGGACGGTCGCCGCCGTGCCCGGGCTGGAACTGAACAACCTGCTCACGTACAGCGGGCGCAAGCCAGTGACCGCCGACAACACGGTGCGGCTGCCGTCCTACTGGCAATGGGATCTGGCGGCGGCCTACCGCTGGACGGCGGCGGGCACGCTGCTGCGGCTGTCGGCGGGTGTGGACAACGTCACCGACCGCCGTTACTGGCGCGAGGCGCCGACGCAATACTGGGGCGGCATCTACCTGTTCCCGGCGCAGCCGCGCACGGCGCGCGTGTCGCTGTCGGCGAACTGGTAGCCCCGGCCGCCGACGCCCGCCGCCGCGTCAATGGGCGTGGGCGCTGTCCCGTGCCGTCTGCCGTTCGTTCTCGCCGTTGGCGGCTGCGGGCAGCAGGCGCGTCTTCGACAGCACGCCTGCCGATTCGAGGATCGGATACGCGATCGAGCAGAACAGCGAGTTGATGCGCTTGAAGTCGGACAGCAGGTCCAGGTGCAGTGAACTGGTCTCGATCGACTGCGGCGTGTTGCCGCTCAGCCGCTGCAGGTGGCTGTCGGCGTAGCGCATCTCCAGCTCGCGGAAGTCGACCTTCTCGGCGATCAGTTGCTGCGCGCTCTTCAGGTCGCCGTTCAGGAACACCGCCACGGCCAGCTTGAGGTTGCCGAGCAGCCGCGCGTGCAGCTCCTCGATCTCGGCCATACCGGCCTCCGAGAACGACAGGCCGCGCTGGATCTTCTTCTCGGCGACGTCGATCAGCATCCGTTCGATGATGTCGCCGACATGCTCCATGTTGATCGTGAACTGCATGATGTCGGTCCAGCGCTTTGATTCGACAGCCTCCAGTTCCTCGCGGCTGACCTGCGTCAGGTACAGCTTGATCGCCGTGTACAGGCGGTCGATCTCGTCGTCGCGCGCGCGCAGCCGCTCGGCCAGCGCGAAGTCGTTGGTTTTCAGCGTCGCCAGCAGCCCGACCAGCATGTCCTGCACGGCATCGGCCAGGCGGATCGCCTCGCGCGCGGCGTTGCCAATGGCCAGCGCCGGCGTGCCGAGCGCAGTGGCGTCGAGGTGGCGCGGGGTGCCGGGCAACGCCTCCGACGGCGGTGCCGGCAGCCAGCGTTCGATCAGCCGGGCGAAACTGCCCGTCAGCTGCACGAACATCAGCGCCAGCCCGACGTTGAACGCCAGGTGGAAATTGACGACCATCGACTTCGGCTCGTCACCCAGCCACGACAGCCAGCCGGGCAGGTAGGCGAGCAGCGGCAGCGCGATCGCCACGCCGATCAGCCTGAACAGCAGGTTGCCGAGCGGCGCCCGGCGTACCAGCGGGTCGGCCCTCAACGTCGTCAGCACCGCCAGCAGCCCGCTGCCCAGGTTGGCGCCGAGCACGATCGCCAGCGCCACGTCGACGGTGATCACCTTCGAGGCGGCCAGCGTCGCCGTCAGCAGCACCACCGCCAGCCCCGAGTAGCTGACTATCGCCGCCAGCGTGCCGATCAGCACGTCGAGCAGCGCATCGCCGGTCAGCTGGCCGAACAGCACCTGCACGCCGACGGCCTGCGTCAATGGGGCGGTCGCCTGCATGATCAGCTGCAGCGCCAGGATCATCACGCCCAGCCCGAGGGCGATCTTGCCCGCCTGGCCGGTCACCTCCTTGCGTCGCGACAGGTAGATGACCACGCCGGCGACGATCAGCAGCGGCGACAGCCAGGCCAGGTTCAGTGCGAAGAACTGCACCATCAGCGCCGTGCCGACATCGGCGCCGAGCATGACCGCCAGTGCCGCTGACGTGGCGATCAGCCCCTGGCCAACGAAGCTGGAGACCAGCAGCGCGGTGGCGGTCGAACTCTGCAGCACTCCGGTGACGCCGATGCCGGCCAGCACGGCGCGGCCGCGCCGGTCGACGCTGGCGCGCAGGATCTGGCGCAGGTTGGCGCCGAAAACGCGCAGCACCCCGGTACGCACGATGTGCGTGCCCCAGACCAGCAGCGCGATCGCGGCCAGCAGGTTCAGCAGCGCGTGCAAGGCGCTTCGCCCTCCAGAAAAGCTCAGCCGCCGCGCGGACTACGGCCGGCGCGGCGGGGTGTTGCATTCCATTGCGGCCGCCGGTTCGCCGGCCGCGTCGTCACCACGGCAGCGAGTAAGTCTTCGTGTTGGTGAAGGACTTCATCGCTTCGAGCACGCCTTCCTTGTAGCCGAGCCCGGAATCCTTGATTCCTCCAAACGGGGTCAGCTCGAGCCGGTAACCCGGCACCTCGCGGATGTTGACCGTGCCGACGTTCAATTCGGCGATAAAGCGCGTGATGTGGTCGAGCCGCTGGGTGCAGACTGCCGACGATAGACCATAAGCGGTGCCGTTGGCGATCCGTATCGCCTCGTCGATGTCGGAGAAACGGATGACAGGCGACACCGGGCCGAAGGTTTCCTCGCGCACGAGCCGCATGTCGGGGCGGACGCGGTCGAGCACGGTGGGCGAATACAGCGCGCCGCGCCGGACGTTGCCGGCAAGAAGCCGCGCGCCCTGCGCCACCGCTTCGATCACGCGCGCCTCGAACTCGGTCGCCGCGGCCTCGTCGATCACCGTGCCCATGTCGGTGGCCGGATCGAGCGGATCGCCGTGGCGGACGCGGGCAGTGGCTGCGAGCAGCTTCTCGATGAAGGCGTCGGCGACGCGCTCATGCACGAGGATCCGCTTGACCGCGGTGCAGCGCTGGCCGGAATTGCTGTACGAACCGGCGGCGGCCAGCGTCGACGCCTCGTCGAGGTCGGCATCGTCCATCACGATCAGCGGATCGTTGCCGCCCAGTTCGAGTACCTGCCGCTTGTACACCGCCTTGGCGGCGATCGCTTTGCCGATGGCGACGCCGCCGGTGAAGGTCACCAGGTCGATGTCGGCATGGGTCAGCAACGCGTCGGCGATCTCGTTTGGCGCGCCGGTCAGCACCGACAGCATCGGCGGCGGCAACCCCGCCTCGTACAGGATGTCGGCGAGCAGGAATGCGGCGAGCGGCGTCTTCTCGCTCGGCTTGACGACGATGCGGTTATTGCTGGCGATCGCCGGCGCCACCTTGTGGATGACCTGGTTCAGCGGGTGGTTGAAAGGCGTGATGGCCGAGATCACGCCGGCCAGCGGCTCGCGCAGCGTGTAGATCTTGCGCTTCCTGCCGTGCGCGGTCAGGTCACAGGAAAAGACCTGGCCGTCGTCGACCAGCGCCTGGTTTGCTGCGAACAGCAGCACGTCGCTGGCGCGGCCGACTTCGTAGTGGGTGTCCTTCAGGCACAGTCCGGACTCGAGCGTGATCAGCCGCGCGATCTCGCCGCGCCTTGCCGCGATCAGTTCGCCGGCACGCATCAGGATCCGATAGCGGTCGTGCCGGCTCAGCGGGCTGCGAAAGCGCTTGCCCGCGTCGATGGCGCGGCGCACGTCGTCGACCGTTGCCATCGGCGCGGTGCCGACCACCTCGCCGGTGTATGGGTAGCGAACCTCGAAACAGCGCTCGGTCGCCACCTTCTCGCCGGCGATGCGCAACTGCTCGTGCCTTATGGGAAGGGCGGCGGTCATGGTCGACGTCACTGTTCGAAGCCGACGTGTCGCAGCATTCGCACGACATCATCGGATCGCGAAACGAGCGGTCCATCGGCCTCGGCCGTGAGTCTCGCGGCGAAGCATGTTCGAGCGAAGTCGATGTCGGGCGGCGGGCAATCCTCGCCGAAGACCCCGCGCCGTGTTCGGTTGGGCCGACCTTTCTCGAACGGAAGTGCCGCTGCGCAGATCGTGTCCATGACGCAATCCGCTCGACTTATTGCGCCCGGTTCAGCGCCAGATCGAAGGCGTCGAAGTTGCGCCAGCGGCGCCGGGAATCCAGCGCTGCGATGCGCCTGTTCAGCACCAGCGGCACGCGCTGCTCGGAAATGCCGCCGTGCGAGCGCAGGGGCAATTCGAGCTGCGACAGATCGTGGCGCGAGACGCTCGTGCCGAGCACCACGCTGCGCTCGGCGACCACGACCAGGTCGCCGATGCGGTCGGCCGGCAGCTCGAAGCGTTCGGCCGCCGCCTCGCGCCGCAGCACGACTTCGATGCCGGGCAGGGCAAGCATCTTCATCCGTGCTTCCTCGATCGCTTCGGCCGGCAGGTACACGGTGGCGAACGAGCCGAGCGCACCATGATGCACGACGTAGGGGTCGGTGATCGGCAGGATCACCCGGCAGCGTGCGGTGCCGAACCAGTCGTCCAGAAGGTCCTGCAGGTAGATCACGTTGGGCGAGGCATCGAGCTTCACCTTCGCGTTCATGCCGTGATCGGCGGTGAGGGCGACGACGGCGCCGGCGGCATCGAGCTGCGCCAGATAGCGGTCCAGCATGGCGTAGAAGCGGTTGGCGTCGGCATCGCCGGGCGCATGCTTGTGCTGCACGTAGTCGGTGGTCGACAGATACATCAGGTCCGGCCGCCGCGTGGCCAGCAGCCTGACGCCGGCGGCGAAGACGAACTCGGACAGTTCGGCGCTGTAGACGTCGGGCACTGGCATGCCGACGAGCGCCGGCACGCCGGTGATGCCGTGTTCTTCTTCGGTCAGATGGTCGGCCTTTTCCGACGAAAAGCAGACGCCGCGCATGCCGTGTCCGAGCAGACGGCGCAGCTTGTCCTTGGCCGTGACCACTGCGCAGCGGGCGCCGGCGCCGGCGAACGCAGCCAGGATCGTCGGCGCGCGCAGCCACTTGGGATCGTTCATCATCACTTCGATGCCGCTTGCGGCGTCGAACAGATAGTTGCCGCAGATGCCGTGCACCGAAGGCGGTCTGCCGGTGACGATCGACAGGTTGTTCGGGTTGGTGAAGGTCGGCACGACGCAGTCGACGACCAGCGCCGTGCCCTCGCGCAGCCAGCGCCGCATGGTCGGCATCACGCCGGCGGCCACCGCCTGCGCGATGTAATCGGGTTCGCAGCCGTCGATGCAGATCACGACGGTCGGCTGCCGTGGCGCCGCGTAGTCACGGCCGTTGACGGTCAGCATCACGTTCCCTTGCGGCCGGCCCGGGTGCGGGCGGGCGCGGCCGCCGGCTCACTGCGCAGCATGCGCTGCTTGCTCGCCTCGGCGTGTTCGTACAGCGCGCGGCCCGCGGCATCGGCATCGCCCGAGGCGATCGCTTTCAGGATCTGCCGGTGCTCGGCGGCCGAGTGCAGCAACGCCTGTTTCTCGCTCAGGTTGCGCCAGCGCGCCAGCGCCAGTTCCTTGACCAGCTTGCGGTACATCGACGCCATCTTGCGGTTGCCGGCGAACTCGACCACCCGGTCGTGGAACTCGAGGTTCAGCAGGTGGTAGGCGTCGGCGTCGTCGGCGCGCGCGGTCTGCTCCATCCGTTCGACAATGCTGCGCAGCGCGCGCGCCTGCTCGCCGGTCAGTGTCCGCGCCAGGCGCCGGCCCGCCAGTTCGTCCATCACCGCGCGCAGGTCGAAGATCTCGGCCGCCTCGTCCAGTGCGATGTCGCGGACGAAGACGCCGCGATTCTTTTCCTGCCGCACGAGGCCGGCCTCCTCGAGCCGACGGAATGCCTCGCGGATCGGGCCGCGGGAAACTCCGAGCCGCTCCGACAGGGACGCCTCGGTCAGCTTGCTGCCGGGCGGCAATTCGCCGGCCAGGATCAGGCGCTCGATCTCCTGCTGCGCCGCCGTCGCGAGTGATGCGCTGCGCAGCAGCGCGATCGTCGGGTGCGGCAGCACGACCGCACCGCCTGCTTTCGAAGAAGCCATGCCGGACAGTGTAGGACCGCGGTGGAGGATTGTCGACAATCTGCAAAAAACAATTGACGTTGCTCGCGCTTGCTCCCTAGACTGCCGCGCCCAGGCAGACAGGATCGGGGCAGTCGGATCGACGCCGGCCAAACCGAGCGCGCCTGCGCCGGCAGCCGTGCGTCACGGTGCGGTCACCAACGCCGGCGATGCTGCTCGATTGCAGAAAGTGAAGGCCGCGAGGCATCCACCGTCGGGACGCCACCGCCAGGCGCGGTGCCCATTCAAGGAGGAAAGTCGCATGTTCAGTCGACATATCGCCACCGCACTCGCCGCCGGTCTCGCCATGGCACTGACCGGCGGGCAGGCTGTCGCGCAGAAGACGCAACTCACCGTGTACACCGCGCTCGAAACCGACCAGCTGAAGGCTTACCAGACAGCGTTCGAGAAGGCGAATCCGGACATCGCGATCACCTGGGTGCGCGATTCCACCGGCATCATCACCGCCCGCCTGCTGGCCGAAAAAGCCAACCCGAAGGCCGACGTCGTGATGGGTGTGGCGGCGACGAGCATGGCAATCTTCGGCACCGAGGGCATGCTGCAGCCCTATGCGCCGAAAGGTCTGGAGCGCGTCGCCGCCCAGTACCGCGATGCGAAGAATCCGCCGGCCTGGGTCGGCATGGACGTCTGGGGCGCGACGATCTGCTTTAACACCGCCGAGGCGGCCAAACGCAACATTCCCAAGCCCGAAACCTGGAAGGACCTGACCAAGCCCGTATACAAGGGCCAGATCGTGATGCCGCATCCGGCCTCCAGCGGCACCGGCTTCTTCGATGTCTCCGCCTGGCTGCAGCTGTGGGGCGAGGCCGAGGGCTGGAAATACATGGATGCGCTGCACGAGAACATCGCTCAGTACATGCACTCGGGATCGCGCCCCTGCGCGTCGGCGGCCAACGGCGAGTACGTGGTCGGCATCTCATTCGAGTACCGCGCCAACCGCGAGAAGGCGCAGGGCAAGCCGATCGACCTGGTGTTTCCGAAGGAAGGGCTGGGCTGGGATCTGGAGGCGTCCGGCATTCACAAGGGCACGAAGAACCTCGCCGCGGCGCAGAGGCTGATGGACTGGTCGATCTCGGATGAGGCGATGGGCCTTTACGCCAACAACTTCGCCATCGTCGCCGTGCCGGCGCTGAGCAAGCCCCTGCCCAACGTGCCGGCGGACTATGGCTCGCGACTGGTGAAGAACGACTTTGCCTGGGCGGCAAAGAACCGCGACCGCATTCTGGCCGAGTGGAGCAAGCGCTACGAAAGCAAGGCGGCGCCGAAGTAGATAATCGAAGGGGCGGCCCGCTGCCGCCCCTTGGCGCTGCGCGCGCATGATGGCTGATCGTCGACTGCACGAGGCGACCTCATAGGCGGCGCGGCCGCCGGCATTGTTCGTCGGCAGGGCGGGCCGGAGACCGGGGCAATGAACCAGAACGTGCCGGCGGGCGAAGCGCTCAGGCTCGAAGGCATTCACAAGTCCTTCGGCAGCTTCGTTGCGCTTCAGGCCGTCGATCTCACGATCGGGCGCGGCGAGTTGGTGTGCTTCGTCGGCCCTTCCGGCTGCGGCAAGACGACGCTGCTAAGAATCATCGCCGGCCTGGAGACGCAGACCCGTGGCCGCGTGATTCAAGACGGCCGCGATGTCTCGACGGCGCCGCCGGCGGCGCGCGACTACGGCATCGTGTTCCAGTCGTACGCGCTGTTCCCCAACCTGACCATCCTCGACAATGTCGCGTACGGGCTGGTCAACCGTCGCAAGGGTCGGGCCGAGATCAACGCGCGCGTGTCCGAACTGCTGCGGCTGGTCGGCCTGCCCGATTCCGGTTCGAAGTATCCGGCGCAGCTTTCCGGCGGCCAGCAGCAGCGCATCGCGCTCGCCCGGGCGCTGGCCACCTCGC
The DNA here is from genome assembly GCA_964509545.1 of uncultured Burkholderiaceae bacterium. Lineage (GTDB taxonomy): Bacteria > Pseudomonadota > Gammaproteobacteria > Burkholderiales > Burkholderiaceae_F > JADJWR01. The sequence continues at coordinate 43,746 of CAZDXQ010000007.1, read as the reverse complement.
CCAGCCTGCTGCTGCTCGACGAGCCGCTGTCGGCGCTCGACGCCAAGGAGCGCGAACGCCTGCGCGGCGAGATCCGGCAACTGCAGCGCCGCCTCGGCGTGACCACGATCATGGTCACGCACGACCAGGAAGAGGCGCTGTCGATGGCCGATCGCGTGGTCGTGATGAACAGCGGCGCGATCGAGCAGGTCGGCTCGCCGCTGGAGGTCTACGAGCGTCCGGCCACGCCGTTCGTCGCCGATTTCATCGGCAAGGTCAACGTGCTTAACGCCACCTGCGTCGGCGCTGGGCGCTATCGCGTCGGCCAGATCGAACTGGCCACGGCGGTCAACGGCATCGCGCCGGGACGGCCGGTGCGCCTGTATCTGCGGCCGGAGGACCGCGTGCTGGCGGATTCCGGTCCGCTCGAGGGCCGGCCGAACCACCTGCGCGGGACGGTGCGGACGGTCGATTTCCTCGGGACCTATTGCCTGGCGAACATGGAGGTCGAGGGTTTCGACGGCCAGTCGATGCTGGTGTACTTCTCGCTGAACCAGGCGCTCGAACTGAACGTGCGCGAGGGCGCGTGCATACCCTTTGCGCTGCGCGGCGAGCGCGTGCGCGTCTTTGCGCTGGCATGAGCGTCGACGCCGTGCCTGGTCGTCGCGCGGCCGAGAGGCGCGCGGTCTTCGCGGCGAAGGAGGCGGCGTGAGCGCGGTGGCGCACCGCAGCGGCTGGCCGCGCGATCTGTCGCTCTGGACCGAGGCGCTGATCGCGCGCGGCGGCGTGATCCTGCTGGCGGTTGCGCTGCTGCTCTTGCTGACCGTGCCGCTGGCCAGCCTGCTCGTGCGCAGCCTCGAGGACCGTTCCGGTGACTTCGTCGGGCTGGCCAATTTCGCGATCTACTTTGCCTCGCCGGCGTTCGCGAACTCGGCGATCAATACGCTCAGCTTCGCCGCCCTGACGACGCTGCTGACGGTGCCGCAGGCGTTCCTCTTCGCCTACGCCATCCAGCGCAGCTGCATTCCGTTCAAGGGCCTGTGGCGCAACGTCGCGATGATCCCGATTCTGGCGCCGTCGCTGCTGGCGGCGCTGTCGTTCATCTACCTGTTCGGCAACCAGGGCTGGCTGAAGTTCGTCATCGAGTGGTTCGGGCTGACGACGATCTACGGCCTGCCCGGCATGGTGCTGGCGATGAGCTTCGCCTCGTTCCCGCACGCCGTGATGATCCTGCTCGCCGGCCTGGCGCTGTCCGATGCGAGGCTGTACGAGGCCGCCGACTCGCTGGCCACGCCCGGCTGGCGCAAGTTCATGACCATCACGCTGCCCGGCGCGCGTTATGGCCTGATCTCGGCGGCGCTGGTCGTGTTCACCATGGCGGTGTCCGAATTCGGCGTGCCCAAGGTGATCGGCGGCAATTATTCGGTGCTGGCCATTGACATCTACAAGCAGGTGGTCGGGCAGCAGAACTTCTCGTTGGGCGCGGTGGTCGGCCTGGTGCTGCTGGTGCCGGCGGTCATCGCCTTCGCCATCGACAGCGCCGTGCGGCGCCGGCAGAAGGCGCTGCTGACCGCGCGCAGCGTGCCGTATGCGCCGCGCCCGCAGCGGCTGCGCGACGCGCTGCTTCTTGCCTACGTGCTGGCGGTTTCGGCGGTTCTGCTGCTCGTGCTGGGCATGGCCGTGTTCGGATCCTTCGTCAAGGTCTGGCCGTACAACCTGTCGTTCACCCTGAACCACTACACCTACGGCTTCGAGGAGGCCGGCGTCGACAACGCCTGGCGCAACAGCGTGACGATGGCGGCGTGGTGCGCGCTGACGGGCGCCGCGGTCACCTTCGCCGGCGCCTACTGGCTGGAGAAGACCGGCATCGAGAAGTCGCGCGCTTTTTCCTGGCTGCGGCCGCTGGTGCAGATGCAGGCGATGATGCCGATGGCGGTGCCGGGCATGGTGCTGGGCATCGGCTACATCGTCTTTTTCAACAATCCAGCCAACCCGCTCGGCTTCCTTTACGGCACGATGGCGATCCTGGTGCTGTCGACGATCGTCCACTTCTATTCGAGCAGCCACCTGACCGCGGTCACGGCGCTCAAGGCGCTGGACAACGAATTCGAGTCGGTGTCGGCGTCGCTGAAGGTGCCGTTTTACAAGACCTTCTGGCGGGTCACCGTGCCGGTCTGCCTGCCGTCGGTGGTCGATATCAGCCGCTACTACTTCGTCAATGCGATGACGACGATCTCGGCGGTCGTCTTCCTGTATTCGCCGAGTACGACGCTGGCGGCGATCTCGATCCTGCACCTGGACGAGGCCGGCAACGTCGGCGCTGCCGCGGCGATGGCGACCCTGATCGTCGCCACCTCCGCCGTTGTGACCGCGGTGTTCTTCTTCGTCGAATGGTGGCTCGTCGCGCGCACGCAGGCGTGGCGCCGAACGGCGCGCCGCTGACGGTCTTGCTGCACAGGAGCGCTCAATGACGGATTCGATGATTTCCCGGCTGTCGGCTGTCGGCCGTGTGCCCGAAGACATCCGCCACGCGGCGGCCCAGCAGCGGAAATTCGACACCGAGAACACGCAGCACAGCATCGGCTACGTGATGCTGGACTGCTCGGGAACGACGATGGACCGCTACGTCGACGCGCCGGCGATCGTCTTCGTCGAGGTGTTCAGGAAGTACGGACTGGAGATCTCGATGCCCGAGGCGCGTGCGCCGATGGGGCTGCGCAAGGATCTGCACATCAAGGCGATCACCGAGATCGCTTCGGTGCGCAGCCGCTTCGTGGCCAGGTTCGGCCGCGAGCCGACACAGGCGGACGTCGACGCCATGTTCGCCGACTTCGTGCCGACGCAACTCGACCTGCTGCGTAACGGCAATTATCACGAACTGTTGCCCGGCGTGCGCGAGGTCGTCGCCGACCTGCAGCGTCAGGGCATCAGAATCGGGGTGACGACGGGATTCACACGGGACATGCTCGATATCCTTCTCGCCGGCGGAGCGAAGCAGGGCTTCGTCCCGGATGCGGCCTGCGCCGGCGACGAGGTCGAGATGCCTCGGCCCTCCGCGTACATGGTGATCAAGAACCTGGAACGCCTCGGCGTCTACAACCTGCGTAACGCCATGCGGCGCACGGTCAAGGTCGACGACACCGTCTCCGGCGCCGGCGAGGGTGCGCCGCTGTGCTGGCGCGTCGGCGTGTCGAAGTGGAGCAACTATGTCGCCGACAGCTGGGCGGCCGTGCGGCAGATGAGCGCGGCGGAACTGGAATTGCGGGAGCGCGCGGCCAAGGAAAAGCTCATCCGGGAAAGCGGCGCCCACTACGTGATCGACGACCTGCGGAGCCTTCCGGCAGTGATCGCCGACATCAATGAACGGCTCGCCGGCGGCGAGAACCCTTAGGCGACGCCCCGATGCCTTGGAGAAAGTCATGATCCGCGGAAACGACCCCATTTTGCTGACGCCCGGTCCGCTGACCACGTCGCTCGAAACCAAGCAGGCGATGCTGCGCGACTGGGGCTCCTGGGACGCGGCCTTCAACCAGATCACCGGCAGCATCTGCCGCGACCTGGTCGACATCGTCCACGGCGGCGACGATTACGCCTGTGTGCCGCTGCAGGGCAGCGGCACCTTCTCGGTCGAGGCGGCGATCGGCAACCTGGTGCCGCGTGATGGCAAGGTGCTGGTGCCGAACAATGGCGCCTACTGCGCCCGTATCGTCAGGATCTGCAGGGTCCTGAACCGCGCCGTCGTCGATCTGGCGGTCGCCGAGGACCGGCCGGCGACGGCGGCCGTCGTCGATGCGGCGCTGGCCGCCGACCCGTCGATCACCCATGTCGCCCTCGTGCACTGCGAAACCGGCGCCGGCCTGCGCAACGACCTCGAGGGCATCGCCCGGGTCTGCCGCAGCCGCGACCGGGGCCTGATCGTCGATGCGATGAGTTCATTCGGCGCGCTGCCGATCGACGCGCGCGCCACGCCGTTCGTGGCGCTGGTCGCCGCCAGCGGCAAGTGCCTGGAGGGCGTTCCGGGCATGGGTTTCGTCGTCGTCCGCCGCGACGCGCTCGCCGCCAGCGCCGGCAATTCGCACTCGCTGGCGATGGACCTGCACGACCAGTACACGTACATGCAGCGCACGACGCAATGGCGGTTCACGCCGCCTACGCACGTGGTGGCGGCGCTGCGCGCGGCCATCGACCAGTTCAAGGAGGAAGGCGGGCAGGTGGCGCGCGGGGCGCGTTATGCAGCCAACTGCGCCACGCTGATCGAGGGCATGCGCGCGCTCGGCTTCCGGCCTTTCCTGGAGCCTGGCGTGCAGGCGCCGATCATCGTTACCTTTCACGCGCCGTCCGATCCGGCCTATGAATTCAAGGCGTTCTACGCCAGGGTGCGGGCGCGCGGCTACATCCTGTACCCGGGCAAGCTGACCCAGGTCGAAACCTTCCGCGTCGGCTGCATCGGCGCCATCGACAGCAACGAAATGCGCAATGTCGTGACGGCGATCGAGTCGACGCTGCACGACATGGGCATCGGCAGCGCCGCGCCGGCGCTGCGCGCCGCCTAGCCGGCGCGACGTGCCAATCACGACGTCGGCGCAAGAAGGGAGACGAAAAGGTGAAACTCGGTGTTCCGAAGGAAATCAAGGTCCACGAGTACCGCGTCGGCCTGACGCCGACGTCGGTGCGCGAAGTCGCCGCGCATGGCCACGCCGTGCTGGTCGAGACGCAGGCGGGCGCCGGCATCGGTGCCAGCGATGCCGACTACCAGCGCGCCGGGGCGACGGTGGTGCCCACGGCGGCGGAAGTGTTCGCAGGCGCCGACCTGATCGTCAAGGTCAAGGAGCCGCAGGCGGCCGAGCGCAGGATGCTGCGCGACGGCCAGGTGCTCTTCACTTACCTGCATCTGGCGCCGGACGCCGACCAGGCGCGCGAACTGATCGCCAGCGGCGCGATCTGCATCGCCTACGAGACCGTCACATCGCCGGCCGGCGGCCTGCCGCTGCTGGCGCCGATGTCGGAGGTGGCCGGGCGGATGAGTGTGCAGGCCGGCGCCCACTGCCTGGAACGCGCCGCCGGCGGCATGGGCATCCTGCTCGGCGGCGTGGCCGGAGTGCCGTCGGCGCGGATCGTGATCCTCGGTGCCGGAGTGGTCGGCCGCAATGCGGCACAGATGGCGGTTGGCAGCGGGGCGCAGGTGGTGGTGATCGACAAGTCGATCGACGCGCTGCGCGCCATGGACGCCATGCTCGGCCACCGCGTGATCACGGTCTTCTCCAACCGCGACAACATCGAGCGCGAGGTGCAGCGCGCCGACCTGGTGATCTCCGGCGTGCTGCTGCCCGGCGCGGCCACGCCGAAGCTGATCACGCGCGAGCTGATCGGCCGGATGAAGAAGGGATCGGTGATCGTCGACGTGGCGATCGACCAGGGCGGCAGCGCCGAAACCTCGCGCCCGACCACGCATGCGCAACCGACCTACGTCGTCGACGGGGTCGTTCATTACTGCGTGGCCAACATGCCCGGCGCGGTGCCGCGCACTTCGACCTACGCGCTGAACAACGCTACGCTGCCGTTCGTGCTGGCACTGGCCGATCGCGGCTGGCGCTCGGCGCTCGCCCGCGATCCGCACCTGAAGGCGGGGCTGAACATCGCCGCCGGCAAGGTCACGTATCGGGAGGTGGCGCAGGCGCTCGGCCTGCCGTATACGGCCGCCGACGCCGTGCTCGCCTGAGCCGGCTGCGCATCGCGCGGCGCCCAGCCCGGCCGTCATGAGCTTCGCCGTCTCGATGGCGGTGCTGCTGGCGGCGTTGCTGCACGCCAGCTGGAACGCGATGATCAAGGGGGGCGGCGATGTGCTGCACGACACCGCCGGCATCATCGTCGGCGCGATGCTGATCGGCGTGCCGTTCCTGTTCGTCGTTCCGGTTCCGCCGGCGGCGGCTTGGCCGTACATCATCGCCTCGGTCACCGTGCACCTGGCCTACTACTGGCTGATGATCTCGGCGTATCGCGCCGGCGACCTGTCGCTGGTGTATCCGCTGATGCGCGGCGTCGCGCCGCTGATCACCGCCGTGGCCGGCATCGCCGTGCTCGGCGAACTGCCGTCGCCGGTTGCCTGGGTGGGCATGCTGATGATCTCGGCCGGCGTGTTCCTGCTCGGCTATCGCGCGCTCGGCCATGCGCTATCGCGCGCCGCGGTCGGCTTCGCGCTGGCCAACGCGGCGGTGATTGCCCTGTACACGCTGATCGACGGCCGGGGCGCGCGCGTGTCCGGCAATGCGTGGAGCTACATCGTCTGGCTGTTCGTGCTCGACGGCATTCCTTTTTCGCTGTGGATGCTGGCTCGGCGAAAGGCGACGTTCATCGCCCACCTGCGCGACCGCAGCGATCGGGCGCTGATCGGCGGCGGCCTGTCGGCCGCCGCCTACGCCATCTCGGTCTGGGCGATGACGCAGGCGCCGGTGGCGCTGGTTGCCTCGCTGCGCGAGACCTCGGTGTTCTTCGCCACGCTGATCGGCGTGCGTCTGTTGCACGAGCGGCTGACGCCGCGGCGCTGGAGCGGCATCCTCGCGGTCATCGCCGGCGTCGTCGCGTTGAAGGCAGCCTGAACTGCGTGACCGCCGTGTGAAGCGCTGCGCGAACAGGTGATCGGACGGCCGCGGCGGGCGTCATTAAACGCAACGGTCATCGACGCCGGCGACACTGCGGGCCCTTTCAAGGAGGTCACGCATGTCGCATCACGACGAACCGGAAACGAACCGCTCGGCCAATACCCACATCGGCGAGATCATCGAAGCGCGGCTGGCCAGCCCGGCACGGCGCAGCCTGCTTCAGCGCGGCGGAGCCGCGGCAGCACTGTCTTTCCTCGGAACGCCGGCGCTGCTCGCCGGGTGCGGCGGAAGCGACGATGGCACCGCACAGGCGATGGAGTCGACCTCCGCCGCGGCGGGCGTGCCGCGCCGGCCCAACCAGCGGCCGGAGGCGCTCGGTTTCCGCGCGGTGCCGAAGAGCCTCGCCGATGAAGTGACGATCGCGGCGGGCTACACCGCGAAGGTGCTGATTCGGCTGGGCGACCCGATCGCCGGCGGTGTTGCCGCGTACAGGAACGACGGCACCGATCCCGCGGCCAGCTTCGCCCTGCGCTCGGGCGACCATCACGACGCCATTCAGTACTACGGGCTCGGCCCCAACGGCAAATGGCAGAAGAACGAGTCCGATCGCGGCCTGCTGTGCACGAACCACGAGGCGATCACGCCGATGTTCCTGCATCCGAACGGCGTCAGCGTCGCGGGCAGCGGCGCGGCGAGCCGGCGCACAGCCGCCGACGAGGTGCTGCGCGAGTTCTATGTGCACGGGGTCAGCATCGTCGAGGTCGAGCGCGACAAGAGCAGCCGCGAGGTCACCTACAGGCAGGACTCGAAGTACAACCGCCGCGTGCATACGCTGACCGAGACGCGGCTGTCCGGTCCGGCAGCAGGCACCGAGTACATGGTGACCAAGTACTCGCCGGACGGCAAGCGCACGCGCGGCACGGTGAACAACTGCGCCCATGGCGTGACGCCCTGGGGCACCTACCTGACCTGCGAGGAGAACTGGGCCGGCTACTTCCGCCGCGTGCCGGCAGAGAACGCGCCGGGCAGGAGCTACACGCCGAAGCAGTTGGCGTCGTTCGCCCGCTACGGCGTCAGCGGCAACGGCCGCGAACTGTGGGCGACTTACGATCCCAGCGACGACCTGTACGCCCGCTGGAACGTCGCGCTGAAGGGCGAGACCGCGGCCGACGACTACCGCAACGCAGCCAACACGTACGGCTGGAACGTCGAGATCGATCCGTTCGACCCGACGTCGACGCCGACCAAGCGCACGGCGATGGGGCGCTTCGCGCATGAGGGCGCATGGGTGGCGAAGGTCGAGGCCGGCCAGCCGCTCGTGTTCTACATGGGCTGCGATGCGCGTAGTGAATACATCTACAAGTACGTGTCGAATCAGCCGTGGAGCCCGTCGGACGCCAACGACGGGTTGAAGGCCGGCGACAAGTACCTCGACGACGGCAAGCTGTACGTGGCCCGCTTCAATGCCGACGGAACCGGCCAGTGGCTGCTGCTCGACATCAGCGTGCCGGCCATTCGCGACTACGTCGCCTACCCGTTCGCCGACCAGGCCGATGTGTTGATCAACACCCGCATCGCGGCCGACGCCGTTGGCGGCACCAAGATGGACCGCCCCGAGTGGGGCTCGGTCGACCCGATCACCGGCGCGGTCTACATGACGCTGACCAACAATTCGAACTCGCCGACGACGCGCAACATCAACGCGGTCGACGCCGCCAACCCGCGCTTCTACCGCGAAGTCGCGTCGAGCCCGAGCAGCACGGCGCGCGCCGGCGGCAATCCGAACGGCCACATCATCCGCTGGATCGAAGCCACGCCGGCGGCGACCCGCTTCGACTGGGACATCTTCCTATTCGGTGCCCGAGCGGATCGCGGTGCCGATGTCAATGTCTCGGGGCTGACCGACGACAATGACTTCTCCAGTCCCGACGGCCTGTGGTTCTCGGAGGCGACCAACATCTGCTGGATCGAAACCGACGACGGTGCCTTCAGCGACGCCACCAACGACATGCTGCTGGCGGCGTTGCCCGGACGGGTCGGCGACGGCAGCGTGCGCACCATCACCAGCACGGATGGCGGCATCACCCGCCAGGTGCAGACGTTCGTCGGTGCGCCGCTCGGCGACCGACTGAAGCGTTTCCTGGTGGGGGTGCCCGGCTGCGAAATCACCGGCATTACGGAAACGCCGGACGGCAGGACGCTGTTCGTCAATATCCAGCATCCCGGCGAAGGCACGTCCAGCGCCGACATCGGCGACCCGTCCAGGTACCAGAGCCACTGGCCCGATGGCGGCCTGGCGCGGCCCAGGTCGGCGACGATCGTGATCAGTAAGGACGACGGCGGCTTGATCGGCGTCTGACCGTTACGGCCGGCGACCGGGGCCGGCGGGTTCGCGGTCGCCGTGCGATCGACGGGCAGGCACTGTGCAGGCCGGCTCAAACGCGACTTGGCCGGGGAGTCGGCCGGTCGGGCGAGTGGTCTCTGCCCTCCGGTAAGATTGCTACCGCCCTGCCGCCGCAGCCCCGTGAGTCGATGCGCCCCTGGCAAGCCTTGCTCCTGCTGCCGTTCGTTGCCGGATGCGTGGCCATCGAGCCGCCCGCGTCCGAGCCGGTGCTTTTCTCCAGCAATCCGGCCGGGGCCGCGGCGCCGCGCCACTGGCAACCTCTCGTTCTGGCGCGCACGAAAGCACCGACGCAGTACCGGCTGGTACGCGACGATCTTGCCGGCACGGTCGTCGTTCATGCGCGAGCGTCGCGATCGGCCAGCGGACTGAAGCAGCCGCTCGACATCGATCCTGTCACCAGGCCGAAGGTGGCCTGGCGCTGGCGGGTGCAGGATCTGATCGCCGAGGCCGACGCCCTCGACCGCCATGCCGAGGATTCGCCGGTGCGCTTGCTGCTGTTCTTCGACGGCGACAAGCGCCGCCTGCCGGCACGCGATCAGGTTGCGCTCGACATGGCACAGATGCTCAGCGGGCAGAGCGTGCCCTACGCGACCCTGATCTACATCTGGGAGAACCGGCAGCCGGTGGGCGCGGTGATCGGCAGCGCGCACACCGGGCGGATCAAGATGGTCGTCGCGGGCAGCGGCCGCGATCGTCTCGGCCAGTGGAAGCAATTCGAACGCGACTATGTCGCCGACTTCGAGCGCGCCTTCGGCGAGCGGCCGGGGCGGCTGATCGGCATCGGCATCATGACCGACACCGACAACACCGGCGCCGACATCGAGGCTTTTTACGGCGACATCGAGCTGCGCGGCGCGAGCTGAGGCGGATGCGGCCGGCAGAAGCGGTCTGGCCGGCGCGGCGGGAGCGATCGGGCGGCGCAGTCTGCGGCGGAGGCGGCGAGGGTTTTCCCGGGCGCATCGCGTGTTGCGGCACGGCGTCGCGTTGACCCCGGCAGTGGCTTGGTGCAGCATCGCCCCGCCGCACTTCGTGCGCACATCATTCAAGGAGAAAAAGCCGATGTTCCGCCATGCCATCGCATCGCTGCTGGCTGCCGCCCTGATCGGCGCACCGGCGCTCGAGGCCAAGACCCTGCGCTGGGCCAGCCAGGGCGACATCCTGACCTTCGACCCGCACTCGCAGAACGAGGGGCTGAACAACACGGCCAACTCGTACGTCTACGAGCCGCTGATCACCTACACCGAGAAGTTCGAGCTGGAACCGGCGCTGGCGGTCAAGTGGAGCCAGGACACGCCGCTGATCTGGCGCTTCGAACTGCGCAAGGGCGTCAAGTTCCATGACGGCACGCCGTTCACCGCCGACGACGTCGTTTATTCGATCGAGCGGGCGCTCGCGCCGACGTCGAACTTCAGCGCCTATACGGCGGCGATCCAGGGCGCGCGCAAGATCGACGAGCACACGGTGCTGATCGTCACCTCGGCGCCGAACCCGGTGCTGCTGCGGCAGCTGCCCGAGCTGCGCATGATGAGCAAGGCCTGGTCGGAGAAGCACGGCGTGACGCAGCCGACCAATTTCGTGCAGAAGCAGGAGAGCCACGCGGTGCGCAACGCCAACGGCACCGGCCCCTTCATGCTGAAGAGCCGCGAGGTCGACGTCCGCACCGTTTTCGTCGAGAACCCGAACTGGTGGGGAAGAGCGAACAGGAAGGGCAACGTCACCGAGATCGTCTATACCCCGGTGAAATCGGACGCCACGCGCACCGCCGCGCTGCTTTCGGGCGAACTGGACTTCGTGCTCGATCCGCCGCCGCAGGACCTGGCGCGGTTGCGCAACAACCCGGCGATCAAGGTCGTCGAGGGCGCCGAGAACCGGACGATCTTCCTCGGCTTCGACCAGTCGCGCGACGAACTGCTGTACGCCGACGTCAAGGGCAAGAACCCCTTCAAGGACCTGCGCGTGCGCCAGGCGCTTTATCACGCGATCAACATCGACGCGATCCAGAAGTCGGTGATGCGCGGCTCGTCCGACCCGACTGGGGCGATCCTGCAGCGGGCCGTCAACGGCTGGACCAAGGAGGCGCACGAGCGGCTGTCGTTCGACCAGAAGAAGGCGCGTGACCTGTTGGCCGCGGCCGGCTACCCGAACGGTTTCGGCTTCACGCTCGACTGCCCGAACAACCGCTACATCAACGACGAGGAGATCTGCAAGGCGCTGGTGACGATGTGGGCGCAGGTCGGGCTGAAGGTCAGCCTCAATGCGATGCCGCGCGCCACCTACTTCCCGAAGATCCAGAAGTACGACACCTCGGCCTACCTGCTCGGCTGGGGCGTGCCGACCTTCGACGCGCTGTATTCGCTGCAGTCGCTGGCGCGCAGCGTCGGCAAGGGCGGCGACGGCAACTTCAATCTCGGCCGGGTCAGCCATCCCGAGTTCGACAAGCTGGTCGACGCGATGAAGAGCGAGGTCGACCAGAAGAAGCGCAACGATCTGATCGCACGCGCGCTGCTGCTGCACAACCAGCAGGTGATGCACATCCCGCTGCACAACCAGGTGATCCCCTGGGCGATGCGCAAGAACGTCACCGTCGTGCACCGGGCTGACAACCGGCTCGAAGCCCGTTGGGTGCGCGTCGACTGACGCGCACCCAACCGAGCCGGTTGCGTCGCAGGCTATCTTCGCGCAGCGAAGTTAAGGGCTGCCGCGACAGCGGCAGCCCGGCCGGAGACACAACAGGCTGGAAGCGCGCGGGGTGCGGATCGACTGAGCGCGGCGCAGCCCGCGCTTGTTGTCGATTGGGTCGAAGGCTGACTTTCGCGTTGCGAAAGTTCAGGGTGGGCGCGACAGCGCCCGCATGGTCGGAGACACAATCCCGCGGCGCTGGGTGCGGATCGCGCGATCGGCCGATTGCGGCGCGCCCCGGCTTCTGCGCGGCGCGCATCTGCGGGTGCGCGGCGACTGCCTGTGAACCGGGCTTGGGCGGCCGCAACGCCGGCCACGCGACCGGCCTGGACCACGCCTGCAACGCTGCGTCGCGCGCCCGATTGTCAGTTCATGTACGACTTGGCTTCTTCGCCTGGGTTCGGCAGGCCGGCGATACGCCACAGGCTGCGGCAACTGCTGAAAAGCCGATGCGCCGCGTTGGGCTCGAGGCCGACGGCCCGGCACACCAGGCGCATCACGGGCAGGGCGCCGATGGCGAAATAGCGGTCTCGCACCAGGTCGATCACCTGCCAGTGCTTGTCCGTCAAGGTGTCAACGCCGGCCTGCCGTGCCAGTTGCTCGGCCAGGCGCCGGTTCCACTCCTGCGGTTCGAGCAGAAAACCGTCGTCATCGAACCGCGGCCCCGGACGGCGGTTCGCGGTGTGTGTACTGGTTGCGTGGGCAAGCATGGCGGCCGCTCCTCGAACTGGCGCGATGTCGGAGATAGGTTACCGGCTGCCCCGGCGGGCCGGGCGGGCAGTTCGCTATGACCTGATCGCTGCCGGTTATTTGCGCGCACCGAGGCAGCGGCGGGCCTATCCCGGCACAATCGCTTCGCCGGGCGCCGTGTTTGCCCGTACCGATGTCTCACGCCGACGCCCGACCGATATGAGCCCGAAAAGCGCCGGAGACCGCGACTTGCGGACGCCGCAACGGGCCGCAGTGCGCGACATGGTGCTGATTGCGCTGCTGCTGTGCGCGGTGTCGGGGGCGTTGCTCGTCGCGCACTTCGACCCACGCCAGCCGTACCGGTCGATCTCGACGTGGCTGCTGGCGGAACCGCTGCCGGCGCTGCTGCGCAATGTCCACTTCTGGGCGACCCAGCTCGCGCTTGCCGGCGGCTCCGTGTACGCGTGGCAGAGACTGCGCGTCGCGGGCCGCGGCACTGCGGTGCGATGGTCGCTCGTGCTTGTCCTGGCCGCGCTGGCGGCCCTGTCCGGTTTTGTGCTGCGCGGCGATGGCGACGCGCGCGAAGTGCAGCGCCTGATGCTGCTTGCGGGCGCCTCAGGTGCGGGTGCGCGGCCGCTGACGGCCTTTGTTCTGCACCTTGCCACGGGGGCGGCACTGGCGGTGGTGTTCGCCACTGTGCCATTGCGCGGCTGGCGTCCCGCGCGATGGCATGCGGTGACGGCCGTGGCGCTCGTCGTCGGCGCATCGCTTTTCATATCGCCCGGACTGCACGACGGCCTCGATCCCGCCTATCGCGGACCGTGGTATCTGGGCGCTGTGCAATGGGCCGTCGAGTCCGGCGCATCGCCGCAGGCGGTTCTTCTGGCGGCGCTGCTGTTCGTGGGCTGCATGGCGGCGCTGCCGTGGTTGCCCGCCCCGATCGCGACGCGGCTGCGGCCGTTGCCCGGCCTGTTCGTCATCGCCTATGTCGGCCTGTGCTCGGCATTGCTGTTCGTGCGATACGACGAGGGTCGCCTTGGGTCAGCGTGGCCGGCGGCAATTGGCGACCTGCGCGTCGGATGGATCCCCGGCGCATCGCGGCCGCCGCCGCCGGTGGTGCGCGGACGTGCCGAGGGCTGCCTCGCCTGCCACGACGGCGTCGATGGGTTGGGTGCAGCTCATGCGCCGGGCGCAATCGGCTGCGCGGCATGTCACGGCGGCGACCCATTCGCCGTGGTGGCGACGCGCGCGCATGAAGGTCTGATCCTCGTGCCCGGCAACCTCGCCGACGCGGGGCGAACCTGCGGCCAGGCTGCGTGCCACCTCGCCACCGTGCCACGCGTCGAGCGTTCGATCATGACGACAATGGCCGGCGTCATCGCCGTCAACCGCCGGGTGCTCGGGGAACCGGTCCACCCGGCCTCGCCACCACCGAACGCGACCGCCCTCGGCCACAGCGTGGCCGACAGCCACCTGCGCGAACTGTGCGTCTCCTGTCACCTTGGGCAGACGAAAAGCGAGTGGGGTCCGATCACCGAGGAATCGCGCGGCGGCGGCTGCAATGCCTGCCACCTCGTCTACGAGAAGGCGGCCGCGGATGCGCTGGCGCGGTACCTCGGCGATGCAGCGGTGCAGCCGCGGCGGATCCCCGCGGTGCACCCGTCGCTGACCGTCAATCCGGGCAACGATCACTGCTTCGGCTGCCATAGCCGGTCGAGCCGGATATCCACCAGCTATGAAGGCTGGCACGAAGTTCACGGCGCGCTGCCCGCGACCACGCCCGCGTCGCGGCTGCGCCGGCTCGAAGACGGTCGCTACTTCGAGCGCGTGACGCCGGACATCCATCACGAGAAAGGCCTGGAGTGCATCGATTGCCACGTCGCGGCCGAACTGATGGGCAGTGGCGTGCTGGTTGCGCGCAAGAGCGAACAGGTGGTGATCGGCTGCGCGGACTGCCACGCGCCGCGGCTGGCATCGCTGTCGCCGGAGGCGCTCGATCCGGAATCGCGCAGGTTGCTGGCGCGGCGCGGTGGGCTGGCGCATCCGTCACAGCGCGTTGGCGCGACACGCAGCGGCGTGCCCCTGGTCAATGTGATCGTCGATGCCGATGGCCGGGCGAACCTGCGCCGCAAGCGAACCGGCGAGACGTTGCCGCTGAAGTCCCCGGCCGCCTTATGCGGCGAGGGTGAAGGCCACCGGCGACTGTCGTGCAGCAGTTGCCATTCAACGTGGGCGCCGCGGTGTACGACCTGCCACACGGCTTTCGACCCTTCCGGCGAGGGCTTTGATCACCTGACGCAGCGCTGGGGCAAAGGTACTTGGAACGAAGCGGCCGGGCCGTTCGAGGCCGTGCCGCCGACCCTTGGCGTCCGCCTGCAGCGTGGTGTCGATGGCCGCGAGCACGGCGTCGTCGAAACCTTCGTTCCGGGAATGATCATGACTTTCGACCGCAATCGAGAACCCGATCGGCCCGCGGACATTCTGTTTCGTCGGCTCTACGGCCTGACCTTCGCTCATACCGTGCGCCGTGAGGCGCGCTCGTGTGTCTCGTGCCACGCCGACCCGGTTGCCCTCGGCTATGGTCGCGGCGTGCTGCGCTACGAGATTTCTCCGGCAGGCGGCCGCTGGCGTTTCACGCCGCTGCAGCCGGCCTCGGCGCACGATGGCTTGCCCGCCGACGCATGGATCGGATTCCTGCAGGACCGCGACGGCATGGTTTCGACGCGCGACGACGTGCGCCCGTTCACCGTCGACGAGCAGCGCCGCATCCTGCGCGCCGGCGCCTGCCTTTCCTGCCACGCCGGTGACTCGCCGCTGATGCGCCGGGCCGTCGCCGATTTCGAACGAACCCTCGCCCAGCGCAGCCGGCGGTGCGTGCTGCCGACCTGGCCTTGATCTGACTCAAGGGCCGGCGGAAGTCCGACCTTGGAGGTACAAACGAAGATCGATCGGCTTGTCTCTGTTTCCGCGAAACGCGGCGCAAGCCGCCTCTGTCCGCGCGCTCAGCCGGCGTGGCCGGCGCGTTCTCCCCACAACTGCTTGAGCCGCGCGTCGCGGCCGCAGCCGTTGCGATAGAAGCGGTAGCGGATCGGATTCTTCAGGTAGTAGTCCTGGTGGTAGTCCTCGGCCGGATAGAAGGTGGTCGCGGTTTCGATCGGCGTGACGATCGGTTCCTTGAACGGCTTGCTCCTGTCCAGGGCCGACCTGGAGGCCTCGGCGGCGCGGCGCTGCGCCTCGTCGTGGGCGAAGATCGCCGTGCGGTATTGCGAACCGACGTCGCAGAACTGCCGGTCCTTGACCGTCGGATCGATGCTGGCCCAGAAGACCTCGAGCAGCTTCTCGTAGCTGACCCGGCGCGGATCGAAGACGACTTCAACTGCCTCGGTATGGCCGGTGCCCCCGGCCGACACCTGCGCATAGGTCGGATTGGGCAGGCGGCCGCCGATGTAGCCCGACGTCGTCGAGACAACCCCTTCGACCTTGTCGAAATCGGCCTCGACGCACCAGAAACAGCCGCCGGCGAAGGTCGCCTTCGCCAGCGGAGCCGCCGTCTGCGCCATCGCGCCCGCGGCCACGAGTCCGCCGAACAAGGCGCCGGCGGCGGCGCGTGCCAGCGTCTTCATCAGTCCGACGCCGCTACGAACTTCAGCGCCACGCCATTGTTGCAGTAGCGCTTGCCGGTGGGCGCCGGCCCGTCGTTGAACACATGGCCATGGTGGCCGTCGCAGCGTGCGCAGTGGTACTCGGTACGCGGCAGGATCAGCTTGAAGTCGGTCTTCGTCTTGAACACGCCGGGCAACGTGGTGAAGAAGCTCGGCCAGCCGGTGCCGCTGTCGAATTTCATGTCCGCCGTGAACAACGCGAGATCGCAGCCGGCGCAGTGGTAGGTGCCCTTGCGCTTTTCCGCATTCAGCGGGCTGGAGAAGGGGGCCTCCGTGCCTTCGCGGCGCAAGATCTTGTACTGCTCGGGGCTGAGCCGCTCGCGCCACTGCTCGTCGCTCAGTTCGAGTCGGCCGATGGCATCGGCCGCGGGGGCGGCGGGTACGACCGACGGCGCGGCCGCCAGTGCAGTGAGTGTGGACAGGAATGTGCGTCTCGTCATCATCGGGCTCCTCGCGGGTGCTTTGCCAACAGGCGTTGGTCGGCCGTTCCGGCGCGATCTTTCAGCGCCGGCCGCGGCGGTTGGACCGTGCCGCGGCGCCGCCGTTCACGGCCGTCGCACAGGCCGCGCCGGGCCGGCACGGTATATTTCGCCTCCATGACAGCCCGGCCGCCAAGTCCCTGAACGGCCGGGCTTTTGCTGCCGCACATGCTCGCGTTCATCGTCCGCCGCCTCGTGCAAGCGATCCTCGTGATGCTGACGGTCGCTTTCGTGGCGTTCCTGCTTTTCCAGTATGTCGGCGATCCGGTGGCGCAGATGCTGGGCCAGGACGCCACCCCCGAGGACCGCGCCCGGCTGCGCGCCGACCTCGGGCTCGACCAGCCTTTTTTCGTCCAGTTCGCCACCTTCGTCGGCAACGCGGCGCGGGGCGACTTCGGCATCAGCCTGCGGCAGGGGCGGGCGGTGTCGACGCTGATCAAGGAACGGCTGCCGGCCACACTCGAGCTGTCGTTTGCCGCGGCGATCATCGCCATCGTCGTCGGCATCCCGGCAGGGGTCTACACGGCGTTGCGACGAAACTCCTGGTTCGCGCACTTGCTGCTCGCTGCCTCTCTGGTCGGGGTGTCGTTGCCGACCTTCCTGATTGGCATCCTGTTCATCCTGGTCTTCGCCGTGCAGCTGGGCTGGCTGCCGTCGTTCGGACGTGGCGAGACGGTGGCGCTGGGCTGGTGGACGACGGGGCTGTTGACTGCCAAGGGCTGGCAGCACCTGATCCTGCCGTCGATCACGCTGTCGCTGTTCCAGCTGACGCTGATCCTGCGCCTGGTGCGCGCCGAGATGCTCGAGGTGCTGCGCACCGACTACATCAAGTTCGCCCGCGCCCGCGGGCTGACCAACCGCGCCGTGCACTTCGGCCACGCGCTGAAGAACACGCTGGTGCCGGTGATCACGATCACCGGGCTGCAGCTTGGCGGCATCATCGCCTTCGCCATCGTCACCGAAACGGTGTTCCAGTGGCCGGGCATGGGACTGCTGTTCATCCAGAGCGTGCAGTTCGCCGACATCCCGGTGATGGCTGCCTACCTGTGCCTGATCGCGCTGGTGTTCGTGGTCATCAACCTGATCGTCGACCTGCTGTACTTCGCCGTCGACCCGCGGCTGCGCATCGACCGCGCTTCGCTGGCGCATTGAAATGATGTTGCCTGCGCGTCCTCTGCGCTCGTGCTTGCACGGCCGGGCCTGCATGCCCGGCCGGCGCGGCTGGCAATCGCCGGCAGGCGGATGCCGGCGCATCCGCGGCCTCGCCCCGGCGCAGGGGCGCCGGCGGTGCCGGACCGACGGGCGCCACTGACATGAACGCCTACCTCGGGCTCGCCCTGAAGTCGCCCGTGTCCTTCGTGCTCGCCGAGCACGAGCGGCTGACGGCGATCCGGCGCGACCTGCACGCGCATCCGGAGATCGGCTTCGAGGAGCACCGTACGTCGGCGCTGGTGGCCGAGCGGCTGCACCATTGGGGCGTCGAGGTGCATACCGGCATCGGCCGCACCGGCGTGGTCGGCGTGATCCGCGGCCGTAAGGAAGGCTCCGGGCGGTCGGTCGGGCTCCGTGCCGACATGGATGCGCTGCCGATCCAGGAGGAGAACGATTTCGTCCATCGGTCGAAGACACCGGGCCGGATGCACGGCTGCGGCCACGACGGCCACACGACGATGCTGCTCGGTGCCGCGCAATACCTTGCGGCCACGCGCAACTTCGACGGCACGGCGTACGTGATCTTCCAGCCGGCAGAAGAAGGCTTCGGCGGCGCCAAGGTGATGATCGACGACGGGCTTTTCGAGCGCTTTCCCTGCGACGAGGTCTACGCGCTGCACAACTGGCCGGCGCTGCCGGCCGGGCACATCGGCCTGAACCCGGGACCGATGATGGCCGCGGCCGATCGCATCGAGATCACGATCAGCGGCCGCGGCGGCCATGCGGCGCACCCGCACCTGACGGTGGACCCGGTGCTGATCGCAGGCCACATCATCACTGCGGCGCAGAGCATCGTTGCCCGCAACACGGCGCCGATCGATGCGGCGGTCGTATCGCTGTGTTCGCTGTCGGCCGGCAACCCCGGCGCCTTTTCGGTGATCCCGCGCGAGGCGAAGCTGGTCGGCACCGTCAGGGCCTTCCAGCACAGCATCCAGGACATGATCGAGCGGCGGCTCACCGAACTCGTGCAGTCGACGGCGCGCGCCTTCGGCGGCGAGGCGACGGTGCATTATCAGCGCATCTACCCGGCGACCATCAACCACGCGCCGCAGTACGAGCACGCGCTGCGCGTGGCCGAGGAACTGGTCGGCCGCGAGCGCGTGGTTCGAAGCCTGCAGCCGAGCATGGGTGCCGAGGATTTCGCCTTCATGCTGCAGGCTCGGCCGGGCTGCTATGCGCGGCTTGGCCAGGGCGGCGTCGAAGGTGGTTGCTGGCTGCACAACAGCCGCTACGATTTCAACGACGCGGTGATCCCGCTCGGCGCCGGTTATCTGGCTGCGCTGGCCGAGCGCCGGATGCCGATCTCCGCGGCCTGAATGACCGACAGGACCAGACGTGAAACCCGGTTTCCCCTGAACGAACAACCGTGAATCGACCGCATCGCGACTGAGCCCATGAACACGATCGCCCGCCTCTGGGACAGCGACGTCGCCTACAGTTTCCGCACGTCGCCGGTGGCGATCGTCGCCTTCTTGATCGCGGTACTGATGATCTTCTCGGCGGTTTTCGCTGACTGGGTGGCGCCGCACAACCCGTTCGACCTGGCGACGATCAACCTGCTCGACGCTTCCAAACCGCCGGCCTGGCTGGACGAGGGCGAGCGCAGGTTCCTGTTCGGCACCGACGACCAGGGGCGCGATGTCTACTCGGCGATCCTGTACGGCATGCGTATCTCGCTCGCGATCGGCGTGGCGTCGGTGATCCTGTCGGTCATCCTCGGCGTCGGCCTTGGCCTGCTGTCCGGCTATGTCGGCGGCCGGCTGGACGCCTTCATCATGCGCGTGTGCGACGTGATGCTGTCCTTCCCCGCGATCCTGGTGGCGCTGCTGATCGACGGCGTCTTCCGCGCGGCGCTGCCGCGCGAGACGCATGGCGAAGTGGCGTTCGCCGTGCTGATCCTGGCCATTGCGCTGTCGGGCTGGGTCCAGTACGCGCGCACGGTCAGGGGCTCGACGCTGGTGGAGAAGAACAAGGAGTACGTGCAGGCGGCCAAGGTGATCGGTGTTTCGCCGCTGGCGATCATGGGCCGGCATGTGCTGCCGAATGTGCTCGGCCCGGTGCTGGTGCTGGCCACGGTGCACATCGCCACGGCGATCATCACCGAGGCGACGCTCAGCTTCCTCGGCGTCGGCGTGCCGCCGACCACGCCGTCGCTGGGCACGCTGATCCGCATCGGCAACGAGTTCCTTTTCTCGGGCGAGTGGTGGATCACGATCTTCCCGGGCGCGGCGCTGGTGCTGCTGGTGCTGTCGGTGAACCTGCTTGGCGACTGGCTGCGCGACGCGCTCAATCCCAAGCTGCAGTGAGACGGCAGCAACGAAAAGTTACCGACCATGTCGAATGCCTTTGCTAGCGTGTTCCCGGGTGCGGCGCCAGCCGCACCGCTGGCGAAGGAGATGTCCATGAAAAGCACATTGCTCGTCCTGTCTGCTGCACTGGTCCTGGCCGGCTGCGCGACCACCGAGGTGTCGTATCTGGACGGCCGCCGCTATAACCGGGCGGAGATGCACACCTACGACGTGATCATCGAGTCGGTCGACGGCCGCAGCACGCTGGCTTACCCGGTGCGCGTAGAGCCCGGCCGGCACAAGGTGGTGCTGCAGGCGCCGCCGGTGGCGGGCGCGAAGCAGGGCACGCTGCGGACGATCGAACTCGACGTCGAGCCGTGCAAGCGCTACCACCTGATGGCCGTGCGGCCGAACGCGCTGTCGCCTGAATGGGAGCCGAAGGTCGACTACGTCGCCGACCTCGGCTGCGCCGGGAAGAAGTAGCGATTCATGACGGCGCCGCTGCTCGAGGTCCGCAGCCTGCGGGTCGAGTTCCCGACGCGGCGCGGCACGCTGGTCGCCGTCGACGACATCTCGTTCTCGATCGCGCCCGGCGAGGTGCTCGGCGTCGTCGGCGAATCGGGCGCCGGCAAATCGCTGACCGGGGCGGCGGTGATCGGGCTGCTCGAACCGCCCGGACGCATCGCCCGCGGCGAAGTCAAGCTGGCCGGCATGCGAATCGACAACCTGCCGGCCGACGAGATGCGCAAGGTGCGCGGCCGCGAGATCGGCGCCATCTTCCAGGATCCGCTGACCTCGCTCAACCCGCTGTACACGGTCGGCCAGCAATTGGTCGAGACGATCACGACACACCTGCACATGTCGCAGCAGCAGGCGCGTGCGCGGGCGATCGAACTGCTCGCAGCCACCGGCATTCCGGCGCCCGAGCGGCGCATCGACCACTATCCGCACCAGTTCTCCGGCGGCATGCGGCAGCGGGTGGTGATCGCGCTGGCGCTGGCCGCCGAGCCGAAGCTGGTGATCGCCGACGAACCGACCACGGCGCTGGACGTGTCGATCCAGGCGCAGATCATCCAGCTGCTGAAGCGGCTGTGCCGGGAAAAGAAGACGGCGGTGATGCTGATCACGCACGACATGGGCGTGATCGCCGAGACCGCCGACCGCGTCGCCGTGATGTACGCCGGCCGGATCGCCGAGATCGGCCCGGTGGCCGACGTCATCCATCGTCCGCAGCACCCGTACACGGCGGGGCTGATGGGTTCGATCCCGAGCATGGAACACGAGGCCGAGCGGCTGGCGCAGATCGAGGGCAGCATGCCGCGCCTGACCGAGATCCCGGCCGGCTGCGCCTTTCACCCGCGCTGCGAGAAGGCCTTCGCCCGCTGCAGCCGCGAGCGTCCGGAACTGCTGCCGGCAGGCGCCTCGCGGGCCGCGTGCTGGCTTCATGCCGCGCCGGAAAGGGCCGCGGCATGATGCGCCGCACGAGCGCATCGAACGCCGCTGCGCCGGCGGACAAGCGCGGCGCGGTGGCTTATCGCCGCTGCTGCCGGGCCTGCCGCCGGCGACGGCAGGGACGGCAGTGGCATCGGTCGAACAAAGGGTAGTCCATTGAGCGCCGTCGCCCGCCCCGCCGCTTCCCCGTTCGCCGCCGGTGACGTGATCGTCAGGGCCGAGGGCGTTTCCAGGTACTTCGACGTTTCGCCGCCGTGGCTGAACCGCGTGTTGGAGGGCAAGCCCCGCACGATTC
Organism: uncultured Burkholderiaceae bacterium; assembly: GCA_964509545.1. Taxonomy (GTDB): domain Bacteria; phylum Pseudomonadota; class Gammaproteobacteria; order Burkholderiales; family Burkholderiaceae_F; genus JADJWR01. The sequence continues at coordinate 22,007 of CAZDXQ010000007.1, read as the reverse complement.
TGCATGCGGTCGACGACGTCAGCTTCGAGATCCGCCGCGGCGAAACGCTGTCGCTGGTCGGCGAATCCGGCTGCGGCAAGTCCACGGTAGCGCGGGTGCTGGTTGGACTGTATGCGCCGAGCACAGGCCGCGTCGAATTCTTCGGTCGCGACCTGCGCGAGATGAACACGGCCAGTGGCCGCAGCCTGCGGCAGAAGCTGCAGATGATCTTCCAGGACCCGTATGCCAGCCTCAACCCGCGCTGGCGGGTGGCCGAAATCATCGCCGAGCCGCTGCGCGCGCACGGGCTGATGTCCGATGCGCGGCAGATCACGGCCCGCGTCGACGAACTGCTCGGCCTGGTGCGGCTGTCGCCGGCAGACAAGGTCAAGTACCCGCACCAGTTCTCCGGCGGCCAGCGCCAGCGCATCTCGATCGCCCGCGCGCTGGCCACCAACCCGGAGTTCCTCGTCTGCGACGAACCGACTTCCGCGCTCGACGTCTCGGTGCAGGCGCAGGTGCTCAACCTGATGAAGGATCTGCAGCGCGAACTTGGCCTGACCTATCTGTTCATCTCGCACAACCTCGCCGTCGTGCGCCACATCTCCGATCGCGTCGGCGTGATGTACCTCGGACGGATCGTCGAGCTGGCGCCGAAGGAACGCCTGTTCGCGACGCCGCGGCATCCGTACACGCGCATGCTGCTCGACGCGATCCCGGATCTGGATATGACCGGCCGCGCCCGCACACCGGTGGCCGGTGAGGTGCCCAATCCGCTCAACCCGCCATCGGGCTGCACCTTCCATCCGCGCTGCCCGCATGCCAACGCGCGCTGCAGGGGCGAGCCGCCGCAGCTGAAGCTGCATCCGCAGGCCGGCAGCGACGTGCTCGTGGCCTGCCACGCGGTCGAGGAAGGCCGCATCGGCTGACGGCCGGGCCTCCGGGCAATCCCGGCTGGCCAAGCGCGGCGGGCTGCGGCAGCCTTCGGCGATCGTTTCCGGGGTATCGATGCACAGGATCGCGCTTTTTTCCGCCGCTCTGCTGGCGGCGATGCCGTCTGCCCACGCGCAGGTGATCCAGACCCGCGAACACGCCGTGCGGCTCGCCACGGTCACCGAAGGTCTCGACCGCCCCTGGGGGCTCGCCTTCCTGCCCGACGGCCGCATGCTGGTGACGGAGCGGCCGGGTCGGCTGCGCGTGGTCGGCAAGGACGGCAAGCTCGACCCTGCGCCGGTGGCGGGACTGCCGCGTGTCGACGCGCAAGGCCAGGGCGGCTTGCTCGACGTCGTGCTGCATCCGAAGCACAGGGAAAACGGCTGGGTCTACTGGAGCTACGTGCAGCGCGATTCCGCCGGCAACAACGGCACCGAGGTCGCGCGCGGCAAGCTGGCCGGCGGACCGGGCGCGTGGAAGATGGACCGCGTCGAGGTGATCTTCCGCATGGCGCCGAAATCGAACACCGGATTTCACTTCGGCTCGCGGCTGGTCTTCGATCGCGACGGCCTGCTGTACGTGACGCTCGGCGATCGCGGCGAGATGGCGCGGGCGCAGAAACTCGATGATCACGCCGGCAAGATCCTGCGCCTGACCGAAGACGGCAAGGCGGCGCCGGGCAATCCTTTCGCCAGCGATCCGAAGGCGAAGCCGGAGATCTACTCGCTCGGCAACCGCAACGTGCAGGGTGCGGCCCTGCACCCGAACACCGGGGTGCTGTGGGCGATCGAGCATGGACCACAGGGCGGCGATGAACTGAACGCGATCAGGAGCGGCACCAACTACGGCTGGCCGGTGATCACCTACGGCGTCAACTACGTCACCGGCACGAAGATCGGCGACACCGAAAAGGCAGGCATGGCGCAGCCAGTCAAGTACTGGATCCCGTCGCCGGCCATCTCAGGCATGGCCTTCTACGACGGGGACAGGTTTCCGAAATGGCGCGGCGACGTGTTCATCGGTGCGCTGCGCGGGCAGAGCCTGATCCGCGTGCGTCTTGACGGCGAGAAGTTCGTCGAGGACGAGTTCATGCTTCATGGCGCGCTGCCGAGGGTACGCGACGTGCGCGTCGGCCCCGACGGCCATCTGTACCTGCTGACCGACCTGCCCAACGGAGCGATCCTGCGGCTCGAGCCGGCAGGCTGAGCGCCCGGCGCCGAAGCCCGGACCACGGCGCGGGCGGCTGTGCTTGCCCGGACGAAGCCAGGCATGCCCATCGGCTGCGCGTTTGTCAGCGCAGCAGGCGCCACAGGCCGGGCTCGAGGTTGGCGGCCGCCATCAGGCCGCCCATCATCGCGCCCGTCACGCCGGGAGTGCAGACGTCCTGGCCGGCCAGTAGCAGGCCGCCGATCGGCGTGCGCGGCCGCAGCGCGGGCGACAGGAACCGCTGCGGCGTCGTCGCCAGCCCGTACATCGCGCCGTGTTCGGCGCCGGTGTAGGTGGCGACGGTGATCGGCGTCGAGGTCTCGGCGAACTGCACCATCGGTGCCAGCGCCGGGAAGTGCTCGCCGAACTGCGCCAGCAGGCTGCGCGTGAGCAGCGCCTTGAATTCGGCGTAGCTTGCCTCGCGCGCGGCGCCAACGGCCATGCCGCCGGGATCGTCCGAGTGGTCCCATTGCGCGAAGGCGCTCCAGTTGATCAGCGCGACGATCTCGCAGGTGTGACGCTGCTGAGGGCCGGGGTCGTGCGCCGGATCGCGCAGCGACGGAAAGGCGACGAACAGCGCCGGCGCACGCGGCTTGCGTCGCGGATCGTCCCAGGCCTGGTTGACGTCCCACGATTCGTAGATCCACGTGTTCGCCGCGTCGGCGCCGGCGCGCGCGATGTCGCCGGAAAGGCCGAGGTAAAGCCCGATGTAGCCGGTCGACGCCCCCAGCTCGGTGATGTCCTGCGCCCAGCCGTAATCGACTTCGCCCGACGGCAGCATCCGCAACGTGTTGTGCGCGCCGGCATCGGAGATCACGCAACGCGTGGCGATCTTCGTGCCGTCGCGAAGCTGCACGCCGCTGACCCGCCGCTGCTGCACTTCAATGGCGGCCACCTCGGCGCGGGTGCGGAGTTCGCCGCCGGCTTCCTCGATCGTGCGGCCGAGTTCGCGCGCGAACACGCCGCTGCCGCCCACCGGGTACCAGGCACCGTCGAGATACGAGCGGGTCACCAGCGCGTGCACGCCGAACGAACTTTCGGCCGGGCGGCTGCCGTAGTCGATCCACTGCGCGGTCAGTGCCGCGCGCAGGTGCTCGTCGCCGGTCAGTTCCTGCACGACTTCCCACGTCGTCCGCGCCACCCAGCGCTCGATCTCCTTGCGCCTGAACCACGCCAGGGGAACCCCGAGCGGTCCGGGCACGCCGTGCGCGGTGAATACGGCCCCCATCGCCGCCGCGGCGCGGTCGACCGCGTCGAAATAGCGGTCGATCGCATCGGCTTCGCGCGGGAAGGTGTCCTTCAGCACCCTGACCAGCGCCGCGCGCGGCGGCGTGAAGGGCAGCGTCAGTCCCGGCAGCCGGATCCGGTCATACGCGCCTTCGATCGGCGCCAAGTCGATGCGTCCGCCGCACAGGTGGTCGAGCAGGCGACGATTCGCTTCGCCCGGGCCGAACCCGCCGAGGTAGTGCACGCCGACATTGAAGCGCCAGCCCTGACGTTCGAAGGTCTGCGTCAGTCCGCCAGCCTGGGCATGCCGCTCCAGCACCAGCACCTGCTTGCCGCGCGTGGCCAGCGCGGCAGCGGCAGCGAGCCCGCCAATGCCCGAGCCGATCACGACCGCATCCCACGCCTTGTCCATCGCGATCTCCAGCGTCAGGCTGCATCACAGCAGCGCCGAGGCCGGTGGCGTTGATGGGCGTCAACAGCCGTCGATGGACTCGCCGGTCAGGGCAAGCAGCGCGAAACTGGCCAGCCAGTGCGTGCCGACGTACTCGCCCGCGGTCGAGGCGGCGGACGATGCACGACGGTGCACGGCGGCCGCCTGCGCCGCGACGGGCTGCATCGCTGCTGGCAGCAGTGGCTGCAGTTCGCGCCAGCACCAGGCCCGCGACAGGTTCAGCCCATGCAGATGAACGATCTTCGAATCCGTGGGGTCGGCGACGCGAACCGGCGCGAGCCAGCTCGCCAACGCTTGCTCGTCGGGGGCGAAGGCCGACCACCATTCCCGCCACGCCTCGGCGGGGAGCAGCCTGGCCATGGCCAGGGCCTCGCACAGGCCGCCGGAAAGGAAGTCGTCGCCTCCCGGCTCGTAATGCGCCGGATAGCGGCGGTCGTTGCCGTACCAGGCAAGTGCACGGTCCGCGATGGCCGATTCGAGGCCGGCATGGCGAAGGCGCCGGGCGTAGCGCAGCGCAAGGACCAGCGCGAACGCACTGTTGCCATGTGTGCCCGCGCGCACCGGAAAGTCCGCCCGCGGCAGCCAGTCGAGGAAACGCCCGATCACCTGCGCCACGAGCGGCGCCAGCGCATCGCGCCAGCGCGTCGCCGCAGGCATGTGCCCGGCAAGCGCGTCGAGTTCGGCCGCCAGTTGCAGCAGCCAGGCCCAGCCATAAGGCCGCTCGAATGCGGCCCGGCCGCTGCCGGCGAAATAGTCGCACTCGCCGGCGACGGCCGTTGCCGTGAAGCGGTCGTCGAAATGGGCGCCGATCTGCGGCGCGAGGCCGATGCGCGGATCCAGCCGCAGGCAGCGCGCCAGCGTCCAGTGCATGTGCGCGCAGGAATGCCAGTCGTAGGCGCCGTGAAAGATAGGGTGCAGCCGGCGTGGCGGCAGGACATCGGCGTCGCCGCGCACCAGGTGCAGCAGGTGGTACGGATACTCGCGGCCGACATTGGCCAACGCGACTGCAGCCAGCGCATCGACTGCAGTGTCGGGCTTCGTAGGCATGCGCCTACGTTAGCAGGCCGCGACGCGAGTGCGTGATTCGCCGCGCTGGAATGCGCGCGCCGGATCAGTGCGTGTCGAAGGCGAGTTCGACCCGGCCGCGGGCGGGTGGCTCGGCGTCGCCGTCGAAGACGAGGTGCTCGCCGATGCGCAGCCGCATCGTGTTCGGATACGAGTACCGGTAACCGCTCAGATGGTCGATCAGGATCGCCGCGGTGCCGCCGGGCAGCACGGCACCCAGCAGGCCACTGCCGCGCGAGACGGCGGTCGCGCGCGCGAGCAGCGTGCCGCGTCGGCACTCGATCTGCAGATCGGAGGCCGATCGGCGGATCTGCACGTCGTACATCGGCGTCGAGCCGACATAGTCGGCGGCGGCGTTGGTGATGCGGCAGCGCATGCCTTCGACCGGGCGATCGAAGGTATCGACGGCGTGGATGCTGACCGGCTGCGTCGCCGTCCCGGTGACCGTCGCGCAGCCGCTGGCGAGCAGCGTCGCGGCGAGCAGCAGCGTGCGTGACAGTCGAGGTACAGAGCAGTTGAAGAACGCGGCAGCCATGAGTCGACAGACTAAGGTGGACGCGCACGAAAGCCGAGTCACGCGCCGCACGGGTGGACGGATGAGGCTCGTCGACGAAGGGCGGACGAGCGCAAACACGCGTTGCCGCATCCTTTCGGATTAGGCGCTCGGCGGCGCAGTGGCGGCACGGTGGCCGTTAGCATCGAAGCGTGGCCGATGTCTTCACCCAGCAACCACAAGCGATGCGCCGATCGCCGCCGGCCGGCCGAAACGCGCCCGCAGGCAAACGCGAGGAGCTTGCGGCCGAGTCGGTCGTGCTCGAGCCGACGCGGCGCGGGCGCGAGGAACTCGCCCAGCCACGCTTTGGGCTGGGCGGCAATCAGCGCCGGCTGCTGGCGCAACTGGACGGCCGCCGTTCGCTCGCCGATTGCGCCACTGCCGATCCCCGCCTGCAGCAGCCGCGCCTGGCGCGCGACGCCGCGCGCCTGGTTGCGTTCGGGCTGGCGCGCCAGGTTCGCGGCGAACTGCCGCAGCAATTGCTGGTGGCGGCGATGAACCTCACCGCCCGAATTCCGCTGGACCGGCTGCCGCCGCTGGAACCGGAGCGCACGGTGATGCCGATGGCGCCGCGCGTCGCGCGCGCACCGAGCCGGCGCGAACCGGTCCGCGAAGACCGGCCGCCTCGGGGCGACCGGCCGTTGTGGTCGATCGTGCTGCTGCTGGTGCTGATCGCGGCGGCGGTGGCAGCGATCGGCCATCTGACCTGATTCGATCCTGGCGGCGGGCACTCGGCCCGCGCCGGCCGCGGCCGGTCGGCGCCGTGTTGGTCGGTCAGCGTGTCGAGGAACGCGAGCAGGGCGCTGATCTCTTCCTCGCTCAGGCGCAGCGCTCGCAGCAGCGGCTGGCTGCTGGAATGGATGCGCGATTCGTCAAGGTTTGAATAGTGCAGCAGCACGTCGCGCAGCGTCGGCAACGAACCGTTGTGCATGTAGGGCGGGCTGATCGCGGCATTGCGCAGGCTCGGCACCTTGAATTCGCCCCAGTGGCGCGGCTCGATCGTCGCATGCCGGATGGCCTGCGCGCTGCTGCCGCCGGCGTCGTCGTTGAAGTAGCCAATCAGGTTGTATCGGCTGCCGCGCAGATTTTGCAGGTCCGCATGTCGGCCGGCATCGACCTGGCCGGGCGCGATGAAATAGGGCACGCCGACGTCGGCGAACTCGCCGTTGCTGAAGTTTGGTCCGTTGTGGCAGGCGATGCAGTTGCCGCGGCCGATGAAAAGCCGCAGTCCCTGCTGCGCCGCGACCGGATAACGGGCGGCGGCGTCGCCGTCACCGCGCAGCAGGGCGTCGCGGAACTCGTCGAACGGCGTGCGGCCGGTGTTCAGCGTTTCCTGGAACGCGGCCAGCGCCTTGGCTGTGTTCACCAGCACGGCCTCATGACGGGCGCGCCGACCCGTCGCTGCCTCGCCGAAGGCGCGCCGGTAAAGGCACGCAAGATCGGGGTCGCGTACATAGACGCGGGCCACCGTCGCCGCGTTGGAGTCGAATTCACGCGGATCGAGCAGCGGCCGCAGGCTCGCCATCCACAGGCTGTCGGCGCCGCCGCCCCAGCCGAACCAGCGCTGCAGCCGCAGGTTGGCCAGTGCAGGGGTGTTGCGCGGCACGTCGGCCAGGCCGTGCGCGCGCGCCTTGCCGTCGGCCCAGGCGCGGTCCGGCTGGTGGCAGGTGACGCAGGCGATATAGCCGATAGGCGACAGGCGCGCGTCGAAGAACAGGCGCGCGCCGAGCGCGATCGCTTCGGGCTTGCCGGAGACGCGGTTACTCGGATCCGCGGACACCGGCATCGGCCACGGACCGAATGAGGCAATCTGCCGTCGCTCCTGGGCGCTGAAATCGAGCACCGAGGCCAGTGGGTGCGCCACCGGAAGCGCGGCGACCAGCAGCACGGTCAGGAGTGCTCGCATCGCGGTTGCACAGGCTTGCCGCGCGGCCCGCGGATCCTGCCGAAGCGCGGTCACTCGACGATCAGCGCGGCATGCAGCGCCTCGCGACGGGCGCCATTGCCGACGGCGAACGACAATCGCCAACGGCCCGGCATGTGCAGCAGCAGGCCGGTGGCGCGAAAACGGCCGGAACCGAGCGGCCCGACGCTGGGCCGGTAGTTCATGCCGTGGCCGTGCTCGGGCATCGTCGCGTCGACGAGCGGCGCGCTGACCGGTGCGCCATCACGGGCGCACACGGCAAGCTCGATGGCGAAGAACTGCGCCAGCGGCAGCGGTTGCGGAGCGCGCCAGCCGACGACGTGGTCGCGGCCTTCGATCGTGCGCACATCGTCGCCGGACAGGGCAGGCACGCAGGCCGCAGCCGCGACGGGCAGAAGCATTATCGTCAGCGCGCCCCAGCGGACGCTCATTGCGGTCGCGGCGCAAACAGCGCCTCGCCGTTGCGCCAGGCGATTCGTTCGGCCGCCTCGCGCGGCAATTGCGCCAGCCACCTGCGCGAGAACTTCGCGTGCTCGACCACGTACGGCCAGCGTTCGGGCGTGAAGGTGTCGGTGCCGAGCATGAAGCGGTCGGGAAACTCGACGAACAATGCGCGCCACTCGGGGTCGAGATCGCCGCCCGGCGCGTAGTCGCTGCGGAAGGCAAGGTCGCACCACAGATTCCCGTGCCGGCGCAACATCGCCCGCACGTTGGCCGGCGTGTCGAAGCCGGCGTGCGCCCACAGGATGCGCGCCTGCGGCCACTGCTTGAACTGGCGCTCGACCGCGTCGGCATCGGAATGCGAATGCAGCACGAGGTCATGGCGGCGGGCCAGTTCGACCATCCGCCGCGGCACCGGCAGGTCGACATCGGCGCCGTAGATGTGGAACTCGCCGAGCGCGACGTAGCGATGGCGGGCCAGCTTTTCCTCGAGAAAGGCGGGCACCGTGTCGTCGCGCATCCACGTGCCCTGGTCGCCGCGCTTGCGATACGGTCGCAGCGACAGCAGGATCCTGTCCGGCGCGGCGGCGGCGAGCCGCTGCTGTCCCTCGTCGTTGGAACTGGACACCAGGCCGCGCTTCACGCCGGCCGTCTTCAGCAACTCGATCGCCTTTTCCGGCGGCAGGCTGTCCCAGGCATCGTGGCTGTAGTGCAGGTGGGCGTCGAAGATCGGCAGTTCAGCCGCGGTGGCGAGCGCCGGAGCCAATGCGAGCAGCAACTCGGCAAAGCGATGACGCATCGATGCAATCTTCTGGCGCGGACGGCAGCGATGCTACGCCGCGACCGCGTGCCGAAAAAGCCGTCGCGTAGTGAGGTTTCGCCAGCGCTCAGGCGCGCAGCTCGTCGATGTACTGCGCGATGCGATTGCGCATCAGCGCCGTCAGTTCGACGAATTCGAAGCCGGCCTCGAACTGCCGGTCGGGCCGCGCCCGGTGCCAGGCGCAGCGCGCGGTGATGTCGATGCGCCGCCGTTCCGTGCCGTCGACGACGACTTCGATCGACAGCGCATAGCGCCGCGCCGGCGGAATCGGCTCCGACCCCTGCAGGCGCAGGCCGCCGAGGCCGATATCGCAGACCTCGCCGATCAGCCGGCGGCGCACGCGGTCATGCACGCGCCACTGGCCGCGCACGCCGTAGCGCGCGAAGCTGCGTCGATCCGCGTCGCCGAGGTCGTGCGTGACCCGGATCGGATCGGACTGGTCGGGATGGCGGCCTTCCATGCAGCGGTGCTCGGCTCAGGGCGCTCGTTTCGCGCGGTACGCGTGTCGCGCGGATGCGGTAGGGCAGGATTGCGGTGATTGTCAGTGAAAGCACTGGCTGCAGGCATCGGCTGCTCAGATGAAGACGGATGAGAAGGCTGAGGTGGATCAAATCCGCCTGGCGGGGGGCGGTAGGTCCGCCGAAACAGCCGCGATGCGATCCCGCCGGCAAGCCGGCGCTCACCCCGGAAGTCTGTGGCGGCAGCATCCAGGGCGACGCCCGGTGCGCCCGGCGCGACCCGAGGCTAGGCGCGCAGCGCGCCGGCAGCCCCGATCACCGCGTCGACGGGGCGGCGCAGCGAAGCCGGCATCAGCGGGCCGCGGCCGAAGCGCACGACGAGATCAGGGCGCGCGCTGCCGAGATGCAGCCACTGCGCGAACTGCGTCCGCAGTGCAGGCACCTCGACCGGCTGGTTGACAAAGGCGTTGCGGATGCCGAGCGAGGTGGCGAGCAGGGCGAAGCGCTGATAGGCGCGACCGACCGCGACCCAGTGCGCACGGTTTTCCGCGTCGGCGACGAACACCGCCACGCCGGCCGAAGAACGCAGCTGTCTGGCGTACTTGTCGTTCTCCGCCTTCTCGGTGAAGAACAGCCCGAACATCGGGCTGGCGAGCCAGCGCGGCAGGGCCGGATTCCCGGACGAGCGTGCGAAAAGCCCATCGCGGCTTGCCAGGGCCTCGCCTTCGCTGAAGCGGATCCAGTGCTTGAGCTCGCGCACGAATGCCGCGTCGCGCATCTGCGTCGTATTGCCCTGGATCACGAAGTCGGCGACCGACTCGATCCGGCCGCGGTCGGTCAGCAGCAGCGCGCGCGCGCCGCCGCCACTCGCGCTCGATTCCAGCGCGCGCAGTTCGGCGACGGCCACGGGCTGGCCGTCGTACTCGGTGCGCGTGCACTGCCGCTGCGGGATCGCGGCATAAAGCGGCGAGCGCACCGCCGCCATCGGTTCCAGCAGCACGCGAACCGCGTCGGTGCGCCCAGCGTCCGCGATTTCGGCGCGGCGGCCGAAGGCGGCGGCGGCAAGCGCGATGTTCTCCGCAGCGCAGCCAAGGCTGACCCAAAGATGGTGGTCGTCGGGATCGACGGCCGGCGTCCTGCGCGTGAAGTCGGGCCGGATGGTGATGCCGTCGGCGTCGAGTGTGAAGCGCCAGGGCTGGGTGTTGTGGCTGTTGGCCGCCAGCGTCGCATAGCGCACCAGTTCGCGCAGCAGGGCCACCGGCTCGGTCGGCGTGGGCTCGGTGTGGCGCCGGGTTTCGGCAAGGGCCGCGTCGTAGCCGGCGCCACCACAGCCGGGCAGCAGCGGGCTCGCGGCGGCGACTGTCGACAGGCGCAGCAGATCGCGTCGTGAAGGCATAGCGCAAGGTTGAGAATCAACATTGAACAGGATGCCGCCTTACCGGGCCGGCGGGTTTGTCCTCGAGCAAACCGCGGCGGCCGGCGCCGCGTCGCCCGGTCGACGTCGCTTCAGGCTGGTGGCCTTGGCGGAAACCGGGCCGCCGGCTCGCGCGATTCCGTCATCGGCTGGGCTTGAAATTTCGCACGATCGTGCGTAACGTGTGGGTCGTGGAACTGAGCGGACTGACCAAGGCCGAACTGACTCGGGCGGCGATCGTCGAGGCGGCGCTGAAGATGGCGCAGGAGGGCGGGCTGGAAAGCCTGACCATCGGCACGGTGGCCGAACGGGCCGGCCTGTCGAAGAGCGGAGTGTTCTCGCGCATCGGCTCGCGCGAGGAACTGCAGGTAGCGGCACTGAAGGAGTACGAGCGCCGGTTCATCGAGGCGGTGCTGGTGCCGGCGCTGCGCGAACCGCGCGGCCTGCCGCGGCTGCGCGCCCTGCTGGAACGCTGGGCCGGCTGGATTCGCGACGGCATCGGACGCGACGGTTGCCTGTTTATCAGTGGCTCGGTCGAGTTCGATGACCGGCCCGGGCCGGTGCGCGACGCGGTGCTGGCGGGGCTGGGCGAACTGCGGCGCCATCTGGCACGCAACGTCAGGCAGGCGGTCGACGAGGGGCAGCTGGCGGCCGACTCCGATCCGGAGCAGGTCGCGTTCGAGATGTGCTCGATCATCTATGGCCTGCACAACGACCTGCGGCTTTTTCGCGACGAGCGGGCGCTGAAGCGCGCGCTGGTCGCGTTCGACCGCCTGCTGGCGGACAAGGGCGTGCGCTGACCGCGCATTTTTCTTTGGCATTGTTTCGCACGAACGTGCGAAAAGGAACGGAAGATGCTGAGTGTTTATCTGATCGACAGCGTTCTCGCACGGCTGGTCGAGGCCGGGGCCAATCGCCTGCTGCGGCTGCTGGGCGGGCCTGACCACGTCCCGCACCGCAACGAGGACCTCGCGTGGTACTGATCCTGCTGGGGCGGGCGATCGGCCCGCTGTCGCGGGTCGCGCCGCGCGTGGCGGCGCGCGTCGCGCTCTCGCTGACCCGGCGCACGCAGCGCCTGCGCCAGGCGCCACCCGGGCGCGAGATCGCCCGGCATCGGCTGTCCGATGGCGAGGTCGTGCTGCATGCGATGCCGGCGCAGCCGAGCGGAACGCGCGTGCTCCTCGTGCACGGCTGGAACTCGGCCGCGTCGGACTGGGCGCCGCTGGCGCGCCGGCTGGCCGCGGGCGGGATGAACGTGTTTGCCGCCGACCTGCCGGGGCACGGCGCCGCGCGTGGGCGCAGCGCGTCGCTGCCGCGCTTCGTCCGCGCGCTGGAGAAGATCGCGCGCGAACACGGACCGTTCGACGTCTGGATCGGCCACTCGATGGGCGCCAATGCCGCGCTGACCGCCGTCGCGCGCGGCGCCTTCGCCCGGCGCCTGGTGCTGATCGGCGCGCTGGTGCGTCCGGCCTGGGCGCTGCGCGGCTTTGCGCGCGGGTTCGGTCTGTCGCCGACCGCCACCGAGGCCTATCTGCGCGCCATCGAGCAGGTCGAGGCGATGCGGCTCGCCGAGGTCGAAGCCGAGCGCAACGCCGTCCAGGTGCAGGCGCCGACGCTGGTCGTTCACGATGCCGACGACCGGGTCATCCCGCTCGCGCATGGCGAGGCGCTGGCGCAGCGGCTGCCGACTGCGCGGCTGCTGCGCACGCGCGGACTCGGTCACCGCCGTGTGCTTGCGGACGACGACGTCGCGCGGCGGATCGCCGACTTCGCCGCGTCCGGCGCCTGAGCAGCGCCGTGCTAGGGCGTCGCGCCGCGCGTCAGCGGGTAGCCGGCCTCGCGCCACGCCGCCAGGCCGCCGTCGAGCGCCACTGCGTGGCGGAAACCCATGTCGCGCAAGGTCGCCGCGGCGAGCGTCGAGACCTGCCCGAGCTCGCAGCAGGTGACGATGCGCCGCGTCGGATCGGGCAGTTCGCGGTCGACGCGCAGTTCGAGCTGCCCGCGCGGCAGCAGGCGCGCGCCGGGCACGTGGCCACCCTCGTACGCATCGCGCTCGCGCACGTCGAGCACGATCAGGTCCGCATCACCGGCCTGCACGCGCGCGTTCAGCTCCGCCAGCGACATGAACGGCACCGCGGCGGCGGCGTCGGCCAGCATCTGCGCCACCGTGCGGCCGCCGCTCATGTTGGTACGCAGCGCCTCGGTGATGTGCTCGGGCATCGACAGGCTCAGACTGTTCATCATCGCCACGAACTCGGCGCGGTCGCGTTTCTGCAGCCGCGGGTTGGTCGCGATCTCGGCTCCGATCGTCGAGTCGCTGCGGCCGCGGTAATCATGCGCCGGATGCACCTTCAGCGATGGATCGAGCCTCAGCACGCGGTGAAACAGGCTGTCGTAAAGGGCTTCGGGGTCGCCGGTCGGCAGGTCGGTGCGGCCGGTGCCGCCAATCAGTAGCGTGTCGCCGGTAAACAGACGGTCCTCGACCTGCAGGCACATCGAGTCGGCCGTGTGTCCGGGCGTGTGCAGCGCCTTCAGCCGCAACTCGCCGATGCGCAGCAGTTCGCCGTCGCCCAGCCGCAGGTCGACGAAGGGCGCCGGGCTCGCCGCATGCATCACCACCGGCACGCCGAGCCGGCGCGTCAGTTCATGCGTGGCAGAAAAATGATCGGCATGCGTGTGCGTGTCGATCAGCCAGCGGATGCGCAACCCGTCGCGCGCCGCCAGCGCCAGGTAGTGATCGACGCGCGACAGCTCGGGGTCGATCAGTGTCGCGGCACTGGCCCTCTCGCAGCCGATCAGGTAGGACTGGCAGCCACCGGTCGTGACGTGTTCGAAGATCATCGCCTTCTCCTGCCAGCGCGGCCGAGGTGGGATGCCGGCGCCACCGCAGCATAGAGCGGCCGCTCGCGCCTATCATCTTGCCGGTCGGTTTCGCCCTCGTCGACAGGGTGACGCTGAAAGGCCGCAACGACATCGGACCGGATCAGCATGCCGATCCTCGCCCTGCTGGCTCACGAAAACAAGCTGGCGGGCGTTCCGGACTTCGACGATGCCGCCTGGCTCGGCTCCGCCCAGTTGATGGTTGACCGTCTGAGCGACCTGATCGTCATATTTTAGGGAAGCCGACGCTCGACAACTCGAAGTACCGCGCCGAAAAGGAGGCCGTCCTCGGCGATGCCGACGGGCGTCTTCAACGCGCTTCGGGCGTCCCCGCAGCAGTTCGTTTGAGGTACTCGATGAGACTGTGCTCCAGTTGCCACTGCAGCGAATCGGGGTTGACGATCTTCAGGTGCGGTATCCAGTACCGCACGACCGGGAGGATCTGGTTCGGATGACCGACTCTTGCCGCAATCAGCAGGCCACCGTCGGCAAGTTCCTTCTCGATCACCTGGTTGGCGACGAGCTTGCGGCGCTTGAAGTAGGGAGCAACCTCCTTGCCGACGAGCAGGACCACCTCGATGGGCTGATCGCTCATCCAGATTCCGTCGTCCGATTCGATCCGGCGCAGCAGGGAGTCGTCGAATTCAAACGTCTCGTCGGTGACCTGCACGTTGTCCATGCGCGAGAACGCATACGTCTTGAGCCGCCCATCATGCTTGGCGGCGAGGTACCAGATGCCCTTGACGTTGACCAGCCTGTGCGGCTGCGCCTCGACGCTTGTGCTCGCGCCGTCTGCGCGGTAGGAAAAACGCACCCCGCGCCGGGCCGTGATCGCCGCCTCGATAAGGTCGAAAGCGGCCTCGCGTCCCCTGAGATCCTCGTAGTGATGGCCCTTGACGACGAAGGCCGATTCGACGCGCGTGTCGAACAGTTCGCGCAGGAACTCAGTCGACAGCGCTGGAAACAGGCCGCCGACTCCGGCGAGCGCGGCGAAGCGTTGGACGTCCTGCAGTGTCAAACGGCCGAGGAACGCGGCGGACATCCGGTACTTTCCATCGTGCTTTTCCAGCGGCAGGTAGGCGAAGCGCTCGTTCAGGTCGCGCTGAACCGTGCGCAGGTTGACGCCGAACTCCTCGGCCAACTTCCGCGGGTCAAGGTTCTCCCCCTGGTTGAGCTTGACGAGCAGCATGGCCAGGCGGCGCACCAGGGTGTCGTGGCTACCGGTCGGCATGGCGACGTTCTCGCCTCACGTCAACAACTGCATGGTCATTCCGAGTCCGTCGCTGATGAAGAGCGGTGAGCCAACGGCGTAAGGCTTGGACGCTGCGCGAACCTGGTTGACGCAGGAGTCAGGCCTTCGACACGCGAGATCGGGCACGCGGTGGACAGCCGGTATCGTTCAGGCCGGCCGCAGCATTCGACCGGCCGATGACGCCGCCTCCGCCGGTGTCCGCAGTCGGCCTTGGCAAGCTATCCGCGCGCATCGATCACGGTCAGCGGCTCGTCGCTGTTCGACCGCCGCTGCAATTCGCGTACATAGGCGTCGGCGCTGACGCCACGCCCTTCGAGCAGGGATGCCAGCGGCGCAACAGACGCCAATCGGTTGACGGATTCCCTGCGCACCTGGGTCAGCGCCTCCACCTTCGCACGCCGCGCCGCGGCAGGCGTGACCATCCAGACTCCGGCGTCATGGTCACCCTGCTCCGCCAGTTCGTACAGCTCGGCGGGCGTTCGCCAGGCGACGTTTTCCAGCAATTCTCTCTGGAGGTTCCATCGGTTCTCGATCAGCTGTGCGCTGCCACTGAGATGGAATTCGGCGACGAGTTCGCCGTTGCACGCGGCGACCAGCCGCTCGTGCGTGTCGAGCAAGGCGAGCAGGTTCTCGGTGCCCAAGGAGCAGAACTGCGCATCGGCGAGCAGCAGGGCGTAGTGGTGGCGCAGTTCGGATAGCTTGGCGATGGATCGCCGCAGCTCTTCTCTCCGGCGCACCGGGTCGTAATGCAGTGCGAGTTCCACCGCCTCCAGGGCAGCGCGCAGCCGGGCCATGGGCAGCGCATCGACCTTCACGTGCAGACTCTCGACCAACTTCCTTACCCGCGCTGCTTCGCCGAGCAGTCTATCGAGCTTGCCGTCCATCCGGTTCAATTTGGACATGACGATTGCAAACCCGCCGACGCTGACGCCGAACGAGGCCACGCTAGCGACGGCACCGACAGATGCCAGCGACCGCACTACGTTGAGCACTTGTCGGAGATGCTCGAGTTGCGCGATCTGAATCCCGTCGGCGATCAGCTCAGCGGCCTTGACGACAAGGGCGAGCGGATTACCGCCCGGGATCGGCAAGTTGCGTACGAGACTCCATCCACCGAGTTCCTGCACGTGGCCGGCGATGCGGCCGGTCGCGAGTTCCTTGATTACCGCACCGATCCGCTCGTAGACGCGTGGATCGGAAAACTCAGCCGGTACGGTGAAAGTAAGCGGAGTCATGTCTTCGTTTGCAGAGACTTCTTCTGATCGGCGCTCTTGCGGATCAAGATGATGCGGCACACGGCAGGGATCGTCTTCGAGTAACTTGGGCTGGCCAGAAGCGCCAGCAGCGAGAGCAGAATGCCCACCGGTCCGCCGACTAGGACGCGGCCAAGGACAATCTGAATGAGGGACAGGCCGAAGAACGAGGACAGGACGCTGCTGAAGAGGGCAATTGACACGGTCGGGCCGAGCGCAGCGCCGGACACTGTCCCTGCAGCCAGTGCAACGAGCGCCGACTGCACGACTTGCTGGGACATGCCCCGCCTGCGCAGTTCGGACTCCAACAGCTTCTGCAACTCCTTTTGGCCCGTATCCGTTCGCTTGGCGACATCAACGAGAGCAGCGAGCCGCTTGTCCACCTGTACGGCAATGTAGTCCTCGATGTCCTCGATCGACTCTGGCCCCGATGCCTTGAACGAAGTCCACCGGAGCCCGGGCTCGAGTTTGTCCGCGACGTCGATGAGGATCTGCTTGTAGGGGAAGGGGCGGCGGCGCAGGACGTTGACCAGCGAATGGCCAGCCACCGACCGCAGCTCGGCGCCGATGACTTTCGCGAGTTGTTGGTCCGAGTGGTCCCGGTACTTGGCGGGATCCAGCTTCAGGTCGTGGAGCAGATCGTCGAGTTCCGCTCGGTTCGCGATCCGCAGGCGTGCGTCGAGTTTGTCTGTCATCGATTGGTTTGCGCGTGGCCGCGGTCGGCGGAGCGGTCCCGTGCCCGCGATGCCACTCAGCGGCTGCCCCCTCGCGCGGATCATGCCAGCAGCTCTGCAGTCGATGTCTTAATCCGGGACAAGTTTACCCAGTGAAGCCCGCGGCCCAGGTTGCCGCCGAGGAGGCGACTTATGCTTGAGTGGTGCTCAGCGGCGAGGTTCAGGCGGATGCGTTGCGGCACGTACAGATAGCGTCGCCGGCCCAGCAGACGGGATGCCATTGCCGGTCCTGGTGCACGCCGCGCCGCGGCGGTGCGCGCGCAGCCACAGCGGGACCGGTTCCGGGAGTCGTCTGTCATCGGAGCGCGAGTCGCCAGACGACGAGCGCGATCAGAACGATCATCAGGAGGACAAGCACCTTGACTGTCGCCGACAGGAAGGTGACCCAAACCGACAACGCGCCCAGCTTGACGAGCGCAACCGCGACAGCCGAAAGTCCGAGAAAGGCCCACAACATGAATAGCTCCCGAAATGGACGCAGAGGTCCGATGGGATGCAGTCTTCACCCGATCGCGGACAGGTCGTGTCGTTTCGGACGCTTGGGTCAGCTGTGGCGGAAAGGAGGCTCACGAACGCCGGTTCGGCGCGCTTCGCGCCCGTTGTCTGTCGGGACAACCAATGGTGCTGTGCGAAGGGAGGTCGACCAGCGGCGGTTGCTCGCGGCCCCCGAGCGGGCGCCAAGCTGTCGGTCCGGCTGCAGGTTCCGTGCGGCTACACGAGATCGCGCAGCAGCATCGCGGCGGGCGCGACGCGGATGCCTTCAGGCGTCAGGTAATCGCGGGTGCCGACTGCGCTGACCTGCCACGCCGGCCTTTTCGGGAAGCGCTGGACCAGGTAGCGCAGGCCGGGATCGACTGGCGCGTCGTCCCACTTGCACTCGACAAACGCCAGCGGCCTGCCGCCGCGCTCGGTAACGACGAAATCGACCTCGCGGCCGTCGATGTCGCGGAAATAGCGCAAATCGAGCGCGCGGCCCTGCGTGTCGATCTAATACTCGACCCATTTGGGCAGATGCGACGCGACCAGATTCTCGAAGCGCGCCGGCATCGCCTCGACGACCGTCCAGTCGTAGTGGTAGTGCTTGCGCGCCTTCTTCACGGCGCGCAGCAGCGGCGCGCCGAATGGAGCGATGCGGAAAATCGCGTACAGCCGCTCGAGCACGTCGAGCCATCGCGCCAGCGTGGCGTTCGAGGTCCGCAGATCCTCGCGCAGCGCGTGGATCGACAGCGCTGCCGACGCGCTCCGGCAGCGCGATCGCGTGCAGCTCCAGCCGGCCAAGAGCGCTGATGTTCTCCAGACTCGTCACTTCCTCAGGGATCAGGCGGTCCCGGTAGGCGAGGGACCAGCGCCGCGCCTCGGCGGCGCTGCCGCCGAGGAAGGGCTCGGGGAAGCCGGACAGCTCCAGCAGCGCGCGCAGATCGACCTGCGCGCTCGTGCGCAGCTCAGCCAGCGACAGCGGATGCAGCCGCAGGAAGTGGTAGCGACCCTGAAGGGAATCGCCGCCGAAACGGCAATCGTCGAGGCGCGCGCTGCCGCTCACCAGGATGCGTCGCCTCGGCGGCCGGGCGTCGTACAGTCCCTTGAGGAAGTTGCGTCAATCGCGGTACTTGCGGATCTCGTCGATGAACCAGGCGTCGGTCGGCGGCAGGCGCCGGCGCAGGATCGCATCGCGGTCTTCGTCGACGTCGTAGTTCAGATAGGCGCGCGGATCGGCGACGACCGCCCGCCCCAGGCTCGTCTTGCCGACCTGGCGCGGCCCGCCGAGGAACACCATCTTGCGCGGCAGGTCGGCTTCGACCTGCGCCTGCAGATCCCGTGTGATGAGAGTCGCGGTCACGGTCCGGGTTTTCCGTCTGGACGGGGGTTTTGCCCGTGGTCGAAAAACTCGCGAGTTTCTTTCAGCCGGGATGAAATTCCCCGGCGTCTTCCCCGTTACGCCCGGCCTGCGCCGAAGCCGCGCAGCGCGCGGCCGGTATGCGTGTCGCGCTGCGCCAGTTCCTGCGGCGGACACTGCGCCACCACCTGCCCGCCGCCGTCGCCGCCCTCGGGGCCGAGGTCGATCACCCAGTCGGCTTCGGCGATCACGTCGAGGTTGTGCTCGATCACGACCACCGTGTTGCCGGCGTCGACCAGACGGTGCAGAACGCGCAGCAGCTTCTCGACGTCGTGCATCGACAGGCCCACCGTCGGCTCGTCGAGCACGTATAGCGTCTGCAAGGGTTTGTAGGCGCGGCCGGTGCGGACCAGCCCCTCGTCCATCCGCACCTTTGCCAGTTGTGTCGAATGGATCCCGGCGCTTGCGGCCGGGATGGTCACCGAACTCGCCGCCTTGGCGAGTTCGGTGACCAGCTTGATTCGCTGCGCCTCGCCGCCCGACAGCGTCGGCGACGGCTGGCCGAGCGTCAGATAGCCGAGGCCGACGTCCTGCAGCAGCTGCAGCGGCCGAAGGATCGACGGGTGCGCGCCGAAGAATTCGACCGCGTCGTCGATCTCCATCGCCAGCAGGTCGCCGGCCGATTTTCCGCGCAGGTGAATGCCGAGCGTCTCGCGGTTGAAGCGGCCGCCGCGGCAGACATCGCACAGCACCTTCACGTCGGGCAGGAAGTTCATCTCGATCGTGCGCAGGCCCTGGCCCTCGCAGGCTTCGCAGCGGCCGCCGGTGGTGTTGAACGAGAAGCGCGAGGCGCCGTAGCCGCGCATTCGCGCCTCGGCGGTATCAGCGAACAGCCTCCTGATCGCGTCCCAGAAGCCGACGTAAGTCGCCGGGCACGAGCGCGGCGTCTTGCCGATCGGCGTCTGGTCGACTTCGAGCACGCGATCGATCAGTTCGTGGCCGAAGATCGCCGAGCAGCCGGTCCACGGACCCGCGAACTTCTTCTTGCGCGGGTCGACGCTGACCGCGCGCTGCAGGTTGGAGAGCAGCACGTCGCGCGCGAGCGTCGATTTGCCGCTGCCGGAAACGCCGGTGACCACGGTCAGCCGGCCGAGCGGGATCTCGGCGCCCGCCTCGCGCAGGTTGTGCAGCGTCGCGCCGCGCAGGATGAGGCGCGGTGACCCGTTGGCGACCGGGCGCCGCGGTTCGGCCGGATGCCGCAGCGGCGACTTCAGGTAGCGGCCGGTGATCGACTCGCTCTCGGCCATCACGTCGGCCACCGTGCCCTGCGCGATCACGCGGCCACCGCGCACGCCGGCGCCGGGGCCGATGTCGATCACGTGCTCGGCACGGCGGATCGTGTCCTCGTCGTGCTCCACCACCACCAGCGTGTTGCCTCGGCCACGCAGTTTGCCGAGCGCGTCGAGCAGGATGCGGTTGTCGCGCGGGTGCAGGCCGATGGTCGGCTCGTCGAGCACGTAGCACACGCCCTGCAGGTTGGAACCGAGCTGCGCGGCCAGCCGGATGCGCTGCGCCTCGCCGCCGGACAGCGTCGGCGCGGCGCGGTCGAGCGCAAGGTAGCCAAGACCGACCTGCTCCAGGAAGTCGAGCCGCGCCCGGATCTCGGCCAGCACGTCGCGGGCGATCTCGCCGTCGCGGCCTTCGAGCTTCAGCGCGCCGAAAAGCCTCCGCGCCTCGCGCACGCTGCCGGCGGCCAGCTGCGCGATCGAGCGGCCCTGCCACTGCACTGCCAGCGCGGTGCGGTTCAGTCGCTGGCCGTCGCAGGTGGGGCAGGGCGGCGTCTCGCCCTCGTACCAGGCGTTCCACCACACCTCCTCGCCGGTCTGCTGCTCGTCGAAACCCTGCAGTTTCAGCCCGGTGCCGTAGCACCCGGTGCACCAGCCGTGCTTGCTGTTGTACGAGAACATTCGCGGATCAGGCTCGGGGAACGACGCGCCGCACGACGGGCAGGCGCGCTTGGTCGAATACACGCGCGAATCGAGGTCGCGCGCTGTTTCGCCGCGCGCCAGCGCGTCCTTTAGGCGATCGAGCGGCGACAGCACGCCGACCACGCCGTGGCCGTGCTCCAGCGCGGCCTGCAGCAGGCAACGCAACTGCGCTTCCTCGTTGCTGTAGACGACGAGGTCGCCGACAGGCAGTTCGATCGTGTGCTCCTTGAATCGATCCAGCCGCGGCCACTTCGTGGTCGGGATGAACTCGCCGTCGACGCGCAGATGCGAATACCCCTTCTTCTTCGCCCAGCGCGCCAGGTCCGTGTACAGGCCCTTGCGATTGACCACCAGCGGCGCCATCAGGCCGACGTGGCGGCCGCGGAACTCGCGCAGGATGCTCGCGGCGATCGAATCGAAGCTCTGCGGTTGGACCGGCACCCTGCAATCCGGGCAGTGCTGAACGCCGAGCTTCATGTAGAGCAGGCGCAGAAAGTGGTAGATCTCGGTCATCGTCGCCACGGTCGACTTGCGGCCGCCGCGCGAGGTGCGCTGCTCGATGGCGACGGTGGGCGGGATGCCGTAGATCGCATCGACGTCCGGCTTGCCGGCTGGCTGCACGATCGAGCGCGCGTAGGCGTTCAGCGATTCCAGATAACGCCGCTGCCCCTCGTTGAACAGGATATCGAAGGCCAGTGTCGACTTGCCGCTGCCAGAGACGCCGGTGATCACCGTGAAGGTATCGCGCGGGATCGAGACGTCGATGCCCTTGAGGTTGTGCTCGCGCGCATGCTTGATCGCGATCGCGTTGTCGTGCCGCACAGCCGCCAGATACCGTCCCGCCGGCTCCGCCACGAAATCGGGGTCAGGTTCATATTTCTCCGCGCCGAAATTCGAATCTGACCCCAATTTCTTCTCGTACTCGGCCAGCGCCTTGCCGGTGTGCGAGATCGGGTGCGCCATCACCTCGCGCGGAGTGCCGGCGACGACGACCTCGCCGCCCGCATCACCGCCCTCCGGGCCGAGGTCGATGATCCAGTCGGCCGAGCGGATCACGTCGAGGTTGTGCTCGATGATCACCAGCGAATGGCCTGCGGCGAGCAGCTTGCGCAGCGCGCGCATCAGCCTTGAGACGTCGTCGAAGTGCAGGCCGGTGGTCGGCTCGTCGAACAGCAGCAGCGAACCCTTGCGGGCGAGCTTGCCGCCGATCGGCGCATCGCTGATGCCGATCTTCGCCGCCTCGGCCAGGAAGCCGGCGATCTTCAGCCGCTGCGCCTCGCCGCCGGACAGTGTGGGCACCGGTTGGCCGAGCCTGACGTATTCCAGCCCGACCTCGGCCAGCGGCTGCAGCGCGCGGATCACCTCGGGCTGGCTGCCGAAGTACTGCACCGCCTCGCTGACCGTGAGGTCGAGCACGTCGGCCACCGACAGCTTCAGTCCGCCGCGCTCGATCTGCACCTCGAGCACCTCCGGCCGGAACCGTTTGCCGTCACAGTCGGGGCAGCGCAGGTAGACGTCCGAGAGGAACTGCATCTCGACATGCTCGAAGCCGTTGCCGCCGCAGGTCGGGCAGCGGCCGTCGCCGGCGTTGAAGC